>QWOP01000059.1 GCA_003669605.1 Planctomycetota bacterium
ATCCGGCGCCGCTGGGGGGTCGTGTGGAGGAGCCATTGGACCCACGCCCACGACTCGGCGTAGTGGTCCTGCGACATCTCCCCGGCCGACGCGAGCGACTCGAGTCGCGCAAGATCCAATCGCCAGGTCCCCTCGAGGAACCGGCCGCCGAGGTGGGCGACATGCTGCGGATGGATCCCGTCGCTGCCGCGCGGCAGCTCGAAGTGTTCGGCGATTCCCTCGTCGAGCCACAGGGGCACGGTGGGGACGACGGCGTGGACATAGCCGTGAGTCGTCTCATGACGGAGATCCTCGGCGATCCGGTCCTGCCAGGGGGCGAAGACCGCAAGCGTCGTGTCGGTCTCGACGAAGAACGCGCGCCGCACCGGGAAGTTGGGGAAGTAGCGGGCGGCGAAGGTGTCGTACCGGCTGGTGTCGGAGAAGAGATAGAGATGGACCGGCTCGTCTGAGATCGGCAGCCCCAGGTCCTGGGAGACCTCCGTCCGCAGCGTCTCCAGATCACGGATCAGGCGGTGCTGCTCGGCGAGGCCGAAATCGGCGTGGATCACCAGTTGGCCAGCTTGGACGACATGCCGCTCGGGGAGCCCCTCCTGCCACGGACTCCCGCGGTTAAAGGCGCTGCCGACCGTCTCCTCGAGCCGCGCCGGATCGAGGGCGGGAACCGCAGCCAGATGCCGGCACCCCAGCGCCGCCAGTGGGAGCGCTGCCAGCGCGACGAGCATCGCCAGCAAGCCCCGGGATTGACGGTCATGCCGGTGGGGCTCGACAGCGCTCATGGACGGCTCGCGGGGAAGGGGCGGGTAAAGGCCGCCACGACGGGGCGATGCTAGCGATGCCGGCGGGTCCCACCAATCCCACTGTCGGCGGTGGAAGACTGTCTTCGCCGGCAACCGGGGCCTGCCTTCCCGCCGCCGCGCCCCGGTTTCAAGCTCCGCTTGTCACCGTGGCGAGGCCGCGGAGGGTGCCGGCGAGCACCTCGAGCGCCACCGGCCGGCCGAGGAGGGCGGCCCCCCCCGCGCGCAGCACTGCCCGGCCGCTGTCGCCGCGGGGGAAGGAATCGAGCACCACGACCGCCACGCTGGGGCGGTTGGCCACGAGCAACCGCAGCCATTCCAGGTCGGCTCCGTCGAGCCGGCCGGCATCCCAGACGACGAGGCGGCCGGGGGGGGAGAGCTCCGGCCGGCCGAGCGTCCGTTGCACAATCGGATGTCCGGCGGCGGCGAGGAGATCGACGAGCCCGTCGAGGTCGAGCGCCGTCCGGGCCGCCACGGTGACCGGTGCCTGCCCCGCCGCGGGGCGGGAATGGGGCTGGAAGGTGGGCGCCTCGAGAAACCGATCCTCGCGCCGCACGGTAGGGGCGAGGCCGAGCGAGCCGGGGAGCCCGGCGTCGAGGTCGACGAACCACCGGGCCAGGCGCCCGGCAGCATCGTGCCACGGCAGCTCCTCGATCCCCGGCAGCGGCGGGCCGCTCCGCCGCCGGCCGTCGCAAAGGCTCGAGGCGATGGCGAAGATCGGTGTCAGGGGGAAAGCCTGCGCCAGCGCGAGGGCATCCTCCGTGCTCCATCGGCCGGGCCGATCGACGGCGAGGAGGATGCCGTCGAGGGGGGGGAGCGATCCAGCGGAGCCGCTGTCGCGATGGCGCGCCGCCAGGCCCGCGGCGGGGCCGGCCAGCGTCGTGACGGCGCATCCGGTCAGCCGCACCAGCGCGCTTCGCGCCATCGACAGCTCCTCGTCGTCGACCCCCCCGACCCAGAGAACGCGCCGCGGGCCGCTGCGGGGCGCCGCGCTGTGGAGCAATGGCGGGGCCGGCCACTCGGCGCGCGGCAGGCCGCGGACGATCGGATCGTGGACGCGGGCTCCATGCATGATCGGCGGTTCCTGGCAAGGGCGGTCGCGCGGGATTCTGTGCAGGGGACGCTAGCCGATCGGCCACGGACGCGGCAAGAGAGGAGGGATGAGCAGCCGTGGGGGACGGTGCAACGCCGCCAAAAAGCTGTCGAATCGCGGGGTTGACCCCGGAACCGCCCCACGGACAATGCTGCTCGCGCCGTGGTCAAGGACGACCCCGGTGAAGACGCCCGCGGAGACGCGGCACAAAGCAGCGAGGAGGCCGTCATGGTCGATGGCGTGCGTGGTGATGGGGGGCGGGAAGCCCGGGGATCCTCGAAGGGGGCCGCTGGAAGCGTCGGGGTGCGGCTCTCGGAAATCTTTCCGCGGGCTCGGTTCGTGGCCTGCGACGACATCGTCGCCCGCGGCTGCCACGACACCCCCGAGGCCTGCCGGCCAGGGGACCTGTTCATCGCTCGGCTCGAGGATGGCGGGGATGGCCACGAACAGGCCGCCAAAGCGATCGCGCGGGGCGTGGCGGGGATCGTCGCCGAACGGATCATTCCCACCTTCGGCACACCGCTGTGCCTCGTGCCCGACACCGCCTGGGCGCAGGCCCGACTGGCGCACGCGCTGGCCGGCGACCCGGCCCGGAAGATGGAGGTGATCGCCATCACCGGCACGAGCGGGAAGACGACGACGGCGTGGCTGACCGCGTCGGTCCTCGCCGAAGGGGGGATGAGCGTCGGCGTCCTCTCTGATCTCGGCTGCCTCGACGGCGATGCGACCACGCCAGTGCCGGCGGCCTTCGATCGCCCTGCCGAGCTCGCCGCCTGGCTCGGGCGGCTGGCCGCGACCGGCTGCACCCATGCCGTCATCGAGGTGTCGAGCGTCATGCTCGCCCGCCACGCGCTGGCCGGGGTGTCATGCGACGCGGTCGTCGTCACAAACCTCGCCAGCGCCCACCTTGACCGCCACGGCACGATCGAGGCCTACCATGAGATCAAGGAGCGAATCCTCGACTCGCTCGGGGAAGATGGCTGCCTGTTCGCCAATCTCGATGACGCCCGCGTCCGTCGGCTCGTTGGCCGTCACACCGCGGAGCGCCGCCACAGGCCGCGCCGCAGAACCGTCGGCGTGGGGCTGAACCGCCGGGCGGATCTGACGGCCACCGCCGTCGAGCGCCATCTCGGCGGGCAGACCTTCCTCCTCCGCCATGCCGGGGATGCGGCGGCCGTCGGCGTCACCGTCCCGGTGGCGTCTTTCGTCCGCAACGGGCTCCTCGCGGCGGCGGTCGGCATCGCCCAGGGGGTGCCGATGGAACTGGTAGCGCGGGGCCTCGAATCGACCGGCGGTGTGCCGGGGCGGCTCGAGCGGATCCGCCGTGGCCAGGATGTCCATGTGTTCGTCGACCAGCCAACCAGCGGCCATGCCCTCGCCTCGACCCTGACGAGCCTCCGGCGGCTCACCCCCGGTAGGCTCGTGGTCCTCGCCGAGGAGAAGGCACTCGGGCCGCTGGGAGGGGGGGGACGGTTTGCGGAGCGGGTGTCGCGCTGGTGCAACGATTGCCTCGTCGCCCCCGAGGGGGTTCTCGACGCCAGCGCCGGCAGCCGTCAGCTGGCCGCTTATGCCCGGATCGATCGGCTCCTCTCGGGGCTCGGATCGCGCGACTGCGTCCTCGTCGTCGGCTCGCCCCCCGCTTCCCGGCCCGATCCGGGCGATCCGAGTGATCCGGGGGAGCCCCAGGTGCCGCTGGCGGGGGTCGTCGATGCCTGGCTGGAGCTCGCCCATCCGGCCGATGAAACGGTGCGGAGGAAGCGGGCGGCCTGACGCCGGCCGCGGGGGCATGGACGGGAGCGGATCGCCGGCGCCACAATCGGGGTTCTTGCCCCGGCTCGAACGGGCCCCAGATGCGGCAGCCCTTGCCCGGACCCCGGCCGCGGAGGTTTCCGATGCCGGTTGGCGATCGACAGACACCGACGAGGGACCATGGATGAGCGTGAAAGCGGCTGGTGGTGACGCAGCGGGAAGTGGGGAGGGATCGCCGTTTGACGATCTCGGCGTGGCGGTCGGCTTGGCCGAGCCGCTCGCCCCGCACACCTGGCTGGGAGTCGGCGGACCGGCCAAGTGGTTCTGTGAGCCGGTCGACGTGGCGGCCCTCGGCCGAGTGGTGAAGCGTTGTCAGGAGCATTCGATTCCGCTGCGCGTCATCGGCGGTGGTTCGAACGTCCTCGTCCCTGCCGCGGGGTTTGCAGGGATGGTCGTTCGCCTCTCGGCGCCGGCCTTCTCCGCGATCGCGGTGGAGGGGACGACGCTGCAGGCCGGCGCCGGCGCGAAGCTCGTCCATGTCGTGGCGGCCGCTGTTCAGGCCGGGCTCTCCGGGCTCGAGACGCTCGTCGGCATACCGGGGACGGTGGGGGGAGCGCTCGTCGGCAATGCCGGGGGCCGCGGTGGCGACATCGGCGACACGGTGCGGACGGTGACGGTGATGACCGCCGACGGCACGGTCGTGGAACGGACCGGGGCCGATCTGACGTTCGGTTCGCGGTGGAGCAACCTCGATGATGTCATCGTCATCGGTTGCCGCCTCGTGCTCGAAGCCGAGGACACCGATCTGCTCACGAAACGGATGCAGAAGCGCTGGATGGTTGATCGCACCGAACAGCCGGCCGGCGTGCGGACGGTGGCGATGATGTTCAAGGATCCCCACGGCTCCACCGCCGAGGCCCTCGTCACCCAGGCCGGGGCCCGCGACATCCGCGTCGGGGAGGCCTCGATCCACGGGCCGCGGTCGAACTACGTCGTCGCCCAGCCCGGCTGTACGAGCGACGATGTTCGCCTCCTTGTCGAGCAGGTCCGGGCGCGCGTGCGGGAGCGCCTCGGCGTCGAGCTCACCCCCCAGATCGAGCTCTGGTGACCGGCCTGCCGGCGATGCCATGACACCCAATTCCCGCCGCCGCGCCCCGCTCCCCGAGCCCCCCGCGGAGGAGCCTTCGGTCTGGAGGGCGATTCTCGCCCGGCGTGTGGGGCTCGGCGCGGTCGCCGTTGTGCTCGCGGCCGTGGGGCTTACCGCCTTCGTCTGGCCACAGGTGGCCAAGCGGGTAGGGGAGAGCGACGACGTTGTCCTCCTTCCCGACGCGATCGAGCTGCGCGGACAGGCACCGTGGGTGAAGGCCGACATCCGCGCCGAGGCCCTCCACAATGCCAGCCTTGACCATGGTCTGCCGCTCCACGATCCGGAGCTCGCCAACCGCCTCGCGCGCGCCTTCGACATGCACCCCTGGGTGCGGCAGGTGGTGAAGGTGGAACTGCGCCACCCGGCTGCGGCGCTGGTTGAGGTGCGGTGCCGCGAACCGGCGGCGATGGTCGGCGTGGCCGGCGGCCTCCTCGCCGTCGATGCCGAGGGGGTGGTGCTCCCCAGCGCCGACTTCACCGCCGAGTCGGCAGCGGCCTACCCGCGGCTGGCGGGGATCGAGTCGAGCCCGCAGGGACCGGAGGGGGCGCGATGGGGCGACCCGGCGGTCGAGGAGGGAGCGTCGCTGGCGCACTGCATCGCGCCGGAATGGACGAAACTGGGGATGAGCGAGTGCCGGGCGGTGACCGTCTCCACGGCCGAAGGCCAAGCACGGGTGTGGGAGCTTGTTGGCGCCGACGGTCGGATCATCGTGTTCGGCGCTGCCCCGGGGCGCGAACCGGAGCGGGAGCCCTCCGCGGCGGCGAAGATCGCCCGGTTGCGGTCGCTCGACAGCACCTCGGCCGACAAGGTCGATCTCCGCGATCCCCCTGCCGGGTCGTGAGCCTGCCGGCTCCGGTCAGGCCGAGGGCGACTGGGCTTCTCCTCGCCGGTCGAGAACGCACTGCCGCACCTCCCGGAAGGCCGGATGGTCGGCTGAGCGGCACCATTCGAAGAGGATCGCCTCGGTCGTCGTGAGGATCGCTCCGGCATTCTCGAGGCGCCGGAGGGCGACGTCGTGATCGATCCGGTGCCGCGAGGCGACCGCATCGACGGCGACGAACACCGCGATCCCGGTGGCGAGGAGATCGAGGACGGTCTGGCTGATACAGACGTGGGTCTCGAGGCCACAGACCACGACCGCGCTGATGCCGCTCCCCGCCGCCGTA
>QWOP01000060.1 GCA_003669605.1 Planctomycetota bacterium
GACGGTCTGTACTGCCGCCTGCGGAGCGGCCGTGATCATCGATTCCCCGGCGGCAGGGTTGGTCGTTCCGGCGGCAGATGCCGCGGCCCTCGCCGATGCACTGGGCCACTGTCTCTCCGGCGGTAGGATAGGAGCCAGCCGGCGGCGGCAGGTCCGAGAGGTTGCGTGGCGACAGAGCCCGGAACGAGCGGTGGAGGCCTTTCTCCGCCGCATGGCCCGCCTCGGCAGCATGCCGGCGCTGAAAAGCACGCGTCAAAAAGAGGATGGAGACTATCGACGATGAACGCACCGTACGCTCTTCATCCGCACCAGGCCCGCTCCGAACTGTCTGTTGAATACCCGATTGGCAGCCGATCCGCCGATCGCTTCCGCTGGACGTTTCAACTCCTCGCCGTGCCGTTTCTGGCCGTGGTGCTCCGCGCGGCGTCGCCGCCGACATCGGCCCTGAGTTACCTGGTGATCGCGGGCTACGCGTTCGCCGGCCGCCGACAGGCGATCATCGCCCTGTTTCTGGTGTGGCTGTTCAACATGATGAATCATGATATCGGAGGCCCTCCGCTCTACGCCGCAACGCTCCGCCACGTGGTGGTACTCGCTGCAGCCATGTCGGTGGTCATTCATGGCGTGAGCAGAAACGCGGTCACCAAGAGGGCCGGCATCATGTGGGCCACGGCGGCGATGCTCGGCCTGATGCTGCTCCACTCCCTCGCCATCAGTCGGGCGCCTGATCTCTCGATTCTCAAAATAATTATGTTTGCGACGGCGATCCTCGCCTCGCTCGGCGGCTGGGGAGGTATGGATGAAGACGAGCGGCGGACCACCGCGCAGATGATCTTCGGCGGACTCATCCTCCTGTCGCTCGCCTCCCTCGTGATCCTCGTCGCCTTTCCGGGACGGGCTTATTATCGTGGAACCGCCACCCTTTTTAAGGGGGCTTTGCAACACTCGCAGTCTTTGGGACCGATGCTTGCATTCCTCGCCGCCGCCCTCACCATCCAGTGCCTCACTGTCCGGCCACTCCGGCTGTGGCGGATCGTGGTGTTATTGATCAGTCTTTACCTGATGATCCGCACCAGCGCCCGCATTAGCCTGGTTGCCTATCTCGGCGGGATCGTTGCTGGATTTGGCTATGCGATGGCAAGCAGCCTCGTCGTGCGATACCGCCTCCATCCCCAGATCGTGGGGACGCGTCTCGTCGTGGCTACCTTGCTGATGATGGTCATGCTGGCTGCCTTTGGCGGGAGAATTGCCTCGCTGGCTCGAGAATTCATCGCCAAGGCGGCGATTGAAGACGGCGAGGATGTGTCGCTCGTCGAAGCGGGCATGAAGTCTCGTGGAGCGGTGATGGAAAGTCTGATGATCAACATCCGCCGCAATCCTCTGCTTGGAGTCGGTTTCGGTGTGCCATCTGACCCCGCGGACATGGGGAGTATCGGGCGTGATCCGATTCTGGGGCTGGCGGTCATTGCTCCAGTGGAAAAGGGCGTCTTGCCCTTGGCGGTCATCGAAGAGTTCGGCATTCCGATGGCGACAATCATATTTCTGTGGATAGCGATGCTCATCCTGTTGTCGACTCGGGGCGGGATGCTGACAGTCACCGTGCTCGCTGCCTGCCTGCTGAGCAACATTGCGGAGGCGGCATTCTTTTCGCCAGGAGGCTTTGGGATGCTGGAATTGGTGTTTACTGGCTGGGCGGTCATGGCTCCCGTCGGGGGCCGGGATCGGCAGCAGCGGGATCAACGTCGTGCTGCGGAGGCCAGAAGCTTCGAACGGCCCCTGCCGCCACTGCATTCGTTGCCTGTCCAGCAACACATCGGACACGCCCTGCCGCACTGAGGAATTGGATCTTGGCTGGAGGGGAGAGGCCACGACGCCTCCGGAAATCTCATGGCCACACCGGCTGCGTCCTTCGGTTGCCGCGTGATCCTGGTCTCAAGCACGCTTGAGGACGACGGCGGAATCCCAGTGTGTGTTGGGCAGTTGGCAGAGGCGCTGGCTGGGATCGGCGTGGCAGTGGAGATCGCTGGGCAGCACGCCTCTCCGCTGGCCGCGGTCATCGGTAGGGCCGCATCGCGATCCGGAATTACTGTCACTGGCTTCCGACAGCCCTGGCACCCGCTCGGTCAATGGCGGGCGGCAAACAGCCTGGCGGCACTGGTCCGCAGGCGGGCCACGACTGCGGCCAGGGAGGGACAGCGGTTGGTGGTGCATGTGCATGGAGTGTGGGTAGCGCCAGTGTTAGCCGCCGCAGCGGCTGCCGAGGAATCGGGGGTGGACGTCGTCATCTCACCGCACGGGATGCTGCGGGAAGAGGCGCTGCGAAAGAGCCCAATCCGCAAACGACTGGTGTTCGAGACCTGCCTGCGACGGCGGCTTGCCGCCGCGCAGGCGATCCACGCCACTGCGCCGCAGGAGGCGGCCGATCTGGAGCGATTGCTGAGCGGATGCAGGCCGAAACTCGTGCCCTTGGGAGTCGTCCCACCCGTGGCCACGCCCTCAGTCCGCCCCACCGAGGGGGTGAGAGAGGCGGGCTACCTGGGGCGGATCCTGCCGATCAAAAACCTCGCTGCACTGCTCGTTGCTTGGTCGGTGGTGCGGCCGGCAGGGTGGCGGTTGTCACTCACGGGGCCCGGTGACGCACAGATCGTGGGGCGGCTCCGCCGCCAAGCTGTGAGCCTGGGCATCGATGACAGCGTCCGCATCCAGCCGCCGGTTCCCCTGGCGGCGCTGGGGGATTACTACTCGGGGCTCGACCTGTTCATCCTCCCCTCGCGGTCCGAGGCCTTTGCGCTCACGGTTGGGGAGGCACTGGCCTGCGGCGTGCCGGCAGTTGTGACGACGGCGGCCCCTTGGGACGGTGTTGTCTCCAGGGCTTGTGGGTGGTGCGTGCCCCCGACTGTCGAGGGGTTGGTGGCGGGGATCCGCGCAGCCACGGCCGTCCCGCCCGACGCACTTGCCGCCATGGGGCACAGAGGGGCCGACTGGGTGCGGTCCGACTTCTCGTGGGACACAATCGCCCGCCGCCACCTCGCGGAGCTCTACCTGGGATGAGATTTTTCCATTCGGCCGGGGTGAGGTGGCTTGCGTGGCAGGCCATCGGGGGTGATTCTTGAGTTCGCCCCACCGGATGCCTCCATGAACCTCCGCAAAGCCGTGATCACCGCCGCCGGCCGCGATCAGCAGGCCATTCCGCTGCAACGGTTGGTCGACAGCGACGGTGTCGGCCGATCGGCGCTGGAGATCATCATCGACGAGGCGGTGGTCGCCGGAGTGGATGAAATCGCCGTTGTCGTCCGTCCCGGGGATGAAGCAGTATTCAGGGCAGCCGCCGGCCGGCGTCCTTCCAGGCTGGAACTGATCCCGCAGGAGGAGCCTGCCGGTTACGGGGCCGCGGTGTTCTGTGCGCGGGGATTCGTGGGCGACGAGCCATTTCTCCACTTCGTGGGGGACCATCTCTACGTCAGCGAGACAGCGAGCCGGTGCGCGGTGCAATTGGTGGAGACCGCCCGCCGCGAGGGCTGTGCGGTGTCGGCGGTCCAGCCCACCCGGGAAAGTTTGCTTCCATCGTTTGGTGCCGTTGGTGGCCGACGTGTGGCACACACCCGCTCGCTCTACGAGATCGAGACCGTCCTCGAAAAGCCCACTCCCACGCAGGCCGAGCAGGAATTGATCGTGCCGGGGCTTCGGGCCGGGCATTATCTCTGCTTTTTTGGCATGCATGTCCTCACGCCCGCCGTGTTCGATCTGCTGGCCACGGGGGGGGATCAGGGGAAACCGCTGTTGTCGGCGGCATTGGGGAGACTCGCCCGGCAGGAGCGGTATCTCGCGTTTCAGGTCCAGGGGACCAGATACGATCTCGGCGAGCGGTACGGCACACTGAAAGCCCAGTTGGCTCTGGCTCTGGCTGGCGATGACCGGGCGGATGTCCTCAGTCAACTTGTCGAACTCCTCGCCCGGCGGCCGATGGATCCATGAGCAGGCTTGTTGCCATCATCACGGCCACCGATCAGGCCCTTCGCGACCGGTCGGTCGAAGGGGTCTGCCTGGGGATGTCGGCGGAGGATTTGCTGGGGGAGTGCGCCGCCCTCGACGCCTTCCGCCGGGCATGCCCAAACCTGTATCAACGTGTCCGGGCGCTGTTCTTCCTGGCTGCGATCCACCGCTACCACCTCCCGCCGGCCCTCGACTCGAGTGGTGGGCCCGAAGCGGGGCTGATCCCTGTCGGTGGATTTCGCCTGCTCCTCCGCCGGCGCTTCGAAGAGGCGATTGATGCCTTTCTCGGGGAACAGGCAACCAGCGGGCCGTCGTCTGGGCTGTCGAGCGCCCTGGCTGCCGGCTACCGGGAACTCGGCCTCCAGACCCTCGCCAATCAGGTGCGGCACTCCGTCCGGTCGCTCCGTGGCAACCAGTGGATGTTCCGCATCGGCCACGCTGCCGATCATCCGCTCCGCATCCGCGCAGATCTCCTCGCCCGCTGTGCCGATACTCGGTCCGGGTTGTATCCGATCCTTCACGAGTCGACGCCTGTTCGGATGGACCTGTCGCACGCTGGTTGGAGCGACATCTTCTTCCTGGGAATGGACTGTCCGGAGGCAGCCCGCGTCCTCAACATCTCCGTCGACCTTGGTGTCCATGGTCGCGATCCGCAGCCGCGCCCGCCGGTGGAGGCGTTCCTGCGGGTGATCGATGAACCGCTCCTCCGACTCACGAGCCTCGATCTTGGCGCCACCGCGGATATCACCGACCTCGGCGAGGTGTTCGACTTCGGCCGCGATCATCTCGGACTGCTCAAGGCCGCCGTGATCGCCTCCGGTGTCGTGCCACCGGGGATCGAGGGCTCAGGAGAGCGCCTGGCCGACGTGTTCGGCAGGGTGATTGGCCCCGGACAGGGACTGGAACTGCTCAGCAGCGTCAATGGGATTCCCAAGGGATCGCGACTGGCGGTCTCGACCAACCTCCTGGCGTCCCTGATCGCAGTCTGTATGCGGGCCACCGGCCAGGCGGGCTCATTGACCGGCGGGCTGTCCGAGCCCGAGCGTCGCCTCGTGGCCGCCCGGGCGATTCTCGGGGAATGGCTGGGGGGAAGTGGCGGTGGATGGCAGGATTCGGGGGGGGTGTGGCCAGCGGCCAAACTGATCCGGGGAGTGGTAGCGGTCGAAGGCGACCCTGAATTCGGCGTCAGCCGGGGGCGACTCCTGCCGCGGCACGACCCGGTTCCGCTCGGCGGCGATCTGCAGGAATCGCTGGTCCTCGTGCACGGAGGGATGGCGCAGAACGTCGGCCCCATTCTGGAAATGGTCACGGAAAAATACCTCCTCCGTTCGGAGGACGAGTGGCAGGCCCGCCGCGAGGCGGGAGGGGTGCTCGATGACATCATCGAGGGGGTCGCTTGCGGTGATGTTCGCCGCATCGCTGCTGCCACGACGCGGAACTTCACCGGTCCGATTCAGACGATCATTCCCTGGGCCAGCAACGCCTATACCGAGGCGCTCATCGACCGGGTGCGGAACCGGTTTGGCGACCGCTTCTGGGGATTCTGGATGCTCGGCGGCATGTCGGGCGGTGGCATGGGATTCATTTTCGATCCCGCGGCCAAAGCCGAAGGTCAGGAGGCACTTGCCGGGATCATGACGGCCACCAAGCAGGAATTCGAGAATGGTCTGCCATTCGCGATGGAACCGGTGGTCTACGACTTCGCCGTTAACCACAAGGGCACGTGGTGTGAACTCCAGAGCGGCGCGGGGGCGTTGATGCCATCGGGCTACTACGCCCAGGCTGTGCCGCACCTCCTGCGGGCCGTGCAGCGGGAGCTGCCAGATTGTCGGCGGGTGGAACTCGAAGCGTTCGCCGCCGCCTGCCGGACGAAGCCGCAACTGGCAGGGATGGTGCAGACCCTCTTCGACCGGCTTTTTCCGGTCGAAGGGACGTCCCAGACGAGTGTCCGCGATCTCCGGGCGACGCTGGCGTTGATGGGATTCGACGAGATCGAACACGAACAGATCCGCGACGAATTGCAAAGCGGCCGCATCGGTCTGGCACAGAACCGTCTCCCCGCAGCGACCACGATCGAGGATGTCGCGGATGGCGACGTGGAGTGGGTTGGTGGCAACTTGCACCGGGGAGAGAATGACGACGACGGACTTCGCCGTCTGGGGGGAGAGGCGCTGGCCCGTGGGGAGGCGGCGGTCGTGACCCTCGCCGCCGGAGTCGGCAGTCGGTGGACTCAAGGAGCCGGTGTGGTCAAGGCGCTCCACCCGTTTTGTCGCATCGCCGGCCACTACCGCACCTTTCTCGACATCCACGTTGCCAAGGCGCGGCGGATCGGTCGGCTCGCGGGATGCGAACTTCCGCACGTTGTCACCACCAGCCATCTGACCCATCGGCAGTTGGAGGCTGCCCGACTTCCCGTGATCCTGTCACCAGGGAGGGCCATCGGGCTGCGGCTTGTGCCGATGGTCCGCGACCTGCGGTTTGCCTGGGAAGAGACGGCCCATCAGCAACTCGACCAGCAGCGACAGAAGATGCGAGACAGCGTCCATGCGGCGCTGGTCGCCTGGGCGGAAAGTGCTGGCGAGGGGAGTGATTACACCGACAACGCGTGGCAGCAGTGTCTCCATCCTGTCGGACACTGGTACGAATTCCCCAACATGCTCCGCAATGGCGTGCTGGCGCGACTCCTCGCGGCACGACCGCAGCTCCGTTGGCTCATGCTCCACAACGTCGACACCGTGGGAACTGACCTCGATCCCGCCATCCTGGGCCGTCACATCCGCGGAGGTGCGACGCTGGGAGTGGAGGTCATTCCGCGACGCATCGAGGACCGCGGAGGGGGCTTGGCACGCGTCAACGGCCGGCCGCGGTTGGTGGAGGGCCTGGCGATGCCCCATGAGGAGGATGAGTTCCGGCTCCGTTTCTACAACACGCTCACCACCTGGATCGATCTCGATGGCATGCTCGCGGTCTTCGGTCTGACGCGTGCCGACGTGACCGCTTCCGGTGCCGATGGGGGGCTGGTTGTGAACGCCGCCATCCGCCGCGTGGCTGGCAGGATGCCGAGCTATGTGACGCTCAAAGATGTGAAGAAACGCTGGGGGCATGGCCAGGAGGATATCTTTCCGGTGGCCCAATTCGAGAAACTGTGGGGTGACTTGACCGCCCTGCCGGAGGTTCGCTCGGCGTTCTATGTGGTCCCCCGGGTCCGCGGGCAACAGCTCAAGGACGTGGCTCAGCTTGATGGCTGGCTGCGAGACCGATCCGCAGCCGCCGTCGAAGCCCTCGGTGACTGGAACTGACCGGGGTTCACCCCCCCCGCTCAACCCGGCCGGCTCTATCTGCTAGGCTTGTCCCATGAACCGTGCCGAGCTGACGCCTCATCCCCTCGCAATCTGGGTAGTCAATCCCTTCGATGACATCCCTGGAGAGGGCCTGCAGCCATTGCGGTTCTGGACCCTCTGCCGCGTTCTGGCGGCCCGCGGCCACGACGTCACGTGGTGGACCGCCAACTGGAGCCATCGCCGCAAGGCGTTCAGGCGTCCCCCTCCGCAGTTGTTCGACGAGGAAGGGTTTGCAATTCGCTTGGTCCCGGTACGTCCCTACACGGGCAACGTGTCGTTGAAACGTCTCGGCAGCCACCGTGATTTCGGCCGGGGGCTTGAGAAGTTGGCGACGACCGCGGTCGCGAGCGGCGAATTGGAGCGCCCCGACATCATCCTGGCGAGCCTGCCCCCGCTGGAGGGCCCGGAGGCCGCAGCGCGGCTGGCGAGCCGACTCGACTCGGTGCTCGTGGTCGATCTGATGGACCTCTGGCCGGAAACGTTCGAGCGTCTGCTGCCGCTCCCGGGGTGGTTGCGCGACATCGTCTCCCCGGTGCTGCTGGGGGGCATGAAACGTCGCCGGCGGCAAGTCCTGGAGTTGGCGGACGGTGTCTCGGCTGCCACAGCGACGTATGCCGAGAGGTCGCTGGCGGATGTCCCCGGCCAACGCCCGACGCACGTCTGCCACCTCGGAGCGTTTCTCCAGGAATATCCCTCTCCCCCCCGCTCTGCGCCTCTCGACGCCGCCGTCCAGGCGGCGCCCCCCCCAGCACTTTCCTGTGTGTTCGCCGGAACGCTCGAACGTGGGCAGGACCTCGATACCGTGATTGCCGCCGCGCGCTTGTTATCGGCCGCGGGCGAACAGATCGACATCCACATCGCCGGCACCGGCCGGGTCGAGGGGGGGCTGCGGACCGCCGCTGCCGCCATCCCCGGGCCCACGCGCGTCGTCGTTCACGGACTTCTCAAGCGCGCGGCCTATGCCGAACTCCTCTGCAGCTGTGACGTGGGGTTGGTGGCGGTGAGGCCGGAAACGCTTGTCGCGGTGCCCTATAAGGCCTGTGATTACGCAGCTGCCGGGCTGGCCTTGGTCAATTCGTTGCCCGGCGAACTGTCGGCATTGATCGACGAACACCGCGCCGGACTGGACTACACGGCAGGCGATCCGGAGTCGCTGGTCCGCGCTCTGTCGGTCTTCTCGAAGGATCGCTCACTCCTGCAGGCCTGCCGGCAGGGGGCGACGCGGCTGGCCGAGGCCTGCTTCGACAGGGAGAAGACGTATCCACGCTTCGCCCGCTGGCTCGAGTCGATGGCGGGCTGACACCGATGCAGTGCCTGGTGAACGGAGCCCGGGGTTTCGTTGGCCGCGGATTGCTCCGCTCCCTGGCTGCTGCTGGGCACACGGGAACCGCGACGGGGCGGTCTGGTCTCCCAGACCTGCCCGCGGGATGGCTGGGAGGTGTTCGGGAAGCCGTGCTGGCAGGGCAGACGCTGCCGAATCCTCTTCCGGACGTGATCATCCATCTGGAAGTCCGGCAGGATGAGGGCTTCCGGGGAGTCTCGCCAGGCGACGAAATGATGAAGATCAACGTCGACCTGACGCGGCAGTGGCTTGACTGGGCAGCGCGGCAGGGCGTCCGCCGATTCGTGTTTCTCAGTTCAATCATGGCCGTTTCGCCGGGGCCGGGGAAGCGGTTCGAGGATGCGCTTCCCGAAACCTCCGACACCTATGGAGGCTCGAAAGCCCGTGCCGAGGCGCTGGTCAGGGAATGGGCTCTAGGGGATGCACATCGCATCGCCGTGATCCTCCGTCCCGCTCCGGTCTACGGGCCTGACGAGGGGACGAATCTCGAGGCCTTCGTGCGCCGCGTGATTGCCGGTCGACCGAGCCTGCTGGGGGCGGGCTTGACGCTCCGATCGGTCGTGTCGCGTGCCAACCTCGGCGCGGCAGTGGCCTTTTGTCTTGCTCGAGCCGAACTGGGGTGCACCGTCTACAACGTCACCGATGCGGTGCCGCTCTCCTCCGCTGAGTTGGCAGCGACCGTGGCGAGTGTCGCGGCTGCTCCGCGGCCGCGGAGCGTCCCCATGTGGCTGGCCCGGCTCTTTGCCCCGGTGGGGGACGCAGTCTCAGCCGTCCTGGGGCGGGGGCTGCCGATCTCGTCGGCACGGCTCCGGGAGGCGACCACTCCCACCGATTTCCCCTGCGAAAGGTTGCTCCGAGCGGGCTTCGTCCATCCGCAGTCCACGCGGGAGGGGCTCGAGGAATTGGTGGCCTGGGTACGAAAACAGCCGCCCACGGGCCGCCGATGAAGCCCGCTTCCAGCCGGGGGCGGCGGACGACGCCGCGGGAAATCTGCGGCCGGCTGGGGCTTTTTTTCCGTCCGCCGAAAAGGTGTGGCAAACTATCTATACCCCCAAGGCCCATCCCCACCGGGGGATGAGCGTCGATGTATTGAGGCGAGGTCAGCGTTGTGACATGACGGCTTGTTGAGAGACCAACGGCCCGGCTGGAATTGTTTTCCCCATGGCGCACGTTACCCTCCGAGTCCTGCACGGCGCCGATCGGGGGAAGGTCTTCGACCGCCTCCATACGCCGGTCACGATTGGACGTGAGGAGGGCAATTCGATCCAGCTCAACGACGAGCGGATCAGCCGCTACCACCTCAAGTTCCAAGTCGACAACGACAAGATTGTGCTCACCGACTTGGAGAGCACCAATGGCACCAAGGTCAATGGCGAGGACATCCAGGTGCGGATCGTTCGCGATGGTGACGTCATCGCCATTGGTCGCTCGCTTCTCCTCGTCGGATCGCACACCGATATCGATCGTCGGATCGCCGATATTGCCGCGCGACTCCCGGCGGCCGATGGGGCGAAGGCCCGCGAACTCGCGCAGCGTTTGCAGAAGATCGCCGCTCATGCATCCGAGGCGGTGCCTGACCTTTCCGATCTGCATCGGCCTGTCCTGCCTGGCGATCTTCCGCCACTTCCGGAGCGACTCAGCCCGGCGCAATCGGCCGAACTGGGGGAACTGTTTGACCATGTGCAAGCGGTGCTCCGCGAGGCCACCGAAGGGGCTGTGATGCGTCCTGGGAACGAACGGGTGGAGATCGATTTCGCTCACTGGCAGGTGGTGCTCGACCTGCAGGCGAAGTTGGCGGGGATGCTGCGATCGATCAGCGATCCCCGCAGCTGACGTTCGGCCACCCACTGGACCGGCGGATTGCCAGTTTCCCTTCCCCAGCGCGGTACACTGTCGGCCCCAACTCCCCTGCGAGGCCACGGATGTCCGCCGCACAATTCGTTCATCTCCACTGCCACAGTCACTACAGCCTCCTCGACGGCGCCAGTTCTATCGATCGGTTGGTGGCGCGGACGGCCGAGTTGGGGATGAATGCGTTGGCGATCACGGATCATGGAAATCTCCATGGGGCACTGGAGTTCTATTCCGCTGCCAAGGACCGCGGGCTCAACCCGATCATCGGCTACGAGGCCTACATCGCCCCCGGGAGCCGCTTCCAGAAGGATGCCGGCAGCCAAAAGGAGTCGAGTTACCACCTCACTCTCTTGGCCCGCGATCGGGAGGGATTTGCCAACCTCCTGCAACTGGCGACGAAGGCCTATCTGGAGGGCTTTTACTTCAAGCCGCGGATCGACAAAGAACTTCTCCAAGCCCACTCCGCGGGGCTCGTCTGCCTCTCGGGCTGCCTGTCGAGCGAATTCAGCCGGTCGCTGATCGGGGTCGGTGCCGACCAAGCCGACCAGCTCGCCCAGGGGCGGGAGGTCGCCGGTTGGTTTCAGAACGTCTTCGGCGACCGCTATTTCCTGGAGATCCAGGACAACGGACTCGGGGTCCAACGGCAGGTAACCATGGCCGCACTGGAGGTGGCCAACGCGTTGGGCATCCCGCCAGTGGCCACCTGCGACTGCCACTACGTCAACCGCGAGGATGCCGAGGCTCAGGACATCCTCCTCTGTGTGAACACTGGCCGGTTCCGCAACGATACCACCCGGATGCGGATGGAATCGACGGAGTTCTATCTGAAGAGCCCCCAGGAGATGCACGCCGCGTTCGCTGACGTGGCGGGGGATGTCGCCCGCGCCGCGGTGGCCCGCAGCCAGGAGATCGCCGACTCGATCTCGATCGAACTCGAACTGGGAAAGCGTCATTTCCCCGGGTTTGATGTCCCCCATGGCCGGACGGCCTCCGAGGAATTGCGCCGCCTCTGCATGGAGGGGCTGGAGGCCCGCTATGCCGGGATCGCAAAACGTTGGACGGAGTCAGACGGGGAAACCGTTCTCCATCAGCAGGTCATGGAGCGGCTCAACCGGGAACTGAGCGTGATCGATACGCTCGGCTTCTCGAGTTACTTCCTCATCGTCTGGGATTTCGTCCGCCATGCGCGGGAGCAGGACATCCCCGCGGCGGCGAGGGGTTCGGGCGTGGGGGCACTGGTGGCCTACTCGCTCTACCTGTCGCATGTGTGCCCGCTGGAATATGACCTCCTCTTTGAACGTTTCCTTGACGTCAACCGCAAGGAGGCGCCCGATATCGATATCGATTTCTGCAAGGAACGCCGCGGTGAGGTCATCGAGTACGTCAAGCAGAAGTACGGTGCCGCGAATGTCGCCCAGATCGGCACCTTCGGGACGCTCGCCGCCAGGGCTGCGATCCGCGACGTCGGCCGGGCGATGGGGCTGGCGATTTCGCGCGTTGACTCGATCGTGGCTCTTGTCCCCGACCAACTGGGGATCTCGATCGCCGAAGCCACGGCGCCGGGGACACAGCTGGCGGCCGCCTGTGATTCGGACGCCGAGATTCGCGAGTTGGTGGATCTAGCCGGCCGTATCGAGGGACTGGCACGGAATGTCGGCACCCACGCCGCGGCGGTGGTGATTGCCGACCGACCGCTCGTGGAGTATGTGCCGCTGCAGCGGGTGACCGGTAAGGAGGAAGTGATCACCCAGTGGGCGATGGGAGACGTCGAACGGGCCGGCCTGATGAAGATGGACTTCCTCGGGCTCAAGTTTCTGACCGTCGTTTCCAAGACGATCGACATCATCCAAGACACCACCGGGGTCCGCCTCGATCCACTCGCCTTCCCGCTCGATGATCAGTCGACGTTCGATCTCCTCTGCCGTGGCGAGACGAAGGGCATCTTTCAGCTTGAGAGTGGCGGCATCCGCGATCTCCTCCAGAGGATGAAGCCGGATCACTTTCGCGACATCGTCGCCGTCAATGCCCTCTACCGCCCTGGTCCGCTCGAGGGGGGGATGGTCGATGATTACGTCGCCGTGAAGCATGGTCGGAAGGCCGCCGAGTACCGTCATCCGGTGATGAAGGAGGTGCTCGAAGAGACCCACGGGGTGATGGTGTACCAGGAGCAGGTGATGCGGATCCTGGAGCGGCTCGGGGGCATCGAGCTCTCGAGCGCGTACACCTGCATCAAGGCGATCAGCAAGAAGAAACTGGAGACGATCGCGGCCTTTCGCGAGACGTTCGTCGCCGGTGCGAAGTCGCAGGGGCTGTCGGCAGGGGAAGCTCAGGACCTGTTCGGACTGATCGAAAAGTTTGCCGGCTACGGTTTTAATAAAAGCCATTCCACCGCCTACGCCCACCTCGCCTGGCAGACGGCGCACCTCAAAAACCATCACCCAGTCGAGTTCATGGCGGCCCTGCTCTCCGGCGACATCACCGGGCGCAACTTCAAGAAGAAGGATGCGTTGGTGGAGCACATCGAGGACTGCCGGCGGATGGGGATTGACGTTGCCCCTCCCGACGTCAACGCGTCAACGGGTGACTTCACCGTCTCCGGCGGCAGGATTCTCTTTGGGCTCTCGGCGATCAAGGGCTGCGGCAGCCAGGCCGCAGCGGCAATCACCGCCGAACGTACCAAGGGGGGGGCGTTTCGTGATCTCGATGATTTCTGCAGCCGACTCGATTCGTCGGTGGTCAACAAAACCGCCGTGGAGAGCCTCGCCAAGGCCGGGGCACTGGACTCGCTCGGCGGCGACCGTTCGATGGGGGCTAAGCGGGCCGCATTGATGGCGGGGATCGAGAAGGCACTTGCCGCCGGGGCCGCGCGGGCGGCCGACCGGAAGAGCGGGCAGAAGAACCTTTTCGACGCCTTTGACGAGGCGCCGGCGGTGGTCACTCCAGCGGCCACACCCACCGGCCTCCCCGATGTGCCGCCACTCTCTGACATGGAGACGCGGTCGTACGAGAAGGAGGTCCTCGGCTATTACGTTCACAGCCATCCGCTAGCCGAGTATGCCGACGTACTCGGAGCGATCTGTTCGCACGGGACGGCCGACCTCGCGGCCGCTGCACCGAAGAGCGAGGTGGTAATCGGGGGCCTGGTCGCCGCAGTGAAACTCTCCAACGTGAAGCAACCGCGCTCCGGATCGACACACACCCGCTACGGGATGTTCGATCTGGAGGATATGGATGGCATCGTGCGGACGATCTGCTGGCCGGAGGAGTACGCCCGGCTCGGCGAATGCATCCAGCCCGATAGCGTGGTGCTCGTCTCCGGATCGATCGACCGCCGTGCCGGGAGCGAGGAGACGAACCTGATCGTCAACGACATGGTGCCACTGGCCGAGGCCTGGCAGAAGCCGGTGAAGAGTGTCACGGTGCGGATCGCAGAACCGGGCCACGATTCCGGGGTGCTCGATCGGTTGGCGGAGATCGTCCATCGGCACCCTGGAAGCGTGCCCTTGCGACTGGTGCTCGACCTCGCCGACGGCCGCCGGGTGCTGATGGAGGCCGATCGCCACGCGGTGGCCTGGAGTCCCCAGTTCCATGCCGAACTCTCCGGACTGCTCGGCCCGGGGATGGTGCGGGCGGGTGTGACCCTCGCCAAGGGAGGTGCGGGACGGGGGGGACGCGATGACGGTGGCCGGGGAGGGCCTGATGGTGGGCGCCGTTTTTCCGGGGGACGCAGTTCCACCCGGGCCGGCTGACCGCTCAGCGACGCCTCTGGCCGCTGCAATCCGCACGACCGTTTCCCAGCCCCTGTTCCCGCCGCGGGAGTCAGTTGAAACGGCCCATTCCTGCCAAAGCCCTCCTCTGGAACGGGCCGAAGAAAGGAGGAGACCAGGGGTCGGTCCGAGTTCTCAGCGGACGAACCCTGCAACTGCCGTTCGATTGCCGACGCCGCAGCCCCGGACTACGCTCCATGGAGCGGGTCTTTCAGGTTCAAGCGTCATCCGACCGACCTTCTTCGCCGGGTAAGCCCATGCTCAAGCGCCTCGCCGATCGAACGACCCTCATCCGTCGAGTCGCCGCCCTGTTTTCGACGGCGCTGGTCGCGCTTGCCGTCGCGGTGGCGCCGTGCGGCAACGCCCACGCCCAGATGGGCGGCGGTGGCATGGGCGGCGGTGGCATGGGTGGCGGCGGTGGTGGCATGGGGGGTGGCCAAGGTGGTGGCGGAATGGGCGGTGGCGGTATGGGCGGCGGCCAGGGTGGTGGCGGTATGGGCGGCGGCGGTCAGGGTGGTGGCGGCCAGGGTGGTGGTGGCCTGGGGAGCGCCGCCGGTGCCGCCGGAGTCGTCATCGATGCTCAGGGGGTGCTGCGGACGAAGTTCGTGCCTGATGCGGGGCTGTCGCGGGAGCGCCGTCGAGCGGTGTACGCAGACCTCCCCGGCGACCTCCGCAAGCGTTCCTCCTTCCGTAAGGTGGCCCTTTCCCGTCTTGAGGCCGAGGTGGCTCGGGCGAGTGAGTCGGGACGCGATATCCCAGAGACGCTGCAGAAACTCGCCGGACTGACGCGGGTGCAGTATGTGTTTCTCTATCCGGGAGAGGGGTCCGAACCGGGCGAAGTGGTGATCGCCGGTCCTGCCGAAGGCTGGATCAGTGATGCCACCGGACGGGTGGTGGGGATCGAGACTGGGAGCCCGACGCTGCTGTTAGAGGATCTCGCCGCCGCGGTGCGGGCGTTCCCCCCGGGTGAACCGACGGATGCGACGATCGGCTGCTCGATCGATCCCAGGCAGGAGGGGCTGGCGGCCCTGCAGTCGTTCATCAACAAGGTTGGCCGAGTCAATCCCAAGGCCAGTCCGGCAGAACTCGTCGATGGAATGCGTGAGGCACTCGGCCCCCAGGATGTGAGCGTTGACGGTGTCAGCCCGTCGACCCACTTCGCTCAGGTGATGGTCGAGGCGGACTACCGGATGAAACTCATCGGCATCGGCCTGGAACGGGTGCCGGCGAAGAATATGAAGTCGTGGGTCGACCTGAATGCCAACGGCGGTGTGGCCACCAATGCTCTGCAACGGTGGTACTTCACCCCCGACTACCAGTGTGTCCGCTCCACCGAGGATGATCTGGGCATTGAACTGGTTGGTCGTGGCGTGAAACTGGTGGGAGCCGACGAGATGGTGCTCCCCAACGGCCAACGGATGTCGGCCAACCGGCCTGACCGAGCCAGCAAGACGTTCACCGAATCGTTCACGAGAAAATACCCCGAGATTGCCGCCCGCAATCCCGTCTATGCCCAACTCCGCAACCTCGTCGATCTGTCGATCGTGGCGGCGTGGATGCAAGAGCATGACGCCTACGGGCGGACCCAGTGGGGAGCCGAGACGCTGCGCAACGAGGGGGCCTATACCATCGAGCGGTTTATTGCCCCCCTCGAGGTCCAACCGGCGATCAACGCCATCCAGCGTGGCAACCGCCTTGTGACGCCGATCGGTGGTGGCGTCACGCTGCAACCGAGGTTGGCACTCGATGCATCCAACCTGCTCGACGACGAGAATGGCGCGGTGTCTGCCGCCCGCGATGCATCGCTCGATCTCCCAGCCGATCGCTGGTGGTGGGACTGATCCCCACTCCCTGGTCGTTTCTCCATCGAAGCCGACAGCCCGCCGGAAGTCCGGCGGGCTGTTGCTTTTTTTCATTCCCCCGGTTCGCCCCGGCTTCGCATGGAACTGCGGCCGCAGGCCGTCGGCGGCTACTTCTGGACCCGCTCCAGGTATTCGCCGGTGCGGGTGTCGATCTTGATCATGTCGCCCTGCTCGATGAAGGCCGGCACGGTGACGTCGGCACCGGTTTCGAGTTTCACAGGCTTGGTGAGATTGGTGGCCGTGTTGCCACGCATCGCCGGCTCGGCGTACTCGACCAAGAGCACCATGTGGTTGGGTGCCTCCATCGAGATCGGGTTGCCGTTGTAGAGGAGCATCGAGCAGACGGTGCCTTCCTTGATCCACTTCCAGGCATCGTCGACTTGGACTTTGGTGAGCTCGTACTGCTCGTAATTGGCGTTATCCATGAACACAAACAGTTCCCCCTGCTTGTAGAGGAACTGGGCCTCGATCGTGGCGATATCGGCGGCGTCGAGCGAATCACCGCTCTTGTAGGTGCGGTCGAGGACGGTGCCGCGGAGGAGGTTGCGAAGCTTGCACTTGTAGAGCGCCTGCCCCTTGCCGGGCTTCACAAAGTTGCACTCGATCATCAGGTAGGGATCGCCGTCGATCTGGACCTTGAGGCCCTTCTTAAACTCGCTGGTGTTGTAGCCTGCCACTGGTTTCTCGCTCCTGGACGTACCGATCCGTTCGCCGGCCCCCAGGCGTTTTCTTTCCGGGGAGACGGCCGTATCTTGGACCGTGCACGGTCCGTGGAAGGCGTCCAGAGTGGCTCCCGCCGTGCCGGCTGTCAACGTCCGCCGCCGCCGGCCGAGGAGTTTCCTGTGGTCTTGTCCCTTCCGTCGTCGGTTTCGAGTGCGGATGCAGCCACCGAGCAGCCCCCCGGTTCCTGGCAACGGGAGCTCGCCGCCGCCATCCGCGATCCAGTGGAACTGTGCCGGATCCTCGGGCTCGATGCATCGGTGGCCGCCGAGGCAGGGGGCTCGGCGGGTGGGTTTCCACTGCTTGTGCCCCGCTCGTTCGTGGCCCGGATGACGCCGGGAGATCCACGCGATCCGCTTCTCCTCCAGGTGCTTCCTCGGGCGGCGGAGCGGGTCGATGTCGCCGGGTACGTTGCCGATCCATTGCGGGAGGAGGAGGCGCTGGCCGCTCCTGGCCTGGTGAAGAAGTACGCTGGGCGCGCGCTGCTGTTGGTGACTGGAGGCTGTGCGGTGAACTGCCGGTACTGCTTCCGTCGGGAATTTCCCTACGCCGACAATGGTGCCACGCCGGCGGGGATGAGCGAGGCCCTCCGGGCGATCGCCGCCGATACATCGATCCGGGAGGTAATCCTCTCCGGTGGCGACCCGCTGCTGCTGGATGACTCCCGGCTCGAACGGATCGTGGGGGAGATCGTGGCTGTGCCGACGGTACGGCGGTTGCGAATCCACACCCGGCTGCCGATTGTATTGCCGTCGCGGGTCACCCCCCGCCTCGTCCAAATCCTCGGCGGCACTCGGCTCACGACCAGCGTCGTGGTGCATGCCAATCATCCCGCCGAGCTCGACGCGGCCGTCGCCGGAGCACTTGCGGATCTGGCTGGAGCGGGAGTCCTGCTTTTCAATCAGTCAGTCCTCCTTTCCGGCGTCAACGATTCTGTGGAGACGCTGGCGGCCCTCTCGGAGCGGCTCCTCGATCTCCGTGTCGTGCCCTACTATCTCCATGCCCCCGACCGGGTTCGCGGGACGGCACATTTCGATGTCCCGGACCAGACCGCGATCGGCCTGCACGCCGGGCTCAAGGCGGTCCTTCCGGGCTACGCCGTACCCCGCCTGGTGCGTGAAGTGCCGGGGGAGGTCTCGAAGGTGTGGATCGGTTGAGCGATCGACCCGGGCTGCGGCGCCGGCTCGGGTAAGATGACTCCCCAGCGGAGACCCTCATTTCGGAGCGAGTTATGAAAGTCCTGATCGGAGTCGACGGATCCCCGGCCTCGTTTGCCGGAGTGTCGTTGGTGGGGCGGTTGCTCGACCAGCGGAGCGATGAGGTGGCGATCTACTTCTCGCCGGCCGAACTGCACCGCCGCATGCCGTGGGGGCAGACGCTTCTCGAAGGGGCCAGCGCAGCGCTGTTCAACGAGGCCGAGAGCCGACTCCCGCAGCCGTTCACCCGCAAGGTGGAGGCGATCGTGAGCACGAAGTCGGCTGCCGCCGGCATCCTTGAGGCGGCCCTCGGCTGGCGGGCGGATCTGGTCGTCGTGGGTGCGAGCAACACGATGTCGCTGGAAAAAGTCCTCCTCGGGAGTGTCTCGCGGGCCGTGGTCCACGGGGCACAATTACCGGTGCTGGTGGTCCGCAATCCGCCGCCCGAGAACCAGCCGATTCGAGCCCTCGCCTGCCACCATCCGGCCAGTGCCGCCGCTGTGGCTGCAATTGCCGGCAAACTCCACTGGCCGGCTGAGTCCAGCGGCGAAGTGATCGGCGTGGCGGAATCGCTGCTGGCTGGCCCCCTGCCTGCGTGGCTGGAGAAGAAGGTTCGCCATCCCGACACCGAAGCGATTGCTGTCGCCTGGCAGCAGGAGCATGACAACGACGTCGGTGCCTTGGGCGCGAGGCTGACTGCCTTCCAGGAAACCCTGCCGCCGGTTTTCCGGGGATGTCCTCCGATCCTTGTGCAGGGCAATCCAGGTGACCAGATCAGGGCCCATGTCCGCGACCACGGCGACAATCTCGTGATCATCGGCCGCACTCCCACCGATCAACTCACCCGCTGGCTGCTGGGAAGTACTTCTGAAGCGGTGCTCACGGGGGTGCCGGCGAGCGTGCTGCTTGTGCCTGTGGAGAAGTCGTGATGGGGCGGTGACTCGAGGCCGCTGGCCCGTCAGGCTCTCCGGCAGCGATCCACGAAGGCGGCGTAGTCGCGCGGGGTATCGATGCCCCGGGCGGCATGATCGATGGCGGCAGCGACGATTCCGATGCCGGCCTCCAGCGGACGGAGTTGTTCGAGGCTCTCGAGCGTTGCCAGCCTTGAATCGGGGAGATCGTTCCAGGCTGCGAGCACGCTGCGGCGGTAGGCGTAGAGTCCGACGTGTTGCCAGTAGAGTGGCGGCGTGGCGGAGAGGAGATCGTCGTGCCAGTCGCGGGCGGCGGGAATCGGTGCCCGGCTGAAGTACAGCGCCCGCCATGCTCCAGACTGCTCCACTGGGGGGATGTGCCCAGTGGACGTGGCCTCGCGCCAGGGGGTAAGCACGGCCTTGACCGCCGAGGGATCGCGGAGGTCGTCGGCGGAACGCATGGGAGTGACGAGCGTCGCTACGCCGGCTCCTGGGCAGCGGTCGAGGAGATCGATGGCGGTGTCGATGGCGGCGGCGGACAGTTCCGGTTCATCCCCCTGGACGTTGACGATCAAGGGAACATCGGGCAGGTGGGGCAAAGCCTCGACGATCCGTGCGGTGCCACTGGGAGCCGATGGCGAGGTCATCACTGCTTCGCCGCCGAAGGCCCGCACGGCGGCGGCAATCTCTTCGCTGTCGGTGACAACCACGACGCGGGTGGCCCGACTCGAGCGGCTGGCAGCCCGCCAGGTGTGCTCGATGAGTGTCCGTCCGGTCTCTGCCAGGAGCATCTTTCTCGGCAGCCGCTGGCTCGAAAGGCGGGCGGGGATGACGATCACGGCCTGGGCAAGGGGAACGGACATGCACTCCTCCGGGGCTGGGCAGTGGCGCGGGAGCTGTATGGACCTTGAGAGCGGAGGGTTTTTAGACCATCTTTGCAGGTGGGGGCTACGGCGGATTCCGCGTCCGAGCTGCCGGTGGGAAAAGTCATTCCTGACATTTTTCCACGTGAGAAACCCCCCCCGGTTTTCTCGTGTGCTCCCCACTCCCGACCGCCTTGTGCAGCAAGTGCCGGCAGCGTATCCACAGCCTGCAAGCGGCCTCCCGGCGGCACCCTTGCGTCGGCGGGGCCCGCTGATAGCATCATTGCGTCGCGACAGCGGCCACTTGCCCGAGTGGCGGAATTGGCAGACGCGCAAGATTCAGGTTCTTGTCCAGGTAACTGGGTGGAGGTTCAAGTCCTCTCTCGGGCATTTCTCCGGGGCGCTCTTCTGCCCCCAGGCTGCATGCCACGCACGTTTGAGGCGTGTGGAGCCCTTCTCGAGCAGCCCATGGAAAAAAACATCCCTGATATTTTCTACCGAGGACATCCCCGGTTTTCTCGAGTGCTGTGCACTCTCGACCCCCACCCGCGGGCGCTTGAGGCAGTGTATCCATAGCCTGTGAGGCCGGCGACGATGGCAGGCAGTGCTCCGCCTCCGGCAGCGGTCAGTCCCGTTTCTCTTGCCGTCGTTGGGGTGAGCAAGCGGTGGAGGACTTCTTATGGTGGCCACGATCTCCCCGAGTCTGCTCTCTAATCTCCGTGGCCGGAAGGCAGTGTCGCTCGAACGACAGGTGCGGATCTGTGCCGGGGCGATGGTCGCGATCGGAGCGGCGCTGGGGGCCGTTGCTCCCGCCCCGTGGAACATGGCGGGCCTGGGGCTGGCGGGATTTGTCGGGGCAGGCCTTGTGTTTGCCGGGATCACCGACACCTGCGGGATGGCGATATTGATCGCGAGGATGCCATGGAATCAGTCCTCGCCAGGCAAGGGATCGATCGCTTGCACCACGGCCTTGCTGACGGCAATCGCCTGCTCGTTGGCGACGCAGGCCATGGCTGCGGAACACACCAAGGATTCTCTCGATACCGTGAAAACCGCAGTGGCGGCGACGCAAGCAGTGATCATCGATGTCCGCGAGCCGCAGGAGTGGGATCAGGGGCATGTCGTGGGGGCTGCGCTACTGCCGTTGAGCGAACTGGAAAAGGGCTTGTCGCAGGCAGAACTTGCCAAGATCATCCCCCGCGATAAGACCGTCTATCTCCACTGCCTCGCCGGCGGGAGGTGCCTCGATGCGGCCGATATCCTCACCCGCCAGGGTTTCGAAGTCCGGGCCTTAAAGCCCGGTTATCCGGCCCTCGTGAAAGCCGGCTTCCCCACCACCAAGGGGCGCTGATCGGCAACTCATCCCCCCCACACATCCACCGGAGCAAGACCACCCATGAAGATCCAGCAGTACTACCTTGCCTGCCTGTCGCACGCCTCGTACATGATCATGGACGAGAAATCGAAAACGGCTGCGGTTGTCGATCCGCAGCGGGACGTCGACCAATATCTCCGTGACGCCGCGGCCGGGGGCTATCGCATACAGGACGTCTTTCTCACTCACTTCCACGCCGACTTCGTGGCCGGACACATCGAACTCCGGGAACGTGCCGGGGCGACGATCCGGTTGGGGATGCGTGCCGAGGCAGAATTTGCCTGTGTGAAAATGAAGGATGGTGATGCCGTCGAGTTCGGGGACGTTCGTCTTGAGGTCCTCGAGACCCCGGGCCACACCCCGGAGGGGATTTCGATTCTGGTCTACGACCTTGCCCAGAATCGTACGTCGCCGCAGGCGGTGCTCACCGGCGACACGCTATTTATCGGCGACGTCGGCCGCCCCGACCTGCTGGCGAGCATCGGGGTCACGGCTGACGAACTCGCCGATATGCTCTACGACAGCATCACCAACAAGCTCGCAAAACTCCCCGATGCCACCCTTGTCTACCCTGCCCACGGCGCGGGCAGCATGTGTGGCAAGGCGCTTTCGAAGGAGACTGTCTCCACGATCGCTGAGCAGAAGAAATTCAACTACGCCCTCCAGCCGATGAGCCGGGAGGATTTCAAAAAAATTGTCACAGCCGACCAGCCGGAGGCCCCTGAGTATTTCGTTCACGACGCGATTCTGAACCGAAAGGAACGCCCCTCACTCGACGCCGCGATGCAAAGCACCTTCCAAGCACTCTCCCTTGAGGAGGTGACCCGGATGCACAGAGCCGGCGCCCAATTGCTCGATGTCCGGGATGGGATCGACTTCGAGGGGGGGCATCTGCGGGAGTCTGTGAACATCGCCCTCTCCGGAAAATACGCCACGTGGTGTGGCTCCGTGCTCAGTCGCGACCGTCCGATCATCGTCATCGCTGGAGAGGGAGGCGAGAAGGAGGCTGTGATCCGGTTGGGGCGGATCGGCTTCGACAACGTCGGCGGGTATCTCGCGGGGGGCATGGGAGCACTGCTCCATCACGAGGATCTTCTCGAGCGGACGGAGCGGATCACCGCCCCGGCCCTGGCGGAATGGCTCGGTGGTGGGCGGACGGATGCTGGCGCCATTCCGGTCGTCGTCGACGTGCGGAGTCCGGCTGAGCATGCCAGCGGCTCTGTGCCCGGCAGCGTGAATATCCCGCTGCCTCATCTCGAGGAGCGGGTCGGCGAGTTGCCCCGGGGCACTCCGGTCGTCGTCCACTGCGAGGGGGGCTACCGCTCGGCGATCGCGGCGAGTGTCTTACAGAAACTGGGGCGCAAGGAGACCCGCGATCTGGTGGGCGGGTTCAAGGCCTGGGCCGCCGCCAAGTTGCCGGTTGCATCGGGCCACGTATGAACGACCCTCACCAATAACCTTGATCCTCCCGGTAGACTCTTAATCAACATTCCAGTTCACGATCAACCAAGACAGTCGGCGTTGACGACGAAAGAACTGCGAAGACATCCCGCATGACCGAACCCCCCACGGCCGTCAACCGCTGTCTGGCGGCATTCCATCAGGCGCTCGCGGGAAAAGTGTTTTGCATC
>QWOP01000078.1 GCA_003669605.1 Planctomycetota bacterium
CGAATCCGGGCCGCTTGAGCGGCCAATCCCCCCGGAAAATCGGGGCGATCGTCTCCGTCTCGTCGCCCGGAGGGCAAGACGGTATAACTTGGCCAAACCGAAGAGCCGCCACCCGCGGTCAAATCGGCCGGTCCCCATTTCTGACGGCTTTTTTATTAGGGACGGCATTTCCTCAGCGACGACATTGTGAAATATTTCACAATCGTCGCTTCTGCTGATGTCGTTCGGTCCGGTCGATGTCCGGCTTCCGAGTTTGATTCCTCTGCCGTGTCGGCTGGCGTGGCGGCCAGCGGTGTTGTTCGTCGTCCTCACGTCGGTGGTGCTTTTTTATGGAAGCGATCCTCCCCGTCCTCCTGTTCGTCGCCATTTCCGCGGCGGTTTCGGTGGGACTGGTTGTCGGCTCGAGTCTTGTGGGACCGAGCCGTACCAGCCGCGTCAAGGAGATGCCCTACGAGAGCGGCATGGACCCCGTCCATGACACACGCCGCCGGTTCGACATTCGCTTTCACCTCGTGGCGATCACGTTTCTGGTGTTCGACGTTGAACTGTTGTTTCTCTACCCCTGGGCCGTTGCCAGCCGGTCGGCCGCCGGGATCGATGCGGCAGTCGCCGAGGGGATGGTGTCGGGCCGGGGATTGGTGTTTGCCGGAGCGATGGTGTTCATTGCTCTGGTCGTGGTTGGATTCGCGTACGACTGGCGTAAGGGGGTGTTTCGGTGGCGATAGAACTTCCCGAAAACGTCATGGTCAGCCGGCTCGATGAGTTGGCCAGTTGGTGCCGGAAGAACAGCCTCTGGCCGATGCCATTCGCCACTGCTTGCTGCGGCATTGAGTTGATGGCCACCGGCGCCGCCAAGCACGATCTGGCCCGTTTCGGCGCCGAGGTGTTTCGTTTCAGCCCTCGCCAGTGCGATCTGATGATCGTCGCCGGCCGCGTGGTGATGAAAATGCTGCCGGTACTGCAGCGCATCTGGCTGCAAATGCACGAGCCAAAGTGGTGCATTTCCATGGGGGCCTGCGCCAGCACCGGCGGGGTGTTCGACACGTACGCCGTCGTCCAGGGCATCGATCGATTCATCCCGGTTGATATGTATGTCCCCGGCTGTCCACCCCGCCCCGAACAACTCATCCAGGCGATCATCGACCTCCAAGACAAGATCCAGCGTGAGGGGACGATCACCGGCCGGGAGTTCGACACCTCCCAGCGGCAACTCCGCAAGCGGGCCCTGGTCGACGTGACCGGCGTTCTGCAGGTGGATGCGGCCCGCAATCCCGTCATTCAGCGGGAGTTGCGCTTCCCGCGGAGCGAATCCCGCCTGCCTTGAAAGCCCTTTGAAAGCCGCTCTCGATCCCCCGACAAATCCCCGTACCGGATCCCTCGCCGATGGCCGAAGCCCACTCCAAAGACACCGTCGACTCCAGAGCCGACGACGCCATTGAGTCCCTGGCAGCACGTTTTCCCGGCCTGGAAAGTTCCACCTACCGCGGTCAAGTCCGTGTGGTGATCGGCGCAGGTGTGGCCCTCGAATTCTTCACGCACCTCAAGCAATTGGGCTTCAACCAACTGATTGACGTGACGTGTGTCGATTACCTCGAATACCGCGGCGCCACGCGCCGCTACGGGCTGGTCTATCTGCTGACTGCAACCGGCACCGGCCGGCGGCTGACGGTGCGGCTGTTCGTCGACGATCCTGAGCCCGCCGTCCCGAGCATCAGCGGCCTGTGGCGCTCCGCCAATTGGCTGGAGCGCGAGGTCTGGGACATGTTCGGCATTCGCTTCATCGGCCACCCTGATCTTCGTCGGCTGCTGATGCCGGAAGAATTCCTCGCCCACCCGCTGCGGAAGGATTATCCGTTGCAGGGGCGCGGTGAGCGGCACAACTTCCCGGTCCTCACCCGCGAGGACGGCTAACCCTCCAGATCCCCCCCGACCGATTCCGTCCGATTCCGATCCTCCCGCCGGCAGGCCACCATGGCGATCGCTCCCGACCAAGTCACACGTTCCTCCAGCTCCGGCGACGGCGTCCGGGAAGAGGACTATCTGTGGACGCTGAACTTCGGACCGCAGCACCCCGCCACGCACACCACGCTGCGGCTCGTGCTGAAACTCGACGGCGAGCGGGTCGTCGATGCGATGCCGGAGATGGGCTACCTCCACTCCGGGTTCGAAAAGATCGGCGAGCACCTCACGTTTAACCAGTACGTGACGGTCACCGATCGGATGAATTACATCTCGCCGATGGCCAACAACGTCGCCTGGCACCACGCCGTCGAGACGCTTTTGGGAATCGACCTCACCCCCCGCTGCAAGGTGATCCGCACGATCGTCGCCGAATTGGCGCGGGTCAGCGACCACCTGTTAAGCAACGGCGCCGTCGGCTTGGACACCGGCGCCTTCACCTTCTTCCTCTACGGCTTTTACCAGCGTGAGGTGATCTACGACATTTTCGAGACCCTCTGCGGGGCCCGATTCACCAACAGCTACACCCGTGTCGGTGGCGTGTCGCATGATTTCACGCCACTTGTGATCGAGAAGATCCGCACCTTCCTGCGGACGTTCCCCAAGACGCTCGACGACATGGAGCGGCTCCTGACCCGCAACCGGATCTTCGTCGACCGCACCAAGGGGGTGGGAGTCCTGACCCGTGAGGAAGCGATCAACGGCGGCGCGACAGGGCCGGTGGCCCGGGCCAGCGGCGTGACCCGCGACCTGCGCAAGGACGAGCCCTATCTCGCCTACGCCGACTACGATTTCCAGGTCTGTTGCGCCGCAGCTGGTGACTGTTATTCCCGTTACCTGGTGCGGATGCAGGAGATGCGGGAGAGCATCCGGATCCTCAATCAGGCGATCGAGAACATCCCCTCCGGGGAGGTCAACGTCGGCATCGAAGGGCGGCTGGCCCTCCCCTCAAAGCAGCAGGTCTACTCGACGATCGAGGGAACGATCTCGCATTTTGAATTGTCGATGAGCAACCGCGGCTTCGAGGTTCCCCGGGAGGAATCCTACGCCGCCATCGAGGCCCCCAACGGTGAACTCGGCTTCTACGTCGTCGGCGACGGCAGCGAGGTCGCCTACCGAGCCCGCTGTCGCCCCCCGTCCGTCCTCCACTTCTCTCTCTTCCCGCAACTCATCCGCGGACACACGCTCTCCGATGTGGTGGCGGTGCTGGGGAGCCTGAACATCATCGCCGCGGAACTCGACCGCTGACTCCCCTTTCTCCCGCCTTCGTCCACCCTCAGCACCACCTGCCTCCATGACCTCCACGACCTCCACGACCTCCCCGATCTCCGCAATTTCCACACGGCGGATTCTGACCCCTGAGATGGTGGCCAAGATCGAGGCGCTTGCGCCCCGCTACCCCACCCGCCGCGCCCTGACGTTGCCCGCACTCCACATCGTCAACGATGCGCTGGCCTATGTGCCGCTGGAGGCCGTGGTTGAAGTCGCACAGTTGTTGGGACTGGCGCCCGCTGAGGTCCAGGACACGCTCTCCTTCTACGCCTTCTTCCCCCAAGACAAACCCGCCGGCCGGACGCGGGCCTGGGTCTGCCGCTCGATTTCGTGCGCCCTCCGTGGCGGCGAGCAGGTGCTCGACCACATCTGCCGCACTGCGGGAATTGAACCAGGCGGAACGACGGCGGATGGTGCCCTGACGGTCGAGCCGGCCGAGTGCCTCGGCGCCTGCGATTTCGCCCCCTGCATGCTGGCTGGGAAAACTCTCCACAAGAACCTCACGCCTGAATCGGCAGAAGCGTTTGTGCGTGACGCCCGCGCCCGCACCGCCAGTTCCTCCTGACACTCCTCCCCCTTCCGCTCCCCCTTCCACCACCTTTCGCGGAAACAGCCACCGCCCCCCTCATGGTCACCTCGCAGCCAGTCCTCCTTGAAGCCGTCGGCGTCCCCGATGGCCATTCGTTGCAGAGTTACCGCTCGCGCGGAGGCTACGCCCCGCTGGAGCGGATCCTCAAGGAGAAGCAACCCGTCGATGTGATCGATCTGGTAAAGGCCTCTGGTCTGCGGGGACGCGGCGGCGCCGGCTTCCCGACGGGATTGAAGTGGACGTTCCTCCCCAAGGATCATCCCGGCCCGATCTATCTGTGCATCAACGCCGACGAGAGCGAACCGGGGACTTTCAACAACCGGATCCTCATGGAGGACGACCCGCACCAGGTGATCGAGGGGATCATCCTCTCGGCCTATGCGACACGGGCCACCACCGCCTACCTCTACCTCCGCTACGAATACCCGCAGAGTTGGGACAGGCTGCAGGCGGCCATCGACGAGGCCTACGCTGCGGGCCTGCTGGGGAAGAACATCCTTGGCGGTTCCTTCTCGCTGGATCTCTACCTCCATCGCGGTGCCGCGGCCTACATCTGCGGCGAAGAGACCGGCCTCATCGAAAGCCTGGAAGGAAAGCGGGCTTGGCCACGGATCAAGCCACCGTTTCCCGCCATTGAGGGGCTATTTCGCAAGCCGACCGTCGTCAACAACATCGAGACCATGGCCTGTGTGGCACAGATCGCCCGCCGCGGTGTCGACTGGTTCCGTTCGATCGGAGTTCCCGCCGATCCCAACAATCCTCGTGATCCCGGTAGTTACGGGCCTAAGCTCTACTGCCTCTCGGGCCACGTCGAACGGCCGGGGTGTTACGAAGCCCCTCTGGGGATTACCGCCCGGCAATTGATCGAAGGCCAAGGGGGGGGCGTTTGGAAGGGACGGAAAGCCAAAGCGGTGATCCCAGGCGGGATCTCGATGGGACTGCTCACCGAGGCCGAACTCGACACTCCCCTCGACTTCGCCGGCCCCGGAAAGGTTGGCTGCCTGGGACTGGGCACCGCTGCGGTCGTGGTGATCGACGACACCGTGAGCATCGTTGACTTCCTCCACAACTCCTGCCGATTTTTCGCTCACGAGTCGTGCGGCCAATGCACCCCCTGTCGCGAGGGAACGGCGTGGTCGCTGCGGATGCTCGAGCGGATTCGCGCTGGCAAAGGCCGGCTCAAAGACCTGGAACTCCTCGCCGAGATCGGCAACACGATGGGGATGATGCCCGGCTCGACGATCTGCGGTCTCGCCGACGGCGCTGCCTGGCCGATCAAAAACGCCATCAAGAAGTTCCGTGGTGAATTCGAGGACTACATTAAGCACTCCAATCCCAACGGCTGGATGGTCACCGACGCCGTCCGCGCCCTGCCGGTGATCAACGGACACTAAAGCCTCTCACGCCCTCCGCCCCACGCACCCGCCGTTCCTTATCTTCCCTCGACCCACGCCCCCCCGCCGCACACGCCCATGCCCACAGTCATCGTCGATGGAAAAGAGATCGAGATCGGTGCCCAGGAGCGGCTCAACTGCATCGAGGCTGCCCGCCTGGCAGGGGTGGAGATCCCGCATTACTGCTGGCATCCCGGCCTTTCTGTCGTTGCCAGTTGCCGGATGTGTCTCGTCGAAACCGGCAGCCGCGATCCGGCCACCGGCAAGGTGACGATGGTGCCGAAATTGGTGCCTGGTTGCCAGACGCCGGCCCGCGACGGCACGGTGATCGTGACTGACAGTCAATTGGTAAAGGACAGCCGGGCCCGCGTTGAGGAAGCACTCCTCATCGACCACCCGATTGACTGCTCGATCTGTGACAAGGCGGGCGAATGCCTTCTCCAGGACTACCACTTTGAGCACGGGCAGCCGGAACGGCGTGCCGACATCAACCCCTTCCACAGCCAGCGCCGCGACGTCGGGCCGACGGTCACCCTGTTTGTCGACCGCTGCATCATGTGCACGCGCTGCGTGCGGTTCACCCGCGAGGTTTCCGGGACCAGTGAATTGATGGTGGCCAACCGTGGGGCGAAGGAGGAAATCGATGTCTTCCCTGGCTTCCCGCTCGACAACAAACTCTCCGGCAACGTCGTCGATCTGTGCCCTGTCGGCGCGTTGGGCGACAAGGACTTCCTCTACCAGCAGCGGGTCTGGTTTCTGAAGCGGGAGGCGAACGTCTGCGGCGGATGTTCGGCCGGTTGCTCGATCGTCACCGAACACAATCAAGACACCGTCTACCGCCTCAAGCCCCGCGAAAACCCCCACGTCAACAAGTGGTGGATTTGCGATGACGGGCGCTACGGTTGGCACCACCTCCATGATCCCTCTCGGCTCCTCGCCGCTGGCCGTCTGGTCTCCTCGGCCGCTGAGCGGGAGACCGTGGAATGGCCGGCGGTGGTCACGCGAATCCGCGACGACCTGAAGTCGGCCGGTCGACTGGCGGTGGCCGTGTCCCCCATGCTCACGCTCGAGGAGGCCTGGATGCTGTGTGCAGTGGCACGCTCCATCGATCCTCGGGCCTACCTTGCTGTCGGGCATGTGCCGACTTCGGGCACCGATCAGTCGTTCCCCGGTGGCTTCACGATTCGGGCAGAAAAATGCCCCAACCGGATTGGGGTTGAAGCGATCGTCGGCCTCTTCGAGACCGACCTGCATCGTTGGCACAACTTCCTTGACCACATCCGCCAGGGGCAGGCCGACGCTGCCTGGGTGACGGCGGCCTATCCCGGTTCCTGGATCGATGACTCGACCGCGGAACCGTTTGGAAAGCTCCGCAGTCTGGTGGTTCAGGACCTCTTCGAATCGCCACTCTCCCGGCTGGCAACCTGGCAATTGCCGGCGACCGGCTTTGCCGAACGCACCGGCACCTGGGTCAACGTGGCCCACCGGGCGCAGACGTTCGCCGCCGCGGTACGGGCGCCTGCCGGCGTGTGGCCTGAGGGGCGGTTGCTTTGGAATATGCTCGGTCGCCGCGGGCTCTACGATCCGGCCGCCGTTCGCCGCCAGATTGCCGAGTCGGCGGTGAGTTTGGCCGTCCTGGCCGGTGATGTGCCCCCCAACGGGGTCGATCTGCGCGTCAACCAGATCGCCTCGGCATGATCCCCGTCTGATGCCCCCGGAACTCTTCCCAGCCCACCCCTGATTCTCCACCACGGCCGCCAGAAGCCCTCCTGCCCCCGGGTTCCCCTGATGATGAACCTCCTCCCATCGCCTCTGATCCTCGCCGCCCTGGTGAAGATCGGCCTGCTCGTCGGCGGACTGATGACGGCGGCTGCCTACTTGGTGCTGCTGGAACGCTGGATCGCGGCCTGGGTCCAGGACCGTCGCGGCCCCAACCGGGTGGGGATCCCACTGACGAAGATCCGCCTCTTCGGGCTGGGACAGCCGCTGGCCGACGGATTGAAGATCATCCTCAAGGAGGACTTCACTCCCAGCCACGTCGATCGGGTGCTCTACAACACCGCGCCGCTGGTGATCCTGGCGGCGTCGCTGGCCATCTTCGCATCCATCCCCTTCGGCAGCGTGCTGCCCCCTCTGGGAATCCCCGGGCTCCCCGATCCGGTGCCATTTTTGGTCGCCCCCGGACTCGATGTCGGTGTCCTGTGGGTCTTTGCCCTCTCCAGCATCGCCGTCTACGGTGTCCTCCTGGGGGGATGGGCCAGCAACAATAAATACGGATTCATCGGCGGACTTCGCTCCAGCGCCCAACTGGTGGCCTATGAGATCCCGCTCGGTCTGGGCTTGCTCGGCGTCGTCCTCGCAGCCGGCAGCCTCCGTCTCGACATGATCATCAACGCCCAGGCCGAAACGGGGATCTGGTACGTCTTCGCCCAACCGCTGGGCTTCATCGTCTTTATGGTGGCGAGTTTCGCCGAGGCCGCCCGGCTGCCGTTCGATCTCCCCGAGGCCGAGCAGGAACTCGTCGGCGGTTATCACACCGAGTATTCGGGGATCAAACTGCTCCTGTTCCTCGTGGCCGAATTCCTCCACATGATCACCGCGGCGTTCCTGATCGTGATCATGTTCCTCGGTGGCTGGCACCTGTGGGGCGTCACCGGTTCGAGCCAGGACATCGGCTGGATCCAGGCGCTGCTGCGATTCGCCATCCTTTCGGCCAAGATCCTCGGCGTGATCGTGTTCTTCATGCTTGTCCGCTGGAGCTGGCCGCGGTTCCGCTTCGACCAACTGATGAGCCTCGCCTGGAAGGTGATGCTGCCGTTGGGCCTGGTGAATCTCGTCACGGTGGCTGCGGTCGAGGAATACCGGCCCCAACTGGAAAACCTCCTCGGCCCTGGGATTGCCACCGCCGTGGCGATCGCCATCCCCTGGCTCGCCTGCTTGGTGGGCTGGGTCGGCTCCGGCATCCTGACCCCCTCCGAGAGCGACAACTCGCCCGTCCGAACTCATGGAAATCATGGCAATCATGGCAATCATGGCCCGTTCGATGTCGAACGGGAACTCGGTCCGCACGCCCCACCCGCGAACGAACTGGCAGGCAGCCGATGAAACCGACCGATCCCGCCATCACCTGGCTCGAGGAGAAACCGCTGGGCCTCGCCGAGCGGCTCTATCTTCCACTGTTCATTCAGGGTCTTTCGACCACCTCCCGGCACATGGTGAGCCGCAAGGTGACCGTCAACTACCCCGAATCGAGGCCCGTCGTTGGCAATCCTCTCATCTACCGGGGGGTCCACCGACTCAATCGTGATGATGCCGGCAGGGTGAAGTGTGTGGCGTGCTTTCTCTGCGCCACCGCCTGCCCCGCCCACTGCATCGACATCGTCGCCACCGAGAGCCCCTGGCCCGACCGGGAGAAGTATCCGGAGAGTTTCTCGATCGACGAGTTGCGCTGCATCTTCTGCGGGATGTGCGAGGAAGCCTGCCCCGTCGACGCCATCGAACTGACAAGCCTCCTCGACCTCACGGGCAAGAGCCGCGAGGAGATGATATTCGATAAGGAGAAACTGCTCAGCGTCTACGACATGACGAAGGATGCCGAGCCGATGAAATCAAAGACGCTTGCTGCCGCAGGTATGGCCACCTTCGGTCATGCCCCGGCCGACGCCGCGCCGGCGGGAGGTCACCACTGATGGATCAGGTCTCTGTTGCCCCCGCCGGGATGCTGCTTGCCGGGTCGGTCACGGCCCTGGCGGCCGCCCTGTGGCTGCTCCTCCCCAAGGCCCTCGATACCCCCGGCACCCGGCGCCTCGGTGCGCTGCTGGGGGCGATCGCGATTCTCGGGTTCGCTGCCACCGGCCGAACGCTCGGCTGTCTCGGTGCGGATGCCGTCTTCCTCGTCGTCGCCGGTGTGGCAGTCGTCTCCGGACTGGCAACGATCGTCACCCGTTCACCGGTCTACGCGGCAATCTGGTTTGCATTAACGCTGGCGGGAGTCTCCGGCGTGTTGCTGGTTCTGGGGGCGCAGTTCCTCGGAGTGGCCACGATCGTCGTCTATGCCGGCGCCATCCTGGTGATGTTCCTCTTCGTTCTCATGCTTGCCCAACCCTCTGGGATGGCTTCCTACGACCGGGTGTCGAGCGAACCACTGCTGGCTGCGGTGTCAGGTGCGGTGCTGCTCGGGCTGTTGACGCTCTCCGTCGGCCGGCTGTCGGCCAGCGCCCCCCCCGCCTGCTGTGCCATGCCGTCGCGTGCCCAGGCCGCGGCGGAAGCCGTGCGGCCCCAGACCGCGACGCCGTCCCAGGCCGCACCCCAAAACCAGATGACCGATGCCGACGAGGTGGCCCGTCTGGGAGCCGAGTTGTTCGGCCGTCACCTCTTTGCCGTGGAGGTCGCCGGCCTCCTCCTCCTCGTGGCTCTCGTCGGCGCGATTGCTGTGGTCTCGCGGGCCGAGGCTGCAGATGGTGACCAAGGGAGGTCCAGACGATGATCACAGCCAGCCTGCTCCACAACGCGCTGATCGTCGGCGCGATCCTCTTCTCGCTCGGCCTGGTGGGAATCCTCACCAGGCGAAACCTGATCGTGATGTTCCTCTGCGCTGAACTGATGCTCCAGGGGGTCTCGGTGACGCTCGTCGCCTGGAGCCGCTACCACGGTGACTGGGGCGGGCAGATCCTTGTGATCTTTGTGCTCACGGTGGCGGCCTGCGAGGCGGCTGTGGCGCTGGTCTTCATTCTCCAGGCATTCTCCCGCACCGGCAGGCTCGATGCCGTAGCCTGGCAGGCACTGCGTGAGGACAACCTGCCACGGACTGTCGACCGCGAACTTCCCGCCGGGGACACAGCCCCTCCCAGTTGGCCAAGGCTCTCACCCGCCGGCATCCGACCCGATTCCGACGACAACCAGGCGCTCCAGCGCGACCACGTCTAACAGCCGCCCGCGGCCCAACCCACCCACGCTGCTCCCATGTCGCCGTTCTCACCCACCACGCTCCTGGTGCTCGTTCCGCTCCTCCCTCTCCTGGGAGCGATCTGCACCATTCTTCTCGGCCGCCGCCTCGGTGCCCGAGGTCATCTTCCAGCCGTCGCCGGGATCGCTGGTGCGGCGCTGGTTGCCGGCCTCCTGCTGGTGTCCACGGTGAATGATGTCCGCGGCGACGGGAATGGCCAAGCCACCCGGCCGGTGGAGATCATCGCCGAGCTCTGGCAGTGGGCGACCGTCGATGACGCCCACGCCGGAGGGGGCGATGCCGCCGGAACACCGGTCGCGCCAGGCATCTCGGCGCTCGACTCATTCTCGGCGACGGTCACTCTCCGCTGCGATCCACTCACCTCGACCCTGCTGGTGATCATCACCGGAGTCGGCCTGCTCGTGGCGATCTACTCCATCGGCTACATGCACGACGATCCGGGCTATCCACGGTTCTTCGCCTTGGTGGCGATGTTTGTGTTCTCGATGTCGATGCTCGTGGCAGCCAGTAACTTCCTCCTGGTCTATGTGTTCTGGGAGGCGGTGGGGGCCTGCAGTTACCTGTTGATCGGCTTCTGGTTCACCAGGCCCGAGGCGGCCCGGGCGGCGAAAAAAGCATTTCTGGTCAACCGGGTCGGCGACTTTGGTCTGGCGATCGCCACCTTCTTGTTGTGGATGACCTACGGCACGCTCGACTTCCACGACACCTGGGCAGGTGACACGGTCGTCCAGGGGATTCTCGGCCACACCCGTCTGGCCGATGCCGAAGGCTTTGTCGGCGGTGCAGTGGGAACGGCGATCTGTCTGCTGATCCTCTTGGCGGCCTGCGGCAAGAGCGCCCAGTTGCCGCTGCACGTTTGGCTCCCGGACGCCATGGAAGGCCCTACGCCGGCCAGTGCCCTGATTCATGCCGCGACCATGGTCACCGCGGGGATCTATCTGATTACCCGCTCAGCGCCGCTGTTTGTGGGCTGCCCCGGAGCCCTGGCGATGGTCTCGATTGTCGGCGCCACCACAGCGTTGGTGGCGGCCGGAATCGCCACCGTGCAAAACGACCTCAAACGGGTCCTCGCCTATTCGACGATCAGCCAGCTTGGCTACATGTTCGCGAGCCTCGGCACCGGCTCGATGCTCGGCTTCACCGCCGCCATCTTTCACCTTGTCACCCATGCGTTCTTCAAGGCACTGCTATTTCTCGGCGCTGGCTCGGTGATGCATTCCATGGGGGGCGTGATCGATATGCGTCGCTTCGGTGGCCTCCGTCAGGTGATGCCGGTGACGGCGGCGACCTTCCTGATCGGCGCCTGTGCCCTGGCCGGGCTCCCCCCCTTCGCTGGATTCTTCAGCAAGGACGAGATTCTCGCGGCGCTCCACGCCAAGGCACATCCGGACCAGCACCACAGCGACCATGCCGATGCCCACGCGGCAGACCAGATCGCACCCAACCGTTTGGCCACGCCGTTTCGCCAGGCCGCTTTCGCCTCCAATCGGACTGCGCTTGAAAGCGATGCCGGACTTGAGCGCGTCGGCCTCGACGCCCTCGATCATCCGTCAACGTGGCAGACACTGTTTTGGATGTCGCTCTTCACCGCCGGTCTGACAGCCTTCTATACCTTTCGGGCAGTGTTCATGACCTTCACCGGGCCGAAGCGGGTGCCGACGGAAGCCGGGCACCACCCCCATGAATCTCCCACGGTGATGACCGTTCCGCTGATGATCCTTGCAGGCTTGTCGTTGCTGGCCGGCTGGGTGCTGTTCGCCACCGGCGGCCTGGCATGGTTTCTGGCGGCAACACCGTCGCTGACGGCCCCGGCCATCGTCCGGACCGCAGTCACCCATGCGTTCCATGTCGACCTGGCAGTCCAGGGAAGCCTGGCGGCCGCCATTGGAATCGCCATCGCTGCCATCGGTCATCTCGGCAAGCGGAGCGACTCCCCGCAGATGGAGCGCTTCCTGGGGCCGCTGGGGACGTTGCTCGAAAACAAGTTCTACTTCGATGCGATCTACAAGGCTCTCATTGTTCGGCCGTTGGAGGGGCTGTCTTTGCTCTCCGCCCTCATCGATCGCAATCTCGTGGACGGCACCGTTGACGCCGTGGCCCGCGTGCCGCTGTCTTGGGGTGCGGTAGTCCGCCGCCTGCAGTCGGGGCTGGTGCAGCGGTATGCCCTGGCCGGTGTGGTGGGGGTGCTGGCAATCGTCCTCGCGCTCGCTTGGCAACTCCGCCCCTGACAGTTCTCCGCACACTCCTCCACGATGGCCACGGCCCCGCCCGCCCTCCTGAAACACACCATCCATGAATCCCTTTTCCCCGTCCGGCCGCCTTCTTCTGGTGATCGTCACGCCTCTGGTGGGTGCGGTGGTGGCTTGGCTGCTCGGCTCCCGCGGCACCGGCGCCGTCCGGCAGAGTGCCGCGGTGACGACCGTCATCACGCTCCTCGGCACCGGTTGGCTGATGCTCTCCTACCTCGCCAGCCCGGAAGCGGCGGCGGGAGAGCCCTACGCGGTGAGTGAGGCGGCATGGCTCGTGGACGGCCCCTTCAATGTCCGCCTGTCACTCGGGCTCGACGGCCTGTCGCTGTGGCTCTTCGGCCTCTCGGCCCTGCTCTCGCTGACGGCGGTGATGGTCAGTTGGCAGGCGATCGAGGAGAAGCCGGTTGGTTTCTACGTGCTCCTGCTGGTGCTCGAGGCGGCGATGCTGGGCGTTTTCGCCGCTCGCGACGTGATCCTGTTCTACGTGTTCTTCGAATTCACCCTCGTGCCGCTGTTCTTCCTGATTGGTATCTGGGGGCACGACGACCGTCGCCACGCAGCGGTGAAATTCTTTCTCTACACGCTCGCCGGCAGCGTCCTGGCATTCCTCGGCCTGCTGACCATCGTCCTTTGGAACGCCTCTCACGCCGGCCAGTTGACATTCGATATCGCCGCCCTGACCGCCGGGATGGCGGCCCACCCACTGCCGATGAGCGCCCAGGGGGGCTGGCTGCAGATGTGGGTCTTCCTGGCGCTGTTCGCCGGCTTCGCCGTCAAGGTGCCAATCGTCCCCTTCCACACCTGGCTGCCCTTGGCCCACGTCGAGGCCCCCACCGGGGCGAGCGTCGATCTGGCCGGCGTCCTCCTCAAGATTGGGATCTACGGATTCCTCCGCTTCTCGCTGCCGATGCTCCCCGACGCCACGGCCGTCGCCGCCCCCTGGATCTTCGGGCTGGGGGTGGTGGGAATCCTTTACGGGGCGCTGGTGGCACTGGCACAGACCGATCTCAAGCGGCTCATCGCCTATTCATCCGTCAGCCACATGGGCTACTGCGTGATGGGATTGTTCGCTCTGGAACCGGTGGCCGTGGAGGGGGCAACGCTGCAACTGATCAACCACGGATTGTCGGCGGCCGGACTGTTCGCCTTGGTGGGGATGATCTACGAGCGTTACCACACCCGGTCGATCGCCAACCTCGGCGGCATCGCGTCGCGGGCACCGTGGCTGACGGTGATGTTTATGGTGTTCACCTTTTCGAGCATCGGGTTGCCGGGGCTGAATGGCTTCGTGGGGGAGTTTATGGTGCTCCTCGGCTCGTTCCAGCGTGCCTGGTCAGGAGTCGCGCCACTGTGGCGGACGGGCTACCTGACGATGGCGGTGGCCGCGGTGGCCGGCGTGGTCCTGGGGGCTTGGTACATGCTGTGGGCCGTGGAGCGGGTATTTTTCGGTCCCTCACGGGAGCCACCCCGAGACCACGGCCACACCGCCAACAGTCACGGGACCTCTGACGACACTCGCAGCGCCCATGGCCACGCCTCCCAGCATGGCCACGCCTCCGAAGCCGCACCACCGACCGACGATCTCCGCTGGTACGAATGGGTGGCGCTTGCGCCGCTGGCGGTGTTTGTGTTCTGGATCGGGTTGGTGCCCGCCACCTTTCTCCGTCCGAGCGCTGACGCGGTGCGGAAGGCGTCCGGCCCCAGTGCCCGAGCCTTTGCAGCCCGGATGCAGGAGATCGCCCACCCGACCGGCGCAGCCGCCACCGCCGATTCCCTCACCGCCAGGGTTCCTCGCCAGCCATGACGACACAGACCTCCCTCTCCACGTTCCTCCTTGCCGGCCCCGAGATCACGCTGGTGATCGCGGCTCTGGTGATATTTCTGTGGGGCGCCTTCGGCGGCCTCCGCCAGGGATGGCTGGTGGCCCTGGCTGGAATCGCGGCCGCCGCCTGTTGGCCCGGACTGGCCCTGGTGCCTGGCGAACTGGTCGCCTCCGGACCGCTCTCGATCGACGCCTTTGCTGCCTTCATCCGCGGCATGGTGCTCGCCGCTGGGGCCGGGCTGTGCTTGGTACAGGCTGGCGACCATTTTCGCTCTGCGGTCACCCACGGCCCGGTGCGGCGTGACGCGAGCACCTGCGAGGAGGCGGGCACCTTCCTCCTCCTTGCCGGCTTGTCCCTGGTGGCCTCGGCCAATGATCTGGTGCTGCTGTTGGCGGGGCTGGAATTGGTCTCGATCCCCACCTACATCCTTCTGGCACTGAAGCGGACCGATGCCCGCGGGCAGGAGGCGAGCATCAAATATTTCTTCCTCTCCTTGGTCGCCTCGGCGCTGTTCCTCTACGGAATGGCCTGCCTGTATGGCATCGGCGGTTCCACGAGTTTGGCCGAGATCGGCGCCCGCCTCCGCTCTCCAGATGCCCGGATCAGTGACACCGCGACAGTCCTCCTCCCGGTGGCCCTGGGGATGGTGCTGGCCGGGGCCGCTTTCCGCCTGGCGGCGGTGCCGATGCACTTCTACGCCCCGGATGTCTATGAAGGGACCGGTCCGGCCAACGCGGCCCTCCTCTCCACGCTTCCCAAGGTGGCAGGTGTCGTGGTCCTCCTCCGCCTGCTTAGCTTGGGGACCGGCGGCACGCTCGGCATGATGGCCCTCAATCAAGGCGTGGCCGGGCCGGCCGCGGCGGCCTGGCTGACTTTCTTCTGGCAGACATTAGCGGTACTGGCGGCACTGACGATGACCGTTGGCAACCTGATGGCCCTCATGCAGACCAACCTCCGTCGCCTCCTCGCCTGCTCGTCGATCGCCCATGCGGGCTACTTGCTGGTTGGAGTGGCAGCCGCAGCCGCAGCCGATGCCACGCTCGCCGGCCGCCCCTTCCCGTCCCCCGACACCGCCTGGACCGGGGCTCTGGGAGGCACCACCGCAACGCTCTTCTATCTGGCCACATACATAACCGCGACGATCGGGGTCTTCGCCGCCATCACCTACCTCGGCCACCGCTGGCCCGAATGGACGTCCGGCCCGGCCCCGCAACCGCCACGGCAGGAAGTGACCTCCGTCGATGATCTCGACGGTCTCTCGAGCACCAATCCGGTGGCGGCCTTCTCGCTGGCGGTGTTCCTCCTCAGCCTCGCCGGGATTCCACCCTTGCCGGGATTCTGGGGGAAATTGTCGCTGGCAATGGCGGCTCTGGAAGTTGACTGGACCGCGCGGGCGACGCCGGGAAGCCGCCGGGTGATCTTCCTCTCGTTGGCTGTCGTCCTCGTCCTCAATGCCGCAATTGCCGCCGCCTACTACCTGCGGATCGTGGCGGCGATGTACTTCCGCTCCACGAAGCGCGGCGTCCAGGCCGACGGCGGCATCGGTGCCGGCGTGGCGATGCTCGCGGCACTGGGCTTGGTGGCATTGTTCACCATTCAGCCCCGTCCGCTTCTCTCCGCCTCCTCACGGGCTGGTGAATCAATCTCTGCGCCCCATGCCCTGCTCGCCACCCCCCAGGCTTCCACCACGCCATGAGCATCCCCGAATCAGACGCGATCCTGGCGGTGCTCAAGGGCATCGCCGATCCAGAATCCGGCCGGCCTCTCACCGAGACAGGCCAGGTTCACACGGTTGACGCCGGACCGGACAGAATCGCAGTCACGATTGGACTGACCAGCCACGCGGCGATCCTCCACCAGCAGACCAAGGGCCGCGTCGAGGAACTGCTCCGTGCCCGGTTTCCGGGAATAACCCATGTTGAGGTGACGGTTGCGCCCCACGACCGGCCACCGATGAAACTCGGCCAGATCGGACTCGAGGCCAAGAGTGTGATCGCCGTGGGATCGGGCAAGGGGGGCGTTGGCAAGAGTACGATCGCCGCCAGCATCGCTATCGGCTTGGCATTGGCCGGCAGCCGGGTCGGACTTCTCGACGCCGATGTCTACGGCCCCAGCGTGCCCCATCTGCTGGGCCTCTCCGGCCGGCCGCAGATCGAGGACGGGAAGATCATGCCAGCCCGCTTGGAACTGCCCACCGGGTCGTTGCCGACGATGTCGATGGGATTCCTGGTGCCTCCGGGAGAGGCGGTGGTGTGGCGGGGACCGATGCTCCACGGCGCCATCACTCAGATGCTCCGCGACACCGCTTGGGGTGCGCTCGATTACCTGATCATCGACATGCCACCCGGCACTGGTGACATCGCACTGACCCTCTCGCAGGTGCTACCGCTCACCGGCGCAGTCGTGGTTTGCACGCCGCAGGAGGTGGCCCTGATCGACGCGGTGAAAGCGATCGCCATGTTCCGCAAGGTCAACATCCCAGTGCTGGGGATGGTGGAGAACATGAGTTTTTTCCTCTGCCCAGATAACGGCAAGCGGTACGACATCTTTGGCACCGGTGGTGCCCGCCGCACCGCGGCGGAACTCGACATCCCCTTCCTCGGCGACGTGCCGATCCAAATCCCGATCCGTGAGCATGGCGATGCGGGGAAGACGGTCGACAACTACGCCGACTCCCAGTCGCGTCCGTACCTGGAGGCGATCTGCCAGCGGCTCGTCGGCAATCTGGCTGCCGCCCACGCAGCCCGTCCGCCGCTCCCCTCGCTGCCGGTGCTGTAGCTGCCCACTGGCGCCCCCTTCCTCCAACTCGTTTTCGGGCAGCGGATCGGGAGTTTGGCCGCCGGCTTCGTTCCTCGCAGCCGTCCTCACTCCCGGAGAGCGGCGACGATCCGCGCCACGATCTCCTCTGGCGAGGCCTCGATACCGACGGTGATCGGCCGCTCATCGGGAGTGGGGCGCTCGAGAATCGCCAGTTGGCTTGTGAGAAGTGAGGCAGGCATGAAATGGTTGCGGCGGGCCTCCAGCCGGGCCCGGATCAGTTCCGCGGGCCCATCGAGGAACACAACCCTCACCCCCGTCCGCCCGAGGCCCATCCGCTCACGGTAGCGGCGGGCCAGGGCTGAGCAGGCGATCACCAGCCCTCCGTCCTCTCTGGCCAGGGCTTCTCCGATGGCGGCAGCGAGGTTGTCGAGCCATGGCCAACGGTCGGCGTCGACTAAGGGAATTCCGGCCGACATCTTGGCGACGTTGGCCGCCGGGTGGAATTCGTCGGCGTCACGGAACTGCCAGCCGAGTTGGTCCGCAAGGTGTTGGCCGACGGCAGTCTTGCCGCTGCCGCTGACTCCCATCACGACGATCACGCACGGTGCTTCCATGGTGGAATCATGCCAAGACCATCAATAGAGTGCCACCCGGCTACCGTCGGGGAAGATGTGGACCGGCTGGGGAGTGAATCGCATCCTTCCGGCAAGCATCCGGACTTCAGCCGCCCGACTGCCCAGCACCGACCAATCCCTGACACGCGCCGCTGTCGGTCGCACCGCCGGAGGCATCCCCCAGGCATCGCAGACGAGGTGCCAGAGGGTGTCGAGCCGGCGGCGGCGGGGATGGAGAGTGTCGAGGCCATACCACTCGGCTGGCTGGTGGATCGTGGCCAGCCCCAGCGAGGTTGCCATCTCGCCAAGCCGTCCATCCAGATCGGCGGTGGCCGCGTGGACGCCCGCCAAAGTCAGCGGGCACTTGGGGACGAGGAGCGTCCGCAGCACCCGGTAACGTACCGGGCCGACCAAGCGGATCGCCTCCAGGGGAAGCCTGGCGATCGCCAGACTGGCCCCCCGGTCCGTCAATCGACCGACCGCCTCCCGCACCCAGCCGGCCACCTGCTCGGGAGAGAATCCGTAGAGCAGGTCGTTGCCGACATCCGTCAGCAGTCCCACGAGTTTCCCCGGCTGCAGTCCGGCGCGGGCCGGCGTGATCCGCTCCCGATCGAGCCCCCGCCACAACCCGGAGCCGAGGATCGAAGGGAGCCTCCGCATCCACACCCGGCTGTTGACGCCGTAGGAACGACCATGGCCGGCCGCCACGAACAGATCCACCGGCAGCGGCGAACGCCCGCGGACAGTGGCCGCGAGTCGCGCCATTCCGCGGGAGACGTTGCTGGCGCCGAGCACCACAACGCTGATCCTCTCAGAGGCCGGGCCGGCTGCGCCCGCAATCGTTAGTTCCACCGTTTCCACGGCGTGCCCTGCTGGAGACTCTGAACACAAGAGACCGCGAGCAACCCAAACATCAACGCGAGGTAAGATTCATGGTTCGAGTAGGCCCAAAGCGCCAGCGCGAAACCAGTCACCGCCCCCACGATCGCCGCCAGCCTCCCGGCGTCTCTGGCGCCCATCACCTCCAGCCCTTCCCGCACCATCTGCCCACCGTCGAGCGGCGGCACCGGCATCAGATTGAGCAGCGGCCAGAGGATGTTGACGTAGAGGAGGAAGTCGGCGAATGCCAGGGCGTACCGCGAACCGTAGAGGCGCCCCTCGAAAAGGCCCAGCGCCTCGCCGATGGAATTGATCGGGAAGGGAACGATCCATCCCCCCAGCCGGAGAACGGCGATGATCGCCACGGCAAAGAGCAACTGTGCCACCGGTCCGGCAGCCGAAACGACAAACCGTTCCCAGGGACGAAGCCGGCGGCCGCGATCCCATCCCCCGGGGATCGCCAACCCGCCGAAGTGGTAGAGGACGATGCGCGCCGACTGGCCAAACCGCCGGTAGGCGAGGGCATGCCCCATCTCGTGGACCAGAAGCGACACCAGCACCGAGGCGATCCAGATCGCCAGATAGTGCAGCAGGCCGCGCTGGTCACCGCGAGCAAACCCCTGACAGGCTCCCCAGCCGAGGACCACGGCTCCCACCCAGAACCAGCCGGAGATCCGCACCGGAATGCCGACCAATTGGAAATCGATGTCCGCAGGTGTCGGCTGTGGTTCGGCGAGCATCATGGCAGTCTCCCGGCGGAGTTCCCACGCTGTCGGTAGAAAAAGTATTCCAGACCTTTTCCCACTCCTGCGAGCGCTGAAAACGCTGTTGGTTTTCAGAGGTCATTCGCCACCGCAGCAAGCACCGCGGCGCGGCATCCAGGGCCTGCTCGCTCGTGACGACTTCCCAGACTATCAGCCGGGGGGGTTTCGATCCGAAAAGAGCGTGGGAGCACAACTCCCTCGCGATTTCAAGCCGCCCGCCGCGTGTGGATGTCATCCGGGGCCGCTGTGGGATGCCGGCCGGCGGCGATGGCAAGCACCGCCGCCGCCGCCCTGTCGGCCGAACCGCCACGGGCTACCTGCCGGGCGATCTCGTTCAACCGCGTCACGACCCGTTCTCGGGCCGATGCGCTGCAGAGCCATTCCACCAGATGGCCGGCGACCTGTTCCGCGGGATCCTGGACCACCAGGTATTCCGGATAGACCGCCTCCGGATCGGCCGGTGCCACCGCCGTCGGCGGCCGCCACACTCCCCGCACCGGAAGAATCGGTTCCTTCACCGCCAGCAGGTTGACCAGCGTGATGAATCGAGCATGGCGGCACCAACTCTGCACCACATACGCCAGACTGCCGATCCGGTAGACGACGACCGCCGGCACTCGGGCGGCGAGCAGTTCTAGCGACACCGAACCACTCACCGCCACCGCGCAGTCGGCCTCCTGCATCAGGCTCCGGGCTTTCCCTGGCGCGACGTCGACATGCAAAGCGTTCTCGCCGGCAAGTGCGCCTCTGACGACCGCTGCATGGCGGTCGTGGAGGACGGCGACGACGAAGCGGGCCTCAGGCACCCGCGACCGCACGGCGACCGCTGCGCGGAGGAGCGTGGGGAGGTTGGCGGTGATCTCCTGGCCGCGCGAGCCGGGGAGGAGGAGCACCAGCGGACCGGCGGCGGTTTCCTGTCGCTGCGGGGAGGGGGCTACGGCCTGATCTGCGCCATGCTCATCGAAAAACGGATGGCCGACGAGCGTGGAATCGATGCCGTTGGCCAAGAACCACTGATGCTCGAAAGGCAACGGGCTGAGGACGTGGTCGATGAGACGGCGCATCTTCTTCTTCCGCCAACTCGCCCAGGCCCAGATCTGCGGCGGGCAGTAGAAGACGACCGGGATACCGTGCCGCTTTGCCCGCCAGGCCAGCCACCAATGGAAGCCGGGAAAGTCGACGAGCACGCAGACGTCAGGACGGCAGTCGAGAAAACTGCGTTCGGCCCGGCGTGCTAGGTCGACAAAGGAATGCAGCGACAGCACCACACGGAGGAACCACATCACCGCCAGACGGGTGAGATCGGCAACGAGTTGGCATCCCTCGGCGGCCATCTGCGGACCGCCGAGCCCAACACACTCCACGTCGGGCCGGAGCCTGCGGAGGCTCCGGACCAACAGCGCGGCATGGTGATCACCGGAGGGTTCGCCAGCAGACAGGAAGACTCGCATCGAAAGACTCCGGGGGAGTCCACTGCCCCCTGTGGTGCCCCTTGGTGGTGCCACGGGTGGTGCCACGGGTAGGTCCACGAAAAAACTCCGCACGGGCTGGGCTCCCGTGCGGAGTATTTCATGTTCATTCCCAGCGCCCTAGGGCAGTTGCCTGCCCCCGGACTGATCGGGAAATCAGGGGATTACTTCTTGGCCGGCTCGAAAGCCTTGGCGACGTCGCCGAAGACCATCTTCAACTGATCGTCAGCCGAGGCAGTCTCGACCTTGCCCTTGCAGTTGTTGCAGCAGAAGGTGACCTCGGCATCGCCGACGGCGAGCTTGGTCTCGGGCTTGGTGGCACCGCCGGAGAGCGGGCAGCACTTCTGGGTCAGCTGGCCGGTGGCGACCAACTGCTGGTGGGCCTTGGGAGCAAACTTGGCCGATTCGCCCTTGAAGGCGGCGGCACAGTTGTCGCAGCAGAAGTAGACCTTGCCACCGGCGAAGTCAGTCGACTTGGCAGGGTTGCAGGCCTTGCCGGACACGGGGCACTTGGCATCCTTCGGCTCCTTGGGAGCAGCCGACACCAAAGCCGAACCGGCAAACAGGGCGACCATCATCAGGGCGAGGGCAAAACGGGAGAACTTGATCATGAGGAACGGACCTCCGGGAAAGCGGATAGAAAGTCGAAAAACCAGTGGACGTTCCGCATTATCGTAGGGCCCCCCAGTGGCGGTAGCAACTGCCAAATCGTCGCCCCCCCCTACAGAAACCCCCCACGGGGCCCATTGGGGGACACCCTCAAGGATCGCGGCCGCCGGCCTGAATGGGGGTTTCTCCCGCTGAAAATCGGTGGCGGGGCTCGGGAAGGCCGGTGGCGATGGCCGCCCCGCAGGCGATCGCCGCCGCTCCCACGAGGAACACCGGCTGGAATCCGAGTCTGTCGACGGCGATCCCCACCAGTGGCGAGAGGACAAACGGGGCCGCCAGCGCCCCACCGACGATGCTCACGTAGCGGGGATGCTCCGCCGGGCCAGGTGCCAGTTCCAGGGCGTAGTTGGTGAACAGTTTCAGGGACAGCGGATTGAGTCCCAGGGGCACGTACACGATCCAAAACCATTCCACCGCCACGCTCTTGGGAAGGAGCGACAGCAGCGTGACCACCAGCGGCGTGACCGACGACAGCGCCACCAGCCACGCCAAGACCAGGCGCGTGCCTCTCCGGTCGGAGAAGGGACCGACGACGAGGCTCGCGGCCCCCGTGGCGGCGTTCTGCACCACAACCCAAGTCAATAAACTGCCGATCTGGCTTCCCAACTGGTCGCGTGCAAAAGCCTGATAGTGGGGAAAGAGCATCAGCACCGCCGAGAAGCAGGCTGCCACCAGCGTCAGTCGCAAAAGCCCCCGATCGGCGGCGACGACCCGCCGCCAGTCGCCCACACCCCTCTGAGCCCTCTTCCAGAGCCCCCCCTCTTTCCCGACAGGCCGCGCGTCCCCTCCACCGGCTGCATCGGCAGGCTCGTCGAGGAACGCCGGCACCACCGCAGCCAGGCCGAAGAACAGCGCGGTGACGGCGAAGATCTTGGGGAATCCGTCCGGCTGTCCGAGCCATCTGCCCAACAGCAACAGCGCCGCCAGAATCGCCAGCACACTCCCCAGGGAGACGCTGACAAGCATCGCCCGGCCCCGGTGACCGGGAGCGATCAGTTTTCCCTGGAGCGCCGCCACCGCCAGTTGGTTGAGGCCGTTGGCCGCCGAGAATGAGGCGTAGA
>QWOP01000048.1 GCA_003669605.1 Planctomycetota bacterium
CCGCCTGCGGAGAATGACCAGTGGATCGGCATCTTTGCGCGCCTGCGCAAAACTCATCGGCTTGGCGAGGACCATCCCAGCGAGAAATCCAGCGACGTGCGCCGAGTAGGCCACCCCTCCACCACCGCCACTGGAGTCGAACAGGCCGCTGACGACCTGGAAGAGGAACCAGATTCCCACCGCCATCGAGCCCGGCACGTCGACCATCATCCGCAGGATGATCACGCTCACGCGCCGCCGCGGATGGAGAACGAGATAGGCGCCAAGGACCCCCGAAATCGCTCCCGAAGCCCCCAGGCAGGGAGTGAGCGCCGCCTCGCCCGTGGCATTGGTGGCCACGAACGCCAGCGATGCGATGATCCCGGTCGCCAGGTAAAAGAGCAGATATCGGACATGCCCCATGCAGTCTTCGACATTGTCGCCGAAGAGCCACAGGAACCACATGTTCCCGAGGAGGTGCATGATGCTGCCGTGCATGAAGATCCCGGTCAGGAGCGTGAGCCACACCGGGATCGGCGTCGGCCGGAGCCCCGGGACCGGCACCGAGAGTTGCTGCCCCTGAACCGCGATCTCCCGCACGCTCGGTTCAGTGACGATGTCCCGGCCGGAGAGGATCTCCGCCGGCACCTGGCAGTAGGCCAGCGTCACGTCGTCGTTGCTCCCCATCCCCTGGAGCACCGCAAACACAAACACGTTGACCACGATCAGGGCGATCGTCACGAAGGGAAAGAGTGTCCGATCGGAATTGTCGTCGCCGACGGGGAAGACCATAGACGCGGTTCCGTGGAACTGGATGGGGACTGGTGCACGAAGAACGAATGCCGAGCCGCCGCCCTCACTTCGTGAACCGGTGGATCATCCGGTGGCGGTAGGTCTGGCCGGGGTCGAGCCGGGTGGAGGGCCAATCGGCGTGGTGGATGCTGTCTGGAAATTTCTGTGTCTCCAGGCAGATGCCACTGTGCTTGCGGTAGAGAGTGTTTCCCTTGCCTGTGAGCGTGCCATCCAGATAGTTGCCGCTGTAGACCTGGACGCCGGGTTGATCGGAGAGCACCTCCAACTGCCGGCCGCTTGCCGGATCGCGAAGCACCGCCGCGCGCCGCAGCACGCCGTCGTTCTTCCAACCGCGGATGCAATAGTTGTGGTCGACGCCGCCGGGATTCGTACCATCGGCGCTGGCAGGAAGGGCGTCGATCGCGGCGGCGAGCGTGCCTGCCGGCTTCCGCTCCGGAAGAAAGTCGTACGGCGTGCCGGCAACTTTGGCAAATTCGCCGGTGGGGATGCCACCGTCATCGACCGGGAGATAGGTGTCAGCATTCACGGCGAGCTCCAACGGCCCGATGTCGCCGGAGGTCTGGCCTGCCATGTTCCAGTAAGAATGATGGACCATGTTGACAACCGTCGGAGCATCGGTGGTGGCCGACATGTCGACGAGCAATTCGCCGGCGGGGGTCAGCGTATAGACCACCTTGGCGGAGAGCTTGCCGGGATAACCCTCTTCGCCGTCGGGGGATTCAGTGGACAGCTCCAGAGACGGGCAATTGCCGCCGAAATGGGGCACGGCCTTCCAGAGGTGCTTGTCAAAACCGATGTTCCCGCCGTGGAGATGATTAGCGCCGTTGTTGGTCGCCAACTGCGAGACCTTGCCATCGATTTCGAACGTTCCCTTGGCAATCCGGTTCGACACCCTGCCGCAGATGGCGCCGAAGTACGGATGGCCCTTGGCGTAGGGCTCCACAGAATCGAATCCCAGCACGACATCCACCGGGGCCCCGCCGGCATCCTTGGCGGGGACATGAAAGCTGGTGAGGATGGCGCCGTATTCACTGACGGTCGCCTTCCAGCCCCCCGGCACCTCGAGCGTCCAGAGGTTGACGGTGCGTCCATCGGGGAGAGTGCCGAACGAAGTGGAGACGGGAGCGTGCATGGTGGTTTGTTTTCCCTGGGCAGCCTGCGGTTCGGCGGAGATGGCGGGGGCACCGAGGAACGCACCCGCCAAACCAAAGAGCGTCACGACTGCAAACCTGGACATGGTTGTGTTCCTTGCGGGCGGGTTCGCCGGAGAGACGGCCCCGGTGGGAGCATGGTAATTCATCTTTGCCCCTGGGGCACGGCCCCCTCCCTCCGCGTTGGGGGGATGAAAGCCGGCCACCCATCGGCAGGTCCGGCACGCAGACGGATGAAAAAAGGCCCGCCTGCCGCTCAGGCTATCGGCTTGGCGGTGGTCCGGGGCTTGGTGGTGGGAGCCTCTGACTCCACCTCCGACTGCCGGCGTCCGATCCATCCATCGACGCTCCACGGCCCAGCACCGAAGGCAATCAGCGCCAGCAATCCCCCCCCGATCGCCAGGTTCTTCATGAACTGGATCGTCTGCAACTGCCGCTGAAGCGGATCGGCGAACTGCCAGAAGTCGTGGAAGTAATAGGTGGCCGCGGCGAGGAACACCAACAGGAAGAACGCGCCGATGCGAGTCCATGCCCCAACCACCAGCGACAGCCCACCGAGGAGCAACAGGCCGATGGCTCCAAAGAGGGCGAACGTGGCGTTGGGCACCCCCTCCGCCTTCATGTACTCGGCGGTCGCCTTGAACTGCGGGATCTTGTTGCCAAGGGCGCTGGCGAGAAAAATCGCCGCCAGCGATAGCCGCGCCAGCAGCGACACGAATCCCTGCATCACTGCCGCGAGCTGCTCCATCACTGCGTTCTCCCTCTGGGCCTGCCCGGACAGAATCGGACCTTGGGCTCAATCAACGCAAATGGTGGCGGGCCGGACGGCCCCGGGCAAGACCAGATCGCCCCCGAAAGATGGGGAGGTTGGGAGATGCCGCGCTGCTGGCCCGTCAGCAATCCTGCCCAGCAGACGGGCTGTGTCTGAGGGAAGCGGGCTGGTCGCGGGTGATGCAGTGGATGCCGCCACGGCCACGGACCAATTCTTCGGCCGGAAGCGGCTCGATCCGCCGCCCCGGAAAACAATCCTCAAGCAGGGCGAGCGCTCTGTTGTCGGTCGGCTCGTGGAACACCGGCACGAGTACCACGCCATTGCCCACGTAAAAGTTGAGGTGGCTGGCTGGGAGTTGCACTCCCCCAAAACAAAACCGCGATGGGATGTCGACCGGCACCACCTCCAAGCGCCGGCCCCGGGCATCGACGAGACTTTCCAAGAGCGCGAGGTTGGCAGCCAAGGGAGCGTGGTTGGGGTCGAGTCGATCGGGCTGGCGGGCCGCCAATACCCGTCCTGGCGCCACAAACCTCGCCAACTGATCGATGTGGCCGTCGGTGTCATCACCGGCCAATTCTCCCCCTACCCAGAGCACTTTCTCCACACCGAGTTGCTCCCGGAGGACCGCCTCCAAGCGGTCACGACCCACCCCCGGATTTCGGGTTTTGGTGTCAATGCAACGGGCGTTGACCAAGAGGGTGCCCTCGCCGTCGGTCTCCAAAGCCCCCCCCTCGAGCACCAGTCCGGGGGTGAAGACCTGCAGCCCTTCATGCCTGGCCACCGCGCGCGCCACGGCGGCGTCGGCATCCCAGGGGGGGTACTTTCCACCCCAGGCATTCCATTCCCAGGCGACGGCCGCCGGCTCGATCGCGATCCCGGTCCGGGGTAAAAGAAAGACCGGCCCCGTGTCGCGGATCCACGAATCGCTGGTGGGGATGTCGACAAGCGTTACCCCGGTGACTCCGCCGACGGAGTCGTGGGCCTCGTCGAGCACAGCCCCGGAGGCGATGACGCGGACCGGTTCATGGCGGGCGAGGACCCGGATGACGCGGGCATAGACCCGGGGAATCGGAGCAAAGTCGCCCAGGAATGTGGCGTGACGGTGCGGCCAGGCCAGCCACGTGGCAGCGTGCGGCTCCCACTCCGCGGGCAGCCGGTACCCCAGCGACTCCGGCGTCGCGGCATGGCCCGCACCATCGCCTGCTGCACTGGTGGCCATCGGTGTTACCGTCCCCAGCGGAGGAGCAAGTCGCCGTAGGCATCGATCCGTCGATCGCGGAAGAACGGCCACCGCGTCCGCGACCACTCGAGGCGCGAGAGGTCGCATTCGAAGACCGCCGTGGCCGGCTCGTCATGCCCCAGTTTCAGAATCTGTTCGCCGCTGGGCGCGTAGACGACGCTCGCGCCCCAAAACCGCAACGGGCCCTCGGAGCCGCAGCGATTGACGGCAACGACAAACACGCCGTTGGCGATGGCGTGGCTCCTGAGCATCGTGTCCCATGACTCGTACTGAGCCCGCTGCAAATCCTCCTCGCCAGCGAGCCAACCGATGGCGGTGGGGTAGAAGATCACCTGGGCGCCCGCCATCGCCGTCAGTCGTGCCGCCTCGGGGTACCACTGGTCCCAGCAGACCAGCGGCCCGACATCGAGTTTTGACGTTGGCACGCTCATGAAGCCGGTGTCGCCGGGGGCGAAATAGAACTTCTCGTAGTAGTGCGGATCGTCGGGGATGTGCATCTTCCGGTAGCGGCCGGCCTCGGAGCCATCCCGCTCCAAGACGATGGACGTGTTGTGGAACAGGCCGGCCGAGCGCCGTTCGAAGACGCTCGCCACGAGCACAACCCCATGCTCCTTGGCGGCAGCGGCCATCCGTGCGGTGAGCGGCCCTGGCACCACCTCCGCCTCCTCAAACTTCGCCTGCTCTTCGGCTTGGCAGGGATACTGTCCGGCGAAGAGTTCCTGGAGGCAGACGACCTCCGCTCCCTGGCGCCGTGCCTCGGCGATTCCCCGCAGGGCCTGGGCGATGTTGTGCTCACGGTTGTCACTGCAGGCTGACTGGACCAGACCGATCTTCACAACGCCTGCGGGTGCAACTCGGCCCGGCACGGCAGACTCTCCGCTGCGTGCGTCACCTCCTCCCCCCTGCCCCACCGGCTTCCGGTTCATCGCTCGACCGCCTCGAGTTTGGCGGCTGGCACCGGGAACTGCTCGGCGAGCTCAGCGACGTCACGGCGCGTGGCGGTGATCAGCGTCTCATCTTCGGGGGCCTTGAGCACTCGCAGGATCCAGGCAGCCACCTGCTTCATCTCGGCCGTCCCGAGGCCGCGGGTGGTGAGGGCTGGCGTGCCGAGACGGATGCCGGAGGGATCCATCGGCTTCCGCTGGTCAAACGGGATCATGTTTTTGTTGCAGGTGATGCCGCAGCGGTCGAGGGCCTGCTCGGCGAGTTTGCCACCGATCCCCAGCGGCGTGACGTCGACAAGCATCAGATGATTGTCGGTGCCCCCGCTCACCAAGCGGACGCCACCGGCAGCGAGTGCCTCGGCGAGCGCCTGGGCGTTCTCCACCACGCGCATCGCATACTGTTTGAACTCCGGTCGCAGCGCCTCTGCGAAGGCCACCGCCTTGCCGGCGATGACGTGCATCAGCGGCCCTCCTTGCTGGCCCGGGAAGACGGAGCGATCGAGTAATTTTGCGTCGCTCACACGGCACATGGCGATGCCGCCGCGCGGTCCGCGGAGCGTCTTGTGGGTGGTGCTGGTGACGAAGTCGGCGACCGGGACGGGGTTGTCGTGGATTCCGGCGGCGACGAGACCGGCGTAGTGGGCCATGTCGACCATCAGCTTGGCGCCGACCTCGCGGGCAATCTCGGCAAATGTCCCGTGGGGGATCTCACGGGAATAGGCGCTGGCACCGGCGACGATGAGCTTCGGCTTGTGCTCGCGGGCGAGTCGGGCCACCTGATCGAAATCGAGGCGCTCGTCGCTTTTCCGCACGCCATAGTGGACAAACCTGTAGAGCACGCCAGAGGCATTGAGTTTCATGCCGTGGGTCAGGTGGCCGCCGTGGGCGAGATCGAAGGCGAGAACGGTGTCGCCCGGCTGGATGGCCGTCATGTAGACCGCGGCGTTGGCCTGGGAGCCGGAGTGGGGCTGCACGTTGACATGCTCGGCGCCGAAGAGGCGCTTCAGCCGCTCGCGGGCCAGATCTTCGACCGTGTCGACGAATTCGCAGCCGCCGTAATAGCGGTGACCGGGGTAGCCTTCGGCGTATTTGTTGGTGAGCACGCTGCCGACCGCCTGCATGACTGCGGGGCTGGTGAAATTCTCACTGGCGATCATCTCGAGCCCCTCGGCCTGCCGGGTCTGCTCGGCCTGAATGGCGGCCCAGACGTCCGGGTCTTCCTGTTCGATGAAGTTCACGCGGGAGGCCTCCTTAAGAAACGGGACGCTGGGGAGAATATGGCTGGGAGAGGGAACGCAGCGGGTTGGAACGAGCGGGTCGGATGGAGTTCGAATAAAGGTGGGCGGCAAACAGCCTGAAACGTCGATTGTGCGGGGGGTGTGCAGAGGCGTCAACGAAACGCTAGTTTCCACGGGGATGCCGTGCGGGGCGCCCAACGGACCGGCCCATCTCATCCTCTGAAGAGCTCGAATCCGCAGGGAGATTTCCGGCAGGCTGCTGGGAGCCGTGGCACGAGACGCTCGCGAGTCCGAAGCCGTGGAAAAACGTCAGAAATGATTTTCACACGGGCTGAGGGAAGCCTCAATCGAGCAGGAGCGGCTCCGGCATGAACAACAGCAGCGGGATGAGGAGGGACATCAGCCCCAGCGTCGTCCGCCAAGGCCCCGGCGGCGGGCCCTCGTCGTACGACGGTGGATGATCGACTCCCAGGAGCGTCACCAAAACGACCATCAACACCCAGTTGGTGCGACCGAGGACGATGATCAACGTCATCGCCGCGAGCAACACCCCCCTCGCCAGCCACACCGAGCGGTCGCCGAACAGGGCATAGATGATGTGGCCGCCGTCGAGTTGGCTGATCGGCATCATATTGAGACCGGTGACGAGCAACCCCACCCAGCCGGCCATGAACAATGCCGTCGGTTCGATTGCCCCCCCGACCGGGATGTCGGGGCGAAGGGCGGCGAGCATCCACTTGCCCGCCAGCGGCAGGGCAAACAGGCTCTGCTCGGCCGGAACCGCTTGCATCATCCCCACCGCCAGACAGGGCAGCGCCACCACCAACCCCGCCACCGGCCCAGCCAAGGCGATGTCGAACAGTTGCCGGCGCCCAGCCCGGCCTCCATCCATGCCGATTACCGCCCCCAACGTGCCGGTGAGGAGCACTGGCACCGGAAGGAAGAATGGCAGCGTGGCGGGGATGCCATGAATTGCTGCGGCAATAAAATGCCCAGCCTCGTGGGCCGAGAGCACTGCCAGCACTGCCAGCATGTATGCCAAGCCGCGGCGGCCATGTTCCTCAAGCCCCGCCGCCACGTCAGCATCGACCCCGAGAATCATCGGCTCCCAGCCGACGACACCGGCCGCGAACGTCGTGATGGCCGTCAGCACGTAGAGCAGCACTTGGAGCCGCAAGCCCTGGCGCGCGATACGGAGGGGTGGCCCAGGCGTCGGGAAGAGGGGATAGTCTCCGCCGGGCCGATGGCCCTCTGCGGGAAGTACCGGCGGTGGCGACGTCGCGGACATTGTCCAGCAGAATACCCTTTTCTGTCCGTTCTCTCCTCCATTGCCAGACTGGTAGACTGAATGTTTCTGGAATCCACCCGATCAACGCCCCCGGTTCGACCAGCACTTCCCCGCCCCAGGAACGCATCCCATGGCCCCGCGTGCCTCCCGAATCCGCATCCTCTCCCGCCTCGCCCCTGCGGTCGTCCTCGCCGCGCTGGTCCTGGGATCCCCGGCCGCGAGTGGCGCTGATGCACTTGCCAACGATTCCAACGGCCGGGCGATCCTGGCGGTGGTCGCCGTCGACAGTTACGGAGACCTCAAGCAGCAACTCATCTGGCTCGGTCCGCACGTCGACAACCCCGGACTGGCAGGGATGTTGGAATCGCTGCTCCTCCTCTCGACGCAGGGCAAGGGGCTGATCGGGCTCGATGTGAAGCGGCCGCTGGGAGTCATTGTCACCTCCGAGGATGGCGACATCGGCGTCCACGGCATCCTCCCGGTCAAGGATCTCGACAAACTCCTCTCGTCGCTGCAGGCCGTCACCGGGCCAGTGGAGAACGACGGCGAACTGCGGCGGCTGACCCTCCCCAGCGGACAGGATCTGGAGATTCGTGAGGCCGACGGCTGGGCGATCATCGGACAGCGTGACCAGCAGATCGACCTTGCTGATCCCGCGAAATATCTCAACCCGCTGGTGAAAGAATTCACGCTCGCCGTTGAGACCCACCCCAGCCTGATGCCAGAATCGCTCCGGGCGCTCTTGGCCGCAGGTATCGAACAGATGGCCGCCGCCTCTGCTAATCAAGGACGCCCCGTCGATGCCCAGGCACTGCGGACGGCGCTGGACAGCCTCGGCGCCATCGACACGCTCACCTTGGCGATGGCGCTGGACCCGAAAGCCAATACGGTGTTTCTCGAGAACCGGATTGTCGCTCTCAACGGACCGAACGTTGGCTCCACCAGCACGCCGCTCACGGTCGCCACGGCGGCCACCACCGATGGCGGCCTCCCAGCTGTGGCTGCCCATGCGGTGCAGCCGCTCACCGACGCTCAGGCCCGACAACTGATCGCCATCCTCGACGGCGCCCTCCCGCAAGGCAGCGACGCCATGTCGCGGACGGTCTCCACAGTCGTTCGCAGCCTCATCGAGGCCATGGCAGCGGCGGGGGGCGTCGATGCGGCACTGACGGTCGACACCAGCGTCGCCGGCCAGTTGCCCCTGATCACCGCCGGCGCTCACATCGACGACGGCGCGAAACTCGAGCGCCAACTCAAGGAACTCTTCGGCCCCAATTCCACCCTGCCCCGCGAGGTGAAGGCCAAATTCGATACCGGGAAGGTAGGGAAGGCCACCCTCCACACCGTGACCATCGACGTCTCCGCGACCCCGGCCGCCGCCATCGTCGGCCCTGCGGTGGAACTGACCCTTGCCGTGACCCCTGACTACGCCTTCCTTCTCCACGGCGGCGACGTCGCCGCCCGTCTCGACGGCCTGCTCTCCACCACCGGCAAGGCCAACACGGCAGTCGCCGACGAGGAGGTGCCCGGAGCCACAATCGCGCTGGCCCTCGACCGGATCCTGGCCTACGCCGCGACGATGGGGGCCGGCCCCCAGGCCGAGGCCGCCGCCGAACGGGCGGCGAGCCTCTTGGAGACCGACAAGGATTCTGGCAGCGTGCAACTGTCCACCAAGCCGATCGACCGCGGCATCGCCACGCGGCTCACTGTCGGTGCCGGTGCCCTCAGTGCCCTTAAGGCGGGCGCGGCGGCCGCGGCGCCCGCAGCGATGGCCCCCGCCGCAGGGGCGGGCGGAAACGGGAACGGACGCCGTCCTGCCCAGCGGCTGCCGGTGGAGCGCGAGCCCGCCGGCGCCGGTCGCTAGCAGGCTGTGAAGACACTGCTGGCGTTCGCCACAGGAGCCAGTTTCGAGTGAGAAAAGCTCGAGGATACTTTTTCCACTGGCTCTCTGGCGGCTGTCCTTGAACGAGGACGGTGCTTGGGGGTGAAACCCGCGCTGCCTTGTCTCCTCACTTCTGTCCTCTCAAGGTGTGTCCTCAACGGCCTCCAACACCTCCTCGGTTTTGCGTCGCTTCTTCCCCGTCACTCCCCTCAGATCCCTGCCGCCACCGTGAGCACCACCCCCGCAGTCCAGATTCCAGCACCACACACCATCGACGGCGGCGTCCGTCGTCAGATCGCCGGCGTCGGCGTCGCCGAGCTGGCGAGGGAGCATGGCACACCGCTCTATGTCTATGACGCGGAGACGATCCGCCGGCGGTGCCGCGATCTGACGCAGCCCCGCGCTGGCGCCGCGTGGGACACCGTCCGCTTCGCCCAGAAGGCCTGCTCGAACATCGCCGTCCTCGATCTCATCCGCCGCGAGGGGGTGGTGGTTGACGCGGTGAGCACCGGCGAGATCCACCGGGCGTTGGCCGCCGGTTACGACCCGCATGCCGCTCGCTCGACAACCGCCGACGGTCTGCCACCGGCCCACGCCATCGTCTACACCGCCGACATCTTCGACCGCGAGAGCCTGGATGAGGTGGCCAGGCTCGGGATCCACGTCAATTGCGGCTCGGCCGACATGCTCGAGCAACTCGCCGCACGGGTGCCGGGAGCGGAGGTGACGCTCCGCGTGAACCCTGGCTTCGGCCATGGCCACAGCCAGAAGACAAACACCGGGGGCGAGGGCTCCAAGCACGGCATTTGGCACGCCGACATTCCCGATGTCATGCAGCGGGCCGAAGGGGCGGGGATCGCCGTCACCGGCCTCCATATGCACATCGGCAGTGGCACCGATCTGGCCCACCTGGCGGAGGTTGCCGGGACACTGGAAACGGTGGCCCGCGAAATCGGCCGCACCCTGACCACGATCAGTGCCGGCGGCGGCCTCCCCATCCCCTACCGCCCCGGTGAAGTGCACGCCGACCTCGGTGGCTATGTGCAACTCTGGAACATGACCAGACGGCGCCTTGAGGAGGCCTTTGGGCATCGCATCCGCTTGGAGATCGAGCCGGGGCGTTATCTCACCGCCGAAAGCGGGTATCTCGTCACCGAGGTCCGAGCGGTGAAGCGGCAGGGCTCACGCAAATATGTGTTGGTCGATGCCGGCTTCAACACCCTCGCCCGGCCGGTGCTCTATGGCGCCTACCACCCGATGAGCCTCTGCCCGGCCGATCCGGGCCCGACGGCCGGAGCCCTCCGCGAGGAGGTGGCGGTCGGCGGGCCGCTGTGTGAGTCGGGGGACATCTTCACGCAGACCGACGGCGGGTTCGTGGCCACGCGGGATCTTCCGGCGGCGGCGGTGGGGGATCTCCTCGTGATCGAGATCGCCGGGGCCTACGGCTTCGTGATGGCAAGCAACTACAACTCCAAGCCCCTCCCGGCGGAGGTCCTCATCGACGGCGGCAAGGCCCGGCTCGTCCGGGCCCGGCAGACCCCCGCGGATCTCCTTCGTGGGGAGACCGTCTGACGGGAATTGCCAGCGCACCTCCTTCCGGCCGCGTTTTCCCCGCCAGCAAAGCCGGTTGGCCCGGCGGCGGCTCCCGACTAGGATGGTTGAGACATCAGCCCTCCAGAATCCCCTCCCCGCCAGCCGATCCCACCTCCCATGGCCAAAGCCGGACCCCGCAAGAAGCTGCCGAAGGAACTGGCCGTGATCACGGCCGACAACTGCACCGGGTGCGAATCGTGCCTGGAAGTCTGCCCGGTCGACTGCATCCTCAAGGTGCAGCAATACGATCAGTACCACAATCTGCAAAGTTGGTGCGAGATCGACGTCGAGCGTTGCGTCGGCTGCGAGGTCTGCGTCCACATCCCGGGGAAGAAGTCGAATCCCTACGATCTCAAGGTCTGCCCCTGGGACGCGATTGAGATGGTGCCGACGGAGATGGTGGCCCTCGCCGTCGCCCAGAGTGGCGGTCCGCCGGAATACGTCGAGGCCAACTGGGACCGGCTCGTCGGCAACGCTCAGCGTCTGGCCGAGATGAAGGTCGCCGCCGGCTGACGCGAGGCGCTGCGCAACCAAGGCTTCATGCCGCCTCCGGGCCTTTCCAGCGTCCGGCTTCTTGGCTTGCGTGTCGATCCACCGGCTCAATCCCAAGCCCAAAAACCGGACCGCCAGTTGGTTTTTAGGCCACGGCTGCAGGTGAGTCAGGCAGGGGGCCAGTGGCGCGTCCGCGGATCGATCGGCACTTGCCGAGGCCGCCCCAGGCAACAGTTGACGCCCCCCTCGCCCGGGGCTACAACGATACATGCGTTCATCACTCCTGAATCCCCTCGTGGAGGAAAGCGCCGCGTCTCGCGGAGGGCCCCTGATGCTGGCCGAAACGCTCATGCATGACACCGAGCACACCGAGGGGAGCGCGGCCGCTGCGGGCGACTCCTCCGCAATTGCCCCATTTCGTGACCGCGTTCGTTTGGCCTGCGTGCCGGGCATCGGCGGGCGGCTCCACCGGATGCTCCTGGCGGCCTACGGATCTCCTGCCGGCGTGTTCGCCGCCTCGAAGGCCGATCTCCGGACGGTCGCCGGTATCGGTCCGAAACTCGCCGACTCGATCCGTGAAGCGGCCGCCAGCGCCTTCGCCGACGAGACGATCGCTCTATGCAAACGCGCGCAGGTGACGATCATCCTCCATGGCGATGCCAACTATCCCCGTTTGCTGACCACGATCCCCGATCCCCCCCCAATTCTCTTCGTCCGCGGCAGTTTTCAATCGGCCGATGCGCTGGCCGTCGCCGTCGTCGGCTCGCGCCATAGCACCCCCTACGGTCTGCGGATCGCCGAACGCCTCGCCGGCGACCTCGTCCGCTCTGGCTACACGGTGGTCAGCGGCCTGGCGCGTGGCATCGATGCCGCCGCCCACGCTGGAGCCATCGCCGCCGGCGGCCGGACGCTCGCGGTCCTCGGCAGCGGTGTGCTCAACATCTATCCCCCGGAACACGACCGCCTCGCTGAGGAGGTGATCGCCCACGGCGCCGTTTTCAGCGAGACGCCGCCGCTGGCCTCCCCCCATGCCGGCGCCTTCCCGCAGCGCAACCGGATCGTCTCCGGGTTGTCGCTCGGCACCGTCGTCGTCCAGGCCGCTAACCGCTCCGGGGCGCTGATCACGGCGCGACTCGCCAGCGAACAGGGCCGCGAGGTCTTTGCCGTGCCGGGGCCGGTTGACTGCCGGCTTTCCCAGGGCTGCCACAGCCTGATCCGCGACGGCGCCAAACTCGTTGCCACCGTCGATGACATCCTTGAGGAACTCGGGCCGCTGTTTGAGAAAGCGACCACCTCGACGGGGCGCGAAGTGTCAAACCCCGTCGAACTTCAACTCGATGACCTGGAGCGGACGGTCCTTGAGGCCGTCACCGCAGGGGGCGCCGCAGGCACCGACATCGACGCGGTCGTCGAGGGGAGCAATCTGGCCGCATCGCAGGTGTTGGCCACGATTGGAGTCCTGGAAATGCGCAGGCTCCTGCGGCGGCTTCCAGGCAGTCGCGTCCAGCGGGTTTAGTTGTCTGTGGGAAAAGTCATCCCTGACCTTTTCCCACTTGAGAATCCCCTGTTTTCTCCACTGCTCTGCACTCGCAACCGCCTCGTGCAAACTGTTACGGCAGTCTATCCACCGCCTGCGAGAGGGCCTCCGCCCCGGCAGCCGGCCAGCGATCATGCGCGGGGGGAACGGGCCCCAGCAGAAACACCGCTTCTCGTGCCGGCCCCAGCGGCGTACAATCCGCCGCATGGATACAGCACTACACAACCGCTCCAGTTCGATCCGCGCCCGGCTCCTCCAGCTCCGAGACTCTCTTTGACTGGCTAGGACGCAAGAACAAAGTCGCCCGGATCGAAGAGGCCATGGGCCAGCAAGGCTTCTGGGACAGTTCCGAGAAGGCCCAGGCCACCGTCGCCGAACTGAGGGGGATCAACACGATCCTCAAGCCACTCGACGAGGCCCTCGGCGCCGCTGCTGACTTAGAGGCGATGGAGGAACTGGCCCGCGAGGACGAATCGCTGGAGCCCGATCTGCTCCGTGAGGCCGACCGGCTAGAAAAGATGTTCGATGCCCTGGAACTGGCGTCGCTCCTCTCCGGCCCCTACGACTCCTCCGATGCCTTGCTCTCTTTCAACGCCCGCGACGGCGGCACCGATGCCAACGACTGGGCAGAGATGCTGATGCGGATGTATTCCAACTGGGCTGCAACGCGGGAATTCACAGTGGAGTTGCTCGACCGCCAGGACGATGCCGTGGCCGGGATCCAGAGCGCCACGATCGCCGTCCGCGGCCCCTGGGCTTACGGCTATCTCAAGGGGGAGACGGGGATCCACAGGCTCGTCCGCATCAGCCCCTTCAATGCCGAAGGTAAGCGGCAGACGAGTTTCGCTGCCGTCGATGTCTCCCCGGAAATCGCCGACGACGACACCGAGGTGGAACTCCGCGACGAGGACATCCGCGAGGATGTGTTCCGGGCCAGTGGTGCCGGCGGCCAGCATGTCAACAAGACATCCAGTGCCATCCGCATGACGCACTTTCCCACCGGGATCGTCGTCCAGTGCCAAAGCGAGCGCAGCCAGCACAAGAACAGGGCCACCGCGATCAAGATGCTCCGCGCCCGGATCGCCAGGATGAATGAGGAGAAGCGAGAAGCCGAGCAGCTCGCTCGCTACAAGCAGCAGCCCAAGACCGGATTCGGATCGCAGATCCGCAACTATTTCCTCCACCCAGACCAGCGGGTAAAGGATCAGCGCACCGGCCATTACGTCGGCAGCTTCCAGAGCGTCCTCGACGGCAACCTGGACGGGTTCCTCGACTCATATCTCCGCTGGAAAGCCTCCGGTTCCGCCCCGCAGGCGGCCGGTGACGACTGACCAGCCCCCGCCCCGGCAGGGAATCACGCTGGTCTGACTGGCGGCTATGGAACGCCACTCCAGCCCCTTCCGCTCCCGTTTTACACCCTCCTCCAGCCCCCGCTGCGGCCCCTCGGCCTGTGAAGGCTGCCGATCGCGGCTGGACTGTCCTGCGGGGCCGGGGTACGATCCTGACTGGCTTTGATGGTTTTTCCCGTGGGAATCGGCCCGGAGTCTCCCGCCGTCCCCGACACACCGTTCATTCCAGGATCGTATGCCCGAAAAAGAACAGGCTCTTGAAGTGGAAGGGGTCGTGACGCAGGCCCTCGCTAACACCCGTTTCCGCGTGCAGATCACCGGCGGACACATCGTCAATGCCCACGTGGCGGGCAAGATGCGAAAGAACTTCATCCGCATTGTCCCTGGCGACAAAGTGAAGGTCGAACTCTCTCCCTACGACCTCACCAAGGGACGGATCACGTTCCGCGAACGTTGAGCACCAGCCTCGCACAGCCAGTCGTAAAAAGTCATCCCTGACCTTTTCCTGCCGGGAATACAACTGGGAACACCAGTGGTTTCCTTGAGTGCGGCGCGTTCGTGGCCGCCCTGTGCATCTTCTCCGGCAGTTTATCCACAGCCTGCTCCGGTCTTGGGCTGGATGGCACGCGCTTCCGAGGAAGTTGCACTTCGGTAGTGCAAGGGTGGTGCAAGCGGGTTGCTCGGTTTACCGAAGCACGGCGTCACTCAACCGCCGGCCGCATCCTGCGCTGCCGAATCGGCCGCACCGTCAGCGTCGCCGGCCGGTGTCTCCAACGAGCCAGCGGAATGCCCCTGGAGCGGTGCGGCGGCTGGCTGCTCAACCGGCGGATGCGTTCCACCGGCAGCCACAGCCTCTGGAGGCAGTGCGGCGGCTTCCGCCTTTTTCTTTCGCTTCCTGCCGCCAGACTGCTCCGGCGGCTTGGTCTCAGCAGCGGCCTGGGGATCGTCGTGGATCGCCACGAAGAGTTGCTTGAGCGCACCAAACGTGCGGAGCGGCTCCTTTCCCTCGAGCTGCGCCTTGGTAATCGGCGCTGCGTCCCGGGCGGGCTTCTTTGACTCATACACGCGTGCTGCCGGCGGCTCGGGAGCACGCTCCTGGTCGCGGCGTCCACCCCTCTGCGGCGGACGGCGTCCCTCCTGACCGCTCCCACGTCGATCACCTGCGGCAGTGCCAGCCGGCGGCCTTCCTCCCTGGCCGCCTTGGCCACGGTGACTCTGAGCCTGCGATTGGCCGGCAGGCACTCCCGGCCGGTTGGCCGTGCCCTGTCGAGGTCCATTCCCCTGCCCAGGCCCATTCCCCTGCCCCGGTCCTGTCGTCTCCGGCCGACGCCGCGGGGGACGGCCCTGTCGCTGGCCTTCCACTGCCGCCCCCTGCTCGCCCGCCTGCTGAGGGGCACCGCGGCCCCCCTTACCCCTGCGGGACTGGCCGCCGTGGCCTTGTTCAGCCTCTCCGGGTGGAATCATCGTCAGTGCGACACGACGCCGGTTCTTGTCGATCTCCAGCACCCACACCTTGACGATCTGCCCGACACTCACCACGTCATGGGGATCGCTGACGTAGCGTCGCGAGATCTGGCTGATGTGCACCATGCCGCTGTCGTGCAGGCCAAAGTCGACGAAGGCACCGAAGTCGACGACATTCAAAACCGCGCCGTGAAGTTCCATCCCCACTTGAAGATCCTCGAGTTTGAGGACCCCCTTCTTGAAGAACGGTTGTGGCAAGTCCTCGCGAGGATCCCGGCCCGGCCTGGCCAACTGCTCAATGATGTCTGTCAGCAACAGCCGACCAACCCCCAACTCCGCCGCGAGCGCCGCCAGATCGAGCCCGGCTGCCTTCTCGGAAAGGGCGCCGGCCAGTTGCCGGTTGCTGAGGTCTTCGGGAGTGCCCCCGAGCCGCTCGAGCACTTTCTCGGCAATTGGATAACTCTCGGGATGGATCCAGGTGCTGTCGAGAGGATTGCTGCCGCCGGTGATCTTGAGAAAACCAACCGCTTGCACGAAGGCCGACTCACCAAATCCCGGCACCTCCATAAACTGCTGCCGCGAGGTGAAGGGGCCGTTCTTCGAGCGCCACTCCTGCAACCCCTTGGCCGTCGTCTGGTTGAGTCCGGAGACATACCGCAGCAGCGCAGGGCCGGCAGTGTTGGCATCGACGCCGACGTAGTTGACGCAACTCTCCACCACCGCATCGAGCGACGTGTGGAGATGGCGTGCCTTGACATCATGCTGGTAGAGGCCGACGCCGATGTTCGCCGGCTCAATCTTCACCAGTTCAGAGAGTGGGTCCTGCAGGCGGCGGCCGATGGAGACGGCGCCCCGGACTGCCGCCTCATGCCCGGGCAATTCCTCGCGGGCACAGGCACTCGTCGAGTACACGCTCGCCCCCGCCTCGTTGACGACGCAGTAGGCGACATCACTTTCCGCCAGCGGACCGACGACGAGTTCCGCAACCAGTGATTCGGTCTCGCGCCCGGCAGTGCCGTTGCCGACAGCGATCACATTGACGGCGTGCTTCTGCACCAATTCAACGATCCGGGCGCCAGCCGCCTCCCGTTTCTCCTTTTGGCCGATGATGTGGAGGACAGCGTGCTCCAGCGGCTGGCCACATTCGTCGACCACCACCACCTTGCAGCCACTCTTGAAGCCGGGATCGAGCGCCAGCACCCTTCGGCCGCTGACCGGCGGTTGGAGGAGCAGGTTCCGGAGGTTCCGGGCAAACACCTCGACCGCATGGGATTCGCAGTATTCAGTGATCTCGCGGCGGATCTCACGTTCGAGGCTGGGCATCACCAGCCGGGCCACGGCATCTCTTCCACAGCCGCGGAGGAACTCGGCGTGGGGGTGAGCCTCGGGCACCAGGATTGCATCGGCGGTCGCCTGAATCTCGTCTGCTGGCCCCTCGATCCGCACCTTGAGCAGCCGCGCCCGCTCGCCGCGGTTGATGGCCAGTGCGCGATGCGGAGGGATCCGCTGGATGTGTTCGGAGTAGTTGAAATAATCGCGGTAGTGCTTCTCGTCCTTGGAAAGTGCCTTGCCCTCTGTCTCCACCCGCTGACTGGTCAGATGCGCCTTCTTGGCGAGAATCTCCCGCAAGGCCTGCCTGAGGTCGGCCCGCTCTGCAAACACGTCAGCGATGATGTGGCCGACACCGAGGAGGGCATCGGCCACCGTCGCGACCTGCCCGTCGGCATCAATAAAATCGGCAGCCCGCTTCTCGAGGTCCGCAGAGAGGGGATCGGCAGAGAGAATCTCGCGGGCCATCGGTTCGAGGCGACGCTGGCGGGCGATCTCCGCCAGAGACAACTTGCGGGGCTTAAACGGGAGGTAGAGATCCTCCAACTGCTTGGTGCTGGAGGCGGCATCAATCCGCTGTTCCAACTCTTCGGTCAGTCTCCCCTGTCCTTTGATCGTTCGCAGGATCGTCTGCTTCCGATCGGCTATCTGCCGAGCCCGGAGCACGGCGTCGGCCACGCGGCGGATGTCGAGTTCGTCGAGACCGCCAGTTTGATCACGGCGGTACCGCGTGATGAAGGGAACGGTGTTGCCGTCATCGAGCAACCTCACTGCCGCTTCGACCCCTTCCACGGGAAGGCCGAGCAGGTGAGCGATGTGCCCGAGATCAATGATCGCGATGGATGCCATCCAAATCGCGGTTCCGGCCACGGTCGACCGGTCACCGCATGACTCCCCGTACCTCGTGACCTGGGGGGACTAGCCTCCGCGATCAACATCTGCCGCAGCCGTCCCACTGCCCAACAAGCCGCCAACCGCCCAATCCAACACCACAGCGGGTGCCGCCGGCGTCGGATCGGTAAAGCTGGAAACAGGAGGAATCTAGGGTTTCTGGAGGGGTGGTGTCAAACATGCCGTGAGACGCACAGCATATGAGCCCCCCCAACCCACCCCATCCAGCCCCTTCCCAAGCCTCTCGAACGCCCCATTTCGCCAGCGATTCGTGGCAATCATCGGGCCAACTCACGTGGCTTTCCCAGAACCCGGCGGCGATGCTTCGGGGAGAGATCGTGGCTGCACCCTGCCCTTGACGGGGAGGCGAAATCTCCCCTATTCCCCGCCTTTCCAAGTCGCATGTGCGGGAAGTTTTTACAGACAACTCCGAGCGAATGACTGAAGCGGCTGTGACGGTTCTGACGATTACGACCCCTATCGTCACAACCGCCGGTCGCTCGACTGTCAGACAGCAGGGCACCACCACCGGCCACCTTCCCGCCACCAGCGACCAGGACCGGAGCAGGACACCATGATCCGCAAGAACACCAGCCAGACCGCCGTTTCACCGGTCCGCTCCGAAGCGGAGCAGGTTTTCCTGCCCCAAGTGGGACTGCTGGCCCTCGATCGACAGTATGCCACCCTCCGCCACGAGATCCGGGCAGCGATCGAGCGGGTCTGCGACTCGGGGCGATTCGTTCTTGGCCCCGATGTGACCGATCTGGAATCCGAACTGGCCCGAACACTCGGAGTGCCCCACGCCATCTCCTGTGCGTCAGGGAGTGATGCCCTCCTTCTGGCCCTCATGGCCCTGGACATCAAGCCTGGGGACGAGGTGATTCTCCCCAGTTACACGTTTTTTGCCACCGCCAGCGCCGTGACCCGCTTGGGGGCGGTGCCGATCTTTGCCGACATCGATCCGACCACCTACCTCGTCAGCCCGAGCGATGTGAAACGGAAATTGAGCCGGCGGACGAAAGCCATCATCCCCGTCCACCTCTTCGGCCGTACCGCCGACATGGACGCCCTGCTCCCTCTGGCCAAGGAAGCCGGCGTGCCAGTCGTGGAGGATGCCTGCCAGTCGATCCTCTCGACCTGGCACGGTCGTTGCTCGGGCGCCCTCGGCGACATTGGCTGCTTCAGTTTCTATCCCACCAAGAATCTCGGCGGTGTTGGGGACGGCGGTTTCATGACCACCACCCGCGACGACTTGGCGGCGAAACTGAAACTCCTCCGGGTCCACGGCATGGAGCCCCGCTATTACCACCAGGTCGTCGGGATCAATAGCCGGCTCGACTCCCTCCAGGCAGCCGTTTTGCGGGTGAAATTGCCCCATCTCGATGCCTGGACGACGGCCCGCCAAAACAACGCTGCCCGGTACGTTGACCTGTTCTCGGAATACGACCTCAACCGGCATATCACCGTGCCTGAGGACGAGAGCCGCGGACGGCATGTCTGGAATCAGTTCGTGATCCGGATCTCCGGCGGCCAGCGTGATGCGCTCCGCACTCACCTTTCCAAGTGTGGTGTCGGCACGGAGATCTACTACCCCGTCCCGCTCCACCTGCAGAAGTGCTTTGCACACCTCGGCTGGGGTGTCGGCGACCTGCCGGAAACGGAGAAGGCGGCGCTCGAAACCCTCGCCCTGCCGATCTATCCGGAACTCCAAGCGGCGGAGCAGGCCACGGTTGTCGGCCGAATCGCGGAGTTCTTCCACGCCCCGCACCTCCGGCGGTCGGATGAGTCACGTTCGCTGGCCCATCCCGCCGAGGATTCCCCGCTGCAGGGACCGCACTACCTGCGGACGATGAAAGCCGTCGGTCGAGCCGACGACGTCCGCTGCTAAAAACCATTTCCCGCGGCGCCACGCTCAAACCCAAGACTCACACATCCCGGCGCCGACCGCTGAACTTGCAGGCCGTGAACAGGCCCAGGCCGGCGGCGAGCACGGTGAGGGCGTAGGCCGGGATGTACTTCACCGTCATGAACGGCACATCCTCGGTGGGTGCCGCATTGGCCGCCGGCTGAGCGGCCGGCGGCGCACCGCCACCATTGGCGAAGTTCTGGGCCATGTTCTGCGCCCCCTGGGGGAGCCCACCGAGCGGATTGGCCGGCTTGACCGCCTCATCGAGCGGAGGGGCCAACAACGAGACCCCTCCCTGTGCCAAAACCTGCGCCAAAACCTGCGGCACCGTCGGGGAGGCGAACACGCCCCCAACCGCAAGTGCAACCACTCCACCGATCCGCCGGTTGAATCTGTTCATCGTCGTCTCCACTCCAGTGCCTGACTGGGGCCCGCACCACCCGCGGACGCACCAAGGTGCCCCGCCAGCGTGGCGAGAGTAGGATACCCGCCGCCCGGGCACTCCGGGAACATCCCGTCTCCCCCGATGGTACCGCCGATGGCCGCCAAGCCCAAACGCCCAGCCACAGCCACGAAACCAGGTGCCGCTGCCGTTGCTTCTGCACGGAAACCGGCCGGCAAGCTTCCGCCGGTCGATGCCAAGACGATGGGGATGATCATCGAGTTGGCCGACAAGGTGGCCGACGCCGCGGTCAAGCGCCGTGATCCCCACCTCGACATCCCCGCCCGCACGCTCTCCAACGTCCGCTTCAACAAGTCGCGGAAGATCATCGAGATGGGGGGCCAGACCAACTGCCGGCAACTCTTCAACCTCTCGCAGGCCAAGAGTTATATGCAGACGCTGCTGGTGGCCACCGGCTGCAAGGCGCTCATCGATCAGCAGAAATCGACCAGCATCCGAGGCCTCTACTACCTCCTCAAACACACCATCGAAGGCACCCGCGAGGAGACGTTCGCCACCCAGGAGGAGTGCGATCCGATCATCGAGGACCTCGAGGTGACACTCCAGAGCCTCCGTGAAGAACTCCACGTCTACGCCAGCAACCGCGGCGGCATGGTGGGGCCGATCTCGCTGATCGACGATGGCGACGAGATCGACTGCTCGCGGATGGGATCGGGAGGCTACAGCATTCCCTCGATCGTCGAAGCGAATGTCATCAAGTTCAAGTCGTGCGACGCCAAGTTCATTCTCCACGTTGAGAAAGACACGGTATGGCGCCGGTTCAACGAGGATAAATTCTGGCGGAAATACAATTGCCTGCTGACGCACGGCGGTGGCCAGCCCCCCCGCGGCGTCCGCCGCATGCTCCACCGACTCCACAACGAACTCAAACTCCCCATTTACTGCCTGCTCGACAACGATCCCTGGGGCTACTACATCTACTCGGTGCTCAAGCAGGGCTCGATCAACCTCGCCTACGAATCGAAGCGAATGGCGATCCCGGAGGCAAAGTTCCTCGGTTTGCGCTCCCGCGACTACGAGCGCTGCAAACTCAATCCGAGTGTCCAGATTGCGCTCAACGACACCGACATCAAGCGGGCCAAGCAGATTGCCGCTTACCCCTGGTTCGCTGAAAAGAAGCCGTGGCAGAAGGAGATCGGCGCCATGCTCTCCAACGGCTTTAAACTGGAGGTGGAGTCACTGATCTCCAAGGACATCAGTTACGTCACCGAGGTGTACACACCGGAGCGGATCGCCGAGGCTGACTGGCTGGACTAGCGACACGCGAACCACGGGCATCCTGCCCGTGTTCGCTTGGCGGGCATCCGCCCGCTCTCACCGGAGGCCGCCATCCGGGCGGCCAGACCTGCGGACTGACAACACGCGAACCACGGGCATCCTGCCCGTGTTCGCTGGGCGGGCATCCGCCCGCTCTCACCGGAGGCCGCCATCCGGGCGGCCAGACCTGCGGACTGACAACACGCGAACCACGGGCATCCTGCCCGTGTTCGCTTGGCGGGCATCCGCCCGCTCTCACCGGAGGCCGCCATCCGGGCGGCCAGACCTGCGGACTGACAACACGCGAACCACGGGCATCCTGCCCGTGTCCGCTGGGCGGGCATCCGCCCGGCCAGGAAACACCCCTAGGCCTTTTCGCGGAGCATCTGCGGGGGGTCCTCGAGGTCGTCGAGTTCAGAGGGCAACTGGAGTTGTCGCATCGCATCGTCGGTGCGTTTCATCCCTTCAGCCACCTCGTCGACGCGACGGGCAATATCACTGACGTCCCGCCTGGCCACGGATCCCTCGGCCAAGGCCTCAATCTTCGACTCCAGTCGCTCTACCTCGGCGATGATGACGTCGAGTTTGCGCTGCGCTTCAGCGATGTTCTCGTGCCGCTCGGTGGTCGTCCGCAGGTCGTCCTCCAACACCGACTTCAAGCGGGCCGTCTCCGGGTCATCCGCCGCTGGCAAAGCCCGCAGCCGCTTCTCCAGATCGGCCATCCGCCGGCGGATGGCGGTGTCATCGGTGTGCTCCACGAATTCGGAGAGCGACTGCGCACCGCGGATCATCCGCAGGTAGCCCCACAGGAGACGCTCGAGCGACTCAAGCGATCCCGGCTCGGACGAAGTGCCGTCGGTGCCGCGAACCTTCCCGGCGATATCAACCAGATGGAGGCACCGCTCACGGAGCCGCTCAAATCGCTCCCGCACCTGGGGAGACAGCGAACGGAGCAACTTCTCGTAGCTCTCGCGGGTGCCAATCGCCGTCGCCTCACGACGGGCCTTGGCGTCCTGGGCCTCGACCGCGGATCGGAAACGATCATTCGACACCATGCTCGACAGATAGAGCACTTCGCCCGCAACCACCAGCGGGAGGATCACGCCAGGAAAACCACTGATCACCGCCGCCGCGACACCAGCTCCGAAAAAGAGAAGGTTCCATCGGGTGGTGAATGCCGTCCGCAGATAGGCTCCGAATCGCTGGCCCACGTGGGAGTCGCCCCTTCCCTCGGTGTCTTCATCCCCGGACATCCATTTTCCCACGGCAACGAAAGCCGGAGGCACGATCACCCTCGTCCGCCTGGCCTCTGTGCCGCAGCCTCGATCCGCTCCAGCTGCTCCTGCAGCTCGCTGACCCGTTGGTGGAACCAAGGCTCCGACTGGGTCTGCCGGGCAGGTGCCGACGCCGTCGGCAAGCGGATCTCGGCAGCGATCCTACCCGGAGTCGTGGCCATCACGAACACCCGGTCGCCGAGATACACCGCCTCCTCCACGGAGTGGGTGATGAACAGCACCGTCGCCTCGACATCCCGCCACAGTTTGATCAGCAGATCCTGCATGTCGAGCCGCGTGGCGGGATCGAGAGCCCCGAAGGGCTCGTCCATGAGGATGATCCGCGGCCGGAGGACGAGCGTCCGGGCGATCGCCACACGCTGCCGCATCCCGCCGGAGAGTTCGTGGGGATACTTGCCCGCGTCGCGGCGGGGATCGAGCCCCACCCGGGCGATCCACTCCCTCCCCTCCGCCTCGCGGCTGCGGCGCGACACTCCGCGGCACTCCAACCCAAACGTCACATTGTCGAGGACGGTGCGGTTGTCAAAACTCGTGTAGTCCTGAAACACCATCCCCCGGTCGGCTCCCGGGCCGCTGACACGCCGACCGAGAACGCGGACCGTTCCGCTGGTTGGGGGATGCTGGGGCTCAAGTCCCGCTACCAACCGCAGCACCGTGCTCTTGCCGCAGCCCGATGGTCCCAGGAACGTGGAGATCTCGCCGGTGTCCGCCAGGTCGGGAATAACAAACGACACATTCTCGATGGCGATCGACTGCCGCGACGTCCCCTCGTTGTAAATCTTCGTGACGCCACTGAACTCCACCGCCGCCGGTCGCGGTGCACTGTCGCCCTCCGGCAGGACCGCGGTGCCACTCATGGTCGAAACTCCGTCGCTGCGCCGTGCCATATTCGCTGGCAGAGCCTGGGGAGCAATCCCCGGCCGCCGTAGCGGTATGGGAAGAGGTCGCACTGCAGCCACCACAGGGCCCGGTCGATGGTCCACGCCACGAGGGGAATGATCGCCAACACCAGCAGGATCGGCTCCCGCTCGCCACGTCGCTGCGAGACGTTGATCAGGTCCCCGAGGCCTCCGGAGTCACTGCCAAACTTCACCAACTCCGCGAGCATCACATAGCCAAAGGCCAACCCGAACAGCAACCGCAAGGAATTGAAGATCGAGGGCGCTGCCAGCGGCGTGAGCACCTTACAAATAATCTGCCACCGTGAGGCCCCCAGCGTCAGCGCCGTGTCGACATACCGCTGCGGCACGTCGAGCACCGCGGCGGTGGTGTCGGACAGGACGAAGGCGCCGCTGGCAATGAAGAGGAACATCACCTTCTGAAATTCGCCGATCCCGAAGAGGAAGAACGTCAGCGGGATCAGGGCCGCGACCGGAATGTTGCGGCCAAAGACCATCAACGGTGCCAGGAACGCTCGCAGCGCTGGGAAACACGCGGCGAGAATCCCCACCGGGACGCCGATCGCGGCCGAGAGTCCGAAACCCATGCAGACCCGCTTGAGGGTTACCAGCGTGTTGGTGACCAGTTTCCGCTCGCCGAACACCCGCGGCACCGCTTCGGCCGTCTCCAGCGGACTCGGCAACGTCGTGGGGCTGACAAATCGCTGCTCGCGATCGCCGGCGGTGGCCAGGAACCACACCGCCAGCACCGCCGCGATGCAGGTTGCCCCCCAAAACAGCGCAGCGCCCGTGGAGATCTCCCCACGCAGCGGTGCCGCACCGCTCCCCGCGCCTGCCGCAACCGCCGGCGCCTGCGGCACGGCAACAGGCCCATGCTCCCCAGACGCCTGGACGGCAATGTCGGCCGGCGTCGAGTCGGTTTCATCCCCCATCGCGATGCGTTTCCCGGAGTGGCCCGACCCGCTCATTCCTTCTCGGCGGAATAGACCTTGATCTCAACGCGGCGGTTGAGGGCGTGGTTGTCGGGCTGATCGGGGTCGACAGGCCGATCCCAGCCAGCACCGTCGACCGCAAAGCGACCCTCGTCAAACTCAAACTTCTCAACCAACGACTCCTTCACGGAATTCGCCCGACGGAGCGATAGTTCCCGGACGACATCGGCGGGAATCCGTCCCTTCATGGAGGAATCGGTGTGCCCCTCAATGACGATCCGCGCCGCCCCGAACTGCTTGGCCAGTGTCGCCACCTCATCGAGGACCAGATCGACGCTGGCGTCGTAGGGCTCCTCGATGTCCTTGCCGTCGACACGGCGGACAATCCTCTTCTTCAGATCCCAACTGTTGGGGAAGAAGTGGATGACGACAGTGTTGGTGAGGATTTCGTCGTTCTCGGCACGGATGTCGGCCAGCCGCTTCGGCGGCAATGGTTTGGTGTATTCGTCTCGGGTATCGGCGTACTTTGCCTCCTGGCCAAGTTTCTGGATCACTGAGAAATCCATCACCTGATCAAACGAGACCGGCGGATTGGTGATCGCGCCGACACGGCGGTAGAGGTAGTAGGCCTGCTTCCAGATCCGCTCGAAATTAGCGGGGTTGTTGCGGTTGATGAAGAACTGGTAGTTCTCGGCCCAGTTGGTGGAGTGGGCGTCACCGAGCATCCCCAGGGTGTCGCTGGCGGGGATGTTGTAGCCGGCGGCCATCAGTTCGGCAGCCTTTGCTTTGCCCGTCTCGCTCTTGAGTTCTTCCATCGAGTCGAAAATACCGCGGACGATGGCCTCGATCTTGTCAGGATGATCCTGGGCAAAGTCGGCGCGGGAAAACCACACGTCGGCGATCAGGCGGTTGGCCGTCTGGGTTGTGACCAGCATCCTGTTGCCCTTGGCTTTGCCGAGGTTGTAGATGTCCGGCGCCCAAGACACGGCCCCGGCGATTTCCTTCTGGGAGTTGAAGGCCGCGGCGGCCTGGAAGGCATCCTCGGTGTAGATCATCTCCACGTCCTGCGGTTGGAGCCCGCCGGCGACGAGCATGTTGAGGGCAAAGAACTGGCTCGGCGAGTTTTGGGCGAGCACGAGTTTCTTGCCGACCAAATCACGGACGGTGCGGATCCCCTCGCGGACGACGATCCCGTCACCACCATTGGAGAAATCGACCTGCTGGAAGACACGGGGCATGACCCGGGAATCTTTGGGCGCTCCGGTGCGGTCGGTGAGGCCCTCGAGAAACAAAGGAATCATGTCGAGCGTCGCCCAACCGATGTGCACCTCGCCGGCGGCGTAGGCATCACGCATCGTGACCGGATTGTCGATCAAGACAAGTTCAATTTTGAACGGCTTTCCTCCCGGTGCCTGCCACACCTTCCCCGCCTTGAAGCCCTCGTTGGCGTGGATGATTGGCGCCCAGCCGGCCCAGACGTTGAGGGCGAAGCGAACGGTATCGTTCTCCAACGGCTTGTAGGCGCTTGTGCCCTTCACCGGCGGGAGTTTCTCCGCCGGCTTAAAGGCGTATTCCTTGACGGTGGTGGGGATTGAGTCGTCGGCGGCCTCCGAGACTGGTCCCTCGCCCGCAGGTGGCACCGATCCTGCTCCACCTGCCCCGCCGGCTCCACCGGCAACCTGCGCCCCCCCTGCCCCCGGTCGCGGCCCGAGGGGACCACCAAACATCCCGGCACGCCACGCTGCCAGCGCCAACAGCCCGAGAATGACGGCCCAAACCGCCAACCAGAACGGAGCTTTGGGTTGACCACCAGCCATCGAGCACCTCGCCTGAAAAAAGAAACCGGGGGGGACGTGGAAGAAACCCTGCGTGGAAACCCTGCTTGGAAACCCTGCGTGGAAACCCTGCGTGGAAACGGCCGGAATCCTGGATCAGCCGCGGAACTTCGTCTTCGGGCGCGATGAGTGGGCGATGTGGAGAGTGTTCATCAGGTCGTAGGCCGTCACCTCGCAGAGCAACTGCGTCACCTTCTCGTGGGCTTCGGGAGAGAGGAGTGGCTCCACCTCCTTCATCAGTGCCACGACGCGCTGCTCCTGAGATTCAAGCTCCGAGACATCGACGCGGCCATCAGCCACTGCGGCGCAGAACGAATCGAGTTTGCGGGCGTATTCCGAGAGCATTGGCGCCTCGGTGTCGGCGTCGAACCACGGGGTCTTCGCGGATGCGGACTTGGACATGATGGGGTCTCCCTGAAGCGGATGCGGTGTGGATTCGGTTCCGACGCTGGTCTGACGTTGCTTCGCTGACGGAGGGGACCATCCCCTCCTGGCGACACGGCTGAAAAAAACAGATCACACTTCCGGTCACTGCCCGCCGATCACGGCTCGGATCTCCGCGAGCCGCTCCTGGAGACGGGCCCGCCCGCCGGGTTGCGATACCAGTTCCTTCCAGCGGTCCGGGAGGAAACGCTTTTCGGTGCACTCAAGCACCGCGGCGATCTCCTGCATCTCCTTCTCCAGTCCTTGGGCCGAGGGCATGAAGTCGTCGAGGGCCGCAGCGAGATCCTCGCCGGCGAGCGCATCCGGCGGCGGCTGACCGGCATCGGCAGCCCGCTCGAGTCCCTTCCGGCGGGCCGCCAGCACAACGCTCTCGACATCGGCTCCCGAGAGCCCCAGTGCCAAGTCGATCGGACCGGGGAGACCGGGAGCCAGCCGGACATGCGCCTTGCGGGCCATGGCGGTAAACATCGCTTCCATCTCGGCTTGATCGTGGGGATAGAACAGGGGGATATGCACCTCCGCCCGCCCCTGCCTCTTGAGGTCGATCGGCAGCAGATCGGGGCGGCTGGTGAGCAGCATCCAGACGATCTTCCCCCGGTAGCGCGTATCGCCCATCTGTCGGGCGATCATGGAGAAGACTCGCGCGGAAGTCCCCGAATCGCCGTCCGACTGCCGGTTGCCAAGCGCCGCATCGGCCTCGTCGATGACCACCACCACCGGCCCCAAGCTGCGGAGCACGTCGAGGGCATGCTCGAGGTTGCTCTCAGTCTCACCGACATACTTGCTGCGGAAATTCTTCAGCACTGCACACGGAATGCCCACCGAGCCGGCATAGCACTCAGCGACAAAACTCTTGCCGGTGCCGACGGGACCGCAGATCAGGTACCCCATCGGAGCGCTCTCGAACTGCCCCCGCTGAATTGCCCGGGCGTCGGCCTCCAACCTGTTCTTGGCCTCGGCATGGCCGGCCACCGCATCGAGGCGCAGTCGCGGCTGAATAAACTCCACCAGCCCCTGGCACGACCGTTCGATCAGATCCTTCTTCTTGGCAGCAAACTCCGGGCCGTCAGGGGAGGATCCATCCCGTGCCGAGAGCGTCACCACCGCCCGGACGCTTTCCAGCGACAACCCCCCGGAGAGCGCGGCCATCCGTTTGACCGCGTCCATCTGCTCCCCCGCCATCCCCGCCGATTTCGCCGTGGAGAGTGCAAAACGCTCCCGCTCATTGGCGTCCGGAAGCGGGAGGTCGATCGCCGTCACCGCCGGACAGGTGACCAGACGGGGATGGACCTCGGAGAGCGCGTCGGCGAGCAACACAATCGCCACGTTGACGCGGCGGAAAAGCGGGTTGGTGGCCCAGGCGAGCAACCGCACCAATCGGCCCGCCCCCCCCTTCGCGCCCGCTGCCGAATCGCCCGCAGGAGCAAGGTACTGCGCGTAGTCGAGCACCACGGCGATCCGCTTCCGCTGCTCGGGGGGATCGATGAGATTCCGTTCGAGGAGGGCATCGATGGCCGCGATTGCCTGATCAGGATCACGGGGCCAGTTGGCAGCGCCTCCCATCCGTTCGGTGAGCCACTGGACCATCGACCGCAGCCGGTTGGCGTCCGTTCCCGCCAGCGGCCGCAGCCCCTTGCCGACGTCGTAGCCGATGACGATGTCCCAGCGGCCAAACACCTCGCGGCAGAGGAAGTCGGGGACGGTTCCCCAAGCGGCATCGCCACCGCTAGGGGCACACAGTGGCACCAAGTCACGGACGTTGCCGTGGAGGAGGAACATACAACTGGTGCCGGCGAGGTAGGCGTCGCCGAGTCGCTCAGCCCAATCAGGGCACCACGGCGCCAGCGCCATCCCGGGGCTCACGCCAGCCGAAGTGGCAGTCCCCACCCCGCTGCCCGGGGCGGTGTCGGCCTTCGACGAGGGGCCTGTCGAATCAGATGCGGTGCTCACGCCTGTCCCCACGAGTGCTCCGTTCCACACAGGTACTTGGTCTCGACTCCGCCCATCGACAAGGGGCCCGTAGAAAAAATCATCGCCGACCTTTTTCCACTGAGAAAACCGCCGGTTTTTCCGAGTGCTTCGCACTCGCTCCCCGCCACGCGCGGCCACTGGAGACCGCGTCTCCACCGTGTCTTGCGAGCGGTGATCCTCGCGATGATTCTCGAGTTGATTCTAGCGGTTGGTCTGCCGGAGCTTCTCCGAGCCGAGTTCCTTCTCGTCGCCGGTGACACCCGACGTCTCGGGAGTGACCATGCCCATCTGCACCTCGAATTCGCGGAGGGCCTGATCGGCCATGTTCTTCTCCACGACCTGCTCGGTCTTGATTTTGTCGATCCCCTCTCCAGAGAGGTCGGCGGCAACACGGACCTTCGCCCGATTGAGTCCGATCTTGTCCTGGATCACGTCCTCGATCTGACCGAAGTCGGTGGTGACGTCGAAGTTGAACTGCGTCGCCAACTTGGAGAGCTCGGCCTCCGCACGACTGAGCTTCAAGTCGGCGTCATACTTCTGAATCTTCTGCTTGAGCTGCTCGAGTTTCTTGACCGCATGCTGGATCTTGGTGACGTTATTGCCGTAGGCAGTCTCATGGAGAGCCAACTGGGCTTCGTTCTCGGCGAGGTCTTTCTTGGCCCGCTGCAACTCGAGGGCAAACTTCGCCGCGGTCTCCCGCTCGCCCGCCTGCAGGTAGGCCTTGATGCGGGCCTCGAGTTGGGCGACGTGCTGCCGGTCGCCATTGACCTGCCGCGTCACTCGCTCCACCAGGGCGCGGTACTGTTCGAGCCCCTCGCGGCCCTCCTTCATCTGATCGACCACCTTGTCGTATTCATACTGCAACTGGGCGATCGGGTCGGCCGTCCAGAAGAAGTTGGCAACCTTGTTCATCTGGGCCGCAAGGGCCTTCCAGAGCTTTCCCAGGATCATCGACGGAGCCTCCCTGAAAACGGCGGAACTGGCGACTGCACATGCTTCGTCTTACCCCTCTGGCGGGTTGCCGTCAAACCGCCTCCGAACACTGCGCCACACACGTCCTGCGGGACAACGGTACGGGGCGTTGCTGAGGGGGAGAACGGCTGACCCCAGAGGGCTTAAGCCCGCTTCAGCGGGTGAGTTTCACGCTGGGGTGGGCGGCGCGGTACGCCGCCACCGAGGCGTCGGAGAGGTTCGTGAAACTGAGGTCCACTGCCTTCAGGGCGGGCAGTTTCCCCAGCGTTTCAAAGACCCCGTCGCCGATCTTGGTGCCGGCCAGATCGAGGGTGGCGAGTTTGGAGAGCCCCGCCAATTCGGCGATGCCGGAATCGGTAACGCGGGAATTTTTCAGTGACAATTTTGTCAGGCTCTCCAGGCTGCCGATCGCCTCCATGCCAGCATCCCCGACCCGCGTGTCCCAGAGGTCGAGATCGGCAAGTTTGGAGAGCCCCCGCAAATGGCCGACCCCGGCGTCGCCGATCTTCGTCTCCGCCAGGTCGAGGAGCACGAGGTTTTCCAGGCCGCTGATGGCAGTCAACGCGCTGTCGTTGATGAGCGTGCCCCGCAATTCCAGCCGCTTCAGTTTCTTGAGCCCGGCGACGTGGGCCAGCCCCTTGCCGCCGATGAATGTCCGCATCACGTTCATCTCGTCGATTTCGGTCTTGGCTGCAAAAGGCTCCAGGCCCGAGTCCGATACCTGGCCGTCCTCGACGGCGAAACCACGCAATTTCGGCAGATCCGCAAGCATCCTCAGGCCGCGGTCGCTGACGCTCGGGCAGCGGAGCTTGACCCGCTCCAAGCTCGGCATCTTTGCCACATGCTCGATGCCAGCGTCGGTGACCAGCGAGCAGCCCCGCAGATCGAGAACGCGGAGCTTGGAAAGCGGTGCTAGATGCGCTAATCCCGCGTCGGTGAAGTTGTTGTAGAGCAGCACCAACTGCTCGAGTCCCTTCATCCGCGCCACTGTCTCAAGAGCCGCGTCTGACATGTTGCTCGAGCGGCGGAGGTTGAGCACCTTGAGGTTGCCAAGCGCTACCAGCGGAGCCAAGCCGGCGTCGGTGACGTCGGTGTTCTCCAGCACGAGTGTCTTCAGGCTGCCCAGTTTCGCCAGCGCCGGCATGCCGGCGTTGCTCACCTCGGCTCCCCAGATTTCCAGCGACTCCAGCCCCGGCAACGACTGGAGGACGACGATGTCGGCGTCGGTCGCCGGCCGGCCGGAGAGATCGACCTTGGTCGTCTTCCCCTCGGCACCGTAGTCAACGGAGCCGCCGCGAGCTTTCACCATGGCAACGGCCGCTGCCTCCGCCGGGAGTGGTTCGACAGCCCAGGCCACCAGCGGCGCCGAAACACCGCTGCCCACAAGTGCTGCCATCACAATCCACTTCGTCATCACACCCTGCATCCGCATCGGGTCACTCCTGCTGCCGGTTCCACACACCACCACACCAATCCGAATGGAAAAAGCACCCTCTGCCAGGCGGGGTGGGCCGGGCAGAGGGTGCTGAAGAACTCTCATTGTGAACGATCACAGTGCACGGGCCGCGGGCTCAGACGCCGCCCGACCGCATCACCTTCCAGCCGTCACGGGCCACCGGGCGGATGACATGCTCCACCTCTGGTGCATTCTTGGCGACGAGTTTGACCGGGTCCCACTCGATCTTCTTGCCGGCTACCTCGGCACCGTCGGCAGCCCACACGGCCAGGTTGCCCAGCAGAATCGTCTCGGTGAGCGGGCCGGAATAGTCGGGGAAGTTCGACACCGCCTGCGGTCCCCCCTTGATCGCTGCAACCCACTCCTCGAAGTGGCCCGGCGACTTGGTGTACGTCACTTCGACCGGCTCCGCCCCGCTCTTGAGCTTGAAGCCGTTCTCGCAGTAGTCGCCCGGGGCGTAGAGCGTGTCCTTCTCGCCGACAACGAGGATGCCGCTGGAGGCGGTCTTAAAGGCCTCATCGCCCTCCCCCTTGTAGCCAGCGAAGAGAGCCTGATCGGGAAGTTTGCCACCGTCGTACCACTTCACCTTCACCGCCTCGCGGTCACCGAGCTTCGGGAACTCGAAGTCGATGATCGACCACTTCGGGTAGGTCTCTTTGTTGTGTCCGCTGCTCAGCGCCTGGACGCTCGACGGATCGCGGAGGTTGAGGGCCATGAAGGGCATGTTAAAGGTGTGGCAGGCCATGTCGCCCAGCGCACCGGTGCCGAAGTCCCAGAAACCGCGCCAGGCGAAGGGGTGGTAGCCGGCACCATACGGACGGACCTGGGCAGGACCGAGCCACACGTCCCAGTTCAGGTTCTCAGGCACCGGGGCCTCGGCGGGCCGACCACCCCCCTGCGGCCACACCGGACGGTTGGTCCAGACGTGGAGTTCCTTGACGCGGCCGAGGTTGCCCCCCTTGATGAAGGCGGCGGTCTGGCGGAGGGAGTTTGAGGCAGTGCCCTGATTGCCCATCTGCGTGGCCACCTTCTGGCTGCGGGCGATCTCCCCCATCAGCCGGGCCTCAGCGATCGACTTGGTGAGCGGCTTCTGGCAGAAGCAGGCCTTGCCAAGGTTCATCGCGGTCACTGCGGCCATCACGTGGGTGTGATCGGGAGTGCTGACGGTGACGGCGTCGTATTCCTTCCGCATCTCTTCGAGCATCTTGCGGAAGTCGGAGTAGGTCTTGGTGCCCTCGAAGGCCTGCTCGGCCCGCTTCAACTGGTTGGTGTCGACATCGGCCACGGCCACCACCTTGCCCGACCGACCAGCATCGGCCGAATCGCTCTGCCCCTTGCCGCCGACGCCGACGCAAGCGAAGCGGATCTCCTCGTTGACGCTGTTGGTGTCCTGTCCCCTGACCTCGGGGGCGATGAAGTAGCCGGTTGACACGGCGGCGGTGGCCGCGGAGGCAGCGAGGAAATCGCGGCGGGAGGGGGCGGCACGCAGTCGACGGCGGCTGGGCATAGAAGTCACTCCGGTAGTGAAAGAGTTGGCCAATGAGAGGAAATAGGGGAGTCCGGGGGGACACTTCCCCCTGGCCGGGACGTTCACAACGACCCTTCACCCACCCCGGCGGTCTGTGAGAATAGCCTCGCCGCGTCAGGGGTCGCAACTGCCTCCCCCGGACGGGCCGGGGGGAGGAAGGCCGATCGGCCGGGGTGCGTCCCCGGTCAGTGGGCCGACCGACTGCCCACCAGCCGCACCAACCCTGCGACCGAGGCGTTGACATCGTCCGCCTCCACGCTGACCTCCTCGGCGGCATGGGCCGATCGCTCGGCGTTGGCGGCGTTGGCATGCACCACCCGGTCCATCTCCAAGACCCGCTGGCTCACTTGGTGGATGGCATGGGCTTGGTCGTCGGAGGCGATGGCGATCCGGCCGACAAGTTCGCCGATGGTGCCAACGTGATCGGCCACTCGCAGTGAGCACTCCCGCGTCCGCTCTGCCAGACGGTTGCCGTCCTCGACAGAAGTCGTTGCCGCCTCGATCAGACTGGCGGTGTCACGGGCGGCAGCAGAAGCCCGGATGGCCAGGTTCCGGACCTCCGTCGCCACCACAGCGAACCCCGCACCGGCAGAACCGGCCCGGGCGGCCTCGACGGCGGCGTTGAGCGCCAGCAGATTCGTTTGGAAGGCGATCTCGTCAATCGACTTGACGATCTTCGATGTTGCGGCGGCAGCCCGGGAGATCTCGCCGATTGAGCCGGCCAGAGCATCGATCGACATCGCTGCCTCATCAACGGAGGACCGCGCCTCCTCGACCAGTCCATCGGCCTGCCGCGCACCGGCGGCGTTCTCCCGGGTGGTGGCCGCGATCTGGGTGATCGTCGCGGCCGTCTCCTGGAGGGCGGCAGCCTGCTCGACGGTGCTTTCGGCCAGCGAGCGACTGGCATCGGCAAGTTGCAGCGACACGTCGTCGAGGTGCCGACTGGCGCTGGAGAGCCGTCCGGCAGCATGGCTCACCGGAGCGATCACGGTGCGGAAGATCGCCACTCCCATCGCCACAAGCGCCACGATCGCCACCCCCACCAGGCCCAGCAGCAGGCGGCGAACCGCCGACCCCCATTCCGCCCTGGAACGCACCGCGCCGAGTGTTCGGGCATCGAGCATCGCAAAGAAATCATCGATTGGCCGCATGATCCGCGTCTTCTCTCGATGGTATTCATCGCCATGCAGCGAGAGGATCGCCCCCCGGACAGGCAACTCCCCGTCCTTCCCGGCCGCGATCGAGTCCATGGCGATGGTTTCGAGCGTCACCAGGCCATCTGAATTGGCCTGCGATACACGGAGCTTCGCAAACTCCTCCTCGGTGAATCCCTGGCGACGCATGAGGTCGAGGAGTTTGACCGCGGTGCCGTCAGGCCGTGGCTTTTCCCCATCGACAGCCATGAAGTCCCAGTAGATCCGCTCGGGGGCCTCGGGGCGTGGGATGACTCCGTTGCGGATGTCGAGGACGGCCTGGTACTGACGGCGGAACTTCTCGTCGCCGGTGACGACGTACGTCCGCGCCAGACGGGTGAGGTCGTCCGAACTCTGCCGCAGTTCGTCGGCTAGAAGATAGGAGCGGAAGCGGCGTTCTTGAGCGGCGAGCATTTCCTGCTGGTCGGCGAGCATCAGGCCGGTGAGCCCGCCGATGGCCAGCAGAAACAGGAGCAATCCACCAAGCGCCGCAAGCACCGCTGTACCAAGTCTACTGACAGACATCTCGCACACTCCCGGGTTTTCCCGGTTCCAGTTCCGCACGCACCCGTCACGAGAGTACTTCGCCCGGTGACCGGCTGCCGGCCTCCCGGAAGGGCGGGGGCGCTGCGGGAGGCCCCACCGACTGGAAAAACCGGGGCAACCCGCGAAATCGGGTTCGTCTCTCCGGGCAGTTGGTGCCGATATCCAAAGTTGGTGGGGCAGGTCGCAGCCGTCCCCTCGCCCCCGAAGTTACCGGGGGAAAACGTCCTCTTTTCTCAAGCGCCATCGACTGACAAGCACCATCACTGACAGACATCCGTTGCCCCCGCAGCCATGGAAGGAACCGCATGGCCTCCAGGAAACAACCCCGTACCGCCCCGGCTCTCCGGATCACGATGGCGGACGGTTCGTCCGTCGTGGGAAGCCAGGCAAGCCTGGCAAAGATTCTGGAATTGACCCTCTTCCGCACCCGCCGCGTGCCAGCCAGAGAGCCACTTCGCCTGCCCGTTGCCACCCGCCGCGCGGCTTGACGCTTCGACGTTGGGCCGACAGTCTCACCGTGGGGGGCGGGAAACGATCCCCGCGTAGACCCGGGCCGCGAGTTCCCGTTGCGACTCCGGTCCAAACCGGGCGAGCGCATGCAGTCGGGCCGCTTCGCCAAGCGTCGCGCGGAACGCGGCGTCGTCGAGCAGCCGTTCGATCGCAGCAGTCCATTCTCCGGCATCATGCGCCACCAGGCCCGTCACGCCAGGAATGCCCCAGTCGATCAGTGGTCCGGTCGCCGCCACCACACTGGGAACGCCTACCAGCGCCGCAGTGGTGCAGCGGATCGGGCTCTTCGCCTCGCAGAAGGGGTTGCCAACCTCCAGTGGAGCGAGGTTGACGTCAAACGCCGCCACCTCGGCGTGGAGATCGTTCAACGACACGCGAGGCCGGACGATGATCCGCTCGCGGTGGGGGACGAGGGCTGGGAATGCAGTTGGTGCGAGATGGCCGACGATCACCAAGAGCAGTTCGGGCCGCCGGGCGAGGAGATCCGCAAGCACCTCGGCGATGGTGCCAAAATCCCGGTCATGGGTGGGGGTGCCGCTGGCGAAGCCGATCCGGAGCCGACCGTCGGCAACCGAGGGTTTGGGGAGGCGGCTAGCCGCTGTGGCCGCAGCCAGCATGACTGAGTCGATGCCGTTGGGGAGGATGTAAACGTGGGGTACGACCGCGGCGCTTGCGGCCGCAAGCGCCGCGGTGGTCACCACCGCGGCATCGCTGTGTGCCAATGCCTGGCGGTGGAGGACGGCGGTGGCCAGCCACCGCTGCCGCTGTTCGGCCGGCAGCCTGTCGATAAAGGCGATGTGACCGGCCTCCATCAGACCTTCGTCGAACACGAGGTCGTCGATGTCGTGGACCAGAGGGATGCCCCGCGCCCGACAGACCGCCTGGACCCCCTCCAAGGCCGGCCCCCAGATGCCGCGAAAGACCGTGACCACGTCGGCGTCCTGGACGGCCGCCGCCGCTTGAGGGTCTTCCAGCGGCAGCCAGCGGGCCCGCCAACCTGAGGCAGCAAGCGCCTCGGTCGTGTGGACGACGCGGTAGACGTGCCCGGCGCTTGAGGGTGCGGCGGAGAGCAAGAGCACCGACGGCTGTGCCCGCTGTCGACGCGCTGCCGGCCCGGCCCGCGTGAGCCTCGCCAGTCCGGCGAGGATCTCCCCCCCCCAGGGATCGGTAGAGTCGCTCGCCGCCAGCCCCTGCCGCAGCCCCGCATACGCGGCCCGGAGCCGCTCGAAGGCAGTCGTGAGAGCGTCGAGTTCAAAGGCTGTTTGGGCCTCATCGGGGCGCGAGCGGATTGCCGCCTGCACACCACGCAGTGTCTCCAGCCCAGGGATTTCGTCCGGTCCGTCGCAAGCCCCAGCCGAAGCGACCGGCCGCTGGTGACGGAGATTGGGGGAGAGGAAGGCATCGATCGCAGCGCTCGATGCGTCGCTGGGCGCCGCCAGCGGGAGCATGGCCAAGAGCGGGCCGAGTGCCTGGCGCCAGTCGCTGACCAAGCTGGCATACTCAATCGTTGTCCGTGCCAGGTCCCGTGACTCCCGCTCCGCGTCGAGGACGTACCGCAACCAGAGCAGCAGTCCCCGGCTGGTTGCCGCAATCGCCGCTGGCCGAAACGCCTCTTCCCGCACCCGCACCTGGAGCGAGAGCGCCACCTCCCACGGATCGCGGATGGCAAGGATGGCGTGGGCCCGGAAGCCCGCCTCGGCGAGCACCGGCTTCCAAAACGGCAGCAACCGGCACAACCGCGGATCCTTGAAGACGATCGTCGATGCGGTGCCAAACTCCGCCGCCAGCAACTCTGCGGCGGTCGTGCGATCGGCAGCCCGGGCTGGGTCGGCGATCCATTCCGCAGGCACGGGGGCGTCGTCGTTCCAGCGGGTGCCAGCCGATTCCAGGAGCCGGCTGTTGAACCGAGCGATCGACCGCGATTCCCAGTAACCGAGGGGATTATCGGCGGTTGGCGGCATCAGGTCGCGGGGCAATTCAGCTCCGGCAAGCGCGATGCTCCGCGTCAGCGCCGAGGTGCCGCTGCGGTGCATGCCGAGGACGAGGATGGCGAGGCGATCCACCGTGCCGTTCCCCTTAGCAAACAGGGGGCACCGCAGCCCGGGCTTCATCCACCGACCGCTGCAGGAAGGGGATCGCCTGGTGGGGGAGTGTGCCGAGGATCACCGGCACTTCGACCGGCGGCGTGAACGGCTCACCCCGGAGCCTCATGTACTCCTCGTGAAACACCGGCCAGGGGTGGGATTGCGGCGGCACATTGGTGGCAACGCCACCGTGGAACTGGTGAAAAGTCCCCTCGCCGAGGAGATGCACAACCCTCCCCGCCGCAGCACTTGCGCGGCGGTGGAAGTCGAGGTTTACCAGGCCCCCGCCGGGCGTTTGAAAGCCCTCGTCGAATCCCCCGAGTTGCTCGAACAACCGCCGCCGGACGGCCAAGCCGTTGCTCTCGGAGAGCGGGCGGAACCAACCGCCGCGGCTGGAGCCGGCGAAGGCGGCGATGCGGAACAATTCGTAGCCGTCGGCCCGCCAGTCAACCGAATCGAGAAGCCGGTCCTCGACCGACTGATCGTAGCCCTCGAGCAGCGACTCATTTTGCATCTTCGGTCCGAGGTGCCAGGCGAGTGTGGCCACCAGCGGATTCTCCCACGCCCGTAGGGCATCGAGCGTGAGGCGAATGATGCCGGGGGTGAGCATCCGGGCGCCGTCGATGCAAACCATCACCGCCTCGCCGGCTGCCTCGCGGGCGGCGGCGTTGATCACCCCCGACGGCGACGGCGAGCCGCTGGCGCGCACCAAGCGGATGTTCGGTCCAAAGGCAGCCACGGCGGCGGCATCGAGCGGCACGGCCGAGCCGTTGTCGATGGCGATCACCTCATAGTCATTGGCGGTCACTCCCCGCTGGTAGTTGGGGGAAAGCGTGTGCAGCGTCCGCGGTGCCTCGCGGCCCATGTCGCGAAAGACGACGATCACCGACAGTCCCAGGGGGCTCATGACGGGTGCGTCCCCCGCGTCTGATCGCTTTCATCCGGACCGCTCCCTCCCCCGCCACCGCTGCCGGGAGCGGGGCTGATCGGCAACATCCCCGGTGGAGCGGTGCCGGCGGCGGCCGGATCGAGGAGGACGTTGACCATGTTGTGTCCCTTGCCACCAACGCGGACCTCACGGCGGGGAAGCGGGCCGGTGCCCCGTGGCATGCCGAAGCCGTCAACCCAGCGTTTCAGATCGCGGCCGAGTCGTTTGCCGATTTTCTCCACTTCAGGGCCATACATCTGCTGCAGCGCCGCCACGATCGTCGGCCGGGGGGGGAGATCCTGCTGCTGCTTGTAGACCATGTCGGCGGTCAGTGAGGGGACGACTCGCTCGGCCAATTCGGCGGCGGGAACTAGGGCAAAGCCCGCCGGGTCGATCCGCAGGTGGTCGGCAAGGGCCTCGAGAACACCCACGGGGCAGGCCTCGATGTCATCGCTGATAAGCGGAAAGAGTTGGTCCTCAGAGAACACGCTCTCCCAGCGATCAAGCATGCCGACATAGTCGCCGCTGCGGCGGGAGGCGGAGGACTCGATGTGATCGATGAACCACTGATCGGAGACTTCCGCGTCGAGCATTTGGGCCCGCACCAGGGCCATCAGTGCCGCCGACCAGGCCCGTTCCAGTGGATTGCGGAAACTGATGAAGAGGCGGATCTCTGGACAGGCCGACTGCAGTGCACGGATGGTCTCGATCGGCAGCGTGGCGTAGGCGGGAGTGATCTCACCGGAGCGGATTGGCAGTCCGGCAGGGGTCTGCCGCGACGGCGGTTCGAGGACTTTGAGCCACTGGGCGACGTGGGAGGCATCGGCCCGGTCCCAGAAGTGCACCTCCTTACCGGCGGGGAAGGCTACCTGGGGGTGGCGGGAGAGTTGGTGGAACAGCCATGTGGTGCCCCCCTTCTGCACGCCGATGCCGAGGAAGTCGACCATCGGCATGCACCTCCCTGGCACGACATCGGGCGAAATCACCGAGAAAACCGAAGGGTGGCTGACGGGACTCGAACCCGCGACCCCTAGAATCACAATCTAGTGCTCTAACCAACTGAGCTACAACCACCACAAGACTCAAGGGACCGAAGAGTTTAGCACAAATCCTCCCAAATTCATGAGGGGCTGGCACGAAGTGCCGGCAGGAGGGCCCCGAAGCCGCTATTCCCGCCGCCGGGAGTCGATCAGGATCGTCACCGGGCCGTCGTTGACCAGGCTCACCTGCATGTCGGCCGCGAACACTCCCCGAGCCACCGGACGGGCCGCCCCCCGCGCTAGCTCGGCCACAAACCGCTCGTAGAGGGGCACCGCCTCCTCCGGCCGCGCCGCCCGGACAAATCCCGGCCGGTTCCCCTTCTGCGTGCTCGCCTGGAGCGTGAACTGGCTGACCGCCAGCAACTCTCCATCAATGTCGACGACACTGCGGTTCATCTTCCCTTCACTGTCGGCAAAGATCCGCATCCGCGCGATCTTTTCCGCCAGCCAGTCAGCATCGGCTGCCCCATCCCCCACCTCGACACCCACCAGGACGAGCAGACCGAGCCCGATCCGGCCCACGCTGGCTCCGTCGATCATCACCTCCGCCGCACGCACCCGCTGGATCACGGCTCGCATCAGGTGACACCTTCCGGCCTGCCATGAGGACAGCGAACCGCCCGCAAGCGCCGGAGCGCGTCGCTGGCAAGGACGATGTCGTGGAAGGCGGGCGCCGCGTTGGCGAGAGAATTGCAGTCGTCGTCGCGAAGAGTGGCGTCGCACCGGATCCCCCCCCGCCCCGTGACTCCGCTCATCGTTCGCCATCCTTGATGCCCGTGGTCGGCCCAGCCTCGCCGTGGCCAAGCGGGCTGAGGAGTGTGCCGGCGCGGGCGAGAAACCACCAGCCGGCAACGAGCTGTACCAGAAGCGCCACCAGCCCGGCCCGTGGATGCCCCGTCAGGGCATACGCGCCGCCGAAGACGACACTCGCCAGGAAGCCGGCGAGTTTCGAACCGACATTGAGAAGGCCAAATGTGGCGCCAAACCGGCCCGGCGGGGCCAGCCCAGCCACGGTGGCCCGAAGGACGCTCGCGGCACCGCCGAGGACGACCCCCAAGAGCACCGCCAGGGCGGTCAACTGCCACCTCTGGGAGACAAACCCTGCCAGCGCAAGCACCGTCACCCAACCAGAGAGCGACAGGACCAACGCCGGCCAGCGTCCCCAGACCGTCGACAGCCACCCGCTGACGAGCGCCCCCGGAAGTGCCACCACCTGCACCAGCAACACCAGCCGCACCAGGTCGCCAGCCTCGAGGTGGAACTCCTGGAGAGCTACCGAGGAAAATTGGCCGATCGCCGTCTGCATGGCCCCCAGGAGCAGGACGGCGCCGGTGAGGACGCGCGCCAGCGCCCGGTGGCAACCATCACGCGCGGCGAGCTCGCGGGCGAATCCGAGCAGTTCACCGGCCGAAGTAGCCGAATGCCCTTCCTGGCGGCCATCGCCAAAGCGAACAAAAAATGCCGGCAGCGAGAAGAGCAGCCACCATCCCCCCATGATCGCAAACGCCACGCGCAAGGCACCAGAATCGGAAAGGCCGGAGGCGGCCCGCGATGAGAAGACCCCGGTGGCGATGACCAACGCGATTGCACCGCCGGCATACCCGGCTGCGTAGCCGATCGCGGAGAGCCGGTCGGCCTTCTTCCCCACCGCGATCCGCGGCAACAGACTCCCGGTGAAGATGGCAGAGAGATCGAAGCCGATCGAAGCCAGGATCGTGGCGGCGACGACGGCCAGCCGTGCGGAGGGGGGCACGAGCGCCAGACCGATGGCGGCAATGCTGCCGAGGAGGACACTCGCCAGAAGAGCCTGGCGATGGGCCTGTGTCCGATCGGCCCAGGCCGCCACCCACGGCGCCACCACCGCCGCCAGCAGCATCGCCACTGCGAGCGTCCAGGCCCATACCACGCCTCCCGGCACGCCCCACGGGTCACCGGCAAACACGACCTTCTCGACGTAGGCCACCAGGAGCGTGATCGAGATCGTGGAAAAGGCGCTGGCTCCCCAGTCGAGCATCACCCACGCCACCGATGCCCCCCGCAGCGAGCCGGCGCTCAAACCGGCCGCCATCGATGGGCCGGCGGTGTGATTCCGCTCAATCACGTCCCTCTCCACGCGAGACAGGCTCTTCTTGCTGGACAGCCTCTTTGTGCGGTTCATCCTCGGCCTTTTGGAGCGCCCGTCCGACTGCAGACGACCTCCCCAGGCGGAGAATCTGCACCGCACAGAACACCAGCGAGAGCAGGAGGAGGAGCATGTCGGAGTAGCGGCCGCGGCCAAACTGGATCACGGCCAAGACCACTGCCACGAGGCTCCATGCCAAGAAAGCCCAGAAGATGATCGAATTGCCCTCTGGCTTTGGACCAGCCTGTGGAACGCTCGGGCGTCCCACGCTCGAGACTGCACTGAGCACTGCGGCGAACTCGGCGTCTGCCACAATCGGCCGCCACTGATCGGCCCCGCGATCGATCTCGTCCCCGGCCCCGAGAAGCCCCTCGCGCACACGGTCGAGGGCCGGGCCGACAGCGCCCTCATAGATCGTCTGGCCGTCACGGCGGATGCGGATCGAGTCAGTTTCCTGGGCCATCGGGAACGTCTCGGCGGGGGCTGGTGGATGGCAAAGGGAACTCCCCTGGCGGCCCATCGTAGGCATCATTCCCCCCCCTCACAATGATCCCCTCACAATGATCATGGGGGATCACGCAATCATGGGGGATCCCGCGATCATGGGGGATCCCCGCCGCCTGGCTCTCCGGCCGTCTCGCCGCGAAGACGGCGGCGGATGTCGGCCAGTCGGGCGGCGACCATCCGCTCCTCGCCACGGTCGGTGGGCTGGTAGTAGTTCTTCTCCACCCCCAGGTAGTCCTGGGCGGCAACTCCGTCGGGCGCGTCATGCGAAGAGCGATAGCCGACACCTCGGCCGGCGGCCTGCGCCGCGGCACTGTGGCGGTCCTGCAGATGCCGCGGCACAGGGATCACTCTGCGGTCAACGACATCGCTGCGGGCGGCGGCGATTCCGGTGGTACAGGCGTTGCTCTTGGGAGCCATCGCCAAATAGATGACCGCTTGGGAAAGCGCCAGTTGGCATTCCGGGAGACCGACGAATTCCGTGGCCTGCATCGCCGCCACTGCCACCAAGAGGGCCCGCGGGTCGGCATTGCCGACATCCTCACTGGCGAGGATCACGAGCCTCCGGGCCAGGAAGCGGACCTCCTCTCCCCCCTCGAGCATCCGTGCCAGCCAGTACAGCCCAGCATCGGGGTCACTGCCCCGGATGCTCTTGATCAAGGCGCTTGCGCAGTCGTAGTGGGTGTCGCCGGCGTCATACACGAGCGCTTTGCGCTGCGCGCTCTCCCGGGCCAGATCGAGATCGAAGAGGAGCGGCCGGCGGGACTCTGAGAGGACACCGATCTCCAGGGCTCCCAGCGCCCGGCGGGCATCACCATCAGACGACTCCACCAGGAAGTCCAGCGCCGCCGGCTCGAGCGTCACCTGCTCGTTGCCCAGTCCGTGCTCACGATCCGACACGGCGCGGCTGAGGACCGCAGCGATGTGCGCCGCGGAGAGCGGTTCAAGGGCGAACAACCGACTCCGGCTGACCAGGGCACTGGTGAGCGCGAAGGATGGGTTCTGGGTTGTGGCCCCGATGAGTGCGATCGCCCCCTGTTCGACGTCGGGGAGGAGAACGTCCTGCTGCGCCTTGTTGAAGCGGTGAATCTCATCGATGAACAGACAGGTGTGCTGGCCGTCGTCCCCGAGACGCCGGCGGGCGGCATCGAGGACCTCGCGGAGTTCCTTGACGCCCGAGGCGGTGGCGGAGAGCTCTACGAACCGGCGCCGCGTCTCGCGGGCAATGATCTCCGCGAGCGTCGTTTTCCCCACTCCCGGCGGGCCATGGAGGATCACCGAGCCAAGCCGATCCGACTCGATGAGCCGCCGCAGTAACCGCCCCGGGCCGATGACGTGCTCCTGCCCCACATAGTCTGCCAGTCGCCGGGGCCGCATCCGGGCGGCGAGCGGTGCAGCCCGGGCGATGTTGGCGGCCCGGGAAGCAGAGAACAGGTCGGCCATGGAGCACCGGAGGAGGCGTGGGAGGAGCGGCGAACTGCTGAAGGACCGATTCTCGCGGCCGGAAGCCGCTGTGGGAAACCCCCGCCGTCCCGAACGGTCTGGGGACCAAGTCGGGGGAGAACTTCTGCCACGTCACACAAGTCAGTGAAAACGCCGCTTGGTCTCGAGTTCGTCAGGCATCGCCTCTGGCGATACCGGACTGCCTGCACGGCCTACCGGCCCGGCGGTACTTTTAGCCACAAGGGCGGCAAGGGCCGGAAATGTATTCACAGCCTTTTAGAGCGCCGCTATGCAATCCTCTCCTCCGTCCCATGCCAGCCGACTTGCCGACCTTGTCGCCCGGGCGCCGAAGGCTGAACTGCACGTCCACATCGAAGGCACTCTGCAGCCAGAATTGGCCTTCGAGATCGGCCGCCGCAATCGGATCGCACTCCCCTGGGAGTCGCCGGAGGCTTTGCGACAGGCCTATGCATTCACTGACCTCCAGAGTTTCCTCGACATCTACTACACGGTGGCCTCCGTCCTCTGCACCGAGGAGGACTTCCACGACGTCGCGTGGGCCTACCTGCAAGGCGCCAGGGACGACAATGTCGTCCGCGCGGAGATCTTCTTCGACCCGCAAACGCACCTCGTCCGGGGCGTTCCCTTCGAGGCTGTGATCGGTGGACTCTCACGGGCGATTTGCCGCGCGGAACGTGAACTGGGCATCTCGGCGGCACTGATCATGTGTTTCCTCCGCCACCTCTCCGAGAGGGAGGCTCTGGAGACGCTTGAGCGTGCCGCACCCTACCGCGGCCAACTGCTCGGTGTCGGCCTCGATTCGGGTGAGCGGGGAAATCCGCCGGAGAAGTTTCGCGACCTCTTCGCCCGCTGCCGACGGCTCGGCCTCCACTCCGTGGCCCACGCCGGCGAGGAGGGGCCGCCAGAATTCATCACCGCCGCGCTCGACGCTTTGGGCGCCGAGCGGATCGATCATGGCATCCGCTGCCTCGAGGACCGCGGCTTGGTCGCGCGGCTGGTCCGGGAGCGGATTCCGCTCACCGTCTGCCCCTTGTCAAACGTCCGCCTGCGGGTCTTTGAGACCCTCGCCGACCATTGCCTCCCGCGGCTCCTCGCAGCAGGACTCCGGGTGAGCCTCCACTCCGACGACCCAGCCTTCTTCGGTGGAGCCATCAACGAGGTCCACCGGCAGTCGATCATGGCCTTGCCCCTCTCGGAAAGCGACGCCCACCGGCTCCTGCGCAACGGCCTCGAATCGGCATTCTGGGAACCGACCGCGGCCGCCCCGCACCTCGAACGGCTCGACGCCCTGTTCGGGTTCTGAAATCTGTTCGGCTTCCGAACAGGAACCGCTGAGCAGGTGTCGGACGCCGGCCCGGAGATCAACCCGTCCAGACAAACTCAATCGGCGTCAGGATCTCGGGATGGATGCTCTTGTGCACCGGGCAGGTGTGGGCTGCCTGTTCGAGGAGTTGGCGGTGGGGATGGTCGGCGGGGAGCGGGATCGTCAGCGTGGTCCGGAGGGACGCGATGCGGCGCGGTGGCGCGGATGTCATCTCCTTGACGGTCTCGGCGGTCATTCCCTTGAGATCGATCGAATGCCGCTCAGCAGCGATTCCCATGATCGTCATCATGCAGGCCCCAAGCGAAGTGGCCAACAGGTCGGTGGGAGAGAAGCTCTCGCCGCGGCCGTGGTTATCGAGCGGGGCGTCGGTGACGAGCGTCGTCCCGGAGGGGCCATGCGTGGCGCGGCAGCGGAGACTTCCCTCGTAGGTGGTCAGAATTTTCACCATCTGATTTTGTCTCCCGTGAGTTGGATGTCGGCCCGTTGACCGGCCTGCTGGCGTTCTTCATACTACTGGTTTTCCCCAGTCCATTCTTGGTCTGGATCGGCTGCTTGGTCACCGCCTCAAGGTCACCATCGAATCAGACCTCTGCGGTTTTGGAGCCCTGACGGGAATCACCCTGCCTGGGGAAGTTGCTCGTGTCCCCTCCGCTTGTCATCGCCACCGTCGTTGCCCTCCTGCTGGCAGCGTATCTCGTGGTCGCCATTCTGGCCCCGGAGTGGTTCGCATGACGACCAGCGCAGCGGCCGAAGTTGCCGTCATCCTCGCTGCTGTCGCCCTCGCTGCTGTCGCCATCAGCCCGTGGCTGACAACCGTCTTCCGGATGGGGACTGACACCGACGGCACAGGCCTGCCTGGCACGGCCGGGTGGTTTGAGCGCTGGCTGACCGCCATCGAACGCCCGCTGTTGCGAGCGGCCGGCGTGTGGCCCGTCCGCGAGATGACCGCCACCGAGTATGGAGCGGCAATCGTGGTCTTCCATGCAGCCGGCTTCGGTCTGCTCCTCTTTTTCCTCCGCTTCCAACCCCTGCTCCCCTGGAATCCCGATCACCTTCCCGCCGTCCCCTGGCTGATCGCGATCAACACGGCGGCCAGTTTTGTCACCAACACCAACTGGCAGTCCTACGGAGGGGAAACCACGCTCTCGCCGTTGTCCCAATCACTCGGACTGACAGTACAAAACTTTGCATCGGCCGCCTGTGGGCTGTGCGTCTTGGCGGTGCTCGCCCGCGGGCTCGTCAGGCGTGACAGCCCCACCATCGGCAATTTCTGGCAGGATCTTGTCCGCGCGATTGTCGGCTTCCTGCTGCCGCTGGCGATCCTCCTAGGACTCGTTCTTACAAGCCAAGGTGTCGTGCAGTCGTTTGAGACCGCGATCGACGTGCCGCTCGTCGATCAAGATGCCGTGGTGGAGGGTGCGCCGCCGGCCACACGGCGAATCGTCACCGGGCCGGTCGCCTCGCAGGTCGCGATCAAGCAACTGGGCACCAACGGTGGCGGCTATTTCAACGCCAATAGCGCCCATCCGTTTGAGAATCCAACGCCGCTGACAAACCTCCTCGAGATCGTGGCGATGCTCATGATCCCGGTGGCGAGTTGCCTGGCATTCGGTCGTTGGGTGGGTGATCGGCGACAAGGACACGCCTTGCTGGCGGCAATGGCCCTGCTGTTCTTACCTTTCTTGCTCCTCATCGTCCGCTTCGAGACAAGCCCCAATCCGCGGCTGACTGCCGCCGCCCCCACGGTCGATCAATCGGCTTTGGGGGAGCATGGGGGGGGGGCGCTTGAAGGCAAGGAGGTGCGTTTCGGTCCGGTGGCGTCGGCGGTCTTCGCAGTCAGCACCACGGCGACAAGTTGCGGGGCGGTCAACGCCATGCACGACAGTTTTTCGCCGCTCGGTGGTCTGGTGGCGATGTGGATGATGCAACTCGGCGAGGTCGTCTTTGGCGGCGTCGGCACCGGGCTGGCAGGGCTCATTGCCTACACACTCGTCGCCGTGTTTGTAGCCGGCCTGATGGTCGGCCGGAGCCCCGAGTACCTCGGCAAGAAGATTGAAAGCCGCGAAATGAAAATGGGGATGATCGTCCTCCTCGTCCCCCCAATCGCGACCCTCGTCGGCACCGCCACGGCCTGCGTGATGCCGGCCGAGGCCGCCGCCGCCCCCAACCCCGGGCCGCACGGATTTTCCGAACTGCTCTACGCGTTCACAAGCGCCAGTAACAACAACGGTTCGGCGTTTGGCGGAATCACCGCCACCAGCGCTTTCTGGACCCTGGCGCTCGCCGCCGCAATGCTCGGCAGCCGTCTCCTCACCATGCTGCCGCTGCTGGCGATTGGCGGCTCACTGGCTGCCAAGCGGACCGTCGCCCAGAGCCCCGGCACGCTGCCGACTCATACGCCGCTGTTTGTGCTCCTCGTGGCAGGCACCGTGATCCTTGTCGGAGCTCTGTCCTTTGTTCCGGCGCTGGCACTGGGGCCGATCGCGGAGGCACTCCAGCCGCCGGCGGTGGTCTTGACGGGGGATGGAGGATGAACCGCGACAAGCCGGCCGGCATCCTCAGCGATTCCACCGCCATCCTCCGCGCGGCGCGGGAATCGTTCGTCAAACTCGATCCCCGACGGATGATCCTCTCGCCGGTCATGTTCACTATCGAAGTCGGCGCGATGCTCACAACCGCGCTCGCCGTGGCGCGGGCCGCAGGCCAACCCGGTGCGGAACACCCCGCGTTCATTGCCGCAGTGGCCGTGGGACTCTGGGCGACGGTGCTGTTTGCCAACTTCGCCGAAGCGATGGCCGAGGGACGGGGGCGGGCACAGGCCGACGCCCTGCGAGGGACTCGCGGTGACACCATCGCCAAACGACTTTCAGCCCCGCGCCGGGATGCGGCAATCGATGCCATCCGCTCGACCACTCTCCGTGCTGGAGACCATATCCTCATCGAGGCTGGTGACATCGTGCCCGGAGACGGTGAGGTGATCGACGGGGTCGCCAGCGTCGACGAAAGTGCGATCACCGGCGAGAGCGCGCCGGTGATCCGCGAGAGCGGCGGCGACCGCAACACGGTCACCGGCGGAACGCGGTTGCTTTCCGATTGGCTGGTGGTGCGGATCACCGCCAACCCGGGCGAGAGTTTCCTCGATCGGATGATCTCCATGGTGGAGGGGGCGAAGCGGCAAAAGACCCCCAACGAGATCGCCCTCGACATCCTGCTTGCCGGACTGACGCTCGTGTTTCTCGTCGTCACCGCCACGCTCCTCCCCTTCTCGATGCACGCGGTCGCTGCGACGGGTCGTGGTGAGCCGCTCGGTCTGGCGGTGCTCGCCGCGCTCTTCGTCTGCCTCGCCCCGACCACGATCAGCGGACTCCTCCCCGCGATCGGCATCGCTGGCATCGATCGGATGACCCGCGCCAATGTGCTGGCCACAAGCGGCCGGGCGGTCGAAGCCGCAGGGGACGTCGATGTACTCCTGCTGGACAAGACCGGCACGATTACGCTTGGCAATCGGCGGGCAGCGAATTTTCTCCCGGCATCCGGTGTCGACGAGCGTGATCTGGCCGAGGCAGCCCAACTCGCGAGTTTGGCTGATGAGACGCCGGAAGGACGGTCGATCGTGATCCTTGCCCAAGAACGCTACGGCCTCCGCGGCCACGATATCGAATCGCTCGGGGCGACGTTCATTCCCTTCTCCGCCCAGACGCGAATGAGCGGCGTCGATCTCGAGAGCCGGCAGATCCGCAAGGGGGCCCGCGACACGATTCAGAAGTACATCGCAGCGGCTGGGGGCGCGCTGCCCGCAGATGTCGACGGCAGCTGTAACCAAGTCGCCAAGGCCGGCGCGACACCGCTGGTCGTCATCGACGGCACGCGGGTGCTCGGTGTGATCGAGCTCAAGGACGTCGTCAAGGGGGGAATCGCGGAACGGTTCCAGGAACTCCGCGCCATGGGCATCCGCACCGTGATGATCACCGGCGACAACCCCCTCACCGCCGCGGCCATCGCGGCCGAGGCGGGAGTGGACGATTTCCTCGCCGAGGCCACTCCCGAGGAGAAGCTGGCGGTTATTCGCCGCTACCAGCAGGAGGGCCACCTCGTGGCGATGACGGGGGACGGCACCAACGACGCCCCTGCCCTGGCCCAGGCCGACGTGGCCGTGGCCATGAACTCCGGCACCCAAGCGGCGAAGGAAGCCGGCAACATGGTCGACCTCGACAGCAACCCAACGAAGTTGCTGGAGATCGTCGCTGTTGGCAAACAGTTGCTCATGACCCGTGGCAGTCTGACGACCTTCAGCCTCGCCAACGACGTCTCCAAATACTTCGCCATCGTCCCCGCCGCCTTCGGTGGCATCTATCCGCAGCTCGAGGCCCTCGACGTCATGCGGCTCCATTCGCCAACGACAGCAGTGCTCGCCGCGGTGGCCTTCAACGCGCTGGTGATCGTCGGCCTGGTGCCGATGGCACTCAAAGGCGTGCGCTACCGGCCGTTGCCCGCAGCGGTGTTGCTCCGGCAGAACCTCCTCGTCTGGGGTCTGGGGGGCCTGCTGTTGCCCTTCCCGTGCATCAAACTGCTCGACATGCTGCTGGCCGCCTGCGGAGTGAATTGATGCCGGCTTCCTCCCCACCACCCCCCCGCCCTCCTCTGGCCAGCACCATGCTTGCCCAACTCCGACCGGCCTGCACGGCGCTGATTGCACTGACGGCGATCACTGGTGTTCTTTATCCCGTTGGCATGACCCTGGTGGCACGGGCACTTTTTCCTCGGCAGGCCAACGGGAGTCTGCTTCGTGATCCGCACGGGGAGGTGCGTGGTTCACTTTTGATCGGCCAACCGTTCACCGGTCCGCGCTGGTTTCACAGTCGGCCCAGCGCCACCGGCGAGACCCCCTACGATCCGACCGCCTCCGGCGGCTCGAACCTCGGGCCGACCAATCCCGCTCTCGCCACGCTGGTCGCCGATCGGGCGGCCGCGGTGAGCAAGGACAACGCCACCCATACCGGGACGATCCCCATCGATCTGGTGACGGCGAGCGGCAGCGGGCTTGACCCCCACATCTCTCCCGCGGCGGCACTCCTCCAGGTGCCGAGGGTGGCAGCGGCCCGTGGCCTCGCGGAGCAAACGCTCCAAGGACTCCTCGACCGTCACGTCGAACCGGCGGTGTTTGGCATCCTCGGATGTCCGCGGGTCAACGTGCTGCAACTGAACCTGGCGCTGGAGTCGCTGTCGGGCGTTAACGCACCGGGCCCATCCCGAGCCAGTGCCCCTCCCCCCCCATGACGCCCAATCCAACGCGGCCTGATCCTGACGCACTGCTGGCCGCGATCCATGCCGACGAGGCCAAGGCGACCCGCGGTCGGCTGAAAGTGTTCTTTGGTTTCTCCCCCGGCGTCGGCAAAACGTACGCCATGCTTGAGTCGGCCCGCCGTCTTCTGGCCGCAGGCACCGACGTGGTCGTGGGAATCGTCGAGACCCATGATCGTGCCGAGACCGCGGCACTCGTCGAGGGGCTGGAGGTGCTCCCCCGGCTCTCCATCCCCTACCGTGGCCAAACACTGCGGGAGTTCGATCTCGCCGGAGCGATCGCCCGCCGGCCGAAAATTCTGATCCTTGACGAAATGGCGCACACCAACGCCCCTGGATCTCTTCATCCGAAGCGTTGGCAGGATGTGTTCGACCTCATCGCCACCGGGATCGACGTCCACACCGCACTCAACGCGCAGCATGTCGAGAGCCTCGTCGATCTTGTTGAGCGGGCGACCGGCGTTCGCGTCAAGGAGACGGTCCCCGACGAGGTGCTCGACCGCGCCGACGAGATCGAACTGGTCGATCTGCCGCCGGACGAACTGCTCGAGCGACTGAAGGCCGGGAAGATCTATCTCCCCGACGTCGCCGCGCGGGCTACGGAGCGGTTCTTCAAGCGATCCAATCTGCTCGAACTCCGCGAACTGGCACTGCGGCGGATGACGCAGCGCGTCGACCGCGATGTCGATTCGGCACGGCTCGCCGCCGGACACGATCCGAGCCGCGGAATCACCGAACGGATCCTCGTGGCGGTGGGACCCAGCCCGGGTTCGGAAAGGGTGCTCCGCAAGGCCTACTCCCTCGCCTGTGAACTGCGCGGCGAATGGGTGGCAGCCACGGTCGAGAACGCCGCTGCCGCTCCCCGTCGGCCGCTGGCCGTCGAGCACTTGGAAAAGAACCTTCGGCTCGCCGAATCACTCGGTGCCCGCGTCAGCCGACTCTCCGGATCGAGGGTGGCCGACGCACTGCTGCAGGAGGCCAAACGCCTGCGGGTGACAAGAATTCTCATCGGCAAACCAACCCAACTCCGGAAAGCCGGCTGGTTGGGTGAGAACGTCATCGATCAGCTGGTGCGGCAGAGCCACGACATCGACGTCTTGGTGGTCTGCGGTGACGACGATCACCGGCAACAGCCGCTCGTCGCCCCCCAGCCCCACCCCAGCCCCCCGCTTGTCGGCTTGGCCTATGTGATCGGCGCGATGGCGATCACGGTGGTCGCGGGCCGGCTGCTCTGGCCGTTGATCGACGAATCTGTCGTGGCTTTCGTGTCGCTGCTGATCGTGGTGACGTCGTCGTTATGGTTTGGCCGGCGGATTGGGATGTTCGCCGTTGTGCTGGCTGCCCTGGCAATCGACTTTTTCTTTGTGCCGCCATTTTTCACGTTTGTCATCGCCAACGTGAAGGATATTGTTTCCCTGATCGTCCTGCTTTCGGTGGGCCTCTTGGTGGCTGAACTCATGGTGCGTCTCAAGGCACAGACGGCAATGGCGGTGGAGCGCGAGCAGCGCACCTCGCGTCTCCTCGAGCATTCCCGCCGCCTCGCCCTCGTCCTCGATGCGGATTCGGCCACCGCCACGCTCGCTGCGTCGGCGGCTGCCGTTACGGCCGCATCGGCCATCGAGGTCCTCGTAGCGGACCAGTCAGGAGGCCTCCGATCCTCGGCCCACCAAGGGACGATTGTGCCCGGCACGGCGGAGGGGGGAATGGTCGCCTGGGCTCACGAGTTTGGCCGTGACGCCGGCCGGGGCACCGACTCGCTCCCCGGCGCAGAAGTCACCTGCCTGCCGGTTCGGCACCGGGGCGAGGCCCTCGGTGTGCTGGTGATCGGCTTCGACCCACCGCGGCCGCTTTCGCGTGAGGAGCGCGACATCCTCGCCTCGCTGATCGATCAGACCGCCATCACACTCACCAGCCTGCGGAAGCGCTGATCCGATGGGATTTCGTTCGCTTGCCAGTTGCGTCGATGCCCTCCGTGCCGAGCGGGAGGCAGTCGTCGTTGAGACGTCTGTCGATCCGCATCTGGAGATCGCCGAGATCCAGCGGCGTCTGTTCCGCTCCGGCGGCCCCGCAGTGCTCTTCACCCGCGTGCGGGGAAGCGACTTCCCCGTCCTGGTCAATCTTTACGGCACGCGGCGACGGATCGAACGGATCTTCGCCGACACCCTCGATCGTGTCCGGCGACTGGTCGAACTGAAGATCGATCCCACCGCCGCTATCCGCCGCCCACTGCGTTACTGGCGGGCCCCGCTCGACGCCCTTTCGACGCTCCCCCGCAGGGTCCGCGGCGGCCCGGCACTGGCAGAGGATATTTCCCTCTCCCAACTGCCCCGCGTCACCGGCTGGCCCGGCGACGGCGGCCCATTTATCACCCTCCCTTGCGTCTACTCCGAAGACCCCGACCACCCCGGGACAGGCCGGTCGAACCTGGGGATGTACCGGGTGCAGTTGGCCGGCAACGATTACGCCGCCGACGAGGTCGGCCTCCACTACCAGCTCCACCGCGGCATCGGCGTCCATCACGCCGCAGCCCTGCGGCAGGGGAAGCCACTGCGGGTCAACATCTTCGTCGGTGGCGCTGCGGCGATGGCAGTGGCGGCGGTGATGCCGCTGCCTGAGGGACTCTCGGAACTGGCCTTCGCCGGAGCACTGGCCGGCCACCGGATCCCGATGATCGGCCGCGGCGACGGCCGTCCGGCAATCTACGCCGATGCCGACTTCGTCCTCTCCGGGATCATCGAGCCGGGGATCACCAAGCCGGAAGGACCCTTCGGTGACCACCTCGGCTACTACGCGCGAAAACACGACTTTCCCGTGCTCCGGATCGAGCGTGTCTCGCACCGCCCCGGCGCCATCTGGCCGATCACAGTGGTGGGCCGGCCTCCTCAGGAGGACACCCTCTTCGGCTGGCTCGTCCACGAACTTACCGGACCGGTCATCCCCACGGTGCTCCCCGGTGTGACGAGCGTCCACGCCGTCGATGCCGCCGGCGTCCACCCGCTGCTGCTGGCGGTGGGGAGCGAACGGTACCAGCCGTGGCGGAAGACCGACCGCCCCGCGGAACTCCTCACGCAGGCCTCGAGTATCCTCGGGCAGGGCCAGTTGTCGCTGGCAAAATATCTCCTCATCGTCAACGGTCTGGAGGCCCCGGGGCTCGACGCCCACGACATCGATCCCTTCCTCGATCACCTCCTCACCCGCGTCGATTGGGCACGCGACTGCCACTTCCACACCGAGACGACAATCGACACCCTCGACTATTCAGGGGTGGGACTAAACGTCGGATCGAAACTGGTCGTCGCTGCGCGGGGTGATCCACGGCGCCATCTTGGCCGTGAGCTCCCCTCGGCCCTGCCGCTCCCGGCTGGCTTCGCAAAGCTTCGCGCCTGCCGCCCCGGCGTGCTCGCGGTCGAGGGACCGCCAATCGAGCCCCGTTCCCGCCTCGACACGGGCAACGACGCTGCCACCTGGCGACTGGCCGCCACCGCCCCTTGGAGCGCCGACATCGAGCGGCTGTGTGCGGCGCTTGACCATGCCGCTGGCCTGGAGTCTTGGCCGCTGGTCATCGTCGTCGACGACTCCGCGTTCACCGCAGCGTCGCTCGACAACTTCCTCTGGACGACCTTCACCCGCTCCAACCCCGCGGCCGATGTCTACGGCGTCGGCTCAGAGATCCGTCAGAAGCACTGGGGTTGTCGTGGGGCACTGGTCATCGATGCCCGCCTCAAGCCGCACCACGCTCCACCGCTGGAGGAGAACGAGGCTGTGTCGGCCCACGTCGACTCACTTGCCGCCCGCGGTGGTCCGCTGGCCGGGCTGCTCGGGTGACAAAAGTTCCTTGTCTCCAAGCCGTTCCAGGAGCCAGTCGCGAATCCGCGCAAGCGCCTCCGGAGCGATCGTCTCCTCGATCGAGTCGTACTCGCTCACCGCGCCTCTGGTGCACCGTTGGAAGAGGTGGTTGAGGCCGGAAAGTTCCTCGACAGTCGACCGCGTGTTGCCTCCCGCGGCGAGGGCGTCGCGGATCGCCGGCAGATTGAGTTTTGGATCGACCTGGACATCCTTCTCCCCCACCAGGGCCAGCACCGGGCAGTTGACCTTCTCGATCGCCGTGGCCGGATCGAAGGCGATGAAATACCGGAACCATGGCGACCCCGCCTGGCGGACGCCGTTTTGCACCGCCTCCTCGAGGGCCGGGTCGGCAGTGGCCGCATCATTCTGCCCCAGCCCGGCACGAACCTTCTCCGTCGCCAGTCGCACCAGGGTTCCCTCATCAGCATCCGCCTGGGATTCGCGGATCGTGTCGATCAACGCCGATTGCGTGATGCGCTGCCGGCGGAGTTGGTTGTCGTCGGAGATCCCTTCGGCACGGAGCACCAATTCGCCCTGCGAGAGAAGAATCCTCCCGCCGTCCACGCCAGTCCCCGCCATCATCACGATCGCCGCCACCTCGGGCCGGCGGGCGGCGAGCATCGCGGCGATCATTCCTCCCTCGCTGTGGCCAACGATGCCGACACGCTGCGGATCGATGTCCTCCAGTTGACGAAGCACATCGAAGGCCGCCTCGGCATCCCGGGAGAGATCCTCTGAGGTGGCCGTGGCTGGGCTCCCCTCAGATCCACCGACCCCCCGGTCGTCGTAGCGGAGCACGGCGATGCCGGCCCGGGTGAGCGCGTCGGCCAGCACGAGGAACGGCTTGTGCTCGAGGAGCGACTCGTCACGGTCCTGCGGACCGGATCCAGACACCAGCGCTACTGCCGGGTGCGGACCGGGGCCCGGCGGACTGGTGACCGTGCCGGCGAGTTTGATGCCGTCGGCCTGATTGAGGAACACCATCTCCCGCACCCGGTACGGAAATGGAGGCTTGGGGGTCTGTGGCCGTCGTTTCACCGTCACCTGCGGCACGGCATCGTTCGCCGCTGCCTTCTCCAGAACCAGCTCCAGACTCGTCCCACCTTGCTTCCACAATCCGGTGAGTTTTCCGTCGTCCTGGAGCTTTCCGGAGAAATCCCCCTTCACTGCCGGCACCGTGATCGTCCAGGCGTTGCCGTCGATCGCGAGGTCGCCACGGAATCCACCCGCCCCCTGGGCGAGGCTGTCCATCCACACCTCCCGCTTTCCGTCACCGCGTGTCGTCACCCGGAATCGAAGGGGGAGTTTTTGGACCACCGCATCGAGCGTTCCTCCCCAGACCTCATCGGCGGGAGGGGGCACCGGTGTCCCCTGCGGACGGCGGAAGCGGAGCGGCAGGCTTGCTCCCCGCTGCGACCAGGTGCCAGAAGCCATTCCGGAGGCATCGATCTCCCCCGCATAGGCCGCCCCGGTGGCATTGATCGCAAACGAGAGCCTGCCATCAGCCTCCGAATAACGATCGAGGGGGAACGACCGCCCCCCCTCGTCAAAACTCCATAGCGTCGGGGTGGCGCCATCCTCTCCCGCAGGGAGGATCGCAAATCGCCATCGCCTGTCCGCGGTATCCATCTCGCCGTACCAGGCGGCGTTGTCCGTGGCGTGGGAGGAGGCGTCCGGGGCTCGAGCGGCAGGCGCAGCGATCCCCATGCGCCACAGGGCTACAAGTGCTGGAATCGCCACTGCCGCCAACAGAGTCAGCAACACTCCCCACCGGGGGGGCCGGACGGACGCATCGGCCGATGTCATGAATCCACCCTGCCGCAAGGAACGCCGCCACAACGAATCTCACCGGCCGACGGCCGACGGAGTTTATCAGCCGGCGATCGAATCGATCCGCACCTTGGTGGAGATCGAACGATGGCCTGTGCGACGGCGGTAGTTCTTCCGGCGGGCGAACTTCTGCACGAAAATCTTTTCGCCCTGCACGGAGCCGACAACGGCAGCCTTCACGGTCGCTCCCTTCAGCATCGGTTTGCCGATGGTGATCTTCCCCCCCTTGCTCACCGCCAGGACGTGATCGAAGACCACCTCGCTGCCGGCCGGAAGGTGGCGGAAGTCGATCTCAAGGACCTGTCCCTCACTGACGCGGTACTGGCGACCACCATCGGCCACGATCGCGTAGTGCTCGCTTGCGCCTGTCATCGAATCGGCAGAGGATGAAGCGGCGGTAGCGGCGGACTTGGCCATGATGAAACCCACTGGTCTGGAGGAAACGGGCGGAGGAAAACCGGGAACTGTCACCGCGGCCGGCGACGGCTGCCCCAGAAGGGGCCGAATCGAGCCTTTTAGGGTAGCGAGCGGGACTGCCGAGGTCGAGAGGGGCCAAAAACAGCCGTAGCACCGGCCAGGAAGACCTCCTGGCCGGGCCACGGCGGGGGGGGTTCTCAGGGGAAACGGACGGTGCGGCTGGTCGAATCCCAGGCCTCGAAGACCAGGTGCTCCGGCGACACGCTCTCCCGTCCGACGACATGGAGTTGGATGTGGACGGCATCCTCGAACTGGGCCATCTCCCGCCGCTTGCGGTTGTTGATCCAGGTTGCCACCTCGTCATGGACTGTGACATTGAGGCGGGCGATGTCGTTGCGGGTGGCCGACAACTGGAGGATCCGCATCACCTCGATCGCCATGCTCTCCGGCGTCTTCACCATCCCGGTGCCAGTGCAGGTCGGGCAGTCGCGGAAAATGCTTTTCCGGAGCGACGGCCTGATCCGCTGCCTCGTCATCTCGATCAATCCAAAGGGGCTGGTGCGGAGGATCTTTGTTCGCGCCCGGTCCCGCTTCATCGCGTCGTGCAGGGCCTTCTCGACGCCACGCCGGTATTTCTCCTTCCGCATGTCGATGAAGTCGTTGACGATCACGCCGCCGAGATCGCGGAGCCGTAACTGCCGGGCGATCTCCCGGGCCGCGATCAGATTCATCTGGTACGCGTTCTCCTCCGCCGACTTCTCGGTACGGAAGCTGCCCGAGTTGACGTCGATGGCTACCAGCGCCTCGGTCTGGTCGATGACGATCGAACCGCCCCCCTTGAGCGGCACCTTCCGCTGGTGGATCCGCCCGATCTCCTCCTCCAGGCCGTAGCGGTGGAAGAGCGGCTCCTTGCCTTCGTAGAGTTCGAGGCGCGGGGCGTATTTTGGCATCACAAGTTCAAGGAATTCGCGGGCCCGCTCGTAGGCCGCCGGTTCGTCGATGAGGATCCGCCCCACGTCCTCGGTGAACATGTCACGGATCGTGCGGATGATCATGTCGCTCTCTTGGTAGATGTCGATCGGAGCGGAGTATTTCCGCATCCGACGGACGATCGACTTCCAAAGCCGGAGGAGATACGTCATGTCACGGGCCATCTCCCCCTTCGTCCGCTCCGTGCCTGCTGTGCGGACCACGAAGCCCACCCCCTTGGGCGGCTTGAGGTCGAGCATGATGTCGCGGAGGACGCGGCGGTCGTGCTCGTCGTCGATTTTCTTGGAGATTCCCACCCGTCCCAGCGGAGGCATGAGCACCAAATACCGCCCGGGGATTGAGATATAGGTGGAGAGAGTCGGTCCCTTGGTGCCGAAGCCCTCCTTGATCACCTGCACCAGCACCTCGTCACCACGGCGGAGAACGTCCTGGATCGGAGGCTTGACGCGTGGACGATCACCCAGCCGCGGCCGGCGGCGGGCCGCTCGTTTCGCATCCCCCTCGGCATCCCCCCCCTCGGCAGGCGCGTCGCCGGAACGGGTCGCCGGCTCAGCATCGAAAGCCTTATCGGGGTCGAGCCCACCCTGTCGGTAATACTGCGGCTCGACGTCGCTGATGTGGAGGAATCCGTTGCGGCCGACGCCGAAGTCGACGAAAGCCGCCTGGATGCTCGGCTCGATGTTGACGATCCGTCCTTTGTAGATGTTACCGACGTGGTTGTCCTGACTGGTGCGCTCGACGTAGAGTTCCTCGAGTACCCCATCCTCCATGATCGCGATCCGGCATTCTTCCGGCTGCGATACGTTGATCAGCATTTCCTGTTTCATCTGGTCCATTTCCTTTCCTTGCCCTCCGCCCCGCAAGGCGGCGGTCCGCCGTCAGGCGACCGATTCGGAGAGCAGGCGACGCATCTGGTCGCGTAAGAAGGCCTTCACCTCACGGGCGGCGTCCATGGCCAACGCCCGCTCGGCGATTCCGCGGCACTCGGCGACCGAAACACTTCGGCACACCTGCTTCACTTCCGGGATGGCACTGGCCGGCACGCTCAATTGGCGCAGGCCAAGTCCCAGAAGCAGCTGCGTGTACATCACGCTGCCGCTCATCTGACCGCACACTGTGGCCGGCACGCCGGCCTCACGAGACACATCCAACGATCTGCGCAACTGCCGCAACACCGCCGGATCGCACGCGTTGTAGAGTTCCGCCACCTCCTTGTTGCTCCGATCGACCGCCAGCGTGTACTGGATAAGGTCGTTGGTGCCGATCGACACGAAGTCGACCTCCTTGATAAACGCGTCGAGCATGATCACCGCCGCCGGGGTCTCGACCATCATCCCCACCGGCATTTTCGGATTGAACTGGATCCCGTGCTCCGCCAGATCCTCCATCACGTCAGCGAGCACCATTCTTGCCTGACGCAGTTCGACGATCGTGGAGATCAGCGGAAACAGCACGCGCACATCCCCGATGGCGCTGGCCCGGAGAATGGCCCGTAATTGGGTACGAAACATCGGCAACTGCCGCAGCGAGAGGCGGATGCTCCTCAGGCCGAGGCAGGGGTTGCGCTCCTCCTCAGGGGTGGTCTCGGTCCGCATCTTGTCGGCACCGAGGTCCAGCGTCCGAATCACCACCGGCTTCCCCTGCATCGCCGTGACCACTTGGCTGTAGGCGGCGTAGTGATCCTCTTCGGTCGGCTCGCGGGGGCTTGTCAGATAGAGGAACTCGGTGCGGTACAGGCCGATGCCGTCGCAGCCGCGCGACAGGCACTGGTCGGCCTCACTGGGAAATTCAATATTTCCGGTGACCTGAATGTGGACGCCGTCACGGGTCTCAGCGGGGAGATCGCGGAACCGGTCGAGGCGGGCAGCCACCGTGCGGGCAGCCTCCACTTCCAGCCGGTAGCGAGCGATCGTCTCTTCGTCGGGCTGAAGGATCACCAGCCCTTGGTTGCCGTCGAGGATCACCGGTTCACCGCCGGAGACATCGGCCAAGAACGGGCCCAACCCAACCACCGCCGGAATCTCCAGCCCCTCGGCAACGATCGCCGTGTGGCTCCCCGGACCACCGAGCTCCGTGGCAAATCCCTGGACGAAACGGCGATCGAGGTTCGCCGTCTCACTGGGGGTGAGGTTGTGGGCCAGCACGATCACTGGCTGCGAGATCGCCGCCAGCGTCTCCCGCCGCTGTCCGAGCAGGTTCCGCAGCAGGCTCTTCTCGATATCGTAGATGTCATGCGCCCGCTGGGCGATGTGGTTGTCGAGATTCTGGAACGCCTTGGCATAGCGCCGCAGAGTCCGGCTGACTGCGTATTCGGGCCACCAGTTGCGGTCGCGAACGGCGCTGGTGAGCTCTTCCTGGAGCTTGGAATCGTGGAGCATCGCCAGGTGAGCGGCGAAGATGGCGGCGTACTGTCCGCCGAGTTCGGCCTGAATGGCGTCACGATTCCGCTCGATCTCGCGACTGGTCTCGGCGACCGCCGTAGAGAGCCGCTCCAGTTCGGTGTCGACGGCACTGCGGGCCACGAACCGTCGCGGGATACGAAATCCCTCGCTGTCGAGGACAAGCGCTTCGCCAATCGTGACGCCGGGTGAGACGGCGATTCCCTGGAGTTTGAGCATGGGGCGCAGCCTGCCCACCGGCAGCTGAACCGTTCCGGGGAGATCGCACCGAGAGTGGGACTGGTGTCCCACACGGGCCGCACGGGGCGGCCGGTGGTCTTGCGATCGAATCCCCGCCCGATTCGCGCCAGGCGGCTCGTTGCGGCTCCTTGTCTGTATTCGTTGCGAAGGTGTGTGTTGCTGGAAGTGTCCGCTGGGCCGCCATCGACCTTGCCAAAACCTGATCCAATTCCGGGGGCGATCCCCGGCATGGCTTCAATCCTGATCCTGCTCGTGTTTCAATTCTGGTTGTTCGACGTCACCCTCGGGAGGTGTCGCTGCTGGCACAATTGGCGTCACGTCCCGTCGCCGGCCGACCTCCGGCATCCGCCGACGCTTCGCCCTGTTCGTTAAAATTGCCCTCGAAGAGTCTGACGATCGCTGCCATCGCATCCGTGGCATCGGGGCCGGTGACCTCGACGACCAGCCGCGTGCCCTCTTCGGCCGCCAGCGTCAGAACATCGAGAATGCTCTTGCCGTCGACCCGCTGCCCCTTGCACACCAACTCTACCCGCGAATGCCATTTCCTCGCCTCGCGCGCGAGTTGATCGGCAGGCCTGGCATGAAGCCCCTGCTTGAGTCCAACCACCACTTCGCGCGACAAACTTTCCAGCATCGTTCCCCACCACCGCCTCAGGCGGTGTTCCCCTCATCATTCCGGACTTCCCACCATCCCGGCCAGACGCCGGTAAAAATGGCCTTTTCCCCCTTCCGTCAGGACACCATTCCATGATCGTCCGCTTTCTCCAGCAGATGCTGGATGTCGACGGGCGTCTTGGCAGCCTTGAGTTGTTTACAAAACGCCTCGTCACGCAGTTGCCGGGAGATGTTCTCAAGCGCCCGCAGATGGTCCCCCGGCCTGTCGGGGGGGGAAACGAGCAGAAAGAACAACTGCACTGGATCGCCGTCGAGGCTGTCGAAATTGATCCCTTCCTGGCTGACGGCTACCGTCCCTACCAGCCGGTCCACACTGGGGTGCTTGGTATGGGGGACAGCCACGCCACGGCCGATGCCCGTGCTCCCCAAGTCCTCCCGCTTCATGATCGCCCTGACGATCCCCTCCAAATCGGCCTGAGAGATCCGGCCGGCATCGACCAGCGCCGTGGCCATCTCCCGGATCACCCCCTCCTTTGTCGACGCATCGACATAGGAGCGGATGGCATCGACGGCGACAAAATCGGAGAACTTCATGCTTCCTGGCTTTTCGGAGTCGGGTGGACGGCACCGTGAGGGGCCATCCTGGCTGTTTTTTCGGAACTTGCCCGGGCTGAAGCGTCACAGCGGAGAGCCGCCGCCACTGCGCGGAAGGACGACCCCTGGCGCGACGGCCGACCTCAGACCTTTCTCGACGACTGGACGTGCTTGTGGTCCCGGCTCTTCTCCTTGTGCTTCCGCAGTTGCTGCTCAAGTTTCTGCACGGCACCATCGACACTCCGCCAGAGGTGCCCCGAAACCTCGTGGCTCACCATCTGATGAAAATGCTCGGCCGACGCGATGATTTCCACCGCCGGCAGCGCTTCATTCTGCAGATCGACAGTGACGTTGAGGGCCGTCAGGCCGTCGAAATAGCGCTTCAGCCGCGACACCTTGCTGGTGATCTTCGACTGGGTGGCCGGGCTCAAATGACCGTGCCTTGCTGAAACGTTGGTCTGCACCCGGGAGTCCTTCCAAACCACAAGGGAATTGTGCCGCCGTGATGAACTACAGTTGTGCCGCCGAGCATATCACCGGCCCGGCTGCTTCGACAAACCACCGCCCTGATCCGGCCCGGGGACGCAAAATCGGGCTCCCTATCCCCTTCTTGGCGGTCCATTTCCCTTGGCAGCCGACCGGCCAAACGGCACGGATCAGCCCGGCGGAGCCCTCCGAACCCGTCCCTTCTCCAGCAGATTCCGCCACCAGCCAACCCCTTCGCGACGGGTCTCTTCCAGCCCGTCAGGCCGGTATCGCTGCCGGTCAAACGCTGACGGTTGGACGATGTCGATCAGGCACTTGATCGCATAGCGGCGGACCACGAGGTCGGCATCGGAGAGTGCCTCGACAAGCGCCTTGTCGGCGCCGGCCGCCAGTTCGGCGTCGGTCAGGCCGCGGGCCATCGCGGTGATCCGTTCCGCCTTGCCTGCCGGCCCCTTCTCTTCCCAGGTTCTCCGCACCCGCTCTGCCGCCACCGGCCCCCGCGAGAGCCCCAGCGGCATCGTCGCCGCCTCAAGCGCAAGCCACTGCCTCCCCTCAAGCCGCTTCCCGGGGGCTTCGGCCGACAACAACTCCACGGCGGCGGCGTCATTGCCCAGCAGCGTCTGGGTGGTTGCGGCGAGCATCCGGTTCTCAGCTCGGCGGTCGAGGGCCATCGACTGGAGCACCTCCAACAACCCAACTGCTGAATCCCTGGCGGCAGGCAGCGCTGCCAACCGGGTCACCAACGTCTCGCAGGCGCCACGTTCGAGAGGCTCGATGCGGTCGGCCGAGGTCACCCACCAAAGCAACCGGACCGGCGGCGTGATCGCCGGGCCATCTCCGGCCGAATCCCAGCAGAGACTGCTCTTCACTGCGAGATCGGTCGCTGCCACCCCCGCCTCACGAGCCTCCCAGTGGAGAGGTTTTCCGATCGCGGTGACGCTTGCCCGCGTCGGCACGGCGGCAGGGTCGTCGCCGGGATGCCTCTCGAAATCCACCGCCACCGCCATCCCGCCGTCGAGACCACCGCTGACAACTCCCAACAGCCCGCCGGCGGTGATCCCCAATCTGTCTTCGGCCCCCCCTCTGGCCACCATTCTGCCAAAAACCACCTCGACCCGTGGCGTGCCATCGTCGTCACGCCACAGCACAACCATCGATCTGGGGAGGAGACGCAACGACAACCCACCGACGATCAACTGCGGATGAAATCCCGGAGGGACGATCAATTCTTCCCGCTCCCCCAGCGCCGCTCCGGCGCCAATTGGCGCCCAGACTCCATCCGGCCCACCCGGCCCCCCCCGCGCGCCGCCATTGTCACTGACGCGCCGCAGCACGATCCCGTCTCCGGCCACAAGCCCCAACGAATGGCCCACCGCGGGCTCCCCGGCGGCTTCGAGGCCCACTTCTGCCGCGAACGCGTCCTGGATGAGAGCAGCCTCCTCCACAGCAGCGATCCCGGCGGCACCGGCGGCAACGGGCCCAGCGGGGCTTGGTCGGGCGGGGCGGACGCCGGCGGCGATCGCTAGTGCCTCTCCGGCCGGCACCTTCCGCGGCCCAGTGGCGACCGCAGCAGCAGGGTCGGCCGCCACATCGGCCGCTGGTGCCTGGCGAGGGTCGGCATCGGGAACGATCTCCGGAGCTGGCGAAGCGACGTCGCCAGCGTCCGCGAGTGCCTCCAGCGGGGCCGCGACAGGGGGAAGAGCAACCATCGCTATTGCAGCTGCATCGGCTGCCGGAGATTCCAAAGCAACGCCGTGATCAGTGCTGACCGTGGCCTCGTCTGGTTCAGCGGGGGCCGGGAGCAGTGGGACAGCAGGATTGTCGGCGGCTGGGCCCAGGCCTCCTTTGACATCTTGGCCGGCGAGCAGATCGCTGGGCCGCGTCCGAAACATTCCGGCCGAGTTGGCGAAGACGGCTCCCAGCAGGACTAGCAGTGCCAGGGCGGCAAGCGCTGCGATCCAGGCGGTCCATGGAGTCGACCGCGGTGCTGGCAGCGGGGATATGGCGCCCCCGGAGGTTTCCAGTGGGGCGTAACGTGGGGCCTCGAACGGCCGATGCCCCGGAGGAACGGGTGTCGAGCCGGCGGAGGCGGCGACGCCAATCCTGTGCTGCATCGAGTCGAGCAGCCGGCGGCGGGTCGCCGCGTCGAGGGGTTTGAGGATGCTGGAATCCTTCGACAGCTCACTGAGCAGCCCATGGCAGGCTGCGACCTCAGCGAGATGGATCTCCGATTCCAGGCAAATCCGCTCAAACGCCTCCAGGCGCTCACCGGGGAGGGTGTTGTCGAGGAACTCGGCAACCGAGTTGGCGTCGAGCCCGAGCCCCCGCCCCTCGATCCGCGGCGCGGAGAGCCGCGGGTTGTGGATCGCGTCCCGGATCCGCTTCACCAGATCGCGGGCCACGGGGCTGGCCTCGACCTTCTCGCCGAGTTGCTGCTGGTCATCGGCGGGGAGGACAACTCCATCCATCCAGGCCAGCAACGTTCGCAGTGTCAGTCGCATCGCGAGGAAACTCCAGGAACAGTGGGCCAAGGCTGCCGGGGAGCGCTGTCGAAAAAGGGTGCCCAGGCGGTGTCGGCGAGTCGGCCGGTCCCCTTTCCCGGAACCCTTCCAGGAGATCTCTCCTCAGAAAGTGAGTGTGGATTTCCAGGAAAATCCGTACAAACCCCCCCCACCCCCCAAAAATCACCCCTCCATCACCCAGATTCCCCCCATTTTCATGCCGGCTGCCGATCCACCACCTGCCGGGCTGCGTATACCATCCATCTGGAAGCGACGAGGAGTCCGAGGAGTCTCCGATGACCGATTTGTCACGGCTTCGCCAGCAGGCGATCCTGCGACACGCTGCGGGATACATCGAACTGGGTGAGTTGCTTGTCGAAACCGACAAACCGGTTCCGGCCGCAGCCCAGACGCTCCTCCTCCGCGCCTTGGCCACACTGGGTGAACTTCCCGATTCGTCCCGGAGCATGCCTGCCGCCCAGATCCTCGCCGGCGAAGCGCTGCGGGCCTTGGGGCGGTGGCAGGATGCCCTGCAACCTCTTTCGGAGGTGGTAGAGAGGGCTCCGCAGCGGCTGGAAGCCTGGCTGGGACTGGGCTGGTGCCTAAAGCGTCTCGGCCGGCTTCCCGAGGCAACCGACGCGCTGCGACGCGGCTTGGAGTCGTCGCCCCAGCAGGCGATCCTCCACTACAACCTCGCCTGCTACCTGTCATTGGCCGGCAACTCGCAGTCGGCCATCGAGCATCTCGCGCAGGCTATCAACCTCGATAGCCGGTACCGCGAACTGACCGAAGCCGAGCCTGATTTCAATCCGATCCGCAGTGATCCGCGGTTCATCGCCGCCACGCATGTGACGGTCTAACTTTCCGTGGCTGAGTTGCCCGGGCCATCGATAGTCGCTCGCGAACGTTCGTGGTGAATGGTTTTGGCCGATTGAGGGCAGATTGCCATTCTGGTGGCGGATGGTGTCTGATGGGGGCATGACTAGCCCTGCGCTCCAGGACATCGTGGCCCTGCTGGGCTGCCCCGCCGCCGGCAATCCGGCCCAGTACCTGTTTGAGCGGGCGTTCGCCCCGGCTTCGATCGACTGGCGGTTCCTCACCGTCGATGTCTCCCAAGAGCAACTCGCCATGGCCTTCGGTGGCGTTCTGGCGATGGGTTTTCGGGGCTGCCTGCTGTCGGCAGCCCACGAGGTTGCTGCGGCACCGCTTGTGGGAAGTCTGTCGCCGGCGGCGACATTCGCCGGGGCGGTCAGTTTGGTAGAGCGACAGGCGAACGGGCTGGTTGGTCACATGACCGATGGCCGGGGGATCGCGGAGGCGCTGCGGAGCCACACCCCTCTCTCGGGGGCCAGAGTGTTGATCGCGGGCGCCGGTCCCGGCGGCCGGGCAGCGGCGCTTGAGTTGGCGCTTTCCGGTGTGGCGGAAATTGTTGTCGCCGACCGTTCTGCCGAGGCGGCCTTGGCGTTGGTCGAGGCGCTCCGCGGGCTGGAAACAGCAGCGGAGTTCAGCGTGCTTCCAACGGACGCGGCGCTCGAGGTTCCGCAACGGGTGGGGATTGTGATTTCCGTCCCCGGCCTACCGGGCACCTGGCCGGCATTCGCCGGCCTGCGGTCTGATCTTGTGGTGGCCGACACGGCGCTGGTGGAGCAACCGTCGGCGGTGGTGACAGCCGCCCGAAAGGCGGGGGCGTGTGTGATCGACGGGTTGGAGATCCATGTCGCGAAAACGGCCATCGACTTCCTGGTGCTCACCGGCATGGAGACCGATCCCGACATGCTCCGCGAGGCACTCGAAGAGTTCTTGAGCGCCTGAGCCCTGTTCCACGGCAAACGCCTCGCGGAGATCGTTCCGACAGGTGTCTCCAGATTTGGAACTACCTTCGCCGTCACCTGCCCGGTGCCACGCGGGCTAGTTTGCTGTCGAGCGCCATCACTCCGGCACGGACATCGGCAACTGGATCGCTCGAAAGGGACTTCACTTTCTCAAGCACTGCACCGGGGAGGGGTTGGTGTGTGGCATCAACGAGCAAGGCGAGGCCGCGGAGGGCATTGAGCACCACCAGCGCCCGCTTGTAGCGCTTCGACTGGGCGGCATCGTCCGGGGCGCTGCCGGCAACCGGCCCCGGGAGATCGGGGAGCGAAAGCATCTCGGTGATCGTGTCGAGGCTCTCGACACTCCCCAGCCGAGCCAAGGCGAGAGCCGCGTTGTAACGGACGTCGTCGCTCGGGTCGGCGAGCATCCCCTCGAGCCGTTCCACGGCGGGGCCGGAAGTCTTCGCCCCGACGACACCGAGAGTGAATGCCGCGGCTGAGCGGAGGCCGGCGTCGTCGGCCCGCGAAGCCAACACCACGCTCTCCACCACCTCCGGCCCCACAGCGGGTTGCTTGGCGTCGACGAGATTCTGCGTCAGGACGGCGAGGGCTTCGACCGCGGCCCGAGCGACCAGCGGATTATTGATGTCGCGGCAACGGTCGATGAGCGGCGGCAGCGCGGCGGGGATCGTGAATTCACCGAGCGCCCGGCAGAGGTAGACGCGGAGCATCTGCGTCTGCTCGCCGGAGCGACCGCTCTCCGACTCGTCCTCGAGGATCCCCCCGAGTTCGCTGGCCAGGCGGGGATCGGTCTTGAGGGCGGAGCCACCCGGTCCGCGGAGGTCGTTGGCCAGATTGAGCGCCGCCTGCCAGCGGCCTTCGTTGTCGCGGCGAAGGGTGCGGACGTAGGCCTGCGGGTCGTTGCCGAGATGGGCCAGCCAGTGGAATGAAAGCCAGACGCCGACGATGATCGCCACGATCAGGCCTGGCACCAGGAACAACTGCACAAGAAAGCCGGCACTGGGGGGTTCGACCGGGGGGAGGACATCATCCGGCGACATCGGCCGACGTGGATTTTCTGCCATGGGACAACAACAGCCTGGTGGGGAATTCTGGTGCCGCCCGATGGCGGTAGGTTGTCAATTCTACCAGCCCTCTGACGATCGACTTTCCTCCCCTCGATTCCTGCGAATAGGCTGTTGTTCTGTCGCGGTGTGCAGGCCGCAGTCCAACGCCCCAACCGCCGTGACTCCCCCACCACGATGCCCGATTCCTCCGCTCGGCCAGGCTCCCCTGCTCCACCCCTAGGGCCTCCTTCTGGAGCGCTGCCTGCGGTCTGGCTCGACGCCGATCTTGACGACATCGTCGCCAGCCTGGCACTCGATGAAGCCTTGCTTGAGGAGGCGCATGAGGGGGTGACGACGGCGGTGGTGGTCCGCACCTGGATGGCGAAACGGCCGGTGGTGGTCGTCGGTTCGTCGAGCCGGGTGGACCAAGAGGTCGATCGCGATGCCTGCCGACAAGCCGGCGTGCCGATCCTCCGCCGACCGAGCGGCGGGGCGACGGTGATCCTCGGACCGGGTTGCCTGATGTGGTCGGTGGTCACGCCCCATCCGCATGGCGTTCCGGCGGTCGAGCGGATCCATGCGGCGATGCTCGAACCGCTGGTGACTGCGCTGTGTGATCGCGGCTTGGCGGTGTCGCGGCAGGGCACCAGCGACTTGGTACTGGCCCTCCCCCATTCCGCTGCCGCCGTCACGCCCCCGGTGCCGCGGAAGATCTCGGGGAATGCGTTGCGGGTCCGGCGTCACGGGGTGCTGTACCACGGCACGCTGCTCGACGACTTCGACATCAGCTTGGCGGAGCGGTTGCTCAAGCATCCGCCGCGCGAACCCGACTACCGGGGCCGGCGGCCGCACAGCGCTTTTCTGGCGAACGTCGGGCTGGGACGGCAGGCACTGGAGGCACTCGTCCGCATGGCGTTCGGCGTGGCGGCCGATGCGGCGCGAATTACTTCCTGGTCGGCCGAGCGCGTGGAGCGGTTGGTCCGCGAGCGATACGCCGATGCCACCTGGACCGACAGGCTCTAGAGAGCCAGTCTGCGATTGTCAGAATACGCCCCCTGACAAGGCCCGGAAGTCTGGGGGAAGTCTGCCGGCAGGGCAGTTTGCGATTTCGCTGAGTTGCAGGGTCATTGAATCGGCGGTGGGAGGACGATGAGATGCTTGGCTGGTGGGATGGGGAAGTGAACGCGGGCATCGAAAGCCATCTTTCGGTGTCTGTGTCCGCACGGTAGAGTTTCCGCCCCGATCGACAGGACGTCGATTGCTGAAGACCGCCCGAGCACGCAACAGGAGGTTGCCGACCATGCGATTGCACATGCACGCCGCTGACGTTCGGATGTTGGTGACCCGCTACTTTCTTGAGCTGGGTGCCGATGCGGTAGAGGTGGCCGACGTCCAGGAAAACATCCGCATCGACCGTGGTCGGTGTGTGGCCCGCTGTTACCGCGTGGCCGAGATGTTTGCGATGTGGCTGATCGACGTTGGCGTCCTGCAGTTCTATGACGGCGACGGCGAGATGCTCCACACGGTGAACCTCTTCACCGAACTGCAGCCCCAACGGGCGGCTGCCTGATCAGGGTCCGTCTTTCTCGCGCACCGATTAGGCTCCGCGGACTTCCTCTGCGGTGGCGGTGCGCCTGTGTCACCAGGCGGGGCAGACGCGATGCCACACGTGATGAAGCAACTTTTGACTCTGTCGATCGTGATCCCGGCGCCGTCCAACACGGCCGCCCTTGAGGAAACGCTTCTGAGCGTCCTTGAGAACCGCCCGGATGACTGCGAGGTCGTCGTCGCACTCGGTTGCGACTATGACGATCCGTGGAACATCGCCGAGGAGGTGCGGTTCGTCCGCGCCCCGGTGGGCGCCGGGATCGTGACTTGCATCAATGCCGGCATCGCCGAGACAGAAGGCGAGATCATCCATGTCCTGGCGGCTGGCTGGCGGGCGACGCCCGGCTGGACAGATGCGGCCCGAGCCCGCTTTGCATCGCCGTCGACCGGCGTGGTGACCCCGCTGGGGATCGACGCTGCCGATGCACAGCGGGTGGTGTCGGTGGGGATCCGCTATTGTCGGGGTGGTCGCCGGGTGCCGGTGACAAAACTCCCCGCAGCTGTCGCTTCCGGTGGATCGCTGCAGCGGCCGGCGGTGTCTGGCCGGGTGCGGCATCCTGTCGTGGGGCCGGTGCTCGAGGCCGGGTTCTGGCGGGCCAGTCTGGTGCGCGGCACTGGGCTGGGTTTCAGCGCGGTCTGCGGCGACCGGTTGGCGGATGCTGACAAAGCGTTGGAGTTGGCGGCGGCGGGCACAGACGTGGTGGTCGAGCCTGGTTCACGGGTGGTGGCCAGTGGGACAGACGCGGTTGCTCCGTGGGAGCGGGGCTTCCGGGGGGGATTGCATGGGGAACGGTTGTTCTGGAGGTCGTTAGCGGGAAGGTCGTTGACAGTCTCTTTGGTGGCGCACGGTTGGGAGATCGTGCGCCATGCGGTGGTGTCGGCGCCGTTGAGAACGGTACCGATGCTGCTGGGACGACTGTTGGCGGCGCTTCAGTTCGGGGCCTACCTGCCGCGGTACCGTCAGTTGGTAGCCTTGACGGCGGGGACGGTTTCGGTGGAGGTGCCGGCGGGGATGGACTCGGCACCTCCGGCAACGGAGTTGAGCGTGGTGCCCGAGATGGCGAGCGATGCAAGTGAGGCGGGGCGAACGATCCGCTTGGACGAGGGGCGTGATGGCCTGGGGGGCCCTCTTCGGAAGCCGCGGGGAGTGGAACCGCTGCGGAAGTCGGCCTGAGAGTGGCGGGGGCCGCACCGCGGGCTACGGTCTCCCGGCCTGACTGGGTGCCCGGCACCTGCCTGGGGCCAGCGAGTCTCATGTGGGCCGGCCATTTTCGGCAGAAACGGGCCTGTTCTGGTCCGCTATCCCCCAATCGCCCGGGCTGGTAAAGTGTCTTCTGCTCGCCCTCGTAGCTCAATTGGATAGAGCGTCAGCCTCCGAAGCTGAAGGTTACAGGTTCGATCCCTGTCGGGGGTACTGATTTTCAGCCTTTTCCCGCACGTCTAGCGGTTTTTTGCGTTTTTTGTGAAGAGCTGACGGCCCCTGAATCCCGCTGACGGGCCCTGATGGAGCCGGAATTGGAGCCGGAATTCCGGTCGCCGCTTCCCAGTCCGCCGGCCGCACCGAGTGGTAGTGCCGGTGCCGCATCCGGGCCGTGTTGCCGATCCACACATTGATCGCCTTTTCGGCGACGCCTTGCCGCTGGAGGTCGTCCGAACAACTGCCCCGCATGTTCACGAACAGCTTCGGCCAAGGCTTCACCCCCGCCTTCTCGACGATCCGCTTGGCCTGAGTGCCGAGGTTGTGACCGCCGCGGGCTCGTGGCACCACGTAGAGAGCGCCCGGGGCCCGCTCGCGGTAGGCCCGCTCCAAATGGGGCCGCAGCGATTCGAAGATGGGCACCACCCGCCGGCCGCGGCCGGGATGGTGCTCGACCTTCTTCTCGTGGACCGTGAACCGTGCGTTCTCCCAGTCCACATCCTCCCACTTCAAGTCCTCGGCCTCGCTGGGAAATCGGATGCCGCCGTACCGCGGCAGCGCGAAGATCATCCGCCAGTCCTCGTCGGAGCAGGCCGCGATGACCTGCTCGATGTCTTCGACGGATACGTAGAAGATCCGATCGTCGTTGACCTGCGGGCCGCACGGCACATCGGCGAACGGATTGACGGGGATCAACCGGCGGCGGACGGCAGCCTTCAGAAACTGCCGAGCCCGTCGCAGATCGACCGACGCCGACGCCGGCGCGAACTTGCCGAGGAGCCACCGCTTGTAGGCGTCGGCGTCCCCCTCGGTGATCGATTCGAGCGTCTTGTCCTTGCCGAAGAACTCCTCGAGGAGCCGCCGTGCCCGCGCGTAGTTTCGGGCCGTCGTCGGCTTCTGCTTGCCGAGGCTGCCGAAAAACTGCTCGAGATGCTGGCGGAGGGTGATGATCGCCGGCAGGGCTGGCTCTCGCGGCGGCACGAGCCCGGCCCTGGCGAGCCGGCCATGAATCTCGTCTCCCAGCCGACCGACCCATTCAGCCGTCTCACGGTCGGACGAATGGCCGGCCGCCATCGCCGCCTCGAGTGATTCAATCATCCGCTTCGCCGTCTCGGCAATCTTCTTCGTCACCCGCCCGAGCCGGACGGTATGCCGCTTGCCATTTTTCGAGCGGCTGATGACCCGATAGGTCTCTCCCCGCTTCCCGGAATCAGAACACAATGATGCCATGGTGATTCTCCTCGAGATGAAAGACTGAATACCTCCGCCTGAGCCCATCCAGGGTTCAATCGGGATCTTTTTTGCCCCACTGTTCGGACTCGCGCAGGAACTGATCGAGGCTGGCGACGCGGTGGATGACCGCGCCGCCCAGCTTCACGAACGGAATGCGACCGGCCACACGCAGGCGATAGAGTGCGGTGGTGCTGATGCCAAG
>QWOP01000047.1 GCA_003669605.1 Planctomycetota bacterium
GAAGAGTCCACCAAGTCGGAGGCCGATGCGGCCGCTTCCGATCAGGCCCGCCTCACGCTTGCCGAGCAGAAGACGGCCTCGGAGAAGCCGGCCGCTGCGGTCGCTTTCTCCCCCGACGGCAACTGGATCGCATGTGCCGGGGCGGACGGCATCGTCTCGCTGCACGGCGGGCAGGACGCGATTCCGCGTGACACCTGGGACGGTGGTGCCGGCGAATCGAAAGCCCTCGTCGCCTTCCTTGACAACGGACGGGCCGTGATTGGTGGCGGTGCGGCCGCGGCGGGCGTCTGGCAGGTGGCCCCGCGGTGGTCGCTCGCCCGCACGATCGGCGGGGAACTGACGCCGCCGGCCAGCGACGACCAGCCGGGCGTGCCGCCGCTCGACGGCGTCACGGCCATGGCCTTCTCCCCCGACGGCACGATGCTCGCCACTGGCAGCGGCCGTGCCAGTCGCTCCGGAGAAATCAAACTTTGGAATGTGGCCGACGGGGCCCTCGTCCGCGAGCTTGCGGCGCCGCATTCCGACGCGGTGACGGCGCTTGAATTCTCCCGCGACGGCAAGTTCCTCGCCTCGGGTGGGACTGATCGGTTTGTGAAGGTCCACACGGTTGCCGACGGCAAGCATCTGAAGAGTTTTGAGGGGCACACCGGCCACGTCCTCGGCGTTGCTTGGCAGGCCAACGGCCGCCGGCTTTCAAGCGCCGGAGCCGACAACGCCATCAAGATCTGGGACGTGGTCACCGGCGAGCAGCAGAGGACGATCGGTGGAGTGAAGAAGGAAGTCACCGCCGTGAAGTTCATCGCTCCGGGCGAGGAGGTGATCGCCTGCTCCGGCGACCCGACGGTGCGGATCTACAATGCCGGCAATGGTGGCACGGTCCGCGAGTTTGCCGGCGCCGCCGACTTTGTGCAGTCGGTGGCAGCGGGCCCAACTTGGCTCGCCGCTGGCTGCCAAGACGGTAAGTTGCGGATCTGGACGGTGGCCGACGGCAAGCTCACCCAGACCATCGAGCCCTCCCCCGCGAAGCCGTGAGCGGCGGCGGGGAGCGTCAAGAAAGCTGGGTCGCTCATGCGTCCATGATGGCCGCTTTTTTAGCCGGGCCGGCAGTCAGCGTTGGGGGCGTGACATTCTGGCCCGTCGCCGCATGAGGGACCATAGGGACGGGCCAGAACCAATTCGCAGCAATCGGACGGAACCTTGTACCAGATGTGCTTCTCGGCCCCGGAAATCCCCTCCGCTTCTGTCGAACGAGCTAGCCGAGGACCAACAATCCCATTTGCCTTCAAGAGGTAGACAAAACCGATCTTCTCTTCGGAGGTGGTCGTGATTACGGCTGCCGCCGCCTCGTCTGGCTTCGAGGCCGCCAAGAGTGCAAGAACATCGCTGTGGCTCGGATGGTTCTCGCCGTAATCAACCAGCTTCTGATTCACTCGCGATTCAAGGTCGTGTAACGACATCCTCCGCTCTTCAAGCCGAATGAACGGTCTCCGCGACATGTCCGCCCCGCCGGGCCACGATCAGGGCTTTTCGGCAACGACTTTCCCGTCGCGCCAGATATACACCGGCGTGCCGTGCATATGCGCGATCCGACGGGCGGTCCGCGCCGATCGCCGCAGCGCCCTGCCGACCGCTTCTACGAAAAGCTAAGATGTCTGCAGCGTGCCAGCCGGTGCCGAAAGTCCGCCGGCAGAGCCCTTTCCAGGAGTCTTCTTCATTCGGATCGCTCCAGCAATTTCGGCCATCGTCCGGAATTATCGGACACCGTCCACGCATGCATCAGTGGCCGGTAGTCAGATTGGAAGTTTGCCCACCCACGGGCGAACCGTCGCAACACGTCTTCACGGGGTACGTCATGCCCGCACGGAAATAACTTTTTGGTACGCGCGGTCGTCGGCGAGTCCGGAAGGCGACGAGCCGCGGCTTCGCGATCGCCGTTCGTCCTGACCGATGGGAAGGGGCGGGAGATGCCTGCGATACGCATCGATGTCGAACGACTATCGCTCAGAGCAGTTCGGCGATCGGCGGCTTCTCGACGAGGTACTGCGGCCGACCGCTGGCGTCGGTGATCGTGAAGCTCTGCGTGTCGATGCCGAGGTTGTGGTAGAGAGTCGCCAAAATCTCTTGGACGTGCACCGGGCGGTCGGTGGCATGTTCGCCGAGCCGGTTGGTGGCACCGATCACCTGCCCGGTCCGCATCCCGCCACCGGCGAGGAGGGCCGCACTCACCTGCGGCCAGTGGTCGCGACCGGCATCCTTGTTGATTTTCGGCGTGCGGCCGAATTCGCCCCAGACAACGATTGAGACGTCGCCGAGCATGCCGCGGGCCTCGAGGTCATCGATCAGCGCCGAGAGGCACATGTCGAGTTTCGCCCCGTGGTCGCGGACCATGGCGAAGTTCTGTCCGTGGCTGTCCCAGCGGCCGAAGGAGAGGCTCACCACCCGCACCCCCGCCTCGATGAGGCGGCGGGCGATGAGGAGGTGATCGTTGCAGGTGGGGGCGCCGTCGTACTGGAACTGATACGGCTTGCCGTCACCGTACGCGGCGCGGACGGCCGGATCCTCTTTGGAGAGGTCGAGGGCGTGAAGGAGTTTGCTGTCGGTGAGGACATCAAACGCACGCTGTTCGAAAGCGTCCATGCCCCCCATGATGCCACTGGCGTCGGCATCGCGCCGCAGCCGGTCCACCCCCGAGAGCAATTGACGGCGGTCGGCGAGTCGCTCAAGCGACACATCCTTGAGTTGCATGTTGGCCATGTCGGGGCCATCGGGCTTGAAGGCACCGTAGGCCGGTCCGAGAAAACCGGCAGCACCGGAATCGGACCAGGGGCCGTGGGCGGTCTTCGCCGCCAGACCGACAAACGGCGGCACCGACTTGTCAACCGGGCCCTGGATCTTGGCGACTGCGGAGCCGAGCGACGGCCGCCCCCCCAGGGAGCGGAGGCTGGCCTCGGTCCAGCCGGTGTTGGTCTGGAAGGCCGCGTGAGCGCCGTCGCAGCCGACCACCGAGCGGATGATCGCGCACTTGTCGGCCCGACTGGCGAGTCTGGGGAAGACCTCGCAGATCTGCATTCCGGGGACGTTGGTGTCGATCGGCTTGAATTCCCCCCGGACCTCGCTGGGGGCATCAGGCTTAAGATCCCACATATCCTGGTGGGGAGGGCCACCCCCAAGGAAGATGTTGATCAGGGACTTGTGCCGCTGGCTGGAGTTGCCTTGGGCCGCATCCGCCCGCAAAACCCCCCCCAGGGAAAGGCCGGCGGCCCCAAATGACAAGCCGCCAATGGCGAGAAAATCCCGCCGGCTGACGCCGTCGCAGTACCGCTGTCGTCCGCCGCGAATCGTGAGCATGGCGTGAATCCCCCTTTGAGATATGTCGGAATTCTACCGTGGCGATTGCCAGTCAATGCCCCCCAATCCTCTCCTCAAGCGACGAAAAGGTGGCGATAGAACCACAAGTCTATAGAGAATAGTATGTTAGGTCGTATTCGGGGGGCTTGCGAAGCGCCAGGGCCCAAGGGAGACACCCCCCCTAAAGATGGATTTGACCAACGGCTGAGGCTGCCGTTCGTCCCCGCCGGCCAACTGCGGTAGAGTTCTCTTGGGTGGAGCGACGAGTGAGTTTGCAGGCGCCGTCCATGCGGCCACGAGCAACGGAGAAGAGGCGATGCTTTCGATCATCGACCAGCGGCAGTCCGACCGGGGCCGGGGGCGGTTGTGCGACGGTATCAGCCGGCGGGACATGCTGCGGATCGGCACGCTCTCCGTTGGCGGCCTGTCGCTACCGCGGATCCTCGCCGCCGAGCAGGCTTCCGGCCGGCGCTCGCACAAGTCGGTGATCATGATCTACATGTGCGGGGCCCCGGGCCACCAGGACATGTACGACTTGAAGATGGACGCGCCCGCGGAAATCCGTGGTGAGTTCCGCCCCATCGACACCAACGTCCCCGGGATCCAGATCTGCGAGCACATGCCCCGGCTCGCCCGGATCATGGATAAGTGCGTGCCGCTGCGGAGCGTGCATGGCTCCCCCGACGGGAATCACGACTCTTTTATCTGCTACAGCGGCCGCACCGTCCGCAACCAGCCCCCCGGCGGATGGCCGAGCATGGGGGCAGTGACCAGCAAACTTCTCGGCACGGTCGATCCTGCCGTGCCAGCGTTCGTCGGCCTCTCCCCCGACGCCGGTCACCCCCCCTACGGCTCGCCGGGACTCCCCGGATTCCTGGGAGTGTCGCACGCCGCTTTCCGGCCCAACGGCGCCTCGAGCACCGACATCGTCCTCAAAGACCTCACCCAGTCCAGGCTCGCTGACCGCCGCAATCTCTTGGCCAACATCGACCTCCTGCGGCGCGACATCGACGCCACGCGGGCCCTCGATGGCATGGACTCGCTCACAAGGAGCGCTTTCGACATCCTCACCAGTTCGCGACTGGCCAAGGCGCTTGACATCTCGGAGGAGCCCGAGAGCGTCCGGGAGCGTTACGGCAAAGGGGATCCCAACCGCTTCGGCGACGGCGCCCCGCGGAATCTCGAGCACTTCCTCGTCGCCCGCCGGTTGGTGGAGGCGGGGGCCCGCGTGGTGACGCTCAATTTCGGCCGCTGGGACTTCCACTCCGACAATTTTCGCGGCATGCGTGAGACCCACCTACCGCAGTTCGATCAGGGGCTCTCCGCCTTGATCGAAGACCTCCACGCCCGCGGACTCGACAAGGACGTGGCCGTCGTCGCTTGGGGGGAGTTCGGCCGCACGCCGCTGATCAACAAGGATGCCGGCCGTGACCATTGGCCGCAGGTCGGCGGCGGCTTGCTGGCAGGCGGTGGCTTCCGCACCGGACAGGTGATCGGTGCCACCGACCGGCTCGGCGGTGAGATCACCGACCGTCCCGTGCACTTCGCCGAAGTGCTCGCCACGCTCTACCGGCATCTGGGAATCGACCCCTCGGCAGCGTCGCTCCGCGACCACACCGGTCGCCCGCAGTACCTCCTCGACAATCCCATTCCATTGCCAGAGCTGAGTTGACGATCGGGCCCTCCGCCCCGCGCACCAGCAGTCCACAGCAGGATTCTCATCATGCTCACGATCCCGGGTAGCACCGCCGGCCGGTTTTGCGACCGCGGCAGCCGTCGCCAATTCCTCCGCATCGGGGGGCTCGCGGCCCTCGGCACCGCCGGCCCGGGGCTCTCACTGGCCGATGTCCTCCGCGCTGAGCAGGCCAGCGGCACTCAGGCCTCACAGAAGGCAGTGATCATGATCTACCTGCCGGGCGGACCGCCCCATCAGGACATGGTCGATCTCAAGCCCAACGCCCCCAGCGAGGTTCGGGGCGAGTTTTCTCCCATCGCCACCAACGTCCCCGGCATCGAGATCTGCGAACTGATGCCGCGGATGGCGGCGATGATGGACAAGTTCGCTGTCATCCGTTCGATCGTCGGGGCGACCGGCGACCACTACTCCTTCCAGTGCCTCACCGGCCGCAGTCACCAGCGACAGCCGCCAGGGGGCCACCCCGAATTCGGTTCGGTGGTCTCGAAGCTCAAAGGGGCCGCGCGCCCCGCGGCGCCCCCCTATGTCGGCCTCTCGCCGAAGATGCAGCACCGTCCCTACAATTCCGGCAAGCCGGGCTACCTTGGCCCCTCCTGCACCCCGTTCCAACCCAACGGCGAGGGGCGGGAGGATCTCGTCCTCTCCGGCCTCACCCTCGACCGGCTCGGCGACCGTGGCAGCCTCAACCGGGCCCTCGACTCCTTCAACCGCACCGCTGATCGCAGTGGGATGATGGAGGGAATGGACGCCTTCCAGCAGCAGGCGTTCGGTGTCCTGACATCGAATGCACTCGCCGACGCCCTCGACGTCTCCAAGGAGCCCCAGAGCGTCCGCGATGCCTACGGATACGGCACTGAGAAACACCAGGGAGACGGCGCGCCGCGCCTCATGCAGCAGTTCCTCGCCGCCCGCCGCCTCGTGGAGGCCGGAGTCCGCTGCGTGACGCTCAGCTACAGCTTCTGGGACTACCACGGCGCCAACTTCGCCAACTGCCGCGAGAACATTCCCCAACTCGATCAGGGCGTGGCGGCGCTGGTCAACGACATCCACCAGCGCGGCCTCTCGAAAGACGTCACGGTCGTGGTCTGGGGTGAGTTTGGGCGGACGCCGAAGATCAACAAGGACGCCGGCCGCGATCATTGGCCCAATGTTTCCTGCGCGCTGTTGGCCGGCGGCGGCCTGCGGACCGGGCAGGTGATCGGCTCGACCGACCGGGTGGCGGGGGAAGTCAAGGACCGCCCCGTACGGTTCGAGGAGGTTCACGCCACCCTCTACCACAGCCTCGGCATCGATCACCTCGCGACCGTCACAGACCTCTCCGGCCGGCCGCAGTACATCACCGATCACCACGCCCCGCTCCCAGAACTCGTCTGACCCTCCCGTGGACGAAAGCCCTCCCTGGGCCTTTGTCCACAGACGGCAAATCGCTGCGGGGGGCGTCTTCACGCCCGAGGATTTTTCATGCACCGGCGTTCCACTGTTCTCCCCTTCCAGTTCGGCAGTCCGCTCCTGGTGGTACTGCTGGCCGGCATGGCCGGCATGCTTGTCCCGGGCATACTTCCTGCCGCCGAACCGGCTTTCACGGCGCGCGTTATCGACCCTCATCCGGGGGAGATTTGCTACGGAGTGACGCTGGCTGACGTGGATGGCGACGCGCAGTCCGACATCGTCGTCGTCACCGAGAACGCGGTCCTCTGGTACCGCAATCCGGCTGCCGCCGACGGTGCTTGGCAGAAGCGGACGGTGATCCGCGATCAGACGCCGCGTGACAATGTCTGCATCGCACCGCTCGACATCGACCGTGACGGAAAAGTCGACTTCGCGTTGGGAGCTTCGTGGCCGAAGACTGGAAGTCTCCACTGGATCACGCGGAACCAATCGCTCGACGAGCCGTGGAAGGTCCACGATCTTGGCCCCCTGTTCTCCACCCACCGGATGCGGTTTGCCGACATCCTCGGCACGAACTCGCCGCAGTTGGTAGTCTCGCCGCTGAATGCCGCAGCCGACCGGCCGGGCGTCGATCTCACCGCCTTCACGATTCCCGTCTCTCCAGCCACCGATCGTTGGCCAGCAACGGTCGTCAATCGCCAACTCAACCGGATGCACAACCACGCCCATGCCGATGTCGACGGCGACGGGAACATCGATACCCTCACGGCCAGCCGTGAGGGGGTGCACCTGCTGCGGCACGTCGACGGCAACTTCACCACCGCCCCCCTGGCAACGGGGATCGCCGGGGCAACGCCCGACGCCGGGGGTGCGGGGGAGATCCGGCTGGGGACGCTGGCCAGCGGTCGCGCATTCCTCGTCACCGTCGAGCCGATGCACGGCACCGCAATCGCCGTCTACCACCCATCGGCCGAAGGCCCCTCGGCCCCGTGGAGGCGGCAGGTCATCGACGATGGCTACGCCCGCGGCCACGCCCTGGCCGTCGTTGATGTTGACGGCGACGGGGCCGACGAGATTATCTTCGGGTCGAGCGACCCCTCAAGCGTCGAAGGACACGGACCAACCCTGGCGGTCTACCGGGCCAACGCCGACGGCTCCAACTGGACGCGGACCGTCGTCGATGCCGGAGGTGTGACAGTCGAGGATCTCGTCGCTGCCGATCTCACCGGCGACGGGAATCCCGACATCGTGGCCGTCGGTCGCGCGACCCACAATGTGAAGTTGTACGTCAACACGCTCCCGCCGCGAACGCCCAGACCCTAACAGCCCGTGGAAAAAGTCATCCATGACCTTTTTCCACTTGAAAAACCTCCGGTTTTTTCCAGTGCTACGCACTCGCGACTGCCTCGTGCAGTCGGACCGGCAGTTTATCCACGGCCTGCTAACCCTCACTGGTGACCACACTCCATGCCACCCAGCGCCACAGCCATCCTCCGCGTCGCCGAATCGCTGGCCCATAACGGCGACACCGAGGGGATGTGGAGCCATCTGCGGCAGGTGAGCCTCGAGGAATTCGGGGAATTCCTCATCGGTCTTCCCAATCCCCAATACCCTTCCCTGAGCCGCGCGCTCCCCGCCATGGCCTCTGTGGAAGTGCAGCGCAATTGGACTGGAAATTCCGGCCAACTGCTCCTGGTGCAGACGTTGTCGTTCGTTCGTTCGGTGCAACGCCACTTCCCCCAGTTCACCGGCAGGCCACTGGAGGGGGCGAAGATCCTCGACTTCGGCTGTGGCTACGGGAGGATCTCCCGGCTGATGTACCACTTCACGCCGCCGGCCAACCTGTATGGTGTCGATCCGATGGAGGAGTCGATCCGGCTCTGCCGAGAGAGCCGGATGCCGGGCAACTTTTTTGTCTCCGACTACCTCCCAGAATCACTCCCGTTCAGCGAGAACCGTTTCGATCTCATCTTCTCTTTCTCTGTCTTCACCCACCTCTCACTGCGGGCGACGCGGACAGCGCTTGGCACCCTGCGGAGGTACATCGCCCCCGACGGCCTGCTTGTGATCACCATCCGTCCGGAGGAGTACTGGCGCTCGACCACCCTCGATCCCTCCGCCCAGCGGACTGCCGACGAAGTCCTCGCCGACCACCGCCGCGATGGCTTCGCCTTTGTGCCCCATCGCCGCGGCACGGTGGATGGCGACGTCACCTACGGCGACACGTCGCTGAGCCTTGCATGGCTCGCCCGCGAATTCCCCGCCTGGCGGATCGTTGGCCAAGATCACAATCCGGCCGATCCCCTGCAGATTCTTGTCTTTCTCGCTGCCGATGAAAAAAGTCATTCCTGACCTTTTTCAACGTCGATCTCCGGCCCATGGCCTGCAGGTTTTCAGAACCTTTCGCCGGGAAATTCCCAGCCCGGCCGCACTCCAACCACCGCCCGCTCCCTGGCAGTGGTCACCTCCCTTGTCCGTTTAGCCCACGAGCGCCTTCTCCATCTGCTTGCGGACCTCCGTGAGTCGGTCGACGCCTCCGCCGCCGACCTCCGCCGTCGCCCAGCCGGCAAAGCCGATTTCGGCGAGTGCCTCGCGGACCTCGCCCCACGGCACGTCATCGTCGGCCGATGTGATATCGACGAAGGCGTTCTTCGTCCGGCTGAATCCCTTGATGTCGAGTTTCACGCAGCGGTGGCCGAAGGCCCGGATCCAATCCCTGGGCTGGCCATACTTCCAATGGTTGCCGATGTCGTAGTACATCCCCACCCACGGGCTCTTGAAGCTGTCAACAAAGGCGATGAACCGCTCCGGCCCCTGCTCTGGAGGCGCATCGTGGTCGTACATCATCCGGTTCCAGACGTTCTCGATGAGAATCGGCTGGCCGAGCGACGCCGCCAGCGGCAGCACCTTCTTCATCTCGCTGCGGCAACGCTCCTCGATCTCCGCTGCATCGCCATCCCCCCCCTGACCAACGACGATCAGCACGCCGCTGCCTCCGGCGGCATGCGCCACCCGCAGGCAGTGCTCGAGGTTCGCGACGGCGGTGGCCCGATCGTCGGGGGAGGGGCTGGTGAGTCGCTTTCCCCAGTGCTCGTGGTTGATGGCGTTGTGAACAAAGACTCCCGACTCGCGGACCGCAGCCCGAGCCTGCGCGGTCGTGATTCCCCCCGCTTCGTCGAGATCGACGCCATCGAAGCCAGCGTCCGCGGCCATCCTCAATCGCTCAACGAGCGACAACCGCCTGCCGTCGGCTTCCCCGGCGATCATTCCCAGTTTGCAGGAGAGGAGAATCCGCTTCCCAGCAGGCGGCTCGACGAGCGGATCGGCGGGCAGAGGATCGGCGGCCAAAGCCATCTCCGCCCCACGGCCACCGACTCCCAAGGCGACGGTGGCTGTGCCCGCCGCCAGCAGCCGGCGGCGGGTGAGGGTGGACTGCACTGGGGCGGGGGGCGTCGTGCGGATCGGCATCGTGGAGCTCCTGGGGATGGACCTGAGAAGGGTATCAGCGTGCGTCCCAGCGCAGGGGGGGGGAATCGAGACGCTGGATGTGCTGGCTGCGGAAGGCGTTGAAACGGCTGTCGAGGTCGGCTTGAGCGGCAAACGTGGCGGCGCCGACGCCAATCGCCCGTTTGATCGCCGCCTCGTCGACGAGCCCTAGGCCACGGATCGTCTGCAGGAGCCCGGCGATCCGCGGGTCGGCCTCGACCTGCTCGGCGGCGCCCTCCTTCACTGCGGCGGCATCGGCAGACTGGGTGTCGCGCCAGATCATCTCCCACGATCCCTCAGGCATGCGGACCTCGAACACCGACTCCACCTCCGCGCGGCCGGCGGCGGGATCGAGTTTCACCCGCGTCGCCCGGTAGCGTCCCACATCGGCAGCCTGTGTGCGGGCCGACTGGAGCCATTTTTCAGCCGGTTGGCCCGGCGGATTGGCAGCGGAAGCCGGCGGCGCTGCGGGCAGACGATCTTTTTGAAGCCCACCGAGCACTTCGTCGAGGCCGAGCCCACCCAACGCCCCGTCGCCGCCACCGAGCAATTGCGCCAGCTGCGGAAGGATTCCAACCAGCCCCTCCTCCGTCTCGCCGGCCTTCACCACCCTGTCGCCAAACCCTTGGAAAGAGACCGGTTCGCCGAGGGCATCGTCCACCAGCGCCATCCGTGCCTGCCACTCGCGGTCGTCCTGCGGCAAGGGGGGCAGCCGGTCGCCAAGCCCCGGCGGCGGCGCCAACGGATCGATCCCTCTGGCCTTGAGTTCCTTGGTCAGATCGGGGGCACTGCGCCCCTCGACATCCTCCAACCGCTCGCTCCAGGCCCAGCGGGCGATCCGCTGCGCCGCCTGACCGCTCGCCCGGACCTTCTGCACCCGCTGCGGCGCGATCCGCAGCAGGGTGAATTGTGTCTCGCCGCGTCTGGCCGCCGGAGGGCGCAGCGGGCGAGCGTCGTCGTCAGCCTCATCCACCAACTTCCCCGCCGCATCGCGCTGCCTGGCCTGCTCCGCCGCCGCTAGCCAGTCATCGACGCGATCCGCCTCGCGGCGCAGAAGCCCGAGCGTCCGCGTGCGGCTCTCCGGCAAACTGTCGATCGTCGCCGCCAGACGCTTGGCCAGTGACGTCATCACCGCCCGGGTCTGCAGCCGCTCTTCGGCAATCAGGGCCGCGGCCGCCTCCGGGGCATGGGCATCGAGCCAGTCTCGCTGCACCGCCACGTCGAGCGTGCCGTCGGGGAGCTTGCTGACGACCGCCCCGCGGATCTCGCCACCACCGGCAATCGCAATCACGTCGGTCACGCCGATCGCGACCTTGCCTGTCGCCGGAGTCTTGCCCGTTGCCTGTGCCTTGGCCGTCGCCGGCTGGGCCCAGACAGTCAGGCTGCTCTCAAGCAGACAGCCCACCGCCATCGCGACCAGCCCCAGCCGTAACCACGTGGGAATGCTCGCTCCCAACATGGTGGAAAAGTTCGCTCCCATCGACGATCCCCTCAATGGCCGCACAGGGAACTATCCGATCTCGGCCAGTTTTTCCGTTGCATCGCCGAAACTACTCTGCGGCAGGCCGCAAACATCCAAGAGCGACATGTACAGCCGGCACATCTGCCGCTGCTCTTGACCGGAGTAATCGAGCACGCGGCCGCCGGTGATCTTGCCACCACCGCCGCCGACAAGCACCACCGGCAACTGCGAGGCATCGTGGTGGCCCGACATCATGCTCGAACAGTAGAGGATGGCGGTGTTGTCCAGTGCCGTCCGCTCCCCTTCCTGGATGGCGTCCAGACGGCGGGCGATGTGGGCCAACTGGGCGATGAAGAACTGATTGACTTTGAGCCAGTCGGGGGTGTCGGAATGCGACAGAAGGTGGTGAATCATGTAGTCGACGCCGAGGTTCGGGAACCGCAGCGACGAGTGGTCGTTGTTGAGTTTGAGCGTGCAGACCCGCGTCGAATCGGTCTGGAAGGCGAGGACGAGGATGTCGCTCATCAGCCGCATGTGATCGCCGATGTCCTGGGGGACACCGTCGGCAGGCCGCGGCATGTCGGGGCCGGTGAGGGTCGGCTTCCAGCCCTGCAATTCCCCCCGCCTCCCCGCCGACTCGATCCGCCGCTCCACGTCTCGGACACTCTCTAAGTATTCGTCGAGTTTCCGCTGGTCGCCGAGACTGACGGTGCGGCGGAAGTCCTCGGCATCCTCGCGGACAGCGTCGAGAACGCTCACGTCTTCGCGGGTTGTCTCATCCTTGAAGAGCCGGTCAAAGGCCAACGCCGGGTAGATCTCCAGCGGCGTCGGCGACGTCGGCGAACTCCAGGAGATGTGGGAGCTGTAGAGCATCGAGTAGTTTTTGTGGACGCTGGCGTTGCTCTTCTCGCAACCGAGCACGAGGCTCGGCACCTTGGTTGAACGGCCGTGCGCGTGCGCCACCAACTGGTCGACACTCGTCCCAGAGCGGATCTCGCCGCCACTGGCCAGCGGCGCTCCGGAGAGGATGTTGCCGGTCTGCGAGGAGTGGATGTTTCCCTTGAGGGCCTCGGCGTTGTAGAGGCCCTTGATGAACGTCAGCCGCTGGCGGAAATCGGCGAGGGGTTTGAGCACCTCTCCCAATTCCATCTCCTGCCCCTCCCCCTTGGCCCACCACTCTTTGCCGTGGAAACCATTGCCGGAGAACAGCACCGCCAGCCGCGTCGGGGCCCCCGATTGCGGTGCGATCCCAGCGGCCGTCTCGGCAGCCCAGACATTCCGCGACTCCATCCACGGCAGCGCCATCGAGACCCCGAGACCGCGGAGGAACGTCCGCCGACGGAGCCACTGGCTGCGGGTGGGGATCGGATTCATGGAGCACCTCGGGCGAAAATGGGGCGAAGACAGCACAAGGGACAGGAACGATCGAGACTCTTTGCTTCGGCCAGACGGGGGCCAGACGGGGACGAGCGGTTACGGTGAAACCCCCTGGGCAAGCATAGCCCGGCCCCGGATCTCCAGGAACTGCGGGCTCTCCACGATTTGACGGACCACGTCGGCCGCCCCTCGGTCAGCAGCCGCCACCAGCCGTTCGATCAATGGCTCGTCGGAGAGTTGCACGCTGCGGCCCAGGGCGTATCCGAGCAGCTTTTTGACAAACTGGCGGACAAACTCATCGCGGTGATTGGCCACCAGATGGTCGCGGAGGCCGGGGAGGCCGTCGACCGGAGTGCCCACCGCCGTGGCGATCGCTTCTGCTCCCGCCTGCCGGTCGGGAAGGATCGCCCGGGCATCGACTTCAAGCCCCGCGGCATCCTTTGTCCTCAACCTGCCGATGGCATCAAAGCCCTCCAGCGCGAAGCCGTAGGGATCGATCGTTCGGTGACAGCCCGCGCAGGCGGCTTGGGTGGAGTGGAGTTCGGTGAGCTTCCGCTCCGTGAGCCCCTCCGGAGGCACCTCGGGGAGAATTGGGATTCCCTTCGGCGGCTTGGGGAGTTTGCGACCCAGCACCGTCTCCCCCAGCCAGGCACCGCGAAGGATGGGGCTCGTCCGCGAGGCACCACTCTGCTTGGCGAGCACGGCTCCCAGACCGAGGATCCCTCCGCGCCCCAGGGCCTTCATGCCGTCGATCCGCACCGCTTCCCCCGGAGCAGATCCAGCCAACGGCTCGGGGGCGGCGCCGTAGAACGCCGCCAAAAGCGGATCGGCAAAGGTGTGATCGGAGTCGAGGAGTGCCGTCACCGGCCGGTTCCCGCGGAAGAAGTCGACGAAAAACCGGACAGCTTCCTCATGCATCCGTCCGCGGAGTGCCGCAAACTCAGGGAAGTGGGCCGCGCTCTTCTCGTCGAGGGTGTCGAAGTCGCGGATGTGCAGCCACTGGCAGCCGAACTCAAGCGCCAGCCGCGCGGCCTTGGGATCGGCGAGCATCCGCTCGACCTGGCTGCCAAGGACCGCCGGATCGTGGAGTGTGCCCGAGTCGGCAAGCGCTTCAAGCGTCGCATCGGGGAGGCTCGACCAGAGAAAATAACTCAGCCGCGCCGCCAATTCGTGGTCGCTCACCGGTCGGGCCCCGCTCCCCGGCGGCGCCGATTCCAGGTGGTAGAGAAAGGCGGGGGCGATGAGCATCCGCGCCAGGACCGCACGGATGGCAGCCTCGTGCGGGATCTCCTCGGCCCGCAACTTGGCGTACAGACCGCGCAGGGCTACCTCTTCATTCCCCTCCAACGGCCGCCGCCAGGCGCTCCGCGCCAGCCGGAGCACCGCACTGACATGCGCGGGCTCGGCGGCGACAAGCTCCGCCCGGTAGGCCGCGGCGCGATCGAGGATCGGCTGACGGAGCCCCTCGAAAGCGCTGGGATCGGCATCCTGCGTGGCGTATTGCCAGAGTTGCTCGTAGGCATCGACCAGCTGCAGCGCATCGCCGCTGACGAAGTGCAATTCATTCCACATCCGGTCGAGTTCGGCACCCTCGCTGTCGGAGAGGACCAGCCGCTTGAGATGATCGTCCTCGCGGTGATAGAGCGTCAGCGTCACCACCTCGTCGACCGGCACAATCTTCGTGTAGCACAGCGCCGCCGGAAACGTCTCCCGGAAGGTGGCAAACTGCGACTCAAGCGCCGCGCGACGGCCTGCGTCGCGGACGATGATCGGATTGGACGACAGCGGCGGCCCAGCGCTGTCAGACCACATCCCCCCCGGGGCTGCGGTGGCCGCACCGGGAGTGGCGGAAACGGCCGCCGGGGCGGCCAACAGGACTTGGGCCTGGATCGAACCGGCGGGGGGCGGAGCCGCGCCTTCCGCGACCGACAGCGGCTCGGCGAGCGTGGCAACGGTGACCAGTTCCGCCCCAGCGACGAGTTCGGCAGGCAACTCGATGCGGACGACTGTTGGGGCGGCCAATGCAAGCGCGTGGCGATCGATCGCCCCGCCGTCGGCCCGGGTGCCAAACAGCGCGGGGTCGGGGCTGATCCCAGCCACCGACTCCAGCACCCCATCGGCCACGGGGATCACCCGGGCGGCGGCCAGATCGGCCCGCGCCGCCGAGAGCAGCGGTCCGGTGAGGCTCGTGAGGTGTTCGTGGAGGATTCGGTCGGGGGAGTCGGCCGGGAGTTCGCCGGGGCCGTCACGGAGCAGTTTTTCCACCCCTTCTGCCAGTGTGTGGCGGGTCACGACATCGGCGGCAGATCGCCAGCGATCGAGGAGCGATCCCCGCGGGATCACAGCCAAACTTGTCTCCTCGCTATCAGGCTCACTGACAAAGTGCCAGACATCGGCATTGCCGTGGGAATCGGCGTGCGGGTTGCCGGCGAGGAGATCGGGGACGACGTCGCGGGCGAGGTTCCATTCGCGGGCCTCTTCCCCCGACTGGCGGATTGTGAGATCGACCGCCGTCAGATCACAGGAGTGGTCGCGGCCCCCCGGTCCGATCGAAAGGAGGACGACGTCCCCCGGCTTGACGACCACATCGGGAAACGGACCGACAGCGACGACCGAATCGCCCTGCGCTTTCCCTGAAGCCAGTCGCACCACCGCCCCCCCACGCCGCACCTCGACCACCCAGGTGACGCCATTGCCGCACGCGGCATGGGCATGTTGCACGGAGCCGTCGATGGCCACCGTGGCGGCCACCGGGCTCTTCCAGGCAAGGATAGCGCGGAGCGTTGGCGATGGATGGACAGCGAGGCTCCGGGGCTTCATCGTCCCCGGCACCTTGACTGTCTCATCGGTGGGGTTGGCGATCACCGAGAGGGCATCGGCCGCAGTCCATCCCGTCACCAGCGGATAGTCGGCATGCGCCTCCATCCGTCCTCCGATCCGACCGTCGAGTTTCACGCCCCCCTGACCGATCCCCAGGTAGGCCAGCCACGATCCGAGAATCGCAGCGTCGACCCCCTGCCGTCCGGCCAGTTCACCGCGGGCAGCATCGTCGAGCGGCCCCTCGACAGTGGCCGCGATCCCCAATACTTCGGCGGTGGCGTCGACGAGCGTGGCCCGCCTTGCGGCCAGGCCCGCCACCACCCCACGGAGGTCGGCGAGCAGCAAGTCCGGCTTCCCCGGAGAGACGATCCGCGGTGCCTCAAAGACGCCCAAGTCACCGGCGGCCGTGTCACCGGCATCGCCGGCCACAAACCACACCGGGATCGAGCCCTCGATGCCGGCCTTCGGCAGTTTGACGCGGATTTCACGCCGTTCAACGACCGGGGTGACCGGTGTCTGCCAGGCCTTCGGGCCGTCGCGCTTGCCGATGTGGCCGATGGTGTTGAATGTCCAAAGCGCCGCTTGCCAGGGGGCGATCCTTTCGGCCAGACGCCCGGCATCCCCGGGCCCCGCCGACCGCCAGTCGACGCGGACCGCATCCAGCGGCAGGCAGGGGGCCGGATCGGTGAGCGCGGAAACGAGTGCCGTGAGGTATTTCGGGCTGACGCCGTGACGGGTGGCGGCCTCATCGATGGAGACGGTGCCGGCCAGGATGGCATCGCGCTCAACCAGCGACGCTGCCAGACAGGCTTCCAGCGGCAGCCTTCCGCCGGCGTTGGTGTCGAAGGCAATCCCCTGGAGATTGACACTCGTAGCGCCGCTGTTGGCGGTGTTGCGCGCGTAGATGCTGCGGATTTTCGCCAGCGTCTCCTCTGTCCAATCGCGCTTCGTCGTCGACGGACTAAAGTGGATGCCATCGGTCGTGAGCACGGCGTGGGCGGCGATGTCCTTGGCGGCGTCGAGATATTTGCTCACCATCTCCGCCGACATCACCAGCGCCTGGCCGACGTTGGTGAAGCCTTCACCGGCAGCCCCGTCGGCGGGAAATTCCTTGGCTGGATCGAGTCCGGCCACGCCGGTCAGATCGCGGACGGTGGCCGTGTACTCGGCGTTGGAGAGGCGGCGGAGAACGACCGCACCGGGGTCCCCTGCAGTCCGCGCCGCCAGCGAAAGCAACTCGCGCCGCACCGCGCCGCGAAGAGCCGCCAGTTCCTCAGCGCTCGGCTGCGGCGCCCCTTGCGGGGGCATGGCTCCCGCCCGCAACTGGTCGGCGGCCAACTGCCACACTGCCGGATCAGCCGCCACGTCGGCCGCACTAGAAAATCGCTCCAGGTCGATCTCCCCCGCCTTCTCAGCGGTGGAGTGGCAATCGATGCAGTAGCGGGTGACCAGCGGACGGACATCGCTGTCAAAGCCGTCGGCCACTGCCTGCGTGGCCATCAACCAGCCCGCCAGGGCCAGCGGCAGGCCAACGGCAAGACAACCAACTTGAAAACGTGTCATGGGAGACGGAATCCTGCGGGGGAGGACAGAGAGATTGGTGCGGGCATCAGGCCACGACGTCGTGAACCACGGTGCCGTGGACGTCGGTGAGCCGGTAATCACGCCCGGCGTGGCGGTAGGTGAGCCGCTCGTGATCAAAACCCATCAGATGGAGGATCGTGGCGTGGAAGTCGTGGGTGTGGACCGGCTTCACCACCGACCGCAGCCCATGCTCGTCGGTGGCGCCGTGGACCATTCCCCCCTTCGCGCCACCACCTGCCAGCCACGACGTGAAGGCCCAGGGATGGTGTTCGCGCCCCTTGGCATCGGCGGTGTTGTTGAAGGGGGTGCGCCCAAACTCGGTCGTCCACACCACCAGCGTCTCGTCGAGCATGCCACGGGACTTCAGATCGGCAAGCAGAGCGCCGATCGGCTGATCGACATTCTTGGCCAGCCCAACGTGCGACATCATGTCGCCATGCGCATCCCAGTTGTTGCTCGAACCGGTATCGATCAACTCCACAAACCGCACGCCACGCTCCACGAGGCGGCGGGCCGCCAGACACTGCCAGCCGAAACCGGTAGTCTGGCCGGGAGCGAGGCCGTAGGAAGCGAGCGTCGAGGGAGTCTCGGTGGAGAAGTCGAAGGCATCGGGCACCGCCATCTGCATCCCGAAGGCGGTCTCGAAACTGCGGAGGCGGGCGGCGAGATCGGCGCCAGCAGGCCGGGTGGCGAGATGCTCTTCGTTCGCCCCCCGGAGGGCCTCCAGTTCCAGCAATTGCCGCTCAGCCGGCACGCGCCGCGCCACATTCGCCACCGGCTCGGCACCGGGGACCACGAGCGTGCCTTGGTGGGCTCCAGGGAGGAAATCGCTCGCGTAGACCTGCGTGCCGGCATAGGTCTGCTGCGGCGCGATGACCACGAACGAGGGGAGATTGCGGTTGAACGAGCCGAGGCCGTAACTGACCCACGAGCCGATGCTCGGCCGCGAGAAGGCAAACGAGCCGGTGTGCATGCCGAGCGTGGCGTTGTAGTGGTTGGAGTGGGAGGTGTGCATCGAGCGAATCATGGCGATGTCGTCGACATGGCCGGCGACATGGGGAAAGAGCGTGCTCACTTCCGTGCCACATTCCCCGGACGGTGAAAACTCCCACTGCGGAGCCTTGAGAAAAATCCGCTCGTAGCCGGGGCGGTCCTTGATCTCGGGGTGGTCGGCCTTGATCTCCTTGCCATGGTCGCGATGGAGTGCCGGCTTGGGGTCGAAGGTGTCGACGTGCGACACTCCGCCGGTCATGAAGAGGAAGATCACCTGCTTCGCCCTGGCGAGCGCCGGCGGCAGGCGCGGCGCGAGTGGGTCGGCGGTTGCCAGGCCCCCATCAGCCCGGAGGAGGTTGGCGACGACGCCCTCCATGAGCAGCGACCCGGCGACGGCGGAGCGGAGCAGGTGGCGCCGGTTCATGGGTGGGACTCGCGGAGTGGATCGTGGAGGAACGTGAACAGGCCGGGGACCGGCAGCGGCTGTCAGTCGAGATAGAGAAATTCATTGCTTGCTAGCAGCACCCGGGCGAGTGCTGCAAAGCGCTCCGCGGGGTCGCCGGGATAGCCCGTCAGGAGCCGCTGGGCCCGCTCGATCTCGGCCGGGAGCGGGTGGCGCTGGAAGAGGAGGCGGTAGAGGCGGACGATCCGCGCCGCGTCGTCTCCCGCGCCACCGACTTGTCCGGCCACCTCTGCCGCCTGGGCGTGGAAGAACGGGTCGTTGAGGAAGTAGAGGGCCTGCGTGGGCATCGTCGTCGACTGCCTTCGCGGGGTGCTGGCGTTGGGATCAGCGCCGTCGAAAAGGGAGAGAAAAGGATGGCGCCGCTGCCGCTGCACCATCAGGTATCCGCTGCGGCGGAGCGTGTCGTAGACGGCCACAAAAGGGGCGTGCTGCGAGAACCCCCAGGTCGATTCGGGGGGGAAGGGATGCCCCTCGGCCGGCGAGGGGTCGAGCGTGCCGGCAGCGACAAGCAAGCTGTCGCGAATCTCCTCCGCCGTGAGCCGCCGGGGAGTGAAGCGACCCAGCAGGGTGTTCTCCGGATCGAGCTCCAAGGCCGCCACACCGCCGGGAAGCACACCGGAGCGTTGGTAGGCAGCCGAATCCATCACCAGCCGGTGCAACGCCTTCAGGCTCCCCCCCTCGGCCTCGAACCGGCAGGCGAGCCATTCCAGCAGTGCTGGATGTGTGGGTGCCTCACCGCGCGATCCGAAATCGTTCGGCGTGCGAACGATACCGGCACCAAAATGCCACTGCCAGGCGCGGTTGACGATCACCCGCGTGGAGAGCGGGCTCCCGGCGATCCACTCGGCCAGTTGCCGCCGGCCACTGCCGCCGTCAGACGCCACCGGCTGGCCGCCGAGGATCTCGAGCCAGCGCCGCGGCACGATGGCTCCCGGCTTCTCTGGTTCTCCCTGATGCTGGAGGGGGACGTCGTGCGGTTGCCCCTCGACGACGGCATAGGCCACCGGGAGGAGCGGCTGTGGCGGGAGGGGGGGGAGCGGCACCGCTTCCAGGAGACCAAGCGCCACCAGCCCGGCGCCATAGTCCGACGAGGCGATATGGGCGAGCGTGAATGACACACCATCAAGCCCCGCCGGATGGCCGTCGGCCACGGCGCCGCTGATCGTGTACCGGCCGTCGGCGGGACAGACCCAGGCCACGGCCACCGGCCTGTCCTGTGCGGGGTGCACAAAGAAAGAGTGCCCGGGGAGTTCCGTCCAGGCCTGCACCCGATTCGGGGAGGTATTTGCAAAGGCACTCGGCAGTTCGCCGAGCACCCAGGCGACCAGTTCCGGCTTCCCCTCAACCGATTCTTTCCGTTGGGAGAGAAACGCCGGACCTTCCGCAGGCCCCGGCTCCAGAAAGCACCACGCCGCGCCTGAGTTCTCGACAAGCGGGTTGGCAGGCAGGCCACCGGGAGCCAGGGCGGCAGTCGACCAGGCTTGGCTGACAAGCCCTGCATCGCTCGACGTCGCACACTCGATGCGCAGATCGACAAGCGTTGTGTCGGCACCATGGTTGCCATTGGGGCTGACCGTCAACTGGATCACCTCCCCCTTCAAGAGATCGACTCCGTCCGCGGCGGCCCCCTCGATAGCAATCGGCACCGAGGCGGCTTCGCCGACGTTTGCCCCCCCAAGCACGCGGGCATGTGCGGCGAGGAGGGCTTTGAGCCCCTGGCGGCGCGCCGTTTCGTTGCGCGCCGCCAGGACCGCGTCGCGGGCGGCGACCGCCTGCTGCCAAGGGGCAAGCGCCAGATCGATCTCCGCCGGCGACAGCAGCGGCACCATGTCACGCGGTTGCCCCTTGGCCTCGCAACCAGGGAAGGGAAACTTCGTGCCGTCGAGGATCCCGTAGAGGGCGTAGTAGTCCGCCGCGGAAACCGGGTCGTATTTGTGGTCGTGGCAGCGGGCACAGCCGGTCGTCAGACCGAGCAGGTTCTTGCCGAGGTTGTCGATCAGGTCTTCGTGCATCAGGTGCACGTCCTTGTCGATGTCGTGTCCGAAGCGGCGGGCGATCGCCAGATAGCCGGTAGCGATGAGCCCGTCGCGGCGGGCGGCATCGTCGGCCCCCGCCCGGAGGATGTCGCCGGCGAGTTGCAGGCGGACCAATTCCCCCCACGGCATGTCGCGATTGACCGCGTCGTAGACCCAGTTGCGATACCGCCAGGCATGAGGGAGGGGGCGGTCGGTGTTTTCGCCGGCGGTATCGGCGTAGCGGACGACATCGAGCCAGTGGCGTCCCCACTGCACGCCGTACTGCGGACTCTCCAGCAACCGTTCGACAACGGTGCGGAAGGCCTCGCGGTCGGGGGCGGGGTCGGCGAGGAAGGCCCTGACGTCGTCGTCGCCGGGGGGCAGTCCGGTGAGATCGTAGGTGGCGCGCCGGACAAGCGAGCGCCGGTCGGCGGCCGGGCCCGGCGTGATGCCTGCGGCGTCGAGGCGGGCTTGCAGGAAGCGATCGATGTCGTTGTGAACAGCAGGGCCGTCGGCCACGGCTGGCACCGGCGGGGACTCAAGCGCTTGGAAGGCCCACCACGAGCGGGCTGCCTCCCGGCTCATACCGCCGATCTTCGCCCCGGCAGTGCGCGGGTCGGGAGCGCCTGACTTCACCCACTCAACGAGGACTTGCATCTGCTCGGCGGAGAGCCGGGGGAGGGGTTGGCCGTTGTGGTCCTCCTCCGGCGGCATCGGTGAGACGCCGTCGAGACCGCGGACGGCCTTGATGAGCAGCGACGCATCGGGGTCGCCGGGAACGATCGCCCCCCCCGAATCCCCCCCTCGTTGCCAGCCCTCGCGGGAATCGAGCGCCAGGCCGCCGCTGGTCTTCTCGCCGGCATGGCACTGCTGGCAGCGGGCCACGAGCAGCGGCCGGACCTGCGACTCAAATTGTGTGACGTCAATCGGCGGCGTTGCGGCGCCGGGCTCGGCAGCCGACGCTGGGGAAAATCCTGCCAGCAGCAGGCAGACACTCGCCATCCCCGTGAGCCACCACGCTCTCGGCCCCAGACAACAGACTACGACACATCGCTGCATGCTGCCGCTCCGGACCAGAGGCACCCTGCCATCCCCAGCAATTCCCAGAGCCCCGGGAGATCGGGGCTGACGGGCTTTCTCAATTCAACGGGACGTTCTCGATTCAACGGGGCTCCCTCAATCTCAGGCCCCCTTCCAGTGGACAACCAAAAACGTCCCCTGGCAAATTTCACCCCATTCAGTCGACTGTCGACAGTATCACGGCAGGATGGTAGTTTTCAAGGTGAAAACCGACCCCACCCCCTGCGAAGAGCCCATGCCGCTCAACCGCGTCCGCCGCGTTAATCTGGCCCACGACATCTCAGCACAGCTCTCGCGGGCGATCGTGGC
>QWOP01000082.1 GCA_003669605.1 Planctomycetota bacterium
GAACCGTGACTCCCGGCGGTAGGTTCCAGGAGCAGGCCATCGACAAGTTCCTGCCGCAGGTCGAGCCCCGGCGTTTCCTCGATGAGCCGCTTGACCTCCAGTTGGTAGAGCCGCTTGTCGGCTTGGGCCCGGGGGCCGTGCATCGCCGGACCCTTGGAGCGGTTGAGGACACGGAAGTGGATGCCGGTGGCGTCGATGGCCCGGCCCATGATGCCGCCGAGGGCGTCGACCTCCCGCACCAACTGGGCCTTGCCAACGCCACCGATGGCAGGGTTACAGCTCATCTGGCCGACGGTATCGAGGTTCGACGAGAGCAGTGCCGTGCGGGCCCCGAGGCGGGCGGCGGCGCTGGCCGCCTCGACGCCGGCATGGCCGGCACCGATGACGATCACGTCGTAGTCGTAGACGCTGCTCATGGAGGATCGGCGCAGGGAGGGAGGAAGCGGAAATCGGCCATTTCAGCCTTCTCCGCTCCTCCACCCTATCCCGAAGATCGGTCCTCCTCCATGGCGACCCTCGACCTGCGGCCGCCATCGCTCAAATCGCCCGTGGGGACCGAAAACTGGCGTCCCGAAAACTGGCTAGGTAAGATCCTGGGTACGATCATTGTCCGGTCGGAGAGGGGGGGGGAGAAGGCCGGCAGATCCGGCACAGGCTCCCCGACAACCAGTGGTGCTTGAGAACGGATCGGCAGCGATCCGATCTCCCAGAGGCACCATCTCCGTTCTGCCCATCATCTAGCACATCTACTCATCCAGGCATCCAGCACACCAGGAGCGGCCACCTCCTCCGGCGAGGGGGCTTTCTCCAGCCGGGGACGTCGTCCCGGCGAACCTTCGTTCTGCCGACTGCGTATCCCCTCCAGATTCCGCCTGAAGGGCAAAGCCCTCTCAATACCTCTGGCCCCGACCAACTTTTCACCGATCCACTCTGTCGCCAGTTCACATCCCTCCCCCAATTGACAAGGTGAGCGTCATGCCGCGGACCAATCGCCCAATCGCTGCCCGCACCCCCCGCCGCGATATCGGCGTCGAGACCTTGGAGCCGCGCCACCTGATGGCGGGGCTTGTCCAGATGGACATCTCCGCGCCGACGCAGGTCTCGCGCACCAGTGACGCAGTATTCACCATTTCGATTGCCAAGCCTGCCGGTGCCACACCGGTGACCGTCCACTACCAGACGAGTGACGGTGGGGCCCATGCCGGGCAGGACTACAAAGCCGTCAGCGGGGTCCTCGTGTTCCAGGGCGACGAGACAGATCACGTCGTCAATGTCCCCACCTTTGCCGGCCCTGACGGGTCTCCCAAGCCGTTACAGTTCACGATGGAGATCAGTGCGGCTACCAATGCCAAGATCATCCACAACCGGGCCACGACGAAGATCGTCAACGAGGCGCCAGGCTTCCAGGTGGATGTCCAGTTCGTGGGCGAAGTCTCGCAGCAAACCAAGGACGCCGCGCGGTGGGCGGCAAATCGCTGGGAGAAGGTGATCACCGGTGACCTTCCCTCCGTGAATGTCGGCGGCGTGTACATCGACGATTTCCGGATCAGTGTCAGTGAGGAGGCGGTGGATGGGGAGTTTGGAATCCTCGCCTATGCTGGGCCGACGCGCGACATGGGAAATGGCGTCACTCAGGTCTTCAAGCGGACCAGTTCCAACACCTCGTACGGTGGTATTGCGGTCGTTGATTCGGCCGACACCGCCAATCCACAACTCAAGGACATCCTCCTCCATGAGTTTGGCCACGCCTTTGGCATCGGTCCCTACTGGAACCTCTTCACGAAGATCCGTGGCTTCCCAGACCTCGGTCTGGTGAAGGGCTACGGCACCGATACTCCGATCTACATTGGTAAGTTCGCTCTGGCGGAATACCAAAAGCTCAGCCCCGGTGCCCCTGGCATCCCACTGGAGTCGGACGGTGGCTCGGGCACCGCCGGGGCCCACTGGGACGAGGCGACCCTGGGCACCGAACTGATGACCGGATATCTCTCCAAAGGCATGCCGCTGAGCCGGATCACGGTCGGAGCCCTTCGGGATCTGGGCTACTCAGTCAACTACGCCGCGGCCGATCCGTTTAAGCTCCCCGATCCGATCTCTGGCGCTGCCAGTGCGGCGATCGTCTCGGGCGGCTCCTCGAGCGGTTTGGCGGCCGGCACCTCTGGCACCGTTTCCAGCGGACCATCCTCCGCTGATGGCGGCAGGGTGATCTCGACCGCTGCTGGTGCAGCAAGCGGCGGCACGACCAGCGACGGAACATTCACCACCACGGTCACCACCTCGACCCGCACGGGGCGGACGACCGTGACTCCCACCGCACCGCCGGTGGTAGGAGCCGGCCGGCAGCAGGCCTTTGCCTCCCTCGCGGTCCGACGGCTGGGATAACGGCGGCCCGCGAGTTGGTTTGGCAGGTGCGTCAGGCAGCGGCGGCCCGGGCGGGGGGGGGGAGTTTAAACAGCGCAAAGAGTTCGTCGACTGTCAGCCCCGTCCCTTCCCCCGGCTCGGTCTGCGAAAGGATCGCCTCAGAGAGGTTGCGCTTCTTGCGGAGCACCTCGTCGATCCGTTCCTCGATCGTGTCGGCCGCCAGGTAGCGACTCACAGTCACGGCGCCGGCGGCGCCGATCCGGTGGGCGCGGTTGATCGCCTGATCCTCCACCGCGGGGTTCCACCAGCGGTCGAAGAGGAACACATACTGCGAGAACTGCAGGTTCAGCCCCACGGCGCCTGCACCGTAGGAGAGAAGGAGCACAGAGTGTTCCTTCTGGTGTTTGAAGCGGCGGATCGCCTCGTCGCGGGCGGCGGTCGACATCCCGCCGTGGTACTCCAGGGCCCCAAACCGGCCAAGCGCCGTTTTCAACCGGCCGAGGGTCTCCACCCACTGGCTGAAGACCAGCGCCTTGCGGCCACTGGCCTGGATCTCCTCCAGATCGGATTGGAGGCAGTCAAGCTTGGCGCTCTCGCCGGTGGCGGTGTCGAAGTTGCAAACCTGCTTGAGACGGAGCACCAGTTCGAAAACATGGCGGATCGTCGCCGAGCGCCCCATATCAGCCAGGCGAAGAACGCCATCCTCCTCGGCCTGCCGGTAGGTCTCGCGCTGCTCGGGGGTGAGTTCGATCCGCTCATCGCGGTTGAGCCGTGGGGGAAGATCCTTGAGAACCTTGTCTTTCGTTCTGCGCAAGACATGATCGGCAGCGGCCGAGCCCATCTCGCGCGGTGACATCTGCTCATGGAGTTGCCCGGGGGCCACGAATTCGAAGATTCCCACCAGATCGTCGGATGAGTTTTCCACCGGTGTGCCGGTCAGCGCCCAACTCCGTCGCCTGGAGAGGGATCGGACCGCGTGGCTGGTCTGGCTCGCGCGGTTCTTGATCCGCTGTGCCTCGTCGAGAACCACCAGATCGAACGACACGCCCAATTCCGCCACCATCTCCCGGTCGCGGACCACCGATTCGTAGTTGGCGATCTTCACCGCCACGTCGGGCAGCGACCACAGCCAGCGGCGTTTTTGCGGATCCCCTTCGATCACCGCCACGGGGATCTCGCTGGCCCAGTCGCCCAGTTCCCGGACCCAGTTGGAGACCAGTCCCTTGGGGCAGACGACAAGCACGCGGCGTGCTTCACCGGCATGGATCAGGAGGCGGAGTGACGAGATCGCCTGCATCGACTTGCCGAGCCCCATTTCGTCGGCCAAGACAGCGCCGTGGCGTGGGAGGAGAAAGGCCATCCCCTCGAGTTGGAAGGGGAACGGCTGGCGGGGGAATCCCAGCCGGCAGGACCGCAGCAGCGACTCCAGATCGGGCTGGAGGAGGAAAAACAGCCGTTCCTCCATCCGCACCACATCCCCCGGAGGCGCAATTCGGGTGCGGAGCAGTCGGGGCACGGCGCCGGCCCCCCTCCCCTCCTCCTTCCCGCTGTCCGGCACTGCCGATCCTTGCGCGAATTCCACCGGGGGCGCCACATTGGCCACCGCCGAGGCGTGCCGCGGAAAGCGGTAGCGGCTCACCGCTGGCGCCGAGTTCAGCAGCGGCAGGGAAGTAACGACGGGCACCGCTCCGGCCAGCGGCAGGCGCAGCACCCGCGGCATGGCGAGTGCCGCAAGCGGCACCTTCATCGCCCGCGGCGTGGAGAGCACCAAGTCGTCGCCAGCAATCGTCCGCAGGCCATCGGCCATCGCTTGACTTCCCCCATGGTGACCGAGCCGGCCTCGACGGGCCGCGCCACAGCACTCAGAATCTTCAGAGCCCCGAACCTTGAGAGCTCCGAACCTTTTAAAACCGGGCTCTCAGTGCCGCTGCGCTTCCTCGATGGCGGAGCGGATCCGCTCAAACGGCTCGCAGAGATCGACCGCACCGGCGAGGATCTCAAGCAAGCGGCGCAGCGACTGGGAATCACCCTTCTCCCCTGGGGTGACCGTTGGAGTGACCGTCACGCCGCCGATCACAAAGCCACCGCTTCCCTCCTCCCCCGAGAGACGCTGCACCAGCGCCACCGGGAGCAGGGTGTGGGAGCGGACATGAAGCATCGCCTCGGAGTCGATGAGCACCGCCACCGGTGCAGCCCCCCCCTCGGCCAGGAGGGCGGCGCCGATCTGCCGGCCGTGGAGGTGGCCTTGGAGCGTCGCGCCGTAGAGGATCTGCTGCGCTCGCGACACCTTGAGCGGTGTCGTGCAGTGAAACTCCAGCGGTCGCCCTCCAGCGTCCACGACCAGGTAGCCCCCGAACACTCCATGCGTCGGGGAGTCGACCGTGGTGAGGAAGCCGAACGTCGGATCGGAACTCTCATTCCCCTGCTGCTGCATGGCTGTCGCCGCTGGTGTCGCGGTCGTTCCGTTCGCGAAGTTGTCAGGAAAACGACGGCCTGGTGGGTGTGCCCCACCTGCCGCGGCGCGGCATCTCCGTCTGCCCTTGCATCGGGCGTGGCAGGGCGGCACTTGAGGAGCGGTGTTTGGCCGCTGTTGCCGCGGCGGGAAGCCTTGGGGCAGAGCAAACTGGGGAAACCCTGCCGGTCCCGGAAGAATTGTTCCTGCGGAGGGGAAAAGTGGGCAGTGAGCAGGCTGTGGATAAACTGCCGGCCCTGGCTCCACGAGGCGGTCGCGAGTGCGTAGCACTGGAGAAAACCGGAGGTTTTTCAAGTGGAAAAAGGTCAGGGATGACTTTTTCCACGGGCAGTTGGGGCTACCATTCGGCTGGGGCTGGGTAGAATTCCCTCCGGTGCGCAGTCCCGACCCTTCCCGTCAGCGAGCGGTGCTATGAGCGATCTTCCGCCGGTGTACACGCAATTCGATATCTCGGCCAACTCCGTCCCCCCTGGGCGCCAACCCGGTGGTGAGGGAATGTCGCAGCAGCTGCTCGCCGAGTCGGTGGTGCTGCAGCGGCAGCAGTGCGCACTGCTCACCCGGCAGTGCGAACTGCTCACGGAACTCGCGGCCCAGGTCTCGCTGCAGCAGCGGCAGCGGGCGGCGGAACTCAAGGCCTGGAAGGATGCCAACCCCGATCTGGCCCAGGCCTGCCGCCGGGCGGCAGAATCGCTGGCCAAGGTCCACACCGAATTCCTCGCCGGCATCGCCACAGAGGCCTTCGACAACGCCGAGAACTATTCTGATAGCGAGTACGCGTTGGGAGAGTTCATCGACCGCTACGGCCCCCGGCTGGCGCACTTTAACGGCGTGCTACAACTTTTTGCCCAACTCGGGGCCGCTCCGCCCCAACCGTCCGAAGGTTGACTCACAGCATTCGCAGTCTGCTCGCTGCCGATGGAGTAACGGGCAACGAGCGAGCCCAGCCACCCCTACCCCAAAAACACTCTCCCCAAAAACCCCAGGGATTCCGCGATGTCCACCGATGTTCCCGCCAAGAAACCGGTCTTCCAGGTTGCCGACGATGCCACGGTGAAGAAGGCTCGTGCCAATCTCGATGCGCATGCCGTCGAGATGATGGCCTGGCACTTCCACCCGTCGACGGGTTGTCCGTTCTGGCTGGAATACGCCAAGTCGCTCCCCTTCAACCCCGTCACCGAGGTGAAGAACTTCGACGACCTGAAGAAATTCCCCCCCTTCCAGGACGAGTGGCTCCGCGGCGGTCCGGTGACCCGCTGGATCCCCCAGGGGTTCGCCGGCCAGCCGGCTTTCGTATTCGAGACCGGCGGCACCACCGGCGTCCCAAAGTCGCGGGTCAACATGCGTGACTTCCGCACCGACTACGAGCAGTTCAGCGACACGCTCCCCGAGGAGTTTTTCCCCCGCGGCGCCAACTGGCTGATGCTCGGCCCCTCCGGGCCGCGGCGGCTGCGGCTCTCGATCGAGCACCTTGCTCAGCACCGCGGCGGCATCTGCTTCTGTGTCGATCTCGATCCGCGCTGGGTGATCAAGCTCATCCAGAAGGGTTGGATGGAGCACCTCGAGGCCTATAAGCAGCACTGCATCGATCAGGCGATCACGATTCTCGAGGCCGGGCACGATGTGAAGTGCATGTTCACGACGCCGAAGTTGCTGGAGTCGTTGGCGCTGGCATTGGAGAAGCGTGGAACAACGCTCCGCAAGGCAGGGATCACCGGGATCTTCTCTGGAGGGACCGAGTTCACCCCGCAGTGGACCAGGTTCGCGGTCGAGGAACTGCTCGATGGCGCTTACATGACCCCAACCTACGGCAACACGCTGATGGGACTGGCGGCGTCGCGGCCGGTGGTGCCTGCCGATGGCTACACGATCGCCTACTACGCCCCGCAACCGCGGGCCGTGATCGAGGTCGTCGACTTTGACGATACCAACGCGGTCGTTCCCTACGGCGGCACCGGGCGGGTGAAACTCACCACGCTCACCAAGGAGACGTTCGTGCCTGGCTTCCTCGAACGCGACGAGGGCGAGCGGGAACTCCCGTATGTGAAATATCCGTGGGACGGTATCAGTGGCGTCCGTCCGTTCCGCGAATTAGCGGCCTCCACCACCGTCGGCGTGTACTGATCTCACGCCCGCCGGGCCATCGATGGCCCCGGCGGGCTTGCTGCTCGCAAGCGGGCCACAAGGCTTGGCTGCGAGGGAGCGGCCGCACCTCCGGGCGGCCGTGGCCGCTTGGCGGCGGCCGAGGCGCTGCCATTGGTCAGCCCTCAGCGGAGTGGACATCGTCAATCCCCAAACCGTCTCGCGGAGTCTTGGCATGCATCTTCCCGCCTACCGTTTCGGCAAGCCCTATGAGTCGGTCGAGCGCACGACGCTGGTTCACTTCCTCACCGGTGAACCGGTGGTCGAGGTCAGCCAGGTGGGCGGAGCGATCGTCGGTCGCGATATGCAAAAGGGGGCCCGAGCCCGCGAAGCGCTCCTGGCAATCGATCCCGAAGAGATCGTGGAGCGGCTGCAGACGGCCGGCAACCTCTACGCCCATGGCACGCTCCCGATGGGGGACTCCCGGCAGTCGCCTGAGGATTTCGTAAAGCAGCAGTCGGCTACCACCGGCCTGCCCGAATCGCTCTGCCGGGCCAACATGCAGAAGAACCTGTTCGTCCTCTCCAACATGGACCGGATGCTCGACGCCCTTTCCCGCGGCCTGCCGCCGGAGGTCTTCTGGAAGGGGTATGGCCGTGAGCAGCGGGGCGTGGTGGTCAGTTATCAGGCGCAGTCGCCGGTGCTCGGACTGGTCCTCCCCTCCAATTCGCCCGGTGTGCACACCCTCTGGCTGCCGGTGATCGCCTTGGGGGTCGGATTGGTGATGAAGCCCGGTGGCCAAGAACCCTGGACGCCGTACCGGATGGCGGCAGCGATGATCGAGGCGGGGATCCCTGCCGAGGCGATCGGCCTCTACCCCGGTGCCACCGATGTCGGGGCTTCGATCCTCGCCTCCTGCAAGCGGAGCATGATCTTCGGCAGTGCCAAGACGGTCGAGCAGTACCGCGGCAATCCCGGCGTCCAAGTCCATGGCCCCGGATTTTCGAAGATCCTCCTCGGTGACGACTGTGTCGACCGCTGGGAGGAGTATCTCGACTTGATGGTGGAAAGTGTGGCGATCAACGGCGGCCGGGGCTGCATCAACGCCTCAGCCATCTATGCCAGCCGGCATACCGAGGCGATCGCCGCGGGCTTGGCCGAGCGACTCGGTCCGGTCGATGTCCTGCCCCCCGATGACCCTGCCGCCAAACTCGCCGCCTTCACGATCCCAGGGGCCGCCAAGGCGATCTGGGGGCAGATCGAGGCTGGTCTGGCGGCCCCGGGAGTGACGCATGCCACGGAGAGCTACGGGCCGAGGCTTGTGGAGGGGGAGCGGTGCGGATGGCTGCGGCCGGTGGTGGCCCACTGCACGTCCGCGGAGCCGGCGATCGCCAAGGCCGAGTACATGTTTCCGTTTGTCGCCGTGGTGAAGTGCCCGCAAGCGGCGATGCTTGAGAAGATCGGCCCCACGCTGGTCGGCACAGCGATCTGCGACGACCCCGTCTTCCGTTCGGCGCTGGTCAACTGCACCGAGATCGATCGCCTCAACTTGGGGCCCATCCCCACCACAAGGCTCGATTGGTTGCAGCCCCACGAAGGCAACATTATCGACTTCCTCTACCGTTCGCGGGCGCTGCAGGTGCCGGCCGCGGCCGGTGTGGCCTGAATCGGGTACCGAGAGGCCGCTATGACGTCCACACTTCCATCCCCATTTGAATTCCGAACTGCCACGCGGCTGGTCGTCGGCGCGGGGACGATCGACGGATTGGGGCGGCTAGCACGCGAGTTAGGCTGCTCGCGGGCGCTGGTCGTCAGCGATCAAGGGGTGGTCCGCGCCGGGTGCACTGGACAGGGCACGTCGGCGCTCGAGAAGGCTGGGCTGGCGGTCCGCACGTTTACGGGCGTGGGGGAGAATCCGACCACCGATCACGTCGCCAACGGCGTCACTGTTGCCAGGGAATTCCGTCCGGACTTGCTCGTGGCCATCGGTGGCGGCAGCTCAATGGACTGTGCCAAAGGGATCAACTTCGTCTATTCCTGCGGCGGCCGGATGAACGACTACCACGGCCGCGGCAAGGCAAGCGCGCCGATGCTGCCGTCGATCGGCGTTCCCACCACTGCCGGCACCGGCAGTGAGACACAGTCGTTCGCGCTGATCAGCGATGCCGCGACGCATGTAAAGATGGCCTGCGGCGATCCGCGGGCGGCGTTCCGCATCGCCATCCTCGATGTGACTCTGACGCTCTCGCAGCCGCCACGGGTGACGGCGCTGACCGGGATCGATGCCCTCTCGCACGCTGTCGAGAGCCATGTCAGCCGGGCGGCGACTCCCGCTTCGCGGGTCTTCTCCAGGGAGGCTTTCCGGTTGCTGGCCAGCGGTCTGCCCGCGGTGTTCGCCGATCCAGCCGATGTCAGCGCCCGGGGGGCGGTGCAGTTGGGGGCCGCCTGGGCCGGGATGGCGATCGAGAACTCGATGCTGGGTGCCACGCACGCCCTGGCCAACCCGCTGACGGCCGCCCATGACGTCGTCCATGGCCAGGCGGTCGGGCTGCTGTTGCCGCACGTCGTCCGCTACAACGCTGCCGGCGGTGAGGGGGGTGCGGAGGTCTCCCGGCGGTACGCCGAACTGCTCGCCGACCTCCCTGGGCATTCCCACTTGGCCGATGCCTCCACCGCCGGCGACCGACTCGCCGATTGGCTCGCTCAATTGGTCGCTTCCAGTGGGTTGGCCTCATCACTGCGGGCCCTGGGGATCGATGCCGCCGATCTGGCGACACTGGCCGCTGCGGCCTCGGTGCAGTGGACGGCCGGTTTCAATCCCCGTCCGGTGGCAATCGACGACCTGGCGCGGCTCTACGAGGAGGCACGGTGAGCACAATGCTGGATCCGAGAGTGGCGCAGCGATCGGCGTGGAAATGCCGCCCGGCGATCGGCTCCGTCCTGCTGCCGCTGTTGCTCCTGTTGGCGCTGCTGCCGGCACTCTTGGCTGCAGACGATCCGCCGCAGGCAGCCGATGGCTCCCCCGATCTCGCCGCCGACGAAGCTGCTGCCGAGGCGTGGCCGATGTTCCGGGGATCGCTGGCGGGCACTGGACGATCGGCCGCGCACGTCACCTTGCCCTTGGTGGAGCGGTGGCACCGACAGATCGATAAGACAGCCTTCGAGGCCACCCCGGTGATTGCCGGTGGACGGATTTTTCTCGGCGACCTCGACGGCACATTCCACTGCCTCGACCTGGCCGACGGCAGGACGCTGTGGTCGAAGAAATCGGAAGCCGGATTCCCGTCGGCGGCCGCTGTCTCCGCTGCGCCCGGCAGGACCACCGTGGTGGTGGGGGACGGCGCCGGATTGGTGCGGGCCTTCGACGCAGCCGACGGCACGGAACTCTGGACCCACCAGACCGGGGGCGAGATCTCCGGTGGGCCGACGCTCATCGACGCTCCCGACGGGCCTCGGGTGTTGATCGGTTCACAGGATGCAACGCTCTCCTGTCTCGCTGTCGGTGACGGGGCGATCCACTGGACGCATTCGATCGCCGACCAGATTCGCTGTTCGCCGACGGTGGCGGCTGGCAAGGTGCTGCTGGCCGGCTGCGACGGCAAACTGCATGTCATCGATGCGCACAGCGGTGTGGAAGACCTGGCGGTACCGATCGACGGCCCGACCGGCACAACCCCCGCGGCCGCCGGGGGGCGGGTGCTGTTCGGCAGCGAGGGGGGGGTCTTTTGGGCCATCGACGTGGTGGCCGGGAAGCCGGCCTGGAAACTGGCCCCCTCGGGCAGCAGCCAGGCGTACCGTTCGAGCGCTGCGATCGCCGGCGGCCTGGCGCTTGTAGGAACGCGGGGCCGGGCCGTGGAGGCATTTGCGATCGCCGACGGGACGAGGGCCTGGCGGCAGGCGATGCGGGGCCGGGTCGATGGTTCGCCGGTCATTGTCCACGACGCTGCAACGCCGGGTGATCTGCTGGCGATCGTGGGGGACTCCGCTGGAAAAATCGTTGCGCTGCGGAGCTCTGACGGTGAGAAACTGTGGGAGTTCGATGCCGGCAGCGGCTTTGCCTCGTCGCCGGCGGTGGCGGCAGGGAGCGTGGTGATGGCTGCCGATGACGGCACGGTGTGGTGTTTTGTGGCGACCCCCTGACGCAACGTTCCGGGAAAAGACCTTCCCGCCCTCCGCAGGCTCTGTTGCCGGGGATCGATGGTGGACTCCGAGGATGGTCACCCGGGGAAAAGCGTGGCGATGGACTCCGAACGACTCGCCGGGAGGGTGGCGCGCGCCGCACTCCACGACACCCACTGCATGCTCTGTGAACACCGCTGCGGCACCAATCGCGCTGCCGGGGAGCTCGGACGCTGCAAGGCTGGCACCGAGGCCCGCGTCTTCCGCCACCGCGTGGAGTACGGCGAGGAACCACAACTCGTTCCCTCGCACCTCTTCTACCTTTCCGGATGCGATTTGCGCTGCGCGTTTTGCATTGCCGAGGAGAAGGCGTTTGACCCGCGGATCGGCACGCTTTTGGATGCCGACTTTCTCAATGCCGCGGTGGCTTGGGGGCGAAAGCGCGGGGCCCGCAACCTGCAGTGGGTGGGGGGCGAGCCGACGATCCACCTTCCCGCGATCCTCCGCGCCTTGGCGGGGTGCCCCGATCCGCCGCCGCTGGTCTGGAAAAGCGATTTCCACTTCACCCCGGAAGCCCTGGCGCTGCTCGACGGTGTGGTCGACGTCCATGTCGCCGATTTCAAGTTCGGCAACGATGCCTGTGCCGAGCGGATCGCTGGCGTGCCGCGGTATTGCGCGATCGTGGGCCGCAACTTGGTGGCCGCGGCCGCCGGCCCCGCCGATCTCATCGTCCGTCACCTGCTGCTCCCGGGGCACCACGAGTGCTGTTTCCGCCCGGTGGCCCACTGGCTGGCGGCGAACCTGCCGGGGGTCCCTTTCAGCATCCGCGATGGGTACCTGCCTCGCTGGCAGGCGCAGCACCACCCCGATCTTGCCCTCCCCCTCCCCGCCGACGCCGGACTCCGCGCCCGGCGGGAGGCGGTAATGCTAGGATTGGCTGTCGTGGGGTGAGAGGGAGCAGTTGCCCAGTCGCCGGAGCCCTCGCATGAACAGCCGCCGCGCACTATCAAGGACGATGCAGGCTGGAGACGAGTCGACTGAAAGCGAGATCGCCATCGGCGCCGACGGACGGGTCCATATTTTTGGTGCTTCGCGCGAGATCCTCGAGGCGCTGGCCGCGATCGGCGTCCGCGGCGACGCCGTCGCCCAACGGCTCGGCCGCGGACTGGTGGCTGCATGTGGCACGCCGCAGGGAGCGTCCCCACCGCCACAGCGATCTCTCCCAGACTGTTCAGACGCGGGAGAATCACCATGAGCATGCCCTCCGATGGCGTTCCGCCGACAGCCGTGCGGCCGACTGCGAAGCCGGTGGCAGCCACCGCCACCCGGGAGATCGACGTCCTGATCCGCGCCCGCTACCCGATCATCTACGTCACCACCTGGGAGGAGGAGCGGGTCGAGCGCTGCCTGAAGGAGATCGCCGACCGGCGGCGAAAAAACCTCTTTGTGTGGACCGTCACGCAAGGGATCGTGAAGAGCGGCAGCGAGCCCAACCGTGCCAAGGGGGGGAGTGGCAGTACCTGCGACCCGATCGCGGCACTCGATGCGGTAGTCGCCCAGCTCGAACCGGCGATCTATCTCTTCAAGGACTTCCACCACTTCACTGAGGACAACCGGGCCAATCTCACGGTCGTCCGCCGGCTCCGCGACGTGGCGCACCACCTCCGCGACACCTACAAGTCGATCGTCATCTGCGCGCCAGTCACGCGGATTGCCCAGGAACTGAGCAAGGATGTGACGCTGGTCGACTTCGGGCTCCCCGGCGTCGGCGAATTCGGCGACCTCCTCGACCGGATCATCGATGACGTCAAGGACAAGCCCAACATCCACATCGACCTCGATGACGCCGGGAGAGAACGGCTCCTTTCGGCGGCCCGCGGGCTGACGCTCAAGGAAGCGGAGAATGTGTTTGCCAAGACGCTCGTCCTCGACGGCCGTCTGGCGGCAAGCGACGTCGATGTCGTCTTCGGTGAGAAGCAGCAGATCATCCGCAAAAGCGGCCTTCTGGAGTACTACGCCTCCCAGGCAAACCTCGGTCAGGTGGCGGGGCTCGACAACCTCAAGGACTGGCTGGCGAAGCGGAGCGTGGCCTTCACCGACCGGGCGAAGAAATTTGGCCTGCCGGCGCCGCGGGGGGTGTTGCTGGTGGGCGTGCAGGGCTGCGGCAAGAGTCTCTGTGCCAAGGCGGCCGCCAACCTCTGGAACCTCCCCCTGCTCCGTTTCGACGTGGGGCGGATGTTCTCGAGCCTGGTCGGATCCAGTGAAGAGAACGTTCGCCAGGCGTTGCAGGTGGCGGAGAGCGTCGCACCTGCCGTGCTCTGGATCGACGAAATCGACAAGGCACTCTCCGGTTCCAGTGGATCCGGGGCCAGTGACGGCGGCACGTCGGCCCGGGTTTTTGGGACGCTGCTCACCTGGCTCTCGGAGAAAACCGCTCCGGTGTTCGTCATGGCCACCGCCAACGACATCAGTCACCTCCCCCCCGAACTCCTCCGCAAAGGGCGTCTTGACGAGATCTTCTTTGTCGACCTGCCCACGCTTGAAGAGCGGCGCGAGATCTTCCGCATCCACTTGGCGCAGCGTTCCCGCGATCCGGCCGGTTTCGATCTCGACCAACTTGCCCGCTCGTCCGATGGATTCAGCGGTGCCGAGATTGAGCAGGTGGTGGTCGAGGCGCTGTTCGACGCTTTTAGCAACGACGGCATGCTCACCACCGACGTCCTCCGCCACTCGATCTCGCAGAGCGTCCCGCTGTCGAAAACGATGAGCGAGGAATTGGTACGGCTGCGGAACTGGGCCACCGGCCGCTCGCGATTGGCCTCAGGCGCCCGCACCGAAACTGCTGACGGCTCGCGCCGGAAGATCGAACTGTAGACTTCCCTTCCTTTACGGAGACCCACTCCCATGAGCACCGTGCTGATCGTTGCCCCGGTCGTGATCGCCAACTGGTCGGTGATCTCCGCCGCGGTCGCAGCGGGGGTGGCCGCGGTGGGGTTCACCACCGTGGCCCACACCGCCGCCCGCGTCGGCCAGGAACTGCAGGAGGAGCAGGGGCTGACTCGTGAGGAGATCGATCTGCCCGACAGCGAGGTCCTCGAGGGGACTGCTGGAACTGGTGAACGGGTGGTTGCCGAGAAGGACGGCGTTCGGGCCGTCTTCTCCCGCGACGCCCGCGGGGCCCTCAAGGTGTGCATGGAGGGAGTGGGGGTGTCGAAGCACGAACTCCGTCGCCTCGGCGAGGAACTCATCGGCCGCGTCACCCAACAGTACGTCTACCACCGGCTGGTGAGCGAGCTGGCCGCCCGCAACGTGAATATCATCGACGAGGAAGTGACCGCAGACCGGGCGGTGAAAATCCGCGTCCGTTCCTGGTGAGGATTCCCAAAGACGATTTTTAGGAGGCCGGGATATGGCAAGCGAGGAGATCGAGATCGAGATCGGCGTCGATGGTCGCGTGACCGTCCGCACCAAGGGGATCAAGGGAGAGGCGTGCAAGGACTACGCCCAAGTCGTGGCGCAGATCATCGGGCGCGTGGAATCGAGCACGCCGACAGCCGAACTCTACGAGACCCCGGCAGTGGTCCGCCGCGTCGTCGACATCCACCACCGTCACTGAGTGCCTCGGGAAAGCGCCATCGCGGGGCATTTCCAAGGCGACGTTGCGTCATTTCATCCCCAGCCAGTTTCCATCCAGTCGCCATGCAGTGCTTTAGTTGCGGCTTCAACGTGATGCCGGGCAGCACCGCCTGCGGCCGCTGCGGCGCTCACCTTGCGCTCGCTGCTGCGCCCATCCCGATCACTCCGCCGCGGGCCGGGCCCTTCGCAAAACGCTTCCTGCCCGGATGGTGGGCCTTCAACCGCCGCCTGGCACCGCTTCTTCTCGCGATCGGTCTGCGTGAGTCGGCGCTGCCCGCCCTCGCACTGCCGATGGAGGTGGTGGTCCGACCGCTGATCGGCATAGTCCAGCGGCCGGTGAGCTGGCTCCCCGGCGTGCCGTTCCTTGTCGCCGGGCAACGGGCGCCGGGATGGCTGCTGCTGGCGGTGTGGATCGCGGTGATGCTTTTGGCCCTCCTGCTCCACGGTCTCCCCGTGATCTTCATGCTCCTCATCGGTGGGGCGCTTGCCCTCCACGCGGCGTCGGCCCTTCAGGCCACCGGGCTCCCCTCTCGCAGCGTCGGCGCCAGGCTAGCTGGCATCGTCACCAGCGCGGTTGTGCTGCTGGCGCTGTTCTACGTGCCGCTCGCGTGGGGGGCGATGCGTGTGATCGGGGGGAGCTGGTGGCTCGCACCGGTGTACGTTCCCAGAAACGCACCGCCACTGGCCGCAGGGGAGATCATCTGGCTCGATCACTCGGCCCGGCCTCAGCCCGGCGATCTGGTCGTCACCTTCCAGCCGCGGACGCTCCGCCGCGTCCGGGCGCTTGAGGGGCAGGAGGTGTTGATGGTCAATGGGGTGCTCCTCGTCGACGGCGTCCCCTCCCCCTGGCAGTCGGATCTCCGTCCGCTTGCCGAAGGGACACGGTTCACCGTGCCGGACGGCCGATGCTTCGTCCTCCTGCCGGAGTCGTACGCCCCCGGGGAAAAACCCCCCGAACGCCCGCCGCTCCCCAACGGAGGTTCGGACTGGAGGGACCGGGAAGCGATGGTACGAATCGTCCTCGGGCAGCGCGAAATCCTTAGCGATGTCGCCAACTGGCTTCCGTTGACAGCCTTGATCGAAGGACGGATCGTGGGCCGGAGTTATCCTGTGACTCGGTTCGGTCGCATCGAGTGACCGGCCTTATGGTCGCCATGGTTGCCATGGTCGCGGAGGTGTGCCATCGCTCGGTTCGACAAACTTGAATTCCCCGAGCAGGATCCGCAGCCGGCGGGCGGCTCTCGCGCGGCACCTCCGGTGGAGAAGGACGCCGCGCATTGGATCCGTTTGGCCGATCAGCAACGCCGCAGCGGCAGCCACGAGTCGGCGCTGCGATTCTACTCCCGGAGCCTGGAACTCGATCGCACCGCCGTCACCGGCTGGCTGGGCCAGGTGCAGATGCTTGTGCAACTGGGCGAATATCCGCAGGCCGACGTCTGGGCGAAAAAAGCGCTCGAGGTCTTCCCCCAGCATGGCGAGATCCTCTCCGCCGGCGCCCAGGCTCGCTGCCGGATGGGCTCGCTCACCGAAGCGTTGGCGATGTCGGATGCCTCGCTTGCCAGGCCGGGGGAATCGGCGTTCCGCTGGCTCGTCCGCGGCGAGATCATCGTCGCCCAGGGAGGCCGCGGCGACGACCACTGTTTCGACAAAGCACAGATTCTCGACCGCGACTGGCTGGTGCCGCTGGAGGCAGCCGCCGCCTGCCTGTTCCACAAGTGTCCGGCCAAAGCCCTCCGCCGTGCCCAAGAGGCAGTGGAACGGGCACCGTCGTCCCCGCTGTGCTGGTATGTCCAGGGGGATTGCCAACGCCGACTGGGAATGGAATCGGCTGCCACCAAAAGTTTTGCACGCTGTCTGGAACTGGCGCCTGAGCATCTCGGGGCGCGGGCCCGGTTGGCAGAATCGGGGGGGGCACTCGGTGGGTTATCGCGGCGCTTGGGGCGGCTGTTTGGCAGGAAGTGAATGTGCGGAGAGGCGTTTGGGATCCACCAGGTGACGGGGTCGTACCCCACGGAGAAGGCGATGCACTGGTCACTGGAGAAGATTCTCCGCGGCGCCCGCTCGATGGCGGCCACTGATGTCCATCTCTCCCAGGGGGTGGCGCCAATCCTGCGGATCAACGGCGAACTCAAGCCCGCGCAAGGCCCGGCCCTGGAGAAGGAGGACCTGCAGGCGATCCACGACTCCTTGCTGGAAGCAAAGCAGAAGGAGGCCTTCGCCCGCGACTGGCAATTGAGCTTTTCCCGGACCCTCGCCGGCATCGGCCGCTTTCGGGTGAGCGTCTACCTCCATGCCGGCACACCGGAGTTTGCCATCCGCCTCTGCGAGACGGTCGTCCGCACCGCCGAAGACCTCGGCCTGCCGGCGGTGGTGGCGGAATTCACCCGGCTGACAGGCGGGCTGATCCTCGTCACCGGTCCGACCGGCATGGGGAAGACGACGACGCTCAACTACATGGTCCACACCATCAACGAGGAACGCCGGGCGAAGATCATCACCCTCGAAGACCCGGTGGAGTATGTCCACTCCAACATCCGCAGCCTCGTCATCCAACAGGAGTTGCTCTGCGATTTCCAGTCGTTCAACGGTGCGCTGCGGGCGGTTCTCCGCCAGGATCCCGACGTGATCGTGATCGGTGAGATGCGCGACCTGGACACGATCGAGACGGCGCTGATGGCCGCCGAGACCGGCCACCTCGTGATCGCCACGCTTCACACCCCTGACGCCGCACAGACGCTGCAGCGGATCGCCAGTGTCTTTCCGCAGCAGCAGCAGGAGTCGATCGCCTCCCAGCTGGCCGGGTCGTTGCAGGGGATCGTCTCGCAGCGTCTCCTCCCCCGGGCCACCGGATCAGCCCGGGTGCTGGCGGCAGAGGTGTGCGTCGCCAACACCGCCGTCCGCAACATGATTCGAGAGGGCAACGTCCACCAATTGCGCAACGAGATCATGACCGGTCGCAAGCACAAGATGCAGTTGATGGACAACGTCCTCCTCGAACTCTACCAGCGTGGCGAGATCACCTATGATGTGGCGGTGTCCAACTGCCACGATCCGGACTTCATCCGCCAGCGCACGCAGCGGGCGACGGAAGGCCGACCCTGACAAAAGTCTGGCTGCTCGAAGACGGCCTGCGAATCACCCCATGCCCTGGTACCAGCGCGAACTGCAACTCCGTCCTCTGCCCCGCGGCTTTCATGTGATTACCGCAGCCGTCGTGAACGCGGTTGCCGAACTGGCGACAATCCGCATCGGCCTCCTCCACGTCTTCATCCAGCACACCTCGGCGAGCATCTCCATCAACGAGAACGCCGATCCCGACGTGCCGCTCGACTTGGCGATGGCGCTGGACGCGATCGCCCACCAACGTCTCCCCTACATCCACACCACCGAAGGCCCGGACGACATGCCTGCGCACGTCAAAGCGGCGCTGGTGGGCAGCTCGGTGACGGTGCCGATCCGCGCTGGCCGGCTGCTCTTGGGGACGTGGCAGGGAATCTATCTTGGCGAACACCGCGACCGGGGCGGTCCGCGCCGGCTGGTCCTCACCGTGCAGGGGGAGTGAGCCTTATGGAAGAGCGATCCCAGGATGGCGAGGGGAGCGGTGCGGCCTGGGGGGCGGCGTTCGATCCGGAGCGGTTCCGCCGTGAGGGGCGGGCCGTGATCGATTGGATCGCCGACTACTGGCAGTCGCTCGACGCGCGGCCTGTGCTCTCGCAGGTAGAACCGGGATGGGTGGCCGCTCAGCTCCCACGGCGCGCGCCCCAGACCTCGGAGCCTCTTGCTTCGGTGCTCGCCGACCTCGACCGGGTGGTGGTGCCCGGCTTGACCCACTGGCAGCATCCGTCGTTCTTCGCCTACTTCCCAGCCAACGCCTCCGCTCCGTCGATTCTTGGCGAAATCCTCAGCGCCGGGCTCGGAGTGCAGGGGATGCTATGGGCCACGTCACCGGCCTGCACGGAATTGGAGGCGGTCGCCGTCGATTGGCTCCGCGACCTCCTCGGCCTTCCCGAGCGATTTGGTGCGAGCGGGGCTGGAGGGGGCATGATCCAAGACTCCGCATCGAGCGGACTGTTGTGTTGCCTCGTGGCGGCTCGGGAGCGTGCGCTCGCCGCCGGGCCGGAGATGCCGGTCGTGTACTGCAGCGACGACGCCCATTCGAGCGTCGCCAAAGGGGCGCGGATCGCCGGCATGGCGGCGGATGCTGTCCGCCGGATCGGGGTCGATCCGCAGGGGCGGATGCGACCAGAATTGTTGGTAGTGGCCCTCGATGAAGATCAGCAGGCCGGCCGCCGCCCCTGTTTCATCGTTGCCACCGTCGGCACGACAGCCCGCGGGGCGATCGACCCGGTGGCCCAGATCGCCCCTCTGGCACGCCAGCACGGCGCCTGGCTGCATGTCGACGCCGCGTGGGCCGGTGCCGCGGCGGTCTGTCCGGAGTTTCGCCCTCCGCTCGTCGCGGGGGCCGAGATGGCCGACAGCTGGGGAATGAACCCCCACAAGTGGATGCTCGTCAACTTCGACTGTCACTGTCTGTGGTTTGCCGATGGCGGTGCGCTCGCCGCCGCGCTCTCCACCAAGCCGGAATACCTGCGGACGGCCGCCGGCGACTCTGGAGCGGTGGTCGACCGCAGCGACTGGCAGATCCCCCTCGGCCGCCGATTCAGGGCCCTAAAACTGTGGATGATGCTGAGGATGATCGGCGCGGAGGAGTTGCGAAAACGGATCCGAGACCATGTCGCCTGGGCGGCCGAATTCGCCGGCTGGGTCGGGGCGGATCCGCGTTTCGTACTCCTCTCTCCGCCGAACCTATCCCTGGTGACGTTTGCCCTCCGGGCTGGGGACGAGGCCTCCGCCAGGCTCCTGGCCGCGGTCAACCGGGGCGGTTCGGCCTACCTCAGCCATGCCCGCGTGGAGGGCCGATACGCACTCCGACTGGCCGTCGGGGGCACGATCACCGGCCGACAGCACGTGGTGCAGGCGTGGACCACCCTCGGCGAACTGGCCGGGGACCTAGCCGGTCCGGGGGCCTAAACAACCTGGAACGTGGTGCTCCGTGACGTGGGGCTGGGGGCTTTGGCCACCTGGCATCCACGGCAGCCGTCACGACTGCGGGGAAGGCAGGAGACCTGCCAAACTCCACGGTTTCCCCAGGCTCCCGCAGTTGCGGAACTTTGGGGGGATTCTCCCGTCCCCGCCAAGTGTCACGATCATTCCGACGGTTTTTTTCGATAACGATGCTGTCCTTTTCCTGGTTACGAACCAATCGTTTCCAGCCCCGTACTATCTGGTGCGACCCGTGGGCGGCAGGGCAGTCTTCAGGGGGAAGCCGAACGGGCGAGGAGTATCAATCATGGCCAGAAAAGACGCACTTCTAAACCTCCGCACTATTCTCATTCGTCGCCGGGATGCGCTCCGCAGCACCCTGGCGGGCGATATGTCGCTCCTCCGCGAACTCCATGGCGATCCGTCGGGGGACGTCGTCGATGCGGCGCTCGACACCGCACGGGACGAAATCAGTTCTCAGTTGGCCGAGGTGGAGAGCCGGGAATTGGCACACATCGAAAACGCCTTGCAGCGGATGCGCGGCGGGCAGTACGGATCGTGCGAGGTCTGTTCGGCGCGGATTCCGATGGCCCGCCTCCATGCCCTGCCCTACGCCACGATGTGCATCGAGTGCCAGCGTGACTTAGAACGCCATGGCGGCTCCGCCCTCCGGGATGAGAGAGAGGAATCGTCGGCCGACTTCGAAATCGACGTCAGCTGATCGATTCCCTAGCGTGGCGGGAATGTCGACTCCGGGTTCGGCCGGTGCCGGGAGCCCAATCGGGCGCAGCAACCGGCCCGCAGCAGGGTATGATGCCGGGGTCCTGAGCCATTCTCGGAAGAGCGTGCATCATGCGTTCCCCTCTCGATGCCAGATGGGTCTTCATTCCAGCCCGATGCCTGTCGGTCGTGGCGGTGGTCGTGGCGGTGGCCTGTGGTGAGGCGCGCCGTGCCGTGACCTGCAGTGGCGAAGAGCCGCCGCGGCTCTCGCCCATTGACGAGCGTGACCCCCCGCAGGCGTTGGGTGGGGCGCAGCCCCTTGGGGGGAGCGCGAGCGGGCGCGTCGATCCGTCACGGGCAACGAGGCTCTCTCCCGCCGAGCGGGAACAACTCTACGACAAGGTGATTGAGGGCGCCGAACTCCTCGAGAGGCAAAGCGCCCAACTCCGTCGGCTGACGCAACTCCTCCGGCCGTGCGTGGTCCACATCGACGCCCGCAAGGCAGCCGCAAAAAACCGGGGCGGCAAGGAAAGCGAGGACGAGGCCGGCTCTGGCGTGATCGCCGCGGTTGGCGCTCGGACCGTCGTGGTCACCAACCGGCATGTGGTGAATCGGGCCGAACTCGACAACATCGTGATCCGACTCGATGACGGCCGTGAACTGCGGCCGCAGCGGCTGTGGACTGATCCAGCCACCGACATCGCCGTGCTGGCGATGGAGGGTGAAGACCTGACCCCGGCCCGGTTCGCCGAGCAGGACAACGTCCAAATTGGCGATACGGTACTCGCCATCGGCAGTCCGTTCGGGCTGTCGCACTCGGTCACGCTAGGGATCGTCTCCGCCAAGGGACGCCGCGATCTGGAACTGGGCAACGAGGGGGTCCGGTTTCAGGATTTCATCCAGACCGACGCGGCCATCAACCCTGGCAACAGCGGCGGACCGCTGGTCAACCTCCGCGGCGAAGTGATCGGGCTCAATACCGCGATCGCTAGCAACTCCGGCGGCAGCGAGGGGATCGGGTTCGCGATCCCGGTTTCCATGGTCTTGTTCGTGGCCCGACAACTCGTCGACACCGGCAACGTGTCGCGGGCCTATCTGGGAGTGACCCTCGACCGTGGATTCACTCAGCGGGCGGCAGAGCGGTTGGGGATGGTACGGGCCGTGGGGGCACGGGTGTCTGGAGTCACCAAAGGATCGCCGGCGGATGCAGCCGGCATCCAACCCGACGACGTGATTCTTGAGTTTGATGGTCATCCCATCGATGACGACGATCACCTCGTGAGCCTGGTGAGCGTCACCCCCACCAGTCGCACCGTGACGCTGGGGGTGTTCCGCAACCGGGGACGGATCTCACTCGACATGCCTGTTGCCAGCCGCGAGCAATTTGAACCGCAGTGACTCTTTTCAAGGCATTGGGCGGAGCATGGCAAGTCTGCTGGGATGGCTGAAGGGAAGAACGCCGGGGGCGCGTACCGGAATCGACGCGTCTTCCCGCCGCGCCGTGGCAGACATCGAGGGACTGGCGACAGAAATGGCCAATCTCAGCGACGCCGGCCTCCGTCGTCTGGCCCGCTCCCTCTCCTACCGAGCCAAGGCAGGCGAACCGGTGGAGAGCCTGCTGGTGGAATGCTTCGCCGCCACTCGCGAGGCCGGACGGCGGACCAACGGCATGCGGCACTACGACGTCCAACTGCTCGCCGGCGTGGCCTTGGTGCGCGGCGCGATCGTGGAGATGCAGACCGGCGAGGGTAAGACCCTCGTAGCCACGCTCCCGCTGGTCCTCTATGCCCTCGCCGGCCGCGGCGCCCACCTCGCCACGGTCAACGACTATCTCGCCAAACGTGACGGCGAATGGATGGAGCCGATCTACCGGGCGCTGGGAATGACGGTGGGGATCGTGCAGTCGCAGATGGACTTCGATCAACGGCGCGATGCCTATGCCAAGGACGTCACCTACGGCACAGCCAAGGATTTTGGATTCGATTTCCTCAAAGACAGGCTGATGGGACGGGAACTCGCCGAGGGACGTGGTGACCTGGGGGCGATGCTCACCGGCAAGGCCGCCTCCTCCACCGCGAAGCTGCTCCAACGCCCCTACTGGTTCGCTCTGGTGGACGAGGCAGACAACGTCCTCATCGACGAGGCACGGACGCCACTGATCATCTCAGCCCCGCCAGGAGAGGCGCAGGCGGTGGAGGAATCGTTGTTTCGCTTCTCGGCCGGTGCCGCCGCTCTCCTCACGGTCGACGAGGACTTCGAGCAGGATCCGCAGAAGCAGAGCTGCGAGTTGCTGGGGCCGGGGCGGAGTCGGGTCCGGGCACTGGAGCGGCCCGAACTCCTGGAATCGGTGAGCCTGCTGGCGCTCTATGACGCGGTCGAGCGGGCCCTGCGGGCCAAACGGTTTTTCACCCGCGACCGCCAGTACGTTGTCCGCGACGGCAAGATCGTGATCATCGACGAGTTCACCGGCCGCGCCGCCGAGGGGCGGACGTGGCGCGATGGCCTTCATCAAGCTGTGGAATCGAAGGAAGGCATCGAGGTGACGGTGCCCTCGGGGCACGCTGCCCGGATCACGATCCAGGATCTGTTCGCCCGCTGGCCCCACCTCGCGGGGATGACCGGCACGATCGCCACCAGCGCTGCGGAGATCAGTCGAACGTATGACGTTGGCGTGGCGGCGATTCCCACCAACCGCCCCGCCATCCGGCAGCGTCTCCCGGCAGTGGTCTGCGACCAGCAGGCCGACAAGTTCACGCGAATCGTCGATGAAACCCTGCAGATTCACGCCACGGGACGACCGGTGCTGATCGGGACCCGTTCAATCGACAAGTCGGAGGAGTTGTCGCGACTGCTCACGGTCGCAGGGCTGGTGCACACCGTCCTCAATGCACGGCAGGTGGAGCGAGAGGCGGAGATCGTCTCCCAGGCTGGGCAACTTGGACAGATCACCGTCTCGACGAACATGGCCGGCCGCGGCACCGACATCAAACTCGGCGACGGGGTGTTCGAACGCGGAGGTCTGCATGTGATCTGCACCGAGCTCCACGATTCGGCCCGCATCGACCGGCAACTGGTGGGGAGGTGTGGTCGACAGGGCGATCCTGGCACCTGGCGGCAGTACGTTTCGCTCGACGACGACATCCTCGTGGCCGGCTATGGCCCGGAGAAGTCCCGACGCGTCGTGGCCCGGTTGCGTTCCGGCCTGGGGGGGAATCCTGAACGGCTGCTGGAGAGCTTCATCAAGGCACAGCGGCTGGTGGAGGCCCGTCATGTGCGGCAGCGACGGATGCTTGAATATGTCGAGCGGCAACGGGCCGAGGCGCACATTCAAATGAGCCAAGACCCCTACCTCGACGCTGCCTCTTGATCGGGGCGCCGGTCGGATTGCCCAGCCGCGGCCGTCCCTGGCAGCCGCTGCGGAGGGGGGCGAATGCCACCCCAGCCCCCCCAGCCTTGCAGGGCGCCCGGCGCCAGCCGATCTGCCGTTGACTTCGCAGTCACCGTCTGTGAGCCTCCCACCCCCTGGGAGTGCGGCCTGCAAATGATGGCGAGCGGACAATCGCGGCCCGGTGAACGGCCCAGTGACTTTTCTGACACGGCGTGGCACCGCCTCCGGATCGGCTGCGCCTGCTCCCTCCTGCTGTGGCTTCCGCTATCTACACGGGCAGGCGTTGGGGGAGGGGGCTGGGGGCTGGGTGTCGCCACGGCTCGGGCCGACGAACCCCTCCCAGTGAGTCCGCCCCCCACGAATGCCACTTTGCCCGCCGACACAGCCCCTCTCCCCGGCTATGTTCCCACCGCTGAGAGCAGTTTTGGATCCGATCCGCAGATGGCACCAGACGGGAGCGGTGCCGAGCCGCCGGTCGTGGAAGAACCAGCCGCCGATCAGTGGCTGCACGACGAACCAGCCCCACCGGACGGAGTCGAGCCGATCGAGGCAGACCTGGGGGATCCGGGCCGATTCCGCCAGCCCGGCGGGCAGGGTCCAATCCCGCCGACGGCGGTACCGCCGTTCACCGCCCCGACGGCCGGCGTGGCTGCCGATGGGACGGTGTCAGTCCTGGTCCCGTCTGTTGGTCAACGAGGCGGCCCGCTGGCAACGCCCCAGGGGGGGTTTCCGCGGGGCATGCAGCCACCGCCCGCCGCCCCCTTTCCCACCAGCGCTCTTCCCACAGCAGAACGGGTGACACCGATCCAGCCGGCGTTCAGCCGCGCCGAGGCCCTGGTGGCCCAGGCGCTCGAACCACCGCGCGCCAATGGCGACGGCAGCCAGCCGGGTGCTCCACCGGATGGAGTTGCCTGGCGACCGCTGCCGCTGCTTGAGGCCCTGGAGCGATCGGGGGACCGCTCTCGTCGACTGTGGATCACGCAGGCCTACTGGAAACTTGCGGCGGCCACGGTCCGCGCCAGATTCGTCGCTGAATCGGCAGGGCGGCTGGAGTTGATTGCCCCCGGAGGCGGAGCCGACGAGATGGTGCTCCTCGACCTGGCCGCGGCGAATGCGCGGGGGGAGATCGCGAGCGCCGGCATCGAACTTGTGGCCGCCCAACAGGAACTGGTCGACCTGGTGCGATTGCCCCTCGGTGAGCCTGTCCCTTGGCCGGTCGATCGCCCCCTGACGTCCGCCTATCAGACGCACTTCGACACCATCTTCGCGACGCGGCCGGCGACGGGCCGCATCCGGGCGATCAACCGCCAGTTGCCACTGGAGTCGATGGCGGTTGAGGCCCGCGCCGAAGCGGTGTTGGCGGCACAGCAGCGGTTTGAATTCCTCGAGGCCCAGCACGCCAAGGGGGCCAAGCCGATCGGTGCGGTGCTGCAGGCCAATGAGACGCTGCTGGAGCAGCAGGAGCGGTTGGTGGTGGCCGTGAGGAGTTACAACTGCGACATCGCCGAGTATGTGATGGCGGTGGCCGATCTGTCGGTTCCCGAGGAACGGTTTGCGACGATGCTCATTGGCCGCCCCATCCAGTGGCGTGCAGTGACCCCGGTCTCGGGCGTGGTCCCGGTGGCTGGCCAGACCGCCGGCGGACAACCGCTCTTCGGCCAGTTCCCAGGCGGCGGCCCGGTGTCCGGCGGCGGCCCCGCGGAGGTCCGTCTTCCTCTCAGCCCTGAGTCGCTGCCATTCTCCCCACCCGGTGGGCCGCCGCAGGTTTTCCAACGACCGGCGGGTTTGCAACCGCTGGTGCCTGGGGATCAGCCCGGGGGCTGACCGCCAGAGGTGGTTTCCTTTGGTGGGCGCTTGCGTCTGGGCCAAGGCAGTGGATGATGCGGCATGGTCGCTCCGCCACAATCTCCTTGCCCGCAGCCGGCCCCGCCGCCACCGGTGGCTCCGCTGCGGATCGGTCCGGTGGTCGTAGACCCGCCGCTGCTGCAGGCGCCGATGGCTGGCTACACCAACTTCGCCTACCGGCAGGTGGTCCGCGAATTCGGTGGGGCGGGCCTGCTCGCCACCGAGATGATCGCAGCCCGCAGCGCCAACTGGCTGGAGACCAATCGCGGTGAGAACCCCGATCGACTGTGGGGGGTGCGCGACGAACCACGTCCGCTGGCCGTGCAGATGTGGGACAACGATCCGGAAAATCTGGCACGCGTCGGCCGCCGGCTGGCCACCGACTTCCGCGTCAGTGTTGTCGATCTCAACTTCGGCTGCCCCGTCCGGCAGGTGACAGTCAAGGCACAGAGCGGTTCGTGGCTGCTCCGCGATCCCGAGCGGGTGGGGAGCATCGTGGCGCGGGTGGTGGAGGCGTGCAACGGAGTCCCGGTTACCGCCAAGATCCGCCTGGGGTGCAACGATGACTGCCGCACCGCCATCGAGGTGGCGCAGCGCATCGAAGAGGCTGGGGCGAGTTGCCTGACGGTGCATGGCCGCGTGGCGGCCCAATTCTTCTCGGGACAGGCCGACTGGGACGCGATCCGGGCCGTGAAGCAGAGCGTGTCGCGGATGCCAGTCGTGGGCAACGGCGACATCGACTCGGCCCAGACAGCCGTGACCAGGCTCCGCGAAAGTGGTGTCGATGGTGTGATGATCGCCCGTGAAGCCCTCTCCCGGCCATGGATCTTCGCCCAAGCGGCGGCGATCCTCCGCGGCGAAGTCCCCCCCCCCGATCCCGATCTGGCCACCCAGAAGGAACTGGTCTACCACCACTACGATCTGGTCTGCCGGCGCTTCGGAGTCGAGCGGGGAACGCTGTTGATGCGAAAGTTTGCCTGTTCATACGCCCAGGGCCTCGCCGGTGCCCGGGATTTCCGGGGCCGGGTCTCGCGCGTTCAAAACAGGGAGGAATTCATGGAAGTGATGCGAACCACCTTCCCCACGGCCCCAGCCAGGACTTCCCAGGAATAATTTTCGCTGAAACACTTGTGTAAATTCTGATCGTCGCTACATTGTAGTTATGTCTCCGCAGTCACAACCCTCGGCCTCCCCTTCCCCTCCGGCGTCCCATTCTGGTGCGCCCGGACCGGTCTTCCAGGGTGAGGGGGCAGGTGTCAGCCTCCCCCCCTCTGCCCGTGAGAATGGCAGGCGGTCATCGGATGCGGCGCTGATCGAAATGCTCCGCATGGAGGGCACTCCGGGGGTGGAGGAGATCAGCGAGGCACTCGGGGTCACCGCCACGGCGGTCCGCCAGCGGCTCGAACGGCTGATGCGCGAGGGGATCGTCGGCCGGGACGTTCTCCGGCCGGCAACGGCTGGCAATGCGTCTCCCCACGGCCAGACCCGCTCGCGTGGTCGTCCCTCCTACGGCTATCGACTCACCGACAAGGGTCGCCGGCTGGGCGGGGACAACTTCCGCGACCTAGCCCTTGTGCTCTGGAAGGAAATCCGGGGGGTGGAGTCAGACGAAGTCCGGCGTGGACTGCTCTCCCGAATCGGTGGGGCGATGGCGGGGATGTACCGCGAACAGATTCGCGGTGACGGCGTGGCGGAGCGACTGGAGAGCGTGGCCCACCTGTTGCGCCAGCGGCAGATCGCCTGCACCGTAGAACCCTGCAACGAGGCTGGAATCGAAGGTACCGGAACGGGTGGATTGTCCATCCTCACCAGCCACGTCTGCCCTTATCCGCAACTGGCTGATCAGGACCGGGGCATCTGCGCCGCCGAACGTCTCATGCTCCAGGATCTGGTCGGTGCCCCTGTCCGTCTCGCATCCTGCCGCCTCGACGGCGATCATAGTTGTCGGTTTGTTGCCGGGCACAGGGAGTCGGCCGAAGCGGTCGTCCACCCCTCCACCCAGAAAGTGACTGACACCCGTCGCAACGGTGTTTCTGAACACTGACAATCATTCGATCGCGTTTCATCCATGCCGATCCAGCCCCTCTTTTGGGCAATCGGTGGACCAAGCCATCTTTGCCCGGGCTGCCGGGAACCAAAACATATTTTTTCTCGTGGAGATACAAGAATGACCCAGCCGTGGATTGAGGGCCGATTCGAAGAAAACATGGTGCTCACGACCGTCGAGCAGGCCATTAATTGGGCCCGGCAGTCGAGCATCTGGCCGATGACTTTCGGCCTGGCGTGTTGCGCCATCGAGATGATGGCTGCAGGAGCCAGCCGGTATGACCTCGACCGTTTTGGAGCCGGCGCGTTCCGGGCGACCCCGCGACAGGCCGACTTAATGATTGTGGCAGGCACAGTGACCTACAAGATGGCCAGTCGGGTCCGTCGCCTCTACAACCTCATGCCCGATCCGAAGTATGTGATCGCCATGGGAGCCTGCACCACCGGCGGCGGCCCGTACTTCAAGTGGGGCTACCACGTCGTCAAGGGGGTCGATTTGGTGGTCCCGGTCGACGTCTACGTCCCGGGTTGTCCGCCCCGTCCGGAGAGCCTGCTTGAGGGTCTGATGCGGATTCAGGACAAGATCCTCGGCCAGCGGATCGCCAAACGCTCCGATGGCTTCGGCAAGGTCGACGACGAACTCCCGATCCCCCATCATTCCGGCTATGTCACCTCTCCGGTCAGTGACGGAGCGCTCGTATTCGATCACCAAAAGGTCCAGGCCTGAACGGACAACCAACTATGACAACACCCTCCATCCCGCCGAGCAACCGCGACCAACTGGTCATCAAGGGCCTCCATGTGGCTGTCGATGGCCAGGAGATCCTCAAAGGGGTCGACCTGACCATCGGCCGCGGCGAGATCCATGCCCTGATGGGACCCAACGGCTCCGGCAAGAGCACGCTGGGGTATGCCATTATGGGCCACCCTTCCTACGAGATCACATCGGGAACAATCGAGTTGGTCGGAGCCGATGGAACTCGCCATGATCTGCTGGCGATGGCACCCGATGCACGGGCCCGCGCTGGGGTGTTTCTCGCCTTCCAGCGGCCGATGTCGATTCCTGGCGTGCGGCTGGCTGATTTCCTCCGCCACGCAGTGACCAACGTCCGCAACCCCGATCGCCGCGAGGGGCAAGAACTGATGCCGATGCGCGATTTCCGCTCCGAACTCAAGACGAAGATGGCGGAGTTGTCGATCGATCCTGAGTTCGCCCGCCGGTACGTCAACGATGGTTTCTCCGGTGGCGAGATGAAGCGGGCGGAGATTCTCCAACTGGCGATGCTCCGTCCCCGGTTCGCGATCCTCGACGAAACCGATAGTGGACTCGATGCCGACGCAGTGCGGCTGGCCAGCCAGAGCATTGCCCGAATCGGTGGCGTCGCGGGCGATGCCCCGACGGGAGACTCGTGCATGGGGATCCTGATCATCACCCACCACGAGCAACTCCTCGAGCACAACGTGCCCCACCGGACGCATGTCATGCTCGGCGGCAAGATTGTTGAGTCGGGCGGCCCTGAACTGGCTGCCGAATTACACAAGCGCGGCTACGAACGGATCCGCGCTGCCTATCCCGATGCCGCTGCTGCCGAAAAAGCGATGGAAGAAGCGGCCCGCGCCGCCGACAGCGCTGCGGTGTGATCAAGAGTTTCGACCTGCTGACTTTTCTGCTGGTTCCCCTCCCGATTGCCACTGCTCTGTCTGCCCTCGCTTTGCATTCCATTCTGGCGCCGCTTTTCTCCTCGTCACGCCCTGCCTCACGTTTTCCCCCTGTCCCGCTGACACCGAGGTTCTCCCGCCATGGCCACCGACACCAAGGAATCGAGCACCATCGCCATCGGCGAGATCAATAAGTATGACTTCCGCACCGATTCACCGGCGGTCTTTAAGGCCCGGCGGGGGATTGATGCCGACATCGTCTTGCAAATCTCGGAGATGAAGCGCGAACCGGCCTGGATGCGAGATTTCCGTCTCAAGTCGCTGGAGTTGTTCAACTCCAAGCCAATGCCTCACTGGGGCGGCGACATCGGCGTCAACTTCCAAGACATCTTCTACTACCTCAAGCCGGCCGATCATCAGGGCAAGACCTGGGACGACGTGCCGGAGGAGATCAAGAAGACGTTCGACCGGCTCGGCATCCCTCAGGCGGAACGCAAATTCCTCTCCGGCGTGAAGGCCCAGTTCGAGAGCGAGGTGGTGTACGGATCGCTCCAGGAGGATCTGGCGAAGAAGGGGGTGATCTTTACCGACACCGACACCGCCGTCCGCGAGCATCCCGACCTGCTTCGGGAATACTTCGGAAAGATCATTCCCCCCACCGACAACAAGTTCGCCGCGCTCAACTCAGCCGTCTGGTCGGGCGGTTCGTTTATCTACGTCCCCAAGGGGGTCTCGATCGAGTTTCCGCTCCAGGCTTATTTCCGTATCAATGCCGAGAGTATGGGGCAATTCGAGAGGACGTTGATCATCGTCGACGAAGGAGCCCATGTCCATTACGTCGAAGGCTGCACGGCGCCGATGTACACCACCGAGAGCCTGCACTCGGCGGTGGTGGAAATCATCGTCAAGAAGCACGGCCGCTGCCGCTACACAACGATCCAGAACTGGGCCAACAACATCTACAACCTCGTTACCAAGCGGGCCATGGCCTACGAGGGGGCGATGATGGAGTGGATCGACGGGAATCTGGGAAGCCACCTGACGATGAAGTACCCGGCGGTCTACATGATGGAGCCTGGTGCACGGGGAGAGATCCTCTCGATCGCCTTCGCCTCGGCCGGACAGCATCAGGACGCCGGCGCCAAACTCGTCCACGCCGCCCCCCACACCAGTGGCCGGATCGTTTCCAAGAGCATCTCCAAGAACGGCGGCCGGGCCAGTTACCGTGGCTTGGTGAAGGTGGAACCAGGGGCCCGGAAGAGCCGCTCGAGCGTTGTCTGCGATGCCCTGATTCTCGACGACAGGAGCCGCAGTGATACCTATCCCTACATCGAGGTCGAGGAGCAGGATGTGTCGATCGGACACGAGGCGAGTGTCTCCAAGATCGGCGAGGAACAGCTCTTCTACCTCACCAGCCGCGGGCTTACAGAGGCCGAGGCCAGCACCATGATCGTCAGCGGATTCATCGAGCCACTGGTCAAAGAACTCCCGATGGAGTACGCGGTGGAGATGAACCGGCTGATTGAATTGCAGATGGAGGGGTCGGTCGGGTAATCCCTGCCACTGTACCGCTTCCATGAGCACCGTTCCCATGACTCCTGCACCACCCACCGGCTTCAACAGCGATCTCCTCGAGCGCCTGCTGGCCTCTTCCGACCAGCCGGCGTGGGCTGTCGAACTCCGTCGCCTGGCCTGTGAGCGACTTGAATCCCTCTCGCTTCCCGATCGCGGGAACGAGAACTGGATGCGGACCGATCTGCGGATGTTCCAGCCGCGCACCTGGGCCGCTGCCGCTGGTGCGGAAGGCCAGGCCGTGATCTCCCCCGGAACCGTCCCCGCGGTGCCGGAGGGCCTGCTTGAGGAAGCGATCTGCCAAGCGGCACTCGCTGCGGGGAAGGCCCCTTTCGCCGGTCGGGTGGCGACACTCGACGGCCGTGTGGTCCGCGAGGAGCTCGATTCCGCAGTTGCCGCGCAGGGGGTGGTTTTCGGGACGCCGGAGCGAGTTCTGGCCGAGCACGGCGACCGCCTCCGGCCGCATTGGTTCTCTGCGATCGACTCCGGAGCCGATTGGTTCGCGGCCATGCACGCCGCCTTCCATCGGGCCGGCGCGATTCTCCATGTTCCCGCCGGTGTCCGCGTCGAGGCCCCGCTGCATCTTCTTTCCGCGGTCACACCAGGCGGCCTGGACACCGGCCATGTGCTCGTGGTCCTCGAAGAGGGGGCAGAGGCGACCTTTCTCACCGAAACCGCCGGTGGCGGCGACGTGGGGACCCCAGGTGGGTGTCATTGCGGCGGCACGGAGATCATCGTTGGCCGTGGCGCATCGCTGCGAATGGTCAACCTCCAGAACTGGAACCGAGGAGTCTGGCATTTCGCCCGCCAGCGGGCCAAGGTCGGCGCCGCCGGCCGACTGCAGTGGACTCTCGGCGCCCTCGGGAGCCGACTGTCGCAGGTGCAGCAGGACGTGGCCCTGGTGGGGCGTGGGGCTGATGCCCAGGTCAATGGAGTGATGTTCACCGAGGGGCGACAGCAACTGGTCTACAACACCCTCCAGCACCATCAGGCTCCGGGCTGCCACAGTGACCTGCTCTACAAGGGAGCGCTGCAGGACAAATCGCGCTTGGTGTGGCGGGGAATGATCAAGGTCGACAAGGTGGCGCAGAAGACCGATGGTTACCAGCGCAACGACACGCTGATGCTGTCGCGGGATGCCCGCTCCGACTCGATCCCTGGACTGGAGATTGAGGCCGACGACGTTCGTTGCACTCACGGCGCTACCAGTGGTCGCGTCGATGACGAGCAGATCTTCTACGCCCAGACCCGCGGCCTGACCGCCGACGAGGCAGCCCGGTTAGTGGTGGCGGGGTTCTTCCAGCAGGTTTTCGACCGGATCACCATCCCGCCGGTGCGCGAAGCACTCTCAGCGGCGATCGGCGGCAGGATCCGGCGAGTGACATGATTGACTTGTGGGGCCGTGTGGTTTCTGGATCGACGGGCGAGGAGGCTTGATGGCCGATTTTGTCAGGGTGGCTGGCGTCACGGACGTGCCCGATCCGGGGAGTATGCTCGTGGAAGTGGAAGGCGAGATGATCGCGCTGTTCCATGTCGGCGGGCAGTTTTCCGCCCTCGATGACGTCTGCACGCACGACGGCGGTCCATTGGCTTCCGGTGAACTCACCGGCACCAAAATCGCCTGCCCACGCCACGGAGCGCGATTCGACATCCGCACGGGGGCCGCGCTCTCCATGCCCGCGATTCGTGGGACACGGTCGCACGATGTGAAGATCGATGCTGGTGGAGTCTGGATCCGCCTCCGTTCCGGCCACGGCATCGATGGCCCTGTCACGCAGCCGATTGGCTACCCAGGCTCCCCCCATGTAGAAACGCCTGAAAGCGAGTCCCTCACGCTTCCATCCGTTCCCGCCACGGGAGCAACCGACGGCGCAGCGCCTGTCGAAGCGACGGCCCTCACAACAGCGGCCTCCGACACGGCTCCCCTCTGTGAGGATCGGGTCCGCGAACTGCTTAAGACGGTCAAGGACCCTGAGTTGTTCGTTAACATCGTCGACCTCGGATTGATCTACGGAGTCACGCTCGCTCCCTCGGCCGAGGTTTCCGGGAAGCAGCAGGTCTCGATCGACATGACGATGACCAGCCCTGCCTGCCCTGCCGGCCCGCAATTGATCGGCGACACCAAGCGGGCGCTTGCCGCCCACCCAGCGGTGGCCGGGGTCGAGGTGCGGATCGTGATGGATCCACCCTGGACGCCCGATCGGATGACCGACGACGCGCGTGATTTCCTGGGCATTTTCTGACCGCGTTTGAGCCGCCGGCCCCACGCCTCTCTACCGCCGGGACCCAGGTGAGGATCCTCCTCTACGAATGGAGTTGTTCCGGTGGACTGCGCGGCCCATCCGCCGCCGCCGTCGTCGGTGAGGATGGCATCCTGCCGGGCGATGGTCCTTTTCAAGTGGCCGCCGCCACGGTGCCCGTTGAAGGGCGGGCGATGCTCGAGGCGCTGCTTGCCGACGGGGTCCGACGGCAGGGATGGAAACTGGCGGTGCTGGTCGATCGGTCCCTCTCCATCGATGTGCCGGCCGGCGTGCAGCAGATCGACGTCGATGGTGCCACCGAGATCGAGGCCCTTGTCCGGGCCGCCTCGAGCGCCGACTGGACGGTGATCGTCGCTCCGGAAACCGCCGGCGTGCTCGGGGCGCGCGTGGCTGCCGTCCGGGAGGTGGGGGGACGGGTGGCGGCCCCATCGGCAGGCTTCATCGCCACCGCCGCCGACAAGCAGGCCACGGTGCTGGCGCTCGCCGCCGCCGGGGTGCCCGTGCCAGCCGGGCGCGTTCTGCAGGCTTTTGAAGTGCTCCCGGAGGGGTTTTATCTGCCGGCGGTCTCCAAGGCTCGTGGTGGCGTGGGATGCGACGGCGTGACGATTCTCCGCGGAGCCCGCGACTTCAAGCCGGATGATCACGACCGGAGGCTCGAAGCCTTCGTGCCCGGGGTTCCGGTGGGAGTGTCGCTCCTCTGCGGACCAGAAGGACATCTGCTCCTGCCTCCGGTGCAGCAGGAATTCACCCCCGGCGACAGACCCCGCTATCTGGGGGGTGTCGTCAGGCCCCACCCGAGTTGGAGCCACCGGGCGGTGGCCTTGGCGCAGCGAGCGGTGGCCGCCCTCGAGGGCCCATCCTCCTCGGCGCCCGCAGCCCACAGAGCGCTTGGATGGGTGGGAGTCGACATGATCCTCGGTTCGGCCGACGATGGAGGGGCTGACCGGGTGCTCGAAGTCAACCCGCGGCTGACGACGTCGTTCGTGGGACTCTCCCGCCTGACACGGGAGAGTTTGCTGGGAGCGATGCTCGACTGCTGCGACGGTCGATCTGTCTGCCAGAGCCCCGGACTGATGTTTTCCGCCGGAGCTGCGTTTGCTGGCAGGGGTAGTCAACGAGGCGGCTGGTCGTTCCGGGCCGATGGCTGGTGATCGAGAAGTGGGGAACAATGCACAACTTGCCCCCTGAGACCGCGACCGCGGCGCGTTTCCCCCTTTCCGACCGTGTTCTGGCACTGGATGTCGGCGGAGCAAACATCAAGGCTGCCGATGGCAGGGGACGTGTCCACTGTGAGGCGTTTCCTCTCTGGCAGCGTTGGCGGGAACTTCCCACACGCTTGGCGGGAATCGTCGAGGAATGGCAGCCACAACGGATCGTGGCCACGATGACCGGTGAGATCGCCGATTGCTACGCGGACAGGGCCGCTGGCGTGGCGGCGATCGTCTCCGCACTGGAAGTGGCTGCCGCGATGGTCACACCGGCAGCCGACCTGGCGATCTACTTGGTGGACGGCCGTCTCGTTCCGGCAGGCGTGGCCCTTGAGCACCCCCTCGAGGCCGCTGCCTCCAACTGGCACGCGCTGGCCAGGTTGGCGGCCAGCTCTGCGGGAGTCGAACGGGGATTGCTGATCGACGTCGGTTCGACCACCACCGACATCCTGGCCATCGACGCCCGCGGGCCGGTGCCACTGGCAAAAGACGATGCCGGCCGCATGCTCAGCGGGGAGCTTGTCTACACGGGGATCGAACGAACACCGGTGGCTGCGATCGTCCGTTCACTGCCGCTGGCCGGTCGTCTCCGGCCCGTGGCCACCGAGCTCTACGCCCGTTCCCAGGACGTCTGGCTGCTGCTCGGGGGATTGCCGGAGGATCCGGGATCGACCGATACCGCCGACGGCCGTGCCGCCACACGCGAGGCGGCGCGAGTCCGTCTGGCACGGATGTTCCTTGTTGAGCCGGCAAGCGTCACGCTGGCAGCGGCGACCTTTGCTGCGGAAGCCTGCGCCGAGGCCCAAGGGCTGCGGGTGGCGCGGGCCATCGATCGTGTTCTCGGCCGGCACCGCTGGCGGCCGCAACGGGTCGTCGTTTCCGGCCACGGTACCTGTCTGGCGGAACTGGCCCTCGCCAGGCTCGGTTGGTTCGGGACGGTGATTCGCTTGGAGAAGGAGATCGGGCCGGAGCTTTCCCGCGCCGCACCGGCGCACGCCCTGGCGCTCATCGCCCGCGGGGAACTGCCATGACGGGGGCAGGCGCCGAGAGCGGCAACTGGCGGTTCGGCGTGATCGGCTGTGGGCCGATTTCCTCTGCGAGCGGCATCGTGATCAAGATCGGCGGCAGCATCCTGGCCAGAAGCGACTGGCCGGAACGTGTCGCGGCACTCCTGGGCGATATCCGCATCGGAAGCACCAGCCCTCGCCGGACACTCTTGATCGGTGGCGGTGCCGTGGTGGATGGGCTGCGGGAGCTCGATCGGGTGCGGCGTCAACCAGATCAGTTGATGCATCAACTGGCGATCGATGGGATGGGAATCACAGCCCGTCTAGTGGCTGCCGCGCTCGGGCTGCCGCTGGTCGCCGCACCATCTGGAGGCGATGGTGTCCTCGACATGGCAGCTTGGCTGGCGGCTGAACCGGGGCGGGCACGAGGCATGCCCGCCGGTTGGGAGGTGACGAGCGACTCGCTTTCCGCCCTCGTTGCCGCGGACTGTGGCCACCGCCTGGTACTGGTGAAGAGCGTCTCACCCCCCTGCTCTTCCCTGAGTACGCCTGAAAGCACCGCCGCCGGGAGAATCCTTCAGCATCTCGCCGATGCGGGCTGGGTCGATTGCTGGTTTCCGGTGGCGGCCGCGAACATCGGCCCGGTGCAGTGGGCGGTACCGGAGTGACGATCCCGAGACCGGGTCGCTGGGGCTCCCGGGGCTTAATCCCACCAGTAGCCCGATTCCGGACGTCCAGCCAAGGCTCCGCTCCGCACACCGGAGACGTCTGCCGATTCGTTCGTCAACGAGGCGAATCCCCAGGGCTGGAATTGGATCCCACCCGAGGCGCTGACCACCCATCGGCCCCCCTTCTTCACGCCGCTGGCCACGGTGGGCACTGTGGCAGGGGCCTCGTAGGTGGGCAACTTCACTCGGGTCGGATCGGTGAGGGATGACAGGTCGAGACCGGCCCGCTTGTCGAGCTGCTGGCCGTGGATCAGCGCGGCGACGACCGCCAGATCGACACAGTTTGTCAATTCAGCAAACACGGGCTGTTTCGCCGCCAGAGCGTCGTACTTCGCCGTGAACGTATCGCACCACTTCTGGGCCACCTTATCCACCGCTCCCGCCCCACGCTTGACTCCGTCCTTGCCAAACAGGTCGTTTTCGGTGAGGCACTTCATCCGCCGGCCGGAGATGTGGAAGGCCAACTCGTCGGCATCACGGGCGATGGGGTCGTAGGAGGCTTCCAGCCAAAACCGCGGCAGCGTGCCGGCGGTTGCTCCAGCGGGAACCATCGCCAGATAACTGGGCAGATCGGGAACGCCGGCCGGCTCCAAGCCCATACCGATCCGCTTCAGCCGGTAGTCGGCGGCCACGAGAACGCGGGCGAAGCGGCTGTCGGCCGGAACTCCCCCCACCGTCACGGTCTGGGGGCCAAGCACCTCCTCCATCTTCCGCAGCGTGCCGGCCGGGTCGGCGGCACTGGCCTGCTGACCTTTCAGGAACTGCTGCAGCCTGCCGACTCCCTCGGGCGATGGATCGATTGAGCAGCGCATGCCCCCTTCGCGGGCACCGTCGATGGCTCGGAGGGCCACGATGAAGTCCTCCAGTTGCAAAAGTGGACGACCGGAATCGGCGCCCAAGACGTTGCCGGCAGCATCGATGCGGGCCGCATCGGCCGGGCCGGCCAGAACGATGTCGTGGCCATCGGGATCGACAAAGAGGTGCGTGATCCGCTCCAAGCCACCCATCAAAGCCACATCCGTGGGGAGTGGTGCGGTGCCGTCAGCGGCCGCTTCGACCGCGGCGGCGAGCCGAGCGAGCGAGACTTTTCGCAGCCCGTCGGAGGCCTTCAATCCCCGGACTGGTCCCCCTTTGCCAAGAGCCTGCCGCCGAATGACCGCCAGTTCCTCCGTCGCCTTGGGGTCGAGATTGCGGACGATGCCGTCGGCATCGATCGAGATACCACCGACCGCCTGACCGCCCAAGAATCCCTGCGCATGGGCCGCTCCGGTTGCCGTGCCGAAGGCCAGCACCACAGCCATGGTGGCGATCGCCAGGGAACTTCTGCCCCGGAGGAATCGCTCAGGCCTGCGAGTGGGGGGGGGCTGGTGGTTCATGGATGTCCTCCGGCTGGTGCCTGGGTGACTGGTGGCTCGGGTGGTTGGGGGGCTTGACACAAAGCGACACCCAGCACGAACACGAATACTAGACAGGCCGGGTTTTGTTCTGCAAACCCGATTGCCGCGAGCAAAACCCGGTTTTTCGGGTTCGGGGACCTCCCAGGCTCCCCCTTGGCCGGTCGTTCGCTCCTTTCCCACCCGCTGCCGAGGCTCTTATCCGGCGCTGTCAAACTGGCTTAAGCCCTCGCCAAAGCCCCCCCGACGGCGCATCATGCAGTCATGCCCCCCAAGAGCCTACTGAGTGCGGCCTGCTGAGTTTCATTCCGGAGCCGATGCCCATCGATGGATCCAACTGCCCCTTTTCTGATGCTCCTTGATCCCCAGGCCGGCCAGAGTGTCGTCAGGCTGGTGGCGGGGCAGACGTGCACCCTTGGCCGGGCGCCGACAAACAGCGTCGTCCTCCACGACGAGCGGTCCAGTCGCTGCCATGCAGAGGTTTTCATGGGAGGGGCAGGCTGGACGGTTCGCGACCTCGGCAGCCGCAACGGGACCTTCATCGACAGCGAGCCGATCACCGGCGAGCACACGCTGGAGGTGGGGGACACGATCCGCATCGGCAGCGTGCAGATCGTCTTCGGCGACGGGGATCCCCCTTCCGCTTCCAGTCTTCTGGCCAACGATGCTGAAGGCACATCGACAAGCGAAATTCCAGCCGACATGGAACAGTGGTCGGCGGCCGTCACGCACCGCCGCGCGGCGACAAGACTCTTCGAGGACATCCGCGAATCGGCGGCCAGCATTCCGCGGGTGGGCAAGGCAGCCGGGGAACTCTGCCGGCTCTCCTTCTCCCTCGCCAAGGCCACCGATCCGGTGGCTGTCTCACGCCTGGCGCTGGAATCCGCCCTCCAGGGGTGTGGCGCATCCCGGGGGGTTGTCCTCCTCCAGCCCACAGGGGCCTCCCACCCCGCCGGTCTGCACGCCGTGAAGGGAGATGTCCCTGTGTCGGCGCTGGCCCCGATCGCGTCCATCCCCTCCGACTGGCCAGTGGCCGCCATCCCCCAGGGTGCCGTCGCCAACGTCCTGGCAACCAACGAGGCGATCCTCGTCGGCAGGACCCCGGCCGGATTAGATGCCAACGCCATCAGCTCACTCTCCGCTCCGGTGCGGGCTGCCGATCGGCCGGTGGGGGTGATGCACTTGGAGTTTGCCAACGGCGTCCGCGCCGCGGCGCCCGACGACCTGGAATTCGTGATGGCAGTCTGCGATGCCCTCGGCATCGCCATCGAAAACCTTGCCGCCCGGGAGCAGCTCTCGGTCCGCTTGGCGAGCACCGCCGATGAGAACGAGAGGCTGCGGCAGCGGCTCCGCGTCGATTCGAGGATGGTGGGAAGCAGCTCAGGCTTGGCAGTCATCACGGAGCAGATCACCCGGGTGGCGGCCACGAAGGCCACGGTTCTGATTCGGGGGGAAAGCGGATCGGGCAAGGAACTTGTCGCCCGGGCGATCCACGACTCCAGCGACCGTCGTGATGCCCCGTTTGTCTGCCTGAATTGCGCGGCCCTCTCGGAGACGCTCCTGGAGAGCGAATTGTTTGGTCACGAGAAAGGGGCCTTCACGGGGGCCACGGCCCGCAAGGCGGGAAAGTTCGAATCCGCCCACAAAGGTACGCTCTTCCTCGATGAGATCGGGGAGATGAGCCCGACGATCCAAGCGAAATTCCTCCGCGCCCTCGAAGGGCATCCCTTCGAGCGGGTCGGCGGCAGTCAGCGCGTTCAGGTCGATGTCCGGGTAGTCGCTGCCACCAACCGGAATCTCGAGCAGGCGGTGTCGGCTGGGGAATTCCGCCGTGATCTCTACTTCCGGCTGAAGGTGGTGGAGATCGTCGTGCCGCCGCTGCGGCACCGCCGCGAGGATATCGAACCCCTCGCCCGCCACTTTCTGGAGCGTTTTGCCGCCGAGACGGGTCGGGCCGTGCGCGACTTCAGTCCCGATGCCCTGCAGGCCCTGCAGGTCTATCACTGGCCGGGCAACATCCGCGAACTCCGCAACTGCATCGAGAGAGCCGTCGTGCTCTCGACGCACGACACCGTCGATGACCACGACCTGGCTCTCAGTCATCTCTCCTCACCGGGGGACACGGGAAAGGGCACGGCCAACCGCCCCGGGCCGTTTGTCCCGCAGACGCTCGACGAGGTTGAACACCGCCACGTCACCGCCACGCTCTCGGCGGTGGGGGGCAACAAGACCAAGGCGGCAGCCATTCTTGGAATCGAGCGTTCGACGCTGGACCGCAAATTAGCCCGCTGGGCAAAGTGCTGAAGGAGCAGCAGGCGGAGGAAGTGTCAGTCGATGCCGAACAACTTCTTCCAGTGCTCGACCTCTCCCGGAGTCGGTTCAGGGGGTTTGGTTTCGCTTTGTGGCACGGCACGGGGCCGGCGAAGTTCGGCGAGCCAGTCGTCGCACGACACTGCCCCGGCCCGCCGCCGCCGCGCGGCCAGTTGCAACCGGCGGTCGTTGGAGACCACGGTCACGCTCATCGGCGACCGTTCATCCTCGAGGATCTCCTCGATGAGTGAGTCGGCGTCGGGATATTCGCGGGCGAACCAGACACGGATGCCACGGTGCGTTATTTTCCCCGGAAGTCCGTCGGGGGCCCGGGCGGCGTCGAAAACCACCAACACGCCGGTGGACTTCTCCCCCAGTCTGTCGGCAAGGTGATCCAGGAGCGCCAAACGCGACAGTTCGAAACCCCGCGGGCCGCGCTCTTTACCGAATACGCCCGAGGCGTGAAGCAGGTTGTAGCCGTCGATGAGTGTCAGGGCCATGACGAACCGCCGCCCGTTCAGTTGCCCGGGAGCCGGTACTTCACCCGTCCGCCGACAATCGTCGCCACCGCCCGGCCGCGGAGCGTCCAGCCGTCAAAGGGGGAGTTGACGCTCTTCGACTGGAAGGCGCGGACGTCGACTTTCCACGACCGGTCGGGGTCGATGACGGTGATGTCGGCGATGCTCCCGGTGCGAAGCGTGCCCCGATCGAGTCCGAGGACGCGGGCTGGGAGGGTGCTCATCGCCTCGACGAGCCGCGGCCAGCCAATCCGCCCGGGGACCACGAGCCGAGTCACCGAGAGCCCAATCGCCGTCTCGAGGCCGAGGATGCCGAACGGCGCCCGGTCGAGTTCGAGCATTTTCTTCTCGCGGGCGTGCGGTGCGTGGTCGGTGGCGATGCAGTCGATAGTGCCGTCGGCGATGCCACAGATGATCCCCTCCACGTCGGCGGCGGTCCGCAGTGGCGGGCTCATCTTGCAGTTGGCGTCGAAGGTCCGCAGCGACTCGTCGGTGAGCGTGAAGTGGTGCGGGCAGGCTTCGGCGGTGACTCGCACGCCCCGTGATTTGGCACCGCGGATCAGTGCCACGCCGCCGGCGGTGGAGACATGCATGACATGGAGCCTGCCGCCGGTGCTCTCGGCCAGCGCCGTATCGCGGCCGATCATCACCTCTTCGGCCGCCGCGGGCATGCCCCCGAGGCCGAGCGCCAACGAGACCAGCCCCTCGTGCATGACGCCGCCACGCGAAAGTTCGAGCACCTCCTCGTGGGCGAGGATCGGCTTGTCAAACATGCTGCAGTATTCGAAGGCCCTGCGCATTAACTCAGCGTCGTACACCGGTGCGCCATCGTCGCTGAAGGCCACGGCACCGGCCTCGACGAGTTGGCCGATCTCTGCAAGTTCCTTTCCCTCACGGTTACGGCTCACGCAGCCGACGACAAAGACGTTGCAGTTGTCGGCCCGAGCGGCCTTCTGGTGGATGAATTCCACGGCGGCCTGGGTGTCGATGGGGGGCTCGGTGTTGGGGATGCAGGCAACGCTTGTAAACCCTCCTGCCAGAGCCGCCCGGGTACCACTGGCGATCGTCTCGTCCTCCTCGCGGCCCGGCTCGCGGAGGTGGACGTGCATGTCGATCAGTCCCGGGGTCACGATCAGACCGGAGGCGTCGATCGTCTCGTCAGCGGCAGGTGCGAAGCCAGCCACAGGACCAATGCCGGCGATCCGTCCGTCCGCCACGCGGACGTCGGCGACCCTGTCGATGCCCTGCGACGGATCGATCACCCTCCCACCGCGGATCAGCAGCGTGGCCATCAGTTGGTTCTCCCTTCGCTCTTCACGGCGGAGAGCGATTCTCCTGCCAATCCATCGCGCGGTCCGCAGATCAGCCACAGCACCGCCATCCGCACCGCCAGTCCGTTGGTCACCTGATCGAGGATCAGCGATTGCGGGCAGTCAGCGACGTCGGCAGTCACCTCGACACCGCGGTTGATCGGCCCTGGTGCCAGGATGAGGAGGTCGTGACGGGCCCGTTTCATCCGTTCGGCGGTCATCGCGTAGAGATGGGCGTATTCCCTGACCGACGGAAAGGGGCGAGTGTTCTGCCGCTCGAACTGAATCCGCAGCAGATTGAGGACGTCGCAGGTGGGGACGATTTTATCGAGGTCATGCGACACTTCCACTCCGAGTTCCCGCCACCGCGGAGAGACGAGCGTGGGGGGCCCGCAGACGATCACTCGGGCACCGAGTTTGAGAAGGCCATGGATGTTGGATCGCGCGGTACGGCTGTGCGAGATGTCGCCGACGAGCCCCACCGTCACCCCTTTTAAGTCACCCAGTCGCTCACGGATCGAGAAGATATCGAGCAACCCCTGGGTGGGGTGCTCGTGCGGGCCGTCGCCGGCATTGATGACGCCGACCCCGAGGTGCTGGGCGAGGAGATGGGGGGTTCCTGGCGTGGAGTGCCGGACGACGACGGCATCGATCCCCATCGCTTCGAGGTTGCGGGCGGTGTCGATGAACGACTCCCCCTTGGAGAGGCTGCTGCCGGAAGCAGTGAACTCGACGACGTCAGCGCCCAGACGGCGGGCGGCCAAGGCGAAACTCGTCCGCGTTCGAGTGGAATTCTCGAAGAACAGGTTGACGATCGTCCGGCCGGCAAGAACGGCCAACTTTTTCCGGCATCCGGCCGTGGCTTCCTTAAAACGCGCGGCAGTGTCGAGGAGGAGCACGATCTCCTCCGCCGAGAGCCGTTCGAGATCCAGGAGGTGGCGGTGCCTCCAGGTGGCCGGGACGGCGTCGAGGGAGTCCGGGGGGGCTGGGGGCACGAGAGGCATGGGGGGGGTCCGGTCGGAGCGGAATGCGATCGGTGTGCGCGGATTCTAGTCGATTTCCATCAGAAGCGGAGTCGTCTTGGAAAACCGCGACGGGAAGGTGCACTGCGAAAGAGTCATCTGGCCTTGCCATGGCTGGAACGGTCCTTCTACCTTCCCAGGCGAACCGGCTCCCAGGCTCCGGCTTCCAGGCCTCGACCCCTCGAGAGAGTGTTCGGCGTGAACACCCCCGGGGGACAACAGGGGCAGCGACACCTTCGCGAGCGAGACTCCGATGGACAGCGACCGCACCGAGTGCCCACCGAGTGCCCCGTGGCACCGATCCAGAGGCTTCCGGGCCAAAGCGTCGATCGGGGGCAGAATCCCCGCCAGCATCGTGGCGGGCTGGTCGATCCTCGGCCTTGGCCTGACCCTCCAGGCCGGGTGCATGTCTGCACTGACCTCGACGGCGCTCAAGGAGGCGATGAAGAACACAGCGGCAACACTCGCCATGCCCCACGATGGCGACCATGCTGCAGAGGCACGGATCGACGACGTCGCGGGCGAATCCCAGGCCGACAACGAGTCTGCGGTAGACACTCCATCGCTGGAATCGGTGATCGACAACGCGGTGGCGCGGCTCTCAGCTGCCGGCGGGATCGATGACGCCACCCAGGGACTGCTCATCCAGACCCTCGAACGCACCCGCCCCGAAGATTGGCCGGTGGTGGTCAACGAATTCGCCTCGTCGCTTGAGGCCACACGGGGCGAAGCGGGCCATTCCCAGGCCGTCAGTCAGGCCGACGTCTCCACTCCCGACACGTTGATTCTCGGGGGAGGCCTCGTCAACGACATCCCGGGGCCTGCCCGAATGCTGCCCATGGCGGATGTAGCCAGCAGTGAGATTCCCCCCGCCCAGAAATTCCAGTCATCCCCGCCCCCTCGACTCCTCGACGTGGCCGGTCTCGATGGCGTGGCTCAAGCGCCGCTCGGGGGAGTTGCCTCGCCAGCTCTTGATCGCCAGCTTGATCGCCAGCTTGAGCGTCAGCTCGATCGCCAGGGAGTGACGTTGCCAGTGGCCCTGCCGCTGCCAGTGGCTCCGCCGGCTGTGGCAGAAGAACAATCTCCGCTGCTGATCTTTCCGCCACAGGCCGTTGTTCAGCAAGCTGTCTATCAAAAGCCGGTTGCACAGCCGGTCTCCTCCGCTGCCGTGATCGAGCCTCTGGCTTCGCAAAAGGTCTTGGCCGAGCCACCCCTTCCCGAGGCGTTCGACGCCGGATTGTCACCCGCCGCACCGGCAGTGGTCGGGCCCACGGTCAACAATGCCTGCTTCGCCACCCGCGTCCGGGGTTGGGGAGTGGTGGATCGCTTTCCCGAGCCGGTGTTTAGCCCTGGCCAAGAGGTGATCGTGTACTTCGAACTCGATCGCTTGGCCACGAAACAGTCCGATGAGGGGCACTCCACCGGCATCGACACCAGTTTTCGCCTTCTCGGAGCCGGCGGCGAGCGGATCGGCCAGTGGACGTTCGATCCGATCGTCGAGACCTGTCGGGCACCGCGGCGCGATTACTTCGCGCGGTACTTCGTCCGCATTCCTGAGGATGCCCGTCCCGGCAAACATCGACTGGAGTGGGATGTCACCGATCGGGTGGCTGGCGCAACGCGTCAGGCCCACCTCGATCTGGAGATCCGCTGAGGCCGATCATCGATCAACTCCCCGCAGCCGCCCTGCGGGTCTGTGATGAAACAGCACTCGCTTCCTCTTCTCACCGCCCCGTGACAGTGCCCTTGGGGGGCTGGTAGGCCGGGGGCAACGACGCCACTGCCGCTGGGCTCCGCCCCGTTTCAGGCTGCCCGCGGGGCGGTTGGATAACCGGGACCGCCGCTGCGGCGGTGCGGAAACTCCCTGCGGGTGATTGGGCATAGCGAACTGCCGGCGTGGCCGTCGCGGCGCTGCCTGCAGGAATCGCTTTGCCGGCGGGAGGAAGTGGCAACTGAGGAACTTGGTTGTCGGCCGGTGCTGCCGGCTGCGTCGCAGGCGGCTTCACCGGCTCCGGGGGCTTTACCGGCTCCGGGGGCTTCACCGGCTCCGGGGGCTTTACCGCCTTTGGGGGCTGGAGCGGTAGCTGGCCGTCAGTGGCCTCTTCGGTGGGAATAACTGCTGGCGCGTCCGCGGTGGGGGGGAAGACCTCCAATTGGAGGAGATCGGCGATCGCCACCGCTCCGGCCCAGCGCTCTGCTTGGGCGTCGACGTAGGCCAGTTCGGTCTCGGTGAGGATCTTCTGTGCCTGGAGAAGGCTGAGAAACGTCACCTCTCCGCGGGCATAGAGGGTCTGCGTGAGGGTTACCGTCTCCCGGGCCTTGGGAAGGATGAATTCCTCGTACCAGTCGACCAACCGCTGCGACGTGCGGTAGGCAGCCACGGCCTGGGCTGTCTGCGTTGCCAGATCAAGTTCCACCATCCGCAAGTCGGCGCGGGCGGTGGCGATGTCGGCCCGCGCGGAGCGGATGTTGCCCTGATTGCGGTCGAACAACGGCACCGACATCATGATCTGCGCCACCCCCATATCCATCGCCGGCACTCCCACCTGGCGCTGGTATCCCCCCATCAGGCTGATGTTCGGGATAGGATTCACGACCGCGCGCTCGAGGGACCACTGGTTGCCAGCGATGATCGCCTCCGCCACCCGCGGCCGAGCGTTGAGCCGCACCACGGCCTCCTGGAGTTGCTTGAGGTCGAAGTTGGGAAGTTCCTGGTGCAGGTCGGCTTCCAGTTTCCCGATGTCCACCCGGGGGAGCCCGACAGCCGCCGCCAGTTGCCGCCGTCCGGTCTCGATGAATACCGTGGCATTGAGGATCCGGACTTCAGCCCGGTCCCGCTCAATGCTCCAGAAGAGGACGTCGGCCTTCGTCCCTTCGCCGGCATCGGCGAGTTGTCGGCCGATCTCGTACGATCGCTTGGCAATGTCGAGGAGGAGTTTGTAGATCTCCAGCCGCCGCTGCGAGACAAGCAACGCATAGTACGTCTGCCGGACGTCGCGGAGCACGTCATAGCGGGCACGGATCAGCTCGTATTCCGATTTCTGCACATTGCGCAAGGCTGCCTGCTGCGCCAGCCGTAATTTGCCGGCGGTGACGACGTCCTGCGTCACCGTTCCGGCCCACTGGCTATAGGCTCCAACGATCTGCGGACTGAAACCCGCGATCACGGGATTGGGATAGAGCCGGGCCTGCACCGCCTTGCCGCGGGCCGCCTCGACAGACGCCCGCGCGGCAAGCAGCCGCGGGTGGCTCCGCTCAGCGAGGGCCACGAATTCCTCGAGGGTCGCTGGCGTGGGGAGGCCGTCGGCAAGCACCGCTTGCGAGTCCGCGAGACTACTGGCATCTGCTGTGGCCAGAGCCGATTCCTGGGCCGGAAGTTGCATGCCACTGGTGGTCTGCCGCGGCCATCCGGGCAGCTGCCCCATGGCAGCCGGTCCACCGCAGGCGCAGGCGAGGAGCACTGCCAGAGCAGATGAGCGGGCTTGGCAACGTATGCGAGGTGACATGGAGGACCCGCGATGGAATCGGAACCCTGGGCTGCCGGCGGTATCTGCCGCCCAATCGGAAGGCTGTCGGCGTGAGGCGGTACATCCGGAGCAATCGTCAATCACGCCGCGGTCCCTCCACAAAACCGAACTGAATTGACCGGCAGGGTTGCCATCGGATGACCAGGGGGATTTGGGTACATTGGGCCGATCGGTTGCCACCTCGGAGGAATTCCCCGTTGTCGTTGCTTCGCGCGGAAAACCTGGAGAAAGCATTCGGCGTCGCTGCCGGGGCCGCCGCCGGCGTGCAGGCGGTCCGCGGAGTCGATCTGGAGGTGGAGGCGGGGCAGTTCGTGGCCATCACCGGCGCGTCGGGATCTGGAAAGAGCACGCTGCTCCACATGCTCGGGGGGATTACTCGGCCGACCTCCGGGCGGGTTCTGCTCGAGGGGATCGATCTGGCGGTCCTCGACGACGACCAACTGGCGCTGGTCCGCCGCCGCCGGATCGGCTTCGTCTTCCAGCGCTACAATCTTCTCCCCGAACTCTCGCTGGTCGAGAACGTCGGATTGCCCTTGGTGCTCGACGGTGTTTCAGAGTCACGCTCCGATGCCGCCGCACGTGAGGCGTTGGAGACGGTGGGGATGGGACACCGCGCTGATCACCGTCCCGATGCCCTTTCTGGCGGCGAACAGCAACGCGGAGCGATCGCCCGGGCCTTGGTAGCCTCCCCCGCCGTCGTGTTGGCGGACGAACCGACCGGCGCCCTCGATTCCGAGAACTCCCGCCGAGTAGTCGAACTGCTCCGACGGATCGTCACCGATCACGGGCAGACAGTGATTCTCGTGACCCACGATCCCGGCATCGCCGCCTTAGCCGGCCGCTCCATCCGCATGAACGATGGCCGGATCATCTCCGACATGACCCAGGCCGATGCACCAGGCCAGTTGCTCGCCAGCAACGCCCCCCGCCCCAAGCCGGGTGGCGGGACCGGCCACCGGTCGCAGAGGAAGCGGGGCGGGCGATGATGCTCGGCCTCCTGCCGCTGCGCCGGTTGCTGCTGCGGCAATGGCGAAACCGGCCCGGTCGGGCCCTGACAACGGCCGCCAGCGTGGCCGTCGCCGTGGGGGCCGTCGTTGCCACCTGGGTGTCGGCAGATGCCTCGCGCACCGGCTACCAACGGCTCACCGCCGCGCTCGATGGCGTGCCTGCAGTCGACATCGTTTCCCGCTCCGGCGGAAGGTTTGAGGCTGGCGACGTGCCGAGCCTGTCCGCCATCCCCGGCGTCCGGGCTGTCGTGCCGCTTTTTTACCGCCCCACGTTGCTGCGCGTCGGCGAGAAGCGGGTCCGGGAGATCGCGGTGGGGGTCGATGCGGAACGGCTCGCTGCCATCGGGATGCTCGAAATAACCGCCGGACAGCCTTGCCTTGCCACCGATGAAATCGTCCTCGATGAGACGCTGGCGAGTGGACTGCAAAAGACGGTCGGCGACGAGATCATCTTCTTCGCCCGCCGTGGACTCCGGCGGATGACGGTCGTGGGATTGGCCAAGCCGGAATCGCTCCGTTGGTTTGGCGAAGGGGCCGGTGTCGTCGTCGACATCGGCGCCTTAGAGGAAATGTCGGGCGCACTGGGGCTGGTTGATCGGGTGCGGGTGGCCATGAAACCGGAGGCCGATCGCAAGCATTTCATCGACGCCGCCACGGCACTGCTTCCCGCCAATCTTGTCGCCGAAGTGCCGGCGGGACGCTCGAGTATGGCCGAGGATGTGATGCACTCCGCTGATCTCGGGCTCGACTTCGTCACCGGCCTGACGGTAGCGATGTCATGGTTCATCGTCGGCAACGCGATGTTGATGAATGTCACCGAACGACGGCGGTCGCTGTCGTTGGTCCGCGTGCTGGGGGGGAGCGGTCGGCAAGTGCGCCGATTGATCCTCCTCGAGGCGGTACTCCTGGGGGGCATCGGTGCGGCTGTCGGGGCGGTGGCTGGGGTCGCTGCCGCCCGGCCGATCTCTGCGGGAATCTCCCAGGCACTCCAGGCGCCGGTCACCGATCTGATCGTCCATCCGATGATCGTGCCGCTGGCGGCGCTGATGGGAATTCTCGTAGCCTGTGCCGCCGCCTGGTGGCCGGCCCGGCAGGCGGCGGCAATCGATCCGCTCGAGGGGCTCTCGCACGCTCCACCACCACCCGCCCGGGGCGTGTCGTGGAGGTTTCTGACTGCAGCGGTGGCGCTGTGGATCTTCGCCGGTGCCATCCTCGGCTTGGTGATTCTCGAGAAACTTCCCCCCCGCGCCTCGGTGCCGGCTGGAATCGCCATGCTGCTGTCGTTCGTGGCCACGACACCGGTCATTCTCCCCAGACTGGCGCGGGCCTGCGCCAGCCTCATCCCTCGCCGCTTCCGCATCGAGCGGGCATTAGCACTCGAACAGATTCTCCGGCAACCGGTGCGGACGGCACTCACCACGGGCGTGCTGGTGGTGGCCGTGAGCAACGGCGTCGGCCTGGGGCATGCGATCCGTGACAACGTCGATGATGTCCTCGGTTGGTATGCCCGTCTGATGCGGGCCGACTGGGTGCTGACCCACACCGGGACGGTGAGCGCCGCCGCCGGCAGCGACAGTCCTGGTGCCAAGGCTGCCGAGGAGGATGTCCGCGCCGTGGAGGGGATTGAGCGCGTCGATGTGATTGGTATCGCCACCGGCCGTGTAGCAGGGGGGGCGTGCGTGATCATCGCCCGCGACATGGCCGATGATGCGCCGCTCCCGCTCGATCCAGTGAATGCGGATGAGGCGACCGTCCGGGCAGCGCTTGAGCGCGGCGAGGCAGTGGCAGGGACAGTGCTTGCCCGCCGGATCGGGCTTGTGGCAGGAGACGAACTGGCCGTCGAGGTCTTTGGGCGGACGACGAAAGTCCGCGTCGCGGCGCTGGTCGTCGACTACACCTCCGGCGGGGCCTCGCTCGTGCTCCGCCGCGATGCGGCCAAGCGGCTCTTCGGCCTGGAATCGGCCGATGTGCTGCTAGTCACAGCGCAGCCCGGTCGGGCCGATTCGCTCCGGGAGCCGCTGGCGGATATTGCCCGGCGCCGCGGCATGCTGCTGCGATCGTTCGGCGAGGTGAAGCGATTCATCGACACGATCGTGGATGGCGTGGTCGGATCGTTGTGGGCGATCCTCGGGCTGGGGTTCGTGGTGGGGAGCCTCGGGGTAGCCAACACCGTCACGATGAGTGTTTTGGAGAAGCGCCGCACCTTCGGACTGCTGCGGGCGGTGGGGATGACCAGCCGGCAGGTGACAGTCGTCGTTGTTCTGGAGAGCGTTCTCCTCGGAGTCTCAGGGGGGCTGATCGGAGTCGTCGGCGGGATGGTGACGGCGTTGTTCATCCAGTACGCCAGCCAACCACTCCTTGGCCACCCCATCCGGGCGTCGATCCGACCAGCGGTAATCGCGGCCAATTTGCTGGCCGCGGTGCTCGTGACGGCGCTGGCCGCTTGGATCCCAGCCCGCCGTGCCGCCCGACTCGATCTCCTTGAGTCGCTCTCCAGCGAATAAACCTGCGGCAGGCGGCAGACGGATCCAATCACACCTGCTCAAGACCGTCGATCGGGCCTGTGGAGCTGGCAAAGGAGTCGGTCTCGATCCCCAGCCGCTTGAGGATCGAGACGTAGAGATTGGAGAGCGGTGGCGCGCTTGCATCCTCGAAGGCGACGAGCCCAGCGTGACGAAAACCACCACCTGCCAGGAGCACCGGCAGGCGGGTGTTTGTGTGGGCATTGGCGTTGCCCATGCAGGACCCATGGAGAACCATCGTCCGGTCGAGCAGTGTCTGCGATCCCTCGCGGACAGCATCGAGCCCGGCGAGGAGTTCGGCGAGGACGGCAAACTGCATCTCCTCGACCCGTTTGAGTTCGGCGATCGCCTCCGGCCGATTGCCATGGTGGGTCAGCGAATGGGTCTCGTGGACGACCCCCGGCGCCCGCGGCACCCACTGCGCCGGATTGACAAACAGCGTCACCAAGCGGGTGGTGTCGCTTTCGAGGGCCAAGCGGATCAATTGCCCCATCAGCCGCAGGAGCGTGAACATTTCCTGCTCGGGCGACTCCGGTGGCGGCGGTCCCTTCGGCCGCGGTCGGCGCCGCTTCTCCCACACCTCGGCACGCTGCAACCGCTCCTCCATCTCACGGACCGATTGGAAGTACTGCTCCAGTCGCTGGCGGTCGCCGGCGGGGAGGTTGCGGTCGAGGTGCCGGGATCCGGTGGCGACAAAGTCGAGGACGCTGCGGCCGGTCCGGAGCGAGTCGATCTTCTCCGCCGTCTGTGTTGGGGTGCCCTGGAGGAACATCTGCCTATACAGCCGGGCCGGGTTCCGCTCGCCGGGAATGAGGACTCCGTCACGCGTGAATGAGAGGCTCGTCGCGCCGTGGGCGGCCACGGTGAGGGACAACGTCGGCATCCTCGTCCTGCCGGCGATCGATTCAGCCGCCAGCTGGTCGAGCGAGACGCTGTTGCGGAAATTGCCACTGGCGGGGTGGGGAGCACCGGTGAGAAATGCGATGTCAGCCGCATGGCCGCCGTCGACGCCTGGATGCGCGAGCCCGGAGAAGACAGTCAGCCGGTCGCGAAACGGCTCGAGGGGGACCAGATATGGCGACGGGGCGTAGTCGCGGCCGGAGCCCGTGGGGAAGAAATACTGCGGCAGCAATCCCATGGTGGTTTCGATGGCCACCATCCGGTGCGGCGGATCGGCCGCCGATGCTCCCCCGGCGCGGCCACGGCCCGAGAAGGCCTCGAGCCAGGGAAGTGTGACCGCCACGCCCGCGGCGCGAAGCATGCTGCGGCGGGTCGGCATCTGGGCAGGCGAAAGCGGTGCCATAAACGGGGGCCTCACTGCTCGAGGAACAACCGGCTGGCAACAATCGCCTGGATCAACTGCCGCACCCCACCCTCGTCGGCCGTAGAGACGATGGTGTCGATTGCGTCTTTGTCGGCCGGGGTCACGTCGCACCCGGTGGCATAGACCACCAAGTGACGGGCGAGGCTCCGTGTGAGGATCCGCGGCTCACCAAGCAGGTGGGCGCGGTACTCTGCGAACGAGTCACAGTGGCCGCCGTCGGGAAGCTCGCACGATGGATCGACGGCGGGGCCGGCAGTCGGTCTGGCTGTTGGTCCGTCATCTGCCAGCACCCGGTAGCGATCCCGCCATCCCCCGAGGACGTCGAAATTTTCCAAGGCGAAGCCGGGCGGATCGATGGCTGCGTGGCACGAGGCACAGCCGCTGTCGGCGGTGTGACGGGCGAGTTGGTCGCGGATTGAGACCGCACCACGGACATCGGGGTCGACCGCGGGAACACCGGGAGGGGGTGGATCGGGGGGCTGATCGAGCAGTTCTCGCAGCACCCATGCGCCCCGTTTCACCGGAGAAGTGACCGTACCATTGCTGGTCACCTTAAGGATCGCCGCCTGACCGAGCAGTCCGCCACGGAGACTCTCCGCAGGGAGCGGGACGCGGCGGATGGCGGCACCGACCACCCGCTCCGCCGGAGCGTCGTCTGTCCGGATGGCGTCCGGCGGCCAATAGTGCCGGGCCAATCGTTGGTTGATCATGGCGAAGCCGGGTTGCAGGAGCGCCGTCACCGGCTCGTCACGGCGGATGACCTCAAGCACGAAAGCCCGCGTCTCCGCCCGCATCGCATCGAGCAGCGAGCGGTCAAATTCGGGATAGAGCACGGCGTCGGGGGTGGTGGCTTCGAGCTCCACCAGATCGAGCCAGTCATCGGTGAAATGAGCGACAAACCTCCCGGCCCGATCGTCGGAGAGCATCCGTTCCACTTGTCCCCGCAAGATCCCGGGCTGGTGCAACTGCTTCCTGCGGGCCAGCGTGAAGAGCTCTTCGTCGGGCATCGAATCCCAGAGAAAATAAGACAACCGCGCAGCGAGCGCCCAGTCGTCGAGTGGCCCCGGTGGACCGCCGACAAAGAGGAAGCCTGGGCTGCACAAGGTCGCCTGATAGGCCGTCCGCATCGCCAGTTCGAACGAGTCTCCCTGCTTGATTCTTCTCGTGACCAGCGCCGTGGCGACACTCATCTCACTGGCCGTGGCTGGCCGCCGGAAGGCCCGGGAGAGGAATCCGGTCAACAGCCGACGGGCATCTGCGGCCGGATCACCCGACACGACGCCCCAGGGCCGCTGCGGCTCCTCACCCCGTGGCAGCGCCTCAGGGAATCGTTGCAGCGCTTGCTCTCGCCGCGGTGCCCGGGCGACCTTGCCGTCCCCCAACGCCCGCAAGGGGAGCTCTCCGTACAACCTCAGGTGGCTCTCCGGTGGCCAGGTGTCGTGGAGCGGTCCTTCGACATCGAGCCAGTCGATGGCCACTCCCGGTCCGGTGTATTCCGCCGCCCGACCAGCCATCTGGTAGACGCGGGCCGGAGGGACCGATGCGGCCGTGAACAGCAACCGTTCCCCTGGATTGAGCCACACCTCCAATTCGTGGACGGTGGGGGTGAGTGACGGGGCGTCGAGGTAGGCAAGCAAGCGGTCGTTGGCATGCAGGCTGACCGTTTCTGGCGCGGGCCGGGGGCCAACCGCCCCCTTGTCCCATTGGAATCCCCAGATGGAGATCCGCAGGCGGTAGCGGCCGGCGTGGATCGGCGCGAAGCGGGTGAAGAAGAGGGCGAAGTGATCGTCGATCCTCTGCCGGCGGAAAACACCGACCGAATGGCGGTAGGGAAACAGTCCCGATTGCTCGTAGTGCGCAAGCCTGTGTGGCAGCGCCTGACTGATCACTGGCAGCGCCTCATCGTCGTACCGCCCACCTTTGAGGAACACCGCATCCCCTTCGAGCAACGCCAGCTTGAAGAACTCCTGCTCACCGGGGAGGAACCGCTCCTGCAAGGGCTTGGGAGCGATGGGGTGCGACGCCGAGGCCGACTCGATCGCCGCCTCGGCAGCAGCGAACCAACCGGCGACGTGCACGTGCGATACACCCAGGGCCACTGCCGATTTGTCGAAGCCGTAGGCGCGGCCATCCTCAGGCAGCAGATCACGGACGGCGAGGCCGGGGAGGCCGAGGAGGTCGCGGAGGGTGTGCTCGTATTCGATACGGGTCAAGCGGCGCAGCGGGGCGCGGCCCCCCTTCCCGGAGGCTGGGTCTGGCGGATGGGCCACCGGAACTTCCTCACCGACCAACGTGGCTGCGGAGTTCCCAGATTCCTTCGGGCCGGCAGCGGGGAGCGATACCATCGTCGGCAGCCATACCGCACACAGCAGCAGCACACGCGCCACGCTGTGGCCCAGAAGGGTCAAAGTGGCGACTGCGGTGGAGGGGGAGGCGGACATGGAATCGGACGCCGGAAGGGAACGAACCCTTGTCGGTTCTTCGTCCATCGCGGGCCTCAAGCGCCACAAGCGGCCTGCCCAGTGGGAGCGTCGCCGGGCAGAATCCCCTCGAGCCCCTCGGCATTCTTCTCCTGTCCTGCCCAGGCTCACAGCCCTTCCCAGCAGCCCAGCCCCGGCCACCGGTCCAGGGCCCTCACCCCCGTGGGCGTTTTAGCGGGCAGCAGGTGCGCCAAAGAGCGCGAGGAGGGCGTCGGAGAAGATCCGGTGGCCGGCGACGTTGGGATGGTTGATGTTGTTCTCCATCAGCGTCAGGTAGGGGATTCCCTGCCGCCACAGCCTGCCGTAACGCAGGGCCGCGTCGGCCAGCGCCACGTGCTCTGGGTGGTTGGCAGTGAAGTCCCGGAGACCAGCCACATACGGCCGGGGATCGTCGTCGATCTCCCGCTGCTCCTTGGCCACGAATCCCGGCCCCATCCACGCAGGCATCACGTAGTGCGGGGTGAGGATGATCCACTCGGCACCGATGCCACGGAAATCGTCGAGGAGCTGTCCATACCGGGAAGCCACTTCAGCCGGGCTCAGACCGGCATCGTTGACGAACTCCGAAACCACCAGATGCGGCTGCTGTCCGAGGACCTGTTCGGAAAAGTTGTGCAGGCTGCCCGGGGGTTCGGCTAAGTAACTGCCGGTGTTCCTTCCCCCCCAGGCCTCCGTGATCAATTCGATGTCGGCATCCTGGAAGCGGTCTTTGAGCCCGTCGACAAACATCTGTTGCCAGCGGCCATAGGTGGTGACGCTGTCACCCCAGGCGAGGATCCGCAACTTCTCCCCCGAGCGGAGACGGCGGAGCGTCTCTGGGAGCCGGGCCAGCGCCTGGGGGGGGAGATCGGGGTCAGGCTCGGGGTAGGAGGTCTCCAGAATGGGAAACAGGCAGTTGGGACTGAGGGCGGCGATCGGTCCGGAGATCGAGATGTTCGCCAAGCGGCTGCTACCAGGAGCGATGGCGGGGGGCTCGCAGAGGACGATGTGCGGGGCGCCGCGGAGCAAGCGCAGCGAGCAATCCTCACCGAGGACAACGGAATCGATTCTCCGCGGGGTATGGCGATAATCGATCCACACCGGCTGCTCGACGGCGATCCCGCCCCCAGCCACTCTGCCGATCGTTCCCCATTCGAGATCGGCCTCCCAATCCTTGCCCTGCTGAAGCGTTTTGGAGTCGTCGCTAGGGCCCGTGCGGACGACGACAGACTGCGGATCCAGGCTGCCTGTCACCGTGCACTCCGCCGCCCGCACCCCGGCAAGCACAGCCCCTTTTCCCCACGGTGCCGCAGCGGCATTGAATTCGGGGAGCCGCTCATGCTTCTCGCCGCTCACCACCATCGTGTCGGGGTGGTCGATCACGAACGTGGCACACAGCGGCCCTTGTGCAGTGGGAAGAGTCACACGGATCGTCCAGTCGTCGACGATCTCCACGCGGGCGGGCGACTCCACCGAGCCTGCGGCGGCGACGAGCACTCTCCCGGCTAGCAGGACGGCGGCGAGGACGGATGACACACAAGAGCGAAACGCAGGCATGGAAATTTCCCCGGAAAGAAGACGACGGGGCGGAAACGAGGACGAAGAGAGCCTGTGGTTATCCCCTCATTCGATGCGGTACAGGTGCCCTTCAGTGCGGAGGAAAATGGCTCCTTCGGCGGGCGCCAACGAGGCCAGCGCTTGCTCCCCCATGTCGCTGGTGCCGAGCTCCTTGTACGCGCTCGGATCGGCGGCGAAGACCGTACAGACCCCCTGTTCACTGATGATGTACAGACGGCCCCCTGCGTGGACCAGCGACGAGGAGAAGTTGCCGCCGAGTCGTTGCCGCCAGTGGAGCGTGCCGGTGGCGACGTCGCGGCAGGAGGCGATGCCGTTGTCGGCGACCAGGTAAATCGCGTCCCCGACGACAACCGGCGAGGGGTTGTGGGGGACATTGTCGTCGGTCTTCCAGGCGATGTGTGTCTCGGTGACGTCGCCCAATCCGGTGGGGCGGATCGCCAGCAGTTCCGCCGGTCCGTCGTAGCCGGTACAGACAAACACCAATCCGTGGGAGAAGACCGGCCGCGGCACCACCGACCACTTGTTCGGATACCGCACCCGCCACAGTTCCTCACCCGAATCGGGCGCATAACTGCAGACCATATGACTGGCCGGGCTGACCAATTGCCTCCGCCCCTCCGCCTCCAAGAGCAGCGGCGTGGCAAACGAAAACTTCGGGTCTGGCATCTCGGGGCGAGCGGTCTTCCAGGCGACCGCGCCACCGTCCCGCTCCAAGGCCACGATAAACGGGTCCGTGGCACCATCGCTGTGAAACACGAGGAGGTTGTCGGCGAAGATCGGCGACCCCCCTGCCCCGTGCTGCGGGTTGTAGTTGAGCGCGGCGTTGGACCACACCGTCTCCCCATCGCGGTCGAGGCAGGCGGTCCCGTCGGGGCCGAAGTGGACGAAGATGTGCTTGCCGTCGGTGATCGGCGTGGGGCTGGCGAAACTGTTCTTGGTGTGGTTCTTGGCGTCGCTCATCGACTTGGAAAACACCTCCTTGTCCCAGAGGATCTTTCCAGTGGCGGCATCGAGGCACATTGCCCGCAGCGATTGCCTCTCCGGTGGGGTCTCCTCCGAGGGGACTGCCGTCGTGAGGAAGATTCGTCCCTCGTCGATGATCGGCGACGACCACCCCTTGCCGGCGATCGCCGACTTCCAGCGGATGTGCTGCTCCGCGCCCCAGGAGGTGGGAAGATCGCTCGCTTGCGACTGCCCCTGTCCGCCCGGCCCGCGAAATTCACGCCAATCCTCCGCCAACAGGGGAGTGGTTGCCAAAGTCAGGCAGGACGCTGGCACGAAGGCCGCCGCGATCATTGTCATGCACGTCATGAACCGACGGCGCGGCGGAAGGATCTGGGTGCTGAAGAAGGGCATGGTTCCCCTTTTTGAGTGTTTGGAAATCAGGGAATCAAACCATCGAACGGATGCCGATGCGATTGCCGCATGGAGGTCTCTTTGAGGAGGGGACGGAGGCCGGCATTCTACTGCGGCGGTGCTTCACGGGGCATGCCCCCCGCGCCGAGCAGTTGGCGGGCTGCCGCGCGGACCGCGGCCGAGGGATGGTCGACGAGCTCCAGGATGCGGGGATGGTGAGCGAGCGTCTCGGGCAGGTTGCCGGTGGCGATGGCGTCGAGCAATGCCAGGCAGCGGCGCTCGCTGCGAACCAGGGCCTTGATGGCCAGCTCGCGGTTGCTCTCAAAGAGCCGGGGAAGTGCCTCCACAAGCAGCGGCGTGGCCGAATCATCGGGGATGTCTGCCAGGCCGCTGACCGCCCCCATCTGCAGTTCCGCGGAGACTCCCGGAGCGAGAAAAGTCGCCAGTTTGGCCACCGACACGACAGGATCGCCAAGCGCCACCATCCGCAGGCAATCGTAACGAGTGCCGTCAGGCACCGTGGGATCGTCTGCCATCGCGGTGGCCAGTTCGAGGGCCGCGCTCCACCGCGTCTGGAGAGACTGCTCGTTGCGGATCACGGTGGCCAGTTCCGCGCCGGGCCATGTTCCTTCGAGACTCAGACCATTGACGAGGCCACCGCCGATGACGACCGCCTGCCAGTGGGTGAGCCCGGCCGGGTCGGCGTCTGCGCGTGGCAGTGCCGCCGCCAGAACGCGGCCCAACTGCTCCCGGTCGCCGCGGCGGCCGACCGCGATCGCCACCCGCCAGATCCAGGGGATCCGCCGGTATTCCTCAGCGCTGCCAGGGGAATCAGCCGGCAGTCCGGCCGCCATCAAGCGGATCAGGTCGTCGGCGTTGCCGTCGGTCTGCAACCAGGCGGCGATCACCCCTTCCCGGGCCGCGGTATCGCGGCTCTCGTCGAGCAGCGAACGGGCGATCTCGGCAGGGGATGGAAGCGCCGCGGGCAGGGGTGGAGGGGGCAGCATGTTTCCAAGCGCCTCCGGGGCCTCGCCATGGGGCACCAAATGGAGCGCCCGGAGATCGGCAAGCGCTCCCCGAAGCGGGGCCATTCCTGCTTCCCCCGGCACTCGTTCGCAGTCGGCGCGGACCACGAGTTGCTGTGCCCCAGCAGACAACCGAACGCTCCCCAGACGGACCAGTTCATAGCGGCTCCAGGCTCCGGTCGAGGCGACGGTGGCCGTCAGCGTCGGATCGGCGCCTTCCAACCGCAGTCGGTTTCCCGCCGAGCCGGGGTCGCAGGAGAGTTCCGCCCACACCTCCACGTCGCGTTCCCCCTCCAATTGCAACTGCCAGCGGACAGTGTCCTGCGGATCGTGCCAGTGGCCGATGTTCTGAAACTCGGTTTCGAAAACAATCTCGCCGCCGCGGATCTCGGCCGCGGCGGCGGGCAGCACGACCAGGCCCTCTGTCGCCACGACAAGCGTTTGGGGGGTGTTTCCGGGAAGTGATTTTGCGGGGGGGCGCTGGCTGGCGAGCCAGAGCCAGAAGTCGTTCATCGCAGCCGGCGTGATCTGACGCTCAAAGCCTTCCGGCATCAGCGACCGCCCGGTGCCACGCAGGGCAGCGATCTCGCGGCGGAGCACGGCATCCTGCTTCCCTTCGGCAGCCAACACCGTGAGGCTCGTCGCCGTTTCGTCGACGATGGTGCCGGTGAGGCTGCGGCCATCCTCGAGCTCGATCACATAGGCTTGGTAGCGGGGATCGACCGCCCGGTGCGGATCGAGGACTGCCGTCAGCAGTGCCTCCACCGGCTTGCCGGCGAAGGAGGCAATATCGGGGCCAATCGAGTGGCCGATTCCCTGGAGGCGATGGCAGGCAGCGCAGTGGCGGACAAAGACCTGGCTACCGTCGTCGCTCCCAGGGCCGATCGCCGCTCGGTAGCGGAGCATTGTCTCGTCGCGGTCGGCGATTGACGGCGGCTGAAGGACCGTCGCTGCGCGGGAACGGATCGATTCCTGGGGATGCTCAAGGAGGGCCTGCTGCGTCGCGAGATCGAGTTCAGCACGGCTGACCGTGCCGCTTTCCACCGCATCGAGGAGCGTTCCGCTCCATGAGGTGCGTTCCAGGAGCATTCCCAGCGCCTCCCGGCGGGCGCGCGGCGCGAGTGTCGGCCATGCCGCCAGCAGTGCTTCGGCCACGCCTGCCCGCGGGTCGCGCCGCAGGCTCTCCAGAGCCGCCGCTTGGAGGCCGGGGGGAGACCGTGGCGCCAGCAGAGCGACCAACAGACCGCAGTGCTCTGTGCCCATCCGCGGTCCATGCGCAACCAGACGCACTGCGGCAATCCGCAGCGGCTCTGGATCGTCTTCGGAGATGGCGACAAGAGAGGCCTGCGCCGCCAGCGGCCCCCACAGAGCCTGAAGCGTGGGAGACTGGAACACTGCGTTGCTGGCGGGGGCGGGCAGATCATCGCGGGCACTGCAGGCGTCGAGCACCGCCGCCAGCCGGGTGAGGGTCCGCGGCGACGGGGAATCGGCGGCGGCTGTGGCGGCTAGTGCCACCATCTGGCTGAGGGTCTGTCTGTCGGCCACCTGCGCCACTGCTGCCACGAGCCGATCGGGGCCGCCGCCGGGCAAGCCGGCCAAGAGCGCCATCACCCCCTTCGCATGCGAAACAGTCAGCGAACTCTCGATGGCAGCGGCGAGGATCTCGTCTGCGCCGGCGGAGGTGAAGAGTTCGAGAATCACGCCGGCCCCCAACTCCTCCGGGAGGGACGCCGCCGTCGCGGCCACCTGCATCCGCACCATCGCGTCCGGATCGGCCGCCAAGCCCGCGACGGCGGCAGCGACTTTATCGCTCGTCGCGAGACTCGGCTCAGCAATTCGCACCGCGTGCCGGCGGACGAGGGCGTCTGGGTCGGCGAGCACCCTGGCGAGGAAATCCTCAGTTGGCGGCCGGAGTGTGGCGGCCGTGGACATCGCCTGGAGGCGGACTTCGGGCCGCGGACTGCGGAGCGCCAAGTGCTCCAGCGCCGGGATCGCTTCTTGGTCATTCCGCCAACGGATCAACTCCCCCACCAGATCGCGCACGGTGCCGTTGGGGGTCTCCATGGCAGCGGCCAGGAGCGCCCCCTGAAGGCGGTCGAGCCTGGGCACGGTCCGCGGGGGAGTGGTCGTGGGAACGACACGGTAGATCCGTCCCTTCTCGGCTCCGGCGCGGGGATCAAGGGTGGCCAGGGTCTCGGCGGGGATCCAGATCGGATGCTCGATGACGTAGCGGTACATATCGACAATCCACAATCCGCCGTCGGGACCGGTGCGGGCCTGCACCGGGCGGAACCAGGGATCGCTGGAGGCGAGGAATTCACTCTCCGCTTCCCCGGCTGCTCGGGTGGAGGTGAAGGTGGCTCCATCCGGCACGAGCAATTGCCGGTGGACGAGATTATTGACCGGCTCGCAAGTGAAGACGTTGCCGGTGAGGGGAGTGCCGTCCTGCACGAGCAGCGTGTCGCGGTAGATGCCGATCCCGCAGGCGGCGGTCGCCCTGCCAGGGGCGCCAGAGAGTGCGAAAAGGACCTGGTTGGAGAGCGGAAAGAGTTGCCCCGGCCCGGGGAGTGAGGTGATGGCGACGCTCGTCCGCGATGGAATGAGGTGGGGATTGCGCCGCAGCCAGTGATCGGCCAGCGGGTAGTGAATGCAGGGCATGCTGTTGGTGCAGCCAAACCAGTCGCCGCTGTCGTTGCGTACCCGCCCCTGCTGCGTGGCACCGCTGGCGGCCTCGAACGCACCGGAATCGGGCTGGAAGCGGAAGTCGCGTTGGCCGAGGTGGGTGGTGTGCCCACTGCGCGTGCTCTCGATAGCGCCGCCAAACAATCCGCAGGCGCCTTCCAGCCATCCGTCGAGACCATATTCAAGGCTGTTGACCCGGGCCTGGAAGTTATGCGTGGCAAACCCGCTGAGGAGTTTCTCGACGCGGTCCGCCCGACCGTCGCCGTCGGTGTCGGTGGCAAAGAGGACGTCGGGGGCCGCACACACAAGCACCCCTCCCCGCCACGCGGTGACCCCGGTGGGAAACGGAATCCCCTCGAGGAACAGCGAGGATCGTTCCGGAAGACCATCGCCGTCGTCGTCGTGGAGGCAACGGACCCGGCCGCCCGGTTTGCCGTCGGGGCTGCCTTGGGGGTAGTCGGCCATCTCGGCAACCCACGTCCGTCCATCGGGGCCGAAGGCAACGGCCACCGGGCTTTCGATCAGCGGCTCGGCGGCGACCAGTTCGACGCGGAACCCGGGGGGCGTGCGGAGCGTGGCGAGGGCCTCAAGCGGCGGCAGCGGAGCGATTCCTCCAGTGCCAACTCCATCGGTCACGGCCAGAAATTCGCTCTCGGCCTGACGGTGGACGGCGGCCACGATCGTCTCCTCCAGGCCCGGTGCATAGGGGGCGGGGATGTCGTAATAGATCGTCGCATCGCCCCCTTCGTAGCCACCTTCGCGGAGGATCCGTGCGGAAGGTACATATCCGGGGCAGGCATTGGCGTAGGCGTGGATCCAGGTGCGGCCACCGTCGAGCTCCCGCTTCAGGCGCCGTGCGTAGTCGACGACCACCTCGCCGGGGAGAAAGATCCATGCCAGTTGGTCGCCGAAGAGCATGCTCTGGATGGGGTAACTAATTTCGGTGGCGAGCGCCTGGCCGCCATCGAGGCGGGCGAGTTGTGTCCTGGCGTGGTGACCGACCGCACCGGGCTGCGTGGCCCGTTGGTTCCAGGCATCGCGGGAGGGGAGGGGCGCGAGGGGGAGGTTGACCCGCTCGATCGCGGATCGGGGGGGCATGGTGAGGGGGCGCAGTTCGGTGGCCAGCAAGCGGTCGATTTCATCGGCCAGTTCGCGGCCGAGAATGTCAGCCGACTGCCAGTCGGCACCGAGGACGCCGCCACGGGGATTGGAGTCGGCACCGCAGCCGATCGAGACCAGCGCCCTGCAGCCCGGGTGGCGGCGTTCCAGGTGGACCATCGCATAGCCGGGCCAGTCTCCGCTGAGGAAGTCGTCGCTGAGCGTGACGGCATGGCAGGCGTAGGTCGTGAACAGCCCCCGAAGCGTGCCGTCGGGGGCGCGGACCGACAGCAATGGGAGGTCGTGATCGACCGGACCGCCGGCCGTTCGGCGGTTGAAGGCGAATCCCAACCGGCCGATGCCGAAGGCAAGCTGCGCCGGCTGGAGATCGGCCAGTGCCGCCACCGCCACCTCCTCAAGGCACCGCTCCAATTGGTCGCTGTAGCGGAGGATCCGCTCCCAGTGATCGGCCGGGATCGGCTGGCCGAAGAGGGTGTTTGCGCAGTCGCGGATCATCGGACCGCTGTGGGTGTGAGATGCCAAGATCGCCAGCCGCGGCCGGTCGATGCCGTGGGCCACCAGCCTGACAGCCACCCGCTCGGTAAGGCTCTCGGGGATCCCCAATCCATCGACGGTGATCACGACGACCGTGTCGGCGGGGACGGGGCTGGAAGTGGCGGCGGCGGCAGAGCCGATGGCGATCGCCTTGGCCCACAGGGTCTGCCGCACCCCTGCCGATTCCTTCGTCCGCCCACCGAACCCGTTGGGGCGAACAGGATAGCTGGGAGTGATGTCGACGGCTGCCAGACCGGCGACGAGCCCTGACTGCAGGGCGCTCGTCTGAACAGCGATCTCCTGGGCAGTGCTCAGGCTCCCCGCGGCGACCTGCCAGAGCACGACCACCACCACACAGAGCACTGTCCGTTTCATGCAGCGCATCGGAGCCCTCGGCAACTGACTGCGTGGGGAGGAAGTGAACAGGAGCGACCCGCGAGCCCCGTCGGACGCCGATCCTACCGCTGGGAGCAGGGCACCGAAAACCTCACCGTCTCCAGTGCCCTCCGGTGGCGCGGAGGCGTTCGGGTAGGCTATTGAAGCGGAAACTGTGGGAACGCCTTCAGGAAACGGATTGGGAACCCAGAACTGGGAAAATATTTGGCCGCCCCTTCGCGGCCGTAGCGTTCGCAGTCCCCGGCCGTTTTCGCCCCCAACGGAGAGCCTCTCGATGAAGATGTCGCTGTCGATGATGGCTGGCGTGGTGCTGGTCGGCGTTGGTTTGTCGGTGGTGGTGGCGCGAGCGCAGCAATCGTCGCCACCTCTTTCCAGGCCCTCTCTCCCGCCCGTCGCCAACCAAACTCCCCCCGCCCCACGAGGACAACTCCCGCCTGGGGCCCCGCGGGGCCCCCAGACGCCGCCGCCCAACTTTTCCCAGGAGCCTTCTCCGCCAGTTGCACCGCAATCTCCCCCGCCGCCACCAGAGGCCTTTTCGCAGCCGGGGCCGGGTTGGCCGAATGGGCCCCAGCCAAATGGTCCTCACCAGCCAAATGGTCCTCACCAGCCAAATGGTCCTCACCAGCCAGGTGGTCCCCACTCTCCGCCGCAGCAGCCTCCAGGGCCGTATCCGATCAACCCGCAGCCGGGGCGGTTTGTGATCCTCAATCACGACATGCATCTTTTCGACCGTGATCAAGGGATGGTGGAGGGGGGGGAGTTGACGCTCCATTTCGACACCGCCACCGGAGAGGTGCGGTATCTGACAAAAAGCGACAGCGGGCTGGCATGGCAGCGGATCCTTCCACCGCCCCCCGGCGACTTCTCGCCCCCTCCGCCGCATCACCCCCCTGCCCCGGGCTACCCACACTTCCCGCAGCCACACTCCCCGCCCCCGCCGCCACAGGGTTTCCCCCCCACTCCCGCGCAAGCCCCCCACCCGTTTGACGGAGCCACGTTCCCCGGCGGAAACCCCCGCGTCGACCCCAATGGGTTTCGCGATCAGGTCGATCAGGTGGGAGAACTCCGCCGCACCCACTCGATCGACGAACAGGCGTTTCTCGAAATGGCGGCCGGTGAGAACACCGTGATCCTCGATGCCCGCAGCCGGGAGAAGTTCGCACTGCTCCACGTCCGTGGGGCAGTAAATCTCAGCCTTCCCGACATGACGGCTTCGGAGCTGGAAAAGATCATTCCCTCGAAGGAGACGAGGATCCTCATCTACTGCAACAACAATTTTGCCAACTCACCGACGGTGTTTCCCGAAAAGGTAGCCAGTGCCGCGCTCAACCTCCACACCTTTACCACGCTCTCCAGCTACGGCTACCGCAACGTGTTTGAACTCGGGCCACTGCTCGATGGCAACCAGACGCGGATCCCACTCGAGGGACGGTCACACCAGGCAGAGTAAGAGCCCTTCCTCTTTCACCGACTGATTCTGCTTGAGGAGCCTCAAAGCAACGCGCACCACCGAGCCACCATCGACAGTGCCTGTGTCCAGATTGCGGAGAAATCTCCTCCGCGAGGGGCGCGGCCGCCGGGAGAGCCCAGATGCCGAAGAAGATGCCCCGGCCTGGGTGTGTAAATGGCGGAGTACACACCCAGACCGGTGGGGCACCCTTCTGGCTTCGCGAACCGGGTCGAAGCCCGGCAGATCAGGTGAGGTGATAGGCAGACTCACCATGCTCCACGATGTCGAGCCCTTCGGCTTCGGTGTTGGTGTGAACCGTAAAGCCGATCGTTTTGTGGATCAGAATTCCCAGCACCAGCGTGCAGAGGAAGGCATACCCGCCACTCCACAGCAGACCCTGGAGTTGGATCAAGAGTTGCGTGGTGCCCCCCATCACCGGACGAATGCAGAACAGCCCGACGAGTAAGGCACCGAGGGCTCCGCCGACACCGTGGACGCCAACGACATCGAGCGAGTCGTCGTACCCCAGTAGCGGCTTGACCTGCACCGCCACGAAGCAGACAACGCCGCTGAGAATCCCGATGATCAGGGCCCCGAGCGGGGTGACATGGCCAGCACAGGGAGTAATGGCCACTAATCCAGCCACCATGCCAGAGGCGAATCCCAGGGCGGTCGGCTTCCCCACCCTGAGCCATTCGGCAAACATCCATGCACCCGATGCCACGCTGCCGGCGATCGCCGTCGTGGCAAACGCCAGCACGGCAACGCCACCGGCAACGGGGAGGAAGTCCTTGCCGACGGCGATCGCCGACCCAGCGTTAAATCCAAACCAACCCACCATCAGCATCGCGGCGCCGATCAGGGTCCAACCCACGCTGTGAGGCACGAAATGCGCCCCTGGATAGCCCCGCCGCTTGGGAAGGATCAGCAGCAAAGCGAGGGCCGATACCCCCGCCAGCACGTGGACAACTGTGCCGCCCGCGAAGTCGAGCACTCCTTTTTGAAACAGCCAGCCGTTCACGTTCCAGACCCAGTGGCAGACCGGATTGTAAACAATCGTCGACCACAGAACGACGAACAAGCACCAGGCGCTAAACTTCACCCGTTCAGCGACCGCTCCCACGATCAGGGCCGGCGTGATGATTGCAAACATCATCTGATAGATCGCAAACAAGAGTTCCGGCACGCCGTTGGGGGTGGCATCCACTGTGTCGCCGCTGGTCACGATCCGCTCATAGGGATTTGGTCCATCGACAGTCAGTTCCGCAAACGACTTCATGAACACGAGCCCCGGATCCCAGCCCAGGAAACTGTGCTTGGGGAGATCCTGACCGTCGGGCCCCTGGCCAGCATCGACGGCGATTGCCGACGGACCAGAGAAGGCCATGCTGTAGCCGTAGGCCACCCATTCCACTGTGACAAGGGGAACGCAGACCATCACCAGCATAAACATGTTGAGGACGTTCTTGGCGCGGACCATGCCGCCGTAAAAAAGCGCCAGGCCGGGCATCATGAAGAAGACCAGCGCCGCGCTAACGAGGATCCAAGCGATCGATCCGGTGTCGTATGTGCCTTTGAGATGCGGAACACTTGCTGCCAGCGCCTCGGGGGCAGCCTCTGCCCATGCTTCACCTCCAGCCACAACACCAGTGAGCAGTGCCACAAGAAACGGATTCATTCGGACCATGGATTGGATTCTTTCAAGAGAGTTCTCCTCCGACGAACGGCGGTCGCACCGCGCGAACGAACGACGCCGGGGGTTCCGGTCGGGCGCGATGCGAGCGTCAGGACGAAGTCGCACGCCCGCCACAACACGGCAGGGAGAACAACGAAAGAACCAGCGGCCTCTCAACCGCCGGCGAAAAGTGCAGGCACATCGCTCACCTCCAGAAGGAAAAACAGGGAGCACTGGAAGGGCGTCTCCGGAACGCTGATCTCCCAGTCAGTGGGGTTGCCCCCACACTGCTTGTGACCCTTTGCAAAAATGATGCCAAACAGGCCTGGGGGGCTCTTGGGGAGAAAAAGAACTCGCTTTTGACTCCGTAATTCATGCCTTTTCTCGCTGTTGAGTGCTATTTCTCGCCCTTTATTGGAAGCCTCATCAACCGCCACAGTCCGCTGTCCAAAGGGGGCGCATGCACGTCTCCTGCGCAGGGGACTGCGCCCGATAGAGGCAGCGAATGATGCCCGGCTGCGCTGGGCCTGCGGAGCCCTCTTTGGCTACCGACTGCTATCCTCACGGCCGCGGCCTGGCTTTGTGTGCTTGATCGCTGCCTGTCCGATCAGCCAGCGGCACCCGCTCTTGGCGGCAGAGCACGCCCATCCGTTGCGGCTCCCTTCCTCCGGTAAAAAAAGCGATCTCTCCCCGATGCTGCTCTACGCCTGCACCATTTTCATGAGTGCCTTTCTGCTTTTTCTTGTGCAACCGATCATCGCCAAACAGATCCTGCCGTGGTTCGGTGGATCGGCCGCGGTCTGGACCACCTGCCTGGTGTTCTTTCAAGTTGCCCTGCTGGCAGGCTATGCCTACACCGACTTCTGCACGCGACAAATCAAGCCACGAACGCAGGTCATCGTGCACGTGCTCCTCTTGCTGGTGAGCCTGGGCGTGCTGCCGATTCTCGCCGATCTCAGTTGGAAGCCACTGGGCAACGAGGATCCGGGATTGCGTATTCTGGGCTTATTGATCGCCACCATTGGCCTGCCATATCTGCTGCTCGCCACCACCGGACCGTTGGTGCAGGCCTGGTATTCACGTTCGTTCCCGCAGGGAACGGTGTACCGCTTATTCGCACTCTCGAATCTGGCCTCGATGCTGTCGTTGATTTCCTATCCGTTTTTGTTCGAAACCTGGATCCCCACGGCATCCCAGGCGAGATGGTGGTCGGTGGGCTACGGCCTGTTTGCCCTGCTCTGCATGACGTCGGCCATCAGCAGCCTCCGCTCCAGCAAGTCTGCCACCCTCGCTGTCACCGACTCAGCCGCCCCTCTCGCTGACGCCCCGGCACCACGCCGCCGCGATTTACTTTTATGGCTGGCACTGTCGGCGATGGGATCGTGGCTGCTCCTGGCCATCACCAATCACATCACGCAGAACATCGCCTCCATTCCCTTCCTTTGGCTCGCCCCACTGACGCTCTATCTGCTGACCTTTATTGTCTGTTTTGAGAGCGACGGCTGGTACAAACGCGGCCTGATCCTCGGGCCGCTGGCCATCACCCTCGGTTTTTGCGCTTGGGGTCTCCAAACCGAATATCGGCTCGATATCAGGATCGCGATTTCGCTCTATCTGGCGGGCCTCTTCTTGTGCTGCATGTTCTTTCATGGCGAGTTGGCGAAGATGCGGCCGGCGCCGCGCTATCTGACGCAGTTCTATCTGATGGTGTCGCTCGGCGGTGCGCTAGGGGGGATCTTTGTCGGACTGATCGCACCGCGGCTATTTTCATCGTATGCAGAACTCGGCCTGGGCATCGTCGTCACCGCACTCCTTGCCGCGATCACATTGCGGGAACTGCCCATCCAAGTCTGCTTGACTTCGATCGCGCTGGCTGGCGTCTACGGCTATTTCTGGAACAACCAACTCAGCCAGCAGTCAGAAGATGCTCGCGTCATGATGCGCAACTTCTACGGCACGCTCAGCACCAAGGACACCACTCCGGAAATAGCACACGATGCGGTGCGGCGTCTGACCCACGGTGTCATTATTCACGGCGAGCAATATCTGAGCGAGTCGCGGCGCGGCGAACTGACCACCTACTACGGCCCAGACTCTGGCGTGGGCATTGCCATCCAGATGGCCGACCCAGTGAACCGTAAGGTTGGTGTCATCGGCCTCGGTGCCGGCACGCTCGCGGCATGGGGCCAGCCCGGTGATACATACCGTTTCTACGACATCAATCCTCAGGTGATTGAAATCGCTGACAGTGAATTCACTTTCCTCAGGGAGAGCAAGGCCACGATTGAGACCGTGCTGGGCGACGCGCGATTGAGCCTCGAACGCGAAGCACCGCAGAACTTCGACGTCTTGGTGGTGGATGCTTTTTCAAGCGACTCGATTCCCGTGCACCTGATCACCGATCAGGCGATGGAGGTCTATCTGCGTCATCTCAAACCAGGCGGCAGCCTCGTCTTTCACGTCTCCAACCGCTTCCTGCGGATCGCCCCGGTCGTGAAAACAATCGCTGATCATCACGGACTTTTTTCCACTGAAGTCCGCGACGGGGCGGAAGCCACCGATTTCTCACCAACAGACTGGGTTCTTGTCACGCGCGACCAAACGCTCTTGCAGCACGAGGCGCTGGCAGGCAAAGGCCTTCCGATCGTGGATATTCCCGGACTCACACTCTGGACCGACGACTTCAGCAGCCTGTATCAGATTCTCAAGTAATCCACCCGGACCGAATCGGTAGGGGGCATCTGGAAAGCGGCCGCGGACGGAGCCATGCTGCTCGTCGCACGGCTGCGGTATGCTCAGAGAATGCTTCTGCCACGATTCCAATCGATCCTCCGCAGCCAGCGGATTCGCTTTTTCGCGTTAGCGACACGCGCCCACGCTCGGGGGGATGGTCGTCGGCTCTGGCGCATGCTTTGGACTCTCTTGATTGTCCTCTCGCCATCGCAGCCGGCGCGTGCGGATGATGCCGCGGCAGATTTCGAAAAGGTGATTCAACCCCTCTTCCACACGAAGTGCAGCAGATGCCACGGCACGACCGTCCAAAAAGCTGCGCTGACGTTGAACTCCGTGGAAGGAATCCGCGCCGGAGGAGAGTCGGGGCCGATCCTCGTGCCGGGGCAGTCGGCGGATAGTCCCCTCTACGAAAAGGTGCGCGGCGGAGCGATGCCACCGGACGAGAAGGAGCGGCTGACCGAGGCCGAGGTGGCCAGCATTCGCAGTTGGATTGACGCCGGGGCCTCCTTCGGCAGAGCGACCACAGCCGCGCGCGAAGTCACCCAGCACGACATCATCCCGATCATGCTCTTGCGCTGCACGGTCTGTCATGGAAAGCATCAGCAAGAGGCGGGGCTCGACCTGCGGACTCGAACCGGCATGCTTCAAGGGGGCAAGAACGGACCGGCAATTGTCCCTGGTAAGCCGACTGAAAGCCTGATGCTCAAGCGGATCGCGGCAGAGGAAATGCCACCGCACAAACGCTTGGTCGAAGTAATGGTCAAGCCTCTGGAGCATGACGAGGTTGCCAAGCTCTCGCGCTGGATTGAACTCGGCGCCCCGGAAGCGCTCGACGAACCTGACGTGGCTGGCACGGCTGCCGATCCATTGGTTCGTCCCGCCGACAGAAACTTCTGGTCGTTTCGGCCTCCGCAAGCCGTGACTCCGCCACAAGGAGCGCACAGCGATCGAGTCCGCAATCCTATCGACGCGTTCGTACTGCAAAAGCTCGATGAAAGTGAATTGGCTCTCTCGCCCGAGACAGACCGGCTGACATTGCTCCGTCGCGCAACATTTGATCTGACCGGTCTTCCGCCTGAGCCGGCTGAGATTGAGATGTTTCTGGCCGATACCTCGCCCAACGCCTATGAGAGTCTGATCGAGCGGCTCCTGGCGTCGCCGCGCTACGGCGAGCGTTGGGGGCGTCATTGGCTCGACGTGGCCGGCTACGCCGATTGCGAGGGAAAACGCGAGCAACATCTGCCGCGACCGTTTGCTTGGCGCTATCGCGACTACGTGATTCGCTCCTTCAACACCGACAAGCCGTACGATCGATTTCTGCTTGAGCAACTCGCCGGCGACGAACTGGTCGACTATGAACACGCCGCAGAAATCACCAAGGAGATGGAAGACAACCTCGTCGCCACAGCGTTTCTGCGGATGGCTCCCGACCCGACCTGGGCCAACCTGACTGGTTTTGTCCCGGACCGGCTCGACGTGATGGCCGACTCGATCGACGTCCTC
>QWOP01000030.1 GCA_003669605.1 Planctomycetota bacterium
AGCACGCTTTTCTTTCTGGCCACGGTTCAAGCCGAGCGCGGATACCAACGGGGCGAGACGACCGCTTCGCAAGGATTCCTTGCGGCGCGGAATGCCCCGTTGCGGATGGCCCTCTCCGCAGCGCGGTCTGAATTGATTTCGGGAGTGGAGACGATTTCGGGAGTGGAGACGATTTCGGGAGTGGAGACGATTTCGGGAGTGGAGACGATTTCGGGAGTGGAGACGATTTCGGGAGTGGAGACGATTTCGGTTCGGCTGCGCGACCGCCTCGCCCCCTTTGATCCTGTCGGGCTCCTCGATCCGGCCGCCCGCCATCGCTTTGCCCATACGGCCGTCGACAAGTGACTTTCCGGAAAGCTCCCGGTAAGCGGCTCCGCGGGATTGATGCCACCAATTATTACTATTACCCCCAGATCTTCTGGTGAATCCGCCGGTAATGCTGGGGATCGGTGGGGAACAGGTGCCGGTCGGTCGGTCCGGCGCAGATCCCTGCCTGAAAGCGGCGCTTGGGGAACACAGGGAGTTCTATCCCGGTCACCTGCCGAACCCCGCGGGCGACGATCTCCCCTTTGAGGGCGTAGAGCCGGCCATGGTCCCAGTCGGTGAGCTCGATGAACGGGATCCCTTCGGCGACCTCGATGACGTTCGGCAGCGCGTAGGGGCTATAGCCACGGAAGCCGAGTGTGGCGGCGGGGGCATAGCTGCGGACATGCCCGCGACTCTGGCCGCCGGAATAGGTGAGGGAGTGTTTGATCGCTTCCACGCCCCATCCCTCGTGGTAGAGGAGCGGATTGTTGAGGACACTGCGAATCGTCAACTCGGGATCGTCCTCGATGGGGTAGCTCTTGAGGTTTTCATCCCCCCCGTCGCCGTCGACGAGCCAGGTCCAGTCGGGATAGCGCCGGCGGATCCCCCGGCACAGCGCAAGCCCGGCGGCGGCAGCCTGGACGTCGAGCGGTTTGTAGTCTTCGATCGTCCGGATCGTCGCCTCGAGGTCGATCTCCGCAGGCGCAATCTCCACTGATTCATGAAGGTATTGGAGCCCCGTGCGGGCGAGGAACTCCCGCGCCTGCTCCAAGTCGCTGCCCCGATCGGCGAGCGAGAGGGTGAAGGCTTTGAGTCGCTGCGGCGTTTCGCCGCGGGTGATGAGGAGCTGGTGGAGAACAAGAAGGACGCTGCCAGAGTCGATGCCGCCAGAGAAGAGGACGCCGAGCGGCTCGCTCTGCCCCACGCGGTCGAGCCAGCTGGCAAGCGCATCGCGGAGGGCCTCGATGTAGCGGCGGCCGATCTCGTCGAGGTCGGTGCCCCAGCGGTTGCGCTCGGGGGTGAAGAACCGGCGGCAGAGGGGGTTTGGATCAGGGCAGCCGACGAGGGACAATTCCATCAGATGATGCGCCGGCACCATCCGCGTGTAGGAGGGATGGAACTGGTCGACGAGCCCCTCGGCCTCGAGCCAGGAATGAATAGCGTCGATCCGGTCGGCGACAACGAGCACCGGGCCGGCGGCCTTCTTGGCAATGAAGTAGCGGAGTGGGCGGCCGAGCGAGCGGGCCATGCGGATCTGCTTCCCGTCGCGGTGGACCAGCGCGAAGTGGCCGTCGATTCCCCTCACCTGCACCGGATCGCCGGAGCCGACGCGGGCGAGCGCCTCGTCGCGGGTCATGTTCAAGAGAATATCGGCGGCCGGGTCGAGGAGATCGACGAGCCGTTCGATCGGCGCGTGATGCATCATTGTCATGTTCCTGCGGGAAGCGAAGGGAACCCCGTCGTTGCTCAGTCTAGCCGAGGGGGTGGCTCGGTCACGTGCCCTTGGGGTAGCCTGACGGAGGTGGATCGAGAAAATGGGGCGAAGCCTTCTTGTCTGATCTTTCCTGGCGAGACTGCCCGTCCCGATGCAGACTCTGAGGACGCCGTGCAGACTTCTTTCGGTTTCTGGCGTGTGCTCGTTGTCAGTGCGGGTCTCGTTGTCAGTGCGGGCACGCAACTGACAGCCCATCCGCCGGAATTCCACCGCGAGCGGCTGGCGCACCTGGTCCGCCAAGAGCAGGAGCCGACGGAGGCAGACCGGCAGGCCGCCTGGTTTGCGCTTGAATTTCTCACCACGCTTGTCGGGCGGGTGGGGAGCCCGCTGGCGGATGAAGCCGTCGCGCAGGCGATTGATGAGCATCGCTTTGCGACAAAGAGCCCGGCGGCCACGCCTCTGGCTGATCTGGAACGCCGTCGCCGCGAGATCATGGAGAGCCTGCGGGAGCGGCATGGAACGATCCTCGTCGCGTGGGATGGCGAAACCGTGAGCGTCGTTGGGCCAGCGCCGGCGATCGTCGTCGCCCGCGGGCTCGATCGGCACCTGATCGTAGAACTGGCCAATGCCACCGACGCACCGGCCCGGCTGACCGTCGGCATTTCAGGGACGATGCTCCAGACGGAGCCATGGACCGTGCTCCCCGGCCGCACGCAGCCATTTCTCGTCGAGCTGGCTGGCGACGCGGAAGCGGGGGTGATACCGCGGCTCGAAATTGGGCAGGAGGGGGCCGGGGATGTCACGGTGATGCCACTTGGCCTCCGCGTCGTCGAGCCGGCACGGGTGCGTCTGCGGGTTGTCGATGGCGACACGCACCAGCCGGTTGCTGCCCGTATCCTTGCCGCCGGCGGCGACGGTGCCAGCCGCCATGCCGGTCCCTTTGCCGGCGATCCGACATTCACCGCCAAGCCGATCCTCGAGTTGCCGCTGCCGCGTCTGCGGCGTCTCCCCTTCTTCTACTGCGATGGCAGCGCCGAGATCGTACTTCCGCCGGGGGAGTGCCGAGTCGAGGCGGAGCGGGGCTACGAACACGCGGTCGCCGGCGAGACCCTTTCGCTGGCGCCGGGGGAGAGCCGCGATCTCACCCTCACCGTGCCGCGGATCTTCGACGCCGCCGCCGAGGGCTGGATCAGTGGCGACACGCATGTCCACTGGGTGACCAATGCTTGGAACGTCGATTTGCCCCTCGAGGCCCTTGGACTTGTCCAGCGGGCGGAGGATCTGCGGGTCGTCAACAACCTCACCCTCTTCCATCGGACAGCGCGCGATGCCTTTGTGAAGCCGTCGCAGGCTCCGGTGGGACCCGTGATTGCTCTGTGCCGGGACGGCTACCACCTCGAGATGGCGGAGGAGTACCGCAACGAGAATCTGTATGGCCATCTTTGCTTTCTCAATCTTCGTTGGCTCGTGATGCCGATCGGCACCGGCCCGGGGATTGCAGGCGATGACTCGATCGACTGGCCCCATAATCGCCCGGCGATCGAGGAGGCACGCGGGCAGGGGGGGATTTCAATCGAGGCCCACGGCACTGGCGGCAATCACGAGCCTCCGGTGAATGTCATCCATGGACTGACAGATTCCTTTGACCAACTCGCGGCTGACGACTACGAGCGGTTTCTCGATTGCGGCTTTCAAGTGCCGCTCACTAACGGCAGCGACCATCCCGCTCGGGTGACGGGGGCCGCGCGGGCCTATGTGCAACTCGACGGCGCTTTCGACTATGAAAAGTGGATCGACGGCATCCGGCGCGGGAGAACGTTCACGACATCGGGCCCGCTTTTGTTCCTCGACGTTGATGGGCACACGCCTGGCGACACGGTCTCCAGAGATCCTGGCGACCGGGTGACGGTCCGGGCACGGGCTGTGTCACGCCATCCCCTCGGCACCGTGCAGGTGGTGTCGAATGGGGTGATAATCAAGGAGGAGACCACTGAGGAGACCACGGCGGAGTTGACCGTTGAACTGCCGGTAGGGGAAAGCCGCTGGATCGTCGCCCGAGCCAGCCGCGGCGGAGGGTGGAATGCGATTGAGCGGACGGGCATCGCCCACACCAGCGCCGTTCATGTCGTCGTTGACGGCCGAGTGACGTTTCGGCGGGCGGCCGTTGACGACTGGATCATGCGGATGCGGGCACACGCTCGTGACATCGAACGCCGCGGGAGGTTTGCTACGGCAGAGCAACGCCACGAGGCGATCGGGTATGTCAACGAGGCCGCTCGTCGCTACGAACGCCTGATCATCAGACGGAGCACTCCGCCTGCCGGTACGCTTGACGAGACCCGTGACGATCTTCTTCTCGCCGTCGATCATCTCACTCCCCGTCCCGAGGGAGCCGCGCTGCGTGCCGGCCTCGCTGCCGCCGATTCCGCTGCGGGGCTTTCTGCGGTGGTACAGCCCCTGGTGGTGTTGAACGTCGATGTCAATCCGGAGTCGCGGGTAAAACTCATCGCCGCAAGCCCGCTTCCCGATCTCGTCGTCGAGCGTACGTATCGGTTTCTCCTCGAGGTCCGCAACCATGCCCGGATCCGCGCCCCGCTGCGGCTGATCGCCACCGATCGCTCGACGACGCCGCCGCGGGCCGCCCCATTCTGCGCCGTGCGGATCGTCGATAGCATCGCTTCGTCGTCGTTTCTCTCCGGCCAGGAGCTGGAGTGGAAGATCGTCGAGGTCCGCTGCACGGCCATGGGGCTGAGGGAGGTTCACATCGAGGCGGACGTGGGCCAGGGAACGCAGGACCTCGGATTTCGTTCGGCTGCCGATCTGTTGATGAAGGGCGTACCGGCCCGCCGTTCAACCGCGTATGAAGGGAATCAATTGTGATGGTGCATGGCATGACTCGGCGTTGTCGTGGTGTTGCCTGGGGGGCGGTGGTCCTCTTCGCTGCCCTTCCCTGCCTGGCTGACCAATCCTGGCCGACTGTCGCCGCGGTCGATCGCCAGCCCCTCCTGGCGCAGGTCAACCGGCTCGTCGACGCCCTCGAGCGGCTCGGGAGCCCGCTTTCGCCCGAGGCCAGGGAGCGACTCGGCGAGCTTCAGTCGAGCGTGGACGATGCGGCGGTGACGCGGGGGATTGAGACGATCCTCGATCCGCTCTGTGCAGTAGCGATCGGTGTCGCGAAGGATGGGCCGCCGACGGTGGTGGTCCGCGACGCTGGTGAGCCACTCGCCCTTGTTGAGCAGGGCTGGCGGACGCTGCTGGTGAAGGTGCTGAATACCCCCGCGATCCGCGCCCGGTTGCGGGTTGGCAGTCCGCAGGCCCGTCCCCTTCCCCACGCTCCCGCGGCCGACGTCGCCGATCGCTTTCTCGCCCTCTCGGCATTCGAGGGACAGCCGTTCACGCCGACGCTATCGGGGTTGTCGCTCGAATACCGGATCGTCGAACTGTGGGCTTCGAGTGCGGGGGATCGCACCGCCACACTCGAGTTTTCCACGCCCCCCACCGATGGTGTCGTCGCGTCGCCCGGCACGACGTCGATTGTTGCCGCCTGGCGGTTCACCGATGGCTGTGCCGGATGGGACTCGATCACGAATCAGGTGTCGCTTCAAGCCCGCGACGGCTCGCTCTTCGTCGAGGGGACCGGCAACGATCCCTTCCTCGGGGCGACTTTCTCTGCGCCGTCGAAGCCGGCTGGGCTCGTCCTCCGCTTCTGGGCGAAGGCGGAGGAGGCGGGCATTGGGCAGGTGTTTTGGTGGACAGAGGAACGGCCGCGCCCGGATGGCGGACATGCCGTCACCTTCAATGTCGAGCCGGGGCGGGAGATGCTCTATGAGATCCCGATCCCTGCCGACGGGCATGTCGTCGGTGTCCGGATCGATCCCAACGGCAAGCCCTGCCGGATGCGGATCGACTGGATTGAGGTGGCTTCTGCCGATCGGGGGAGCGAGTGGGCGGGGGCCGAGATGGCCTGCCGTATCGCCCCCTCGAACGAGGTGACGTTCCGGGTTGAGGACGAGCCTGGGCTCCCCGCAGTCGGCTGCTTTGAGGTCGTTGATGAACAGGGGCGTGTTTTCCCTCCGCAGTCGAAGCGTCTGGCGCCCGATTTCTTTTTTCAGCGCCAGATCTATCGCGAGGATGGCGAGACGATGCGGCTGCCAGCGGGAACCTACACGGTGCGCTGCTCACGCGGACCGGAGAGTGTGCCTGAGATCCAGTCGCTCGTCGTCGGTGAGGGGCCAGCCGAGGTCCACTACACCGTCCGCCGCTGGGTCGATCCGGTGCGGCATGGCTACTGGTCGGGGGATCATCACATCCACGCCGCCGGGTGTGCCCACTACGAGAGCCCCACTGAAGGGGTGATGCCCGCTGACATGCTGCGCCACTGCATGGGAGAAGATCTCAAGGTGGGCTGCTGTCTCACCTGGGGGCCCTGCTTCGATTTCCAGAAGCGCTTCTTTTCGGGAAAGCCTGACGACGTCAGCCGTCCTCCTTTTCTGCTCCGCTACGACATCGAGGTCTCGGGATTTGGTTCGCATGCTTCCGGTCACTTGAATCTCCTGCGACTCACTGAGCAGATCCCTCCCGGCGGGGATTCCAAACAGCACTGGCCGACGCTGGGGCTCAACACGCTGCGCTGGGCGAAGCGCCAAGGCGCTGTGTGCGGCCCAGCCCATTCGGCAAGTGGCCTGCTTCGCGTCGTCGGCCGGGTGCCTGGAACAGAGGGGCGCGACGGACCCGGCGGGCTCCCCACCTTCGACATCCCCGCCTTCGACGGCATCGGTGCCAATGAATTTATTATGGATGTGGCGCATGTCGTCCCCGGCCGGGAGGGCCGCCCTGTACCGGCTGTCGATTTTCTTTCGATGATGAACACCGACCGCCGCGCGGAATGGAACATCTGGTACCACGTCCTCAATTGTGGTCTGACGGTGCGGGCCAGCGGCGAGACCGATTTCCCCTGCATGACTGGGGAGCGGGTCGGCATTGGCCGCGTCTACGCCCGGCTCGATGGCCCGCTCGACTTCGATGCCTGGTGTGATGCGATCGCGGCGGGGCGGAGCTATGTCAGCGACGGCCGGACCCATCTGATGGAGTTCAGCGCTTTGACGGGGGGCGTCTCCCCCCTCGAAATCGGCACTCGGGAGAGCACGCTTGCACTACGGGGCCCGGCAGACGTGACGTTCCGGGCGATCGTTGCGGGGCGCCCCGCGGACGGATTGGCAGGCGCAGCGACCGCCACGCTGCCGGTGGAACTGGTGGTCAATGGTTTTCCGGTGGAGCGGATCGAACTTCCCGCCGATGGCCGGGAGCGATCGGTAGAATTTACCCATCGGGTGGAGGTCAGTTCCTGGGCCGCGATCCGGGTGTTTCCTGGGGCCCACACCAATCCCGTCTTTATTCCAGTGGCGGGCGCCCCGATCCGCCCCGACCGGGACAGCGCCCGCTGGTGCCTGGCGTGTGTCGAGCAGTGCTGGCGGGAGAAGGCGGTTACCTACACGGGTGAGGAGCGGGAGACGGCGGAAGCCGACTATGCTGGAGCGCGGGAGTTTTTCAGTCGCCGAGCCGAGTGATGGTGGTGGCATGGAGAGCGGGGTGAAGCGCCGGGCACGCATCTGCCGCCTGTTGGCGGGCATGGTTGGTGCTGCGCTCTGCGGGATTGTTCCGTGTTCGTCGTCGAGAGCGGCCGACCTCACGCTTACCGGCCGGATCGAAGCGCTGCTGGCAGTCCGCTGTCTGGAGTGTCATGCCGGAGAGGATCCCCAGGGAGGGCTCGCACTCCACGACCCAATCGCCTTCGCGCGGGGGGGCGCTTCTGGTCCGGCACTTGTCCCTGGGAATGCCGACGCCAGTCTGCTGATCCGCGCCGTCCGCCGTCAGGATCCGGCCGTGGCACCGATGCCGCCGGACGACACGCTTGCGGCCGACGAGATTTCGCTTCTCGAAGAATGGGTGGGCTCGGGGGCCGATTGGCCGACCGACGCAGCGCCAGCGGAGGCTGACGGGAGCCCCGTGGGGGCGGCCTGGGACGATCCCCGCAATCCGGTCGCCCGGCGCTGGCGGGGAGAACGCCTCGACCTCTGGTCTTTCCAGCCACTTCTCCGCCCCGCTGTGCCGGAGGGCAGCAGGGACGATGGGGAGACAGTCTCCCACCAAAATCCCTCGAATGTCATCGACGCCTTGATCAGCGCCGGTCTCGTCAGCCACACCCTCCGCGGGGCTCCCCCCGCCGACCGCCGCACGCTCATCCGCAGAATGGCATTCGATGTCACGGGGCTGCCGCCAAGCCCAGAGGCGGTGGAAGCATTCGTGGCTGACAACGCGCCCGACGCTGTCGAACGGCTCGTCGATCAGTTGCTCGCGAGCCCGGCCTACGGCGAGCACTTGGCGGTGATGTGGCTCGATGCGGTGCGGTATGCCGACACCAACGGTTTCGAGCGGGACGAACTGCGACCGCAGATTTGGCGCTACCGCGACTGGTGCATCGCGGCTTTCAATGCCGATCTCCCCTACGATCGCTTCCTCGCCGAACAACTTGCCGGCGACGAACTGGCTGCCGACCCTCCCGTTGATCAGGGGCAGGCCGACGCACTGGTCGCCACCGGCTACCTCCGCCTCGGCCCTTTCGACAGCACCGCCCCGATCTTCCAAGAAGCGGAGCGCCATCGGGCCGAACTGCTCGCCGAGATCGTGGCCACCACCGGCTCGGCGGTCCTCGGGCTCCCGATGTCGTGCTGCAATTGCCACGACCACAAATCGGATCCCCTCCTCCAGGCCGATTTCTTCCGGATGCAGGCCTGTTTTCAGGGGACCGAGGCCCGCGACGCCGCCATCGACACGCAGCCTGTGGTCGCACAGATCGCCGCTCACAACCAGCCTCTGGAAGAGGAAATCGCCCGCATCACCCAGTCCCGTGACTCCGTGGTGATGCGCCGCGACCAACTCCCTCCTGCCGCCGAGCCAACCGCCGAGGGAGTTGTGGATCAGTCGGCAGCAGAGCCCTCCGCTGCACATTCGGCACTGGTGCGCGGAGAGCTTGATGCTGAGATCGCTGCCTTCGATACGGCCCTCAGCAGTCTCAAGGAAAAAATCCGCCAACCGACGATGGCTCAGATTGTCAGTGAGCCCGCCGGAGCTTTGCCCCCCACGCATATCCTCGCCCAGGGGAGCCACCGCGAACCCCGCGAGGAGGTACAGCCGGGAGTCTTTTCGGCTTTCGATCCTGGGCCCCTGGCGATCGAGACTCCATCCCACGGCACCACCAGCGGTCGCCGGCTGGCACTGGCCAGATGGTTGACCTCCGAGGGCAACCCGCTCACCAGCCGGGTGATGGTCAACCGTATCTGGCAGCGGCTGTTCGGACGGGGCATCGTGGCTACGCCGAACGATTTCGGCTTCCGGGGAGCGCCGCCGACGCATCCCGCACTCCTCGACGCTTTGGCAGTGGAATTCCGCGATCGGGGCTGGTCACTCAAAGACCTGCACCGCTGGATTCTGCTCTCCGAGACCTACCAGCGAGCGTCGGTTGCCGATGCCGATCCGGAGGCCCTTCGTGTCGATCCGGAGAACAGGCTCCTGGGAAAGCAGAATCCCAGACGGCTCGAAGCAGAGGCGATCCGCGACGCCCTTCTGGCGGTCTCGGGGCTGCTCCGCGATGAGCACGGTGGACCGCCGCGCTGGCCACCGGTGGCCGACGACATTCTCCACGCCAATCCGGCGATCATTGAGTTCATCAAGGAGGGGGCGGACGGCAGACCACAGGGCTGGTACACCCAGCCGGTGGAGGAGACATTCGTCCGCAGCATCTATTTGGTGAAGAAGCGATCGCTGCCAATTCCCTTCCTCCAGCCATTTGACCTTCCCGACGGAGTCAGTTCCTGTGGCCGCCGCGACGTGACCACCGTCGCACCGCAATCGCTCAATCTCCTCAACGACGATCTTGTCATCCGCGCTGCGGCGGCGTTGGCGGATCGGGTGAGGGCCGTTGCCGGCAACGATCCCTCCGCCTGGCCAGTTGCCGTAGTCAGGCTGGCGTTGCAGCGCGATCCGACGGCGGAGGAAGTGGCAGCGTCGGCCGATCTGCTCCATCGCCACACCCACCTCCATATGCTCTGGCCGAGTGATTGCGGAGAGTCTCTCACCGCGGGGGCGGAGTCCAGTATTCCCCCAGAACAAAGGGCCCTTGCGGATCTGTGCCGGGCGATACTCAACGTCAATGAATTTGTGTTCATCGACTGACGCTCCTCATTCCTTCCACCGCGCTCTGGTCGCCATGCAACCGTTGCTCCTCCCCCGAGACTTTTCGAGACGATCGATTCTCAAGCACACAGCGCTGGGAATCGGCGGCATCGCGGCGGCGCTGTTGGAGTCGCGGCAGGTTCCCGCGGGGATCGATCCAGTCCGGCCGCTGGCACCCCGCGCGCCTCATCGGGCCGCTACGGCCAAGAACCTGATCGTCCTCTTCCAGTACGGCGGACCGAGCCAGGTCGATCTCTTCGACCGGAAACCGCTGCTTCAGCAACTCGCGGGCCAGGCGGTACCGCAGTCGATCCGCGATGTTCCCGATGCGGTAGGCGGGGTGATCAACCACTGCAAGGACGCGATCCTCTGCCCCCCCTGGGGATGGAAGCAGCACGGCCAGTGCGGGCTGTGGGTATCGGACAGGATGGAGCAGACGGCCGCGCATGCCGACAAGCTCTGCCTTGTCCATTCGATGCACTGCGATTCATCGAACCACGCACCGGCGACCTACCAGATGAACACGGGGTCGATTCTTGGCGGCAAGCCGAGCCTGGGATCGTGGTTGACCTACGGTCTGGGGAGCGAAAACGACAATCTTCCCGGCTACGTCATGCTCTTTGAGGTGGGCGGGCTGGGGGGGAGCGCGAATTGGTCGAATGCCTTTCTGCCAGCGGCTTTCCAGGGGACCCGGTTCCGTCACGAGGGGCCGGCGCTTGCCAATCTCCAGCCTCCCGCCGGACCAGCCGGCGTGCAGCGCTCGACGCTCGACCTGGCGCAGGCGTTCAACCGTAGCCACTTTGCCAGCAGACCTGGGGAAGCTGATTTAGAGGGGCGGATTGCCACCTACGAACTGGCCTACCGGATGCAGGCGGAGGCTGCCGATGCCGGTGATCTTTCCGGTGAGACCTCCGCGACGCTCGCGGCGTATGGGGTCGAGGATGGGAATCCAGCCACTGCGTCGTACGGCAGGATGTGTTTGCTTGCGCGGCGGATGGTGGAGCGGGGAGTGCGCGTCGTGCAGATCTACAACGCGGTCGACAAGTACGGCTGGGACGGTCACGACTCAAGCCATGCCTATCACGAGCGGAACAGCCGGCAGACCGATGGGCCGACTGCGGCGCTGTTGGCGGATCTCGCCGAGCGCGGATTGCTCGACGAGACGCTCGTCCTGTGGGGAGGGGAGTTTGGCCGGACACCGATGGAGCAGGGAAACGGCGGTCGCAACCACAATCCCTATGGGTTTACGGTGTGGCTGGCCGGCGGTGGGGTTCGTGGCGGACAGTCGATCGGTGCCACCGACGAGATCGGTCTGCGTGCCGTGGAGGACCGACAGCATGTCCGCGATCTTCATGCCACGATCCTGGCGGCGATGGGACTCGATCACGAGCGGCTGGTGTTTCCGCACGACGGCCGTGAGGAACGACTCACCGGCGTGCTGGGGGCCGCCCGGCCAATCGCCGGCGTGCTGGGCTCATCCGCCCCGTAGCAGGCAGTGGAGAGACTGCCAAAACTCGCTCTCCGAGCCGGTCGCGAGTGCGAAGCACTCGAAGGAACCGGAGAGGTCCGCAGCGGAAAATGGTTTTCGACAACTTTTTCCACGGGCAGCCTGAGGCCAAGGCATCACTGGCCGGGAAGTTGCGGACAGGGGGGCGACTGGCTGTCGCCAGCCATCGGAACCATGCCCTGGTAAGAAATCATTTCCCCCTCGGTGATCATGCCGCCGTCAGTCATGCCGACGGTCATCCCCGGTGGGCATGGGCCCTCAAGCGGCATCCCCACCAGGCTCGCGTCCGGGTGGACGCCGTTGACGATTCCACCCGGTGGCAGTGGGGAGCCTGCTTCGACGGGGGCTGGCATGGCCATCGGCGCTTGATTGACTGGCTGGGAGTAGCCGGCCGGTTGCGAGTAGACCGGCGGGGCTTGGGTGGGAGCGTAGGCGTACTGATCCCGGTTGTGGGCGCAGCCCGCGGCAAATATCGTCAGGACCAGCGCGGGGATCACGCGGCACATCAGGCACGGTCTCCGTGACGGGAAGCGGCGGACGGGCCGGGAGCCGCAGGACCGTAGGGGGGGCCGATGAGGCCGGTCAAGTCCAGTCGTGGCCACCCCAGCAATGACGGCCGCCGGCCAGGGGAAAATTCCCGCCGGCTCAGGCGGGCGGTGCGTCTGTGGCTGACTCAAAGATGGCAATACTCGCCGTGAACCCGTGGAGGCAGTTGTGCTTTCCGATCGGGCCGATCTCTCCTTGGGCAAAAAATCCAGCCGTAGCGATCGGCCCCAGGCAGTCCTGGACACAGCGGGCATCGTGATGCGGCTCAGGAAAGAGCCTGGTACCGCGGCCGTTGCAGGTGAAGACCAGGGCTCCTGCGGGGCCGGCTCCATCGCTCCCACGGGAGAGAAGAAATTGCAGATCCTCGTGGGCACTGGCCGCATCGCGGACGTGGAATTGCACTGTCTGGCCGGTCCGCACCAGGTCGCCCACGGCGATCACTCCGGAGTCAGGGTCGGCGCCGACGACGTTCCGGACAAGAAAGTCACCCCGCTGGAAACGGTCCTGGTACTCACTGGCCACCCGTCCTAAGTGGAGCGATGACCGCACCAACTGCCGGTCGGCATCGCTGAGCTGGCCATACACCTCGCGGAGCCTCTCGAGAGCCGGTCGGCCGCCGAGCTCGACGATCACGTTCTCCTCCGAACGCGTGATCACCATCGGGGTGCCGATTGGCCGGCACCCCTGGGAGACCACCGGCCGGATCCTCACGCCGCCTCCGATTACCACCCCGACAGCGCCACAATCGGAGAGGTGGGAATTTGCCACCAGCGAGTTGCTCCCCGGGAGTGGGCCACCGCTGGCCATGCCGCCGATGATCGGGACGCCGGGGTGGTCTTCCGCCATCCGCGCGAGGAAGGCATCGACAGGGAAGGAAAATGGATCGGCCAGCAGCAGCACTCCAGCCCCCTCGGGCCAGCCGCCAGACAGCGCTCGGGGCCAGCCGATGAATGTGCCGCCGTCGGCGTGCGGGGAGTATTCGAGAGCGAACGGCTCTACGACGGCGCCTGGGAGGCGGGCCAACCACACCGCTACCGCCGGACCAGACTCGTATTCCGTGCTGCCGGCGAGAACGCCTTCGGCGGTCGTGGCCACCACGGCCCGCACGCCGAGGAGATCGGAGAGCCCGTCGAGCGCAGGGCGGGCGGCCGGGCCATAGTCGGCCGACACGAAGACCACCGCCAGATCGGCCGCAGAACCAGCCCCGAGTTGTGCCCGGGCCTGATCGCCAGCCTCGCGGAGTGCTGTATCGAGATTGGCGTGCAGCGAGACGCCAGCAGCACACGAGAGCGGATGGTGAGCGGATGTGGGGAGGAGAGGCATGGGGATTCCACGGAACGGATGCCGACGTGGTGTCAGGTGACGATCTCGGCGAAGGACGCCACCGGATCGTGATCGAAGACGCTGCTGGCCGGTCGGTTGCCTGGCCGATCGGCCAAGGCCGTCATCATTCCGGCCTGTCGGGCAGCGTCGAGTTCCTCGCCGATGTCACTCACAAACAACACCTGCCGCGGTTGGAGGTCCATATCGGCGGCGATTTGTCGGTAACTGGCGGCCTCCCGCTTTGGGCCGGTGGTGGTGTCGTAATGGCCGCGAAGGAACGGAGTCAGGTCGCCGCGGAAGGTGTGGGCGAAGAACAGTTTCTGGGCCTCGATCGACCCCGACGAGTAGATCCGGACGTCGAGCCCGGAACCGCTCCATGCGTCCAGCGCCGCCGGGACGTCTTCGAAGACATGGGCAACGAGTTCCCCCGACTCAAATCCGCTCCGCCAGATCCTCCCCTGCAGATCCTTTAAGGGGCCGAACTTGGCATCCCTATTCATCAGTTCCAAAGCGGCACTCGCCCCTTGGCTCGGTGAGAAGGGGCCTTGCGGTGGCGCGGAATTCTCCGCCGGAGCGCCTGCTTCGTGGATGATGCTCGCGGCGAGGTCGGCCACTGCCGGGTCGGCCCAGTGGCCGACGAGGAACTCGGCCAGACGCTGGCGGGCAAACGGGAAGAGCACGTCGTAGACGAAGGCGATCGAGGAGGTGGTCCCCTCGACGTCGAGCACGATTCCCCGGCCGTCGAAAACAATCACGGTGCCGCCTTTGGGGCGCCATCGACCCAGGCCGGACCGAGGCACAGTGGCTCGTAGCCGTCATGCACGCCGTCAGCGACGTAATAAGGGGTCCAGCCGCTCATGTCCTGGAAGAGGCGGATGGCCCTGATCCGCCGGTCATCGCAGAGGTCGAACCAGTGCTTTGTGTCGCGGGGCACGCTGATCAGGTCGCCAGCACCGACCTCGATTGCAAACACCGTGTCGGTGCCGTCGGGTCTGGGGGCGTGGATATGGAACACGCCCCGTCCTTGGAGGATAAACCGTACCTCGTCCTCGGTGTGGGTGTGTTCTTTGGCAAACTTGGCGAGCATCACAGCGACGTTGGGCGTGTCGGGACGGACATCGATCACATCCGCCGTGACGAAGCCGCCGCGGCGCTTCAACTCGTCGATCTCTGGAGCGTATGCCGAGAGGATCGCGTCGGCGGGTGCCGCCGGATCAACACGGTCTTCCAGCGGCCAGACCTCGTGGTGGATGCCGTGATCGGCAAGGAACTGCACGATTTCGGCAAAATCGCTGATCCGCCGGTCGGCGGCGGGCACGGTGACGATCGCCATGCTGCGGTCTCCTGGGGAGGGTTGGGGTGACGCCGGCACGGGCGGCCGGCAGATGAACTTGAACGTGGGTTGTGGGCAGATCTCAGCGGTGGCTTGGAGCCGGCGAGGACTGTTCTTTTTCGTCGTGGCTCGGTGCCGTGGCGGGCGCCGCGGGCCACGACCGGCCACGGGCGACGACCTCGAAGAGGAATTCGTGGATCTCGATGTGACGGCGGGCCTCGGCGAGATCGCGGCCCCAGGTATAGAGGCCATGCCCGGAGAGGAGGAAGCCGTGGAAGGGGGGGCGCGGATTGCTCCAGTCGGCGGCGGTGAAGCGCTGCCGAACTCGGGCGGCGAGTTCGGGCATGTCCTGCGCGTTGGCGAATACCGGCACCTCTTCGGCCGTCTGGTGAGTGGAGATTCCGTCGAGCCCTTTGAGCATCTCGAAGCCCTCGATCCGCACCGCTTGGCGGTGCAGGTCGGTGCTGGAGAGGAGCGTCGACCAGACAGAATGGGTGTGGAGGATGGCGCCGGCGGAGGGAATGAGTTCGGCGATGAGGCAGTGGAGAAGGGTTTCGGCTGATGACTTCCGCCCTGATCCATCGCAGGGTGAACCGTCGGCGCTGACCCGGACGAAATCATCGCGGCCAAGGGCTGACTTGTCTTTGCCGCTGACCGTGATCAGCAGTTCCAGGGGACTGCGGCCCGCCACGACGCTGTAGTTGCTGCTTGTCCCTAACGACCAGCCACGACTGTGGAACTCGCGTCCGATAGCGCGCAGTTGATCGATCCGATCGAGCGGGGTGTCTGGGGCTTGGGTCTCTGATGGAGTCGACAACGGATTGGTCTCTCTCTGGGGCAGTGGCCATGGCCATCCTCAAGCCGTTTGGTTGCACTGTAGGGGACGCCCGCGGTGGTGACAATTCACCTGCCTGTTTCCCGGGGGGAGGCAGCGGGACGGGGCATTCATGGGCCCTGCTGCAGATGCAGGCCGTCGAGGCGGATGTCGAGCGGCGGCGCACCCCACGAGTCGAATCCGAAGCCGATCCCAGTCACAGAATCGATGCTTTCGCCCGACCTCGTCCAGCCGTCGCCACCGGCCAGCGGTGCCTCGATCCGCAGCCAGCCTTCGCGGGCCTCTGGAGCCGAGGGGCTGCCGAGCAGGTCGCGGGCCGGCGAAAGTGCGCATTCCCTGCCGGCAGCGTCGCGGAGGGTGATGATTGGATTAACGCCTTGCCAGGAGGGGACATGCGGATTGCGGGCCCGGATCCAGACCACCACCGATTCTCGGCCATCGATCGGCGTGGCCGGACCGGGCAGGTCGTAGACGAGGGTCATCCTGCCACCGCTATAGGGATCGGCGACGGCTCGTAGCGCCGAAGCCCCGACGAGTCGCTGTGTGTCGTCAATGGTGAAGACCACCTTCGATGAGGGATCTTCCGACCGCCACCCGGCGGCGACTCCTTCTGTGCCAAGCTCCGCGGAACTGTCGACGACATACAGATCGCGCCAGGCAAGATCGCTGTGCGCGGTGTCGCTGACGGTGAGCGCCAAGCGGTGGAATCCAGGCTGGGCCAACACCCGTTCCAGGCGAACCGCGCTGCCAGCGCTGTGGCCGTCGAGCTGCCAGCGGAATTGCAGTGGCTCTCCGGAGGGAGAAAAACTTTCCGCCGCATCGAAGATGGCGGTGTCTCCGACGCGGACCCGTTCCGGCCCGGCGAGCACCGCCCGCGGAGGCTGCCCGCTTAACCCCACACGGGATTCACCCCCCCCCTGCCCCGCCCGGTGCGTTATCAGGCCGCTGACGTTCCCGGCATCGAAGACATCGGCCAGTGCGTTGCCGGCGAAGCGATTGCCAGCCAGATCGAGCATGTCGGCGTGGTGCAGGTAGATCCCCCAGCGGTTGTCTTCGAGCAGGTTGTCGTCGACCACCCAGTGAAATGCTTTCCAGTCCCGGCCTTCGCTGCTCAGGTCGCCGATGGCGGCGATTCCGGCGCCGTGATTCCCTCGGCAGACGTTGCCGCGCAGGAGAGTGTGGCTCGAGGGACCAAACATAAACACGATTCCGGCATGGCTGCTGTCAGGCAGATGGGGGGAGTTGTGGGGGCCATCGAGGCGGCCGTTGTCGCAGGCCTCGTTGTCGATCAGCACATTCTGATCAGAGGCCCCTAGCCAGAATCCGTAACTGCCGCCATTGGCCTTATTGCGGATCCAAAGATTCCGTGGCGACCAGGCCTCGACGCAGTTGTTGTTGGCATGGGAACAGTCGTTGCCCTCGAAGACGTTTCCGGTGCTCACCCAGCCGTTCAAGACGCGGATAAAGATCCCATCTCCGCCATGGGTGCAGTCGTTGCCGAGGAGACGGTTGTCGTCCGATCCGCTCTCCAGCAACACACAGGTGGAGTCGCGGGCGTGGACCTCGCCGGGATCGATGCGGATTCCGTAGGTGAGACGGTTGGCCACAATCCGATTGCGGCAGGAAGTCCAGAGGCTCAGGCAGGTGTTGGAAGTGTGGGAGAAGTCGTTGCCAACAAGGACGTTGTCGTCCGAATCGACAAGCAAGCATCCATCCCAGACCCGGTGGGCACGGTTTTCGGCGATTCGGCTCTTGTCAACGCGCTCCAGAAGCATCCCGCCGCGGCGGCCGTTGTCGCCCCAGCCGAACCGCGGGTCGTGGAAGTTGTCGGAGAAATCGCAGCCCTCGATCGTCCAGCCGTTGGCATCGCTGACGTGCAGGCCCCGTTCCCAACCCCGGGCGCGGATGTTTTTCAGCGTCACTCCCGACACGCCCGCAGCGCGGACGCCTGAGCCGGTAAAGGACTTGGGATCGCCTGCTTCCGCCCCCAGCAGCAGCGCCCCGCGGCCGTCGATGGTCACGCCGGAGGTGCGGACGATGAGGGCGCCGTAGACCGTGTCGGGATCGAGGACGGTGTCGGCCGTGATCTCGAGCACCCCCCTCTCGGCAGCCCGTGCCGGAGGGCCTCCACGCCCGAGAATGGCGACCAGACCCACGACGAGGGCCGTTGCCCCCCTGACAGCGCCACGGAAACAGGGAGAGGTAGCCATCGGGGAATCGTCCTGGTCGCGGTGGGATCAGAGGTATGGGGAGAACAGTCTCGCCACGCCGTCACGGAGCCGGACCGGCATGCTGCGGCTGTCGACGTCGGCGAGCGTCCATGGCTGGGAGCGGAGAATCGTGTCGGCGACGCGGCGGTCGAGTTGCTGGCAGAGATCGCGGTCGAATGTTTCCACGTTGAATTCGAAATTCAATCGCAGGCTTCGCTCATCCCAGTTGCCGCTGCCAAACATCGCCCAGGCGCCGTCGACGACGAATAGTTTGGTGTGGTCGAACGGGGGCGGCGACATCCACACGTTGCATCCCCTCTCCAGCACCTGCCAGAGCATGGCGGTCGACGCCCACTGCACCAGCGCCAGGTTGTTGGTGGCGGGAAGGACGATGTCCACCTGCACTCCGCGCATCGCTGCCACATCGAGTGCCTGGCAGAGCGCATCGTCGGGCAGGAAGTAGGGGGTCATGATCCGCACCGATTTCTGCGCCGCGGCCAGCGCCGCCACGATCACCAGCCGGATGCCGCCGACGTGGGGGTCGTCGGGGCCAAAGCGAATGCCGCGCGCGGGGCTGGTGCCACTGGCGACAAAGTCAGGTCGCCAGGGATCGGAATCAGTGCCGTCGCCATCGATCGCATCGCCGCAGGCAAACGCCCAATCCTCAGCGAAGACTTCGAGCAGATGGGCGACGACCGGCCCATGGAGTCGGAAGTGCATGTCGCGGACCGGATGCCGCGGAGCATGCGAGAGCCAGCAGTCTTCGCGGATGTTGAGCCCGCCGGTGAAGCCGATGCGCCCATCAACGACCATGATCTTGCGATGGTTCCGCAGATTGGCGTACGGAAAGAAAAAAGGGACGGTTGCCGGGAGAAACGTCGCCGTCGGCACTCCCTGCGCCTCGAGGAGACCGGTGATCGGCGGCGAGGAGTAGGTCGAGCCGATGCCGTCGATGAGCACCCGGACGGCGACGCCACGGCGGGTGGCGGCGGCCAGGGCATCGACAAACAGGCGCCCGGCGGGATCGTTGTCGAAGATGTATGACGAGAGGCCGATGCTCCGCTTGGCACCATGGATCGCCTCGAGCATTGCCGGGTAGGCCTCGTCACCGCCGTTGAGTGGCTCGATGACGTTGCCATCGGTGAGAGGCCGTTCGGTGACTCTCCCGACGAGCACGGCGAGCGAACGAAGGGGGGAATCGGGGGGGCCGATCGCCTCCGCCAGCCGTGCTGAGTCGGGCACGCATCCGCTCACCTCGTGCTCCACCCGCACGGTGCCTGCCCGGAGGCGGGTGGCGCGGGAGCGGATGCGGTTGACGCCAAACAGCGTGTAGGCGATAGCACCGAATCCGGGCGAGAACCAGATCAGCCCCACCCAGGCGATCGTGGAGCGGGTGTCTTTCTTGGTGAGGATTGCGTGGGCGGAGAGGACGATGTCGAGCGCGAAGATGCCCAGGGTGATGAGGTGCGGCCAGAGGTGCAGCCACCACCGCAGTCCCTCTTCGATGAATGCTTCCATGCCCTGCTCACTCCGTCGCCTGCCGGAAGTCCTTCATTGCTGAAGCGTCTGGCTCCAGCGACTTGTAGTGGTCATCGAGCGGATAGCAGCCGCTGCGGAGGCCACGTCTTGGGGCCGTCGTGCAGTCGCTGAACGTCCGGCAAATCCGTGCCCGCTTCGGCTGCCGCCCGGCGAGCGTGTCGGCGGGGAGTTCTGGACAGGAGAGTACCATTCGCCCCAGCCCCACCCCGTCGATCCAGCCCCGACGGACGACGGCCTGGGCTGCGGGCACGAGCCATTCCTGCAGGTACGTATAGGCTGATCCGATCATGATCGCCTCCGGAACGGCAGCCTTCGCCCGCTGGGCGGCCTCCATCTGCCGCCACACCCCCACCAGCGGATCCTCAGGGGGTGGGTAACCGTCGCTGGGAGGGAACGCCGCCGGCCGGGTGATGTGCGGCGCTGCGTAGGGGCAGCCGGCGGTGAGGTTGAATGCCGCCACGCCCCGCTCGTGGAGCAGTCGCAGCAGTTGGATTGGCTCGGTGAGGTCGATCCGCGACGGGTCGCGCTGGTCGACGCCGAAGCCGCAGTCATAGCCGCTGGCGCTCGAAAACGACATCGGCAGGCCCCGATCCCCCTCCTTCACCCAGGGGATGGTGTCGAAGAGCGATAGTCGGACGCCGACCAGCAGCCCCGGGCAGGCCGCTTGGACCCGCTCCACCAGTTCCAGGAGCAACCGACTGCGTCCGGTGAAGTCGCCTCCGTAGCGGCCAGGCCGGCGGCGGGCGGCGAGAAACTCGTGCACCAGATAGCCGTGGCAGGCCTTGAGATCGACCATATCGAAGCCCGCGGCGGCAGCGCTGCGAGCAGCGGCGACGTAGCAGCCGATGAGCCGTTCGACGTCTCCGTCGGAGAGCACGCAATCGGCGTCGGGGGCGACGCCGTGGCGGGCGTCGAGAAGTGGATGATGGCAGGCGATCTGCGGCTGCCGGGGGCCCGGTGCTGGCTGCGAAAATCGGCCGGAGTGCGTGAGTTGGAGGGCGACAAGAAGATCAGAATCGTCCCCGTGGGCTTGGCGGTGAGCCGAACGGACCGCGTCGAGGAGAGTCTGCATCCCTGCGCGGCCTAGGCTCGGGCCCAGCAATTGCCTGGGATTAGCCCGTCCCTCGGGGACCACCGCCACCGCCTCGCCTCCCCAAATCAGCTTTGCACCACTCTCGCCGAAGTGCCGCCAGCGCCGCAGGAGCGTCTCGGTGGGGAGGCCGTCGGTGGTGGCGTCCCAGCCCTCCATCGGATGGATGCACCAGCGGTTGCCGATGGTGCGGCCGCCGAGCGAGAGGGTCTGGGCCAGCGGTGAGCCCTCTGCGGCCGAAAGCGGCTGGTCGTCGAGCGGGATCGGGCAGTTGAGCGCTGCCAGATGCGCCCGGAGGGCGGCGGCCGTGCGGAAGCGAGCGATGCGCGGAT
>QWOP01000075.1 GCA_003669605.1 Planctomycetota bacterium
TCCAGATGCGCGAGCACCTCGATTTCTATCCCCCGGAGGATCTCGCGGAGATCGTCCGTCGTTCAGCCGCGAAACTCTCGATGCCGATGGATGACGCGACGGCCGACGAGATCGCGCAGCGCAGCCGGGGAACGCCGCGCCTGGCAAACAATCGGCTCCGCTGGATCCGCGACTATTCCACGAGCCGGGCCGAGGGGACGCTCGATCTGGCCATCGCCCGCACCGCCCTCGGTATGCAGGGGATTGACGGGCTCGGACTCGACGGGTTCGACCGCCGCTACCTGGAGACGATCCTGCGGGTGTTCGGCGGCGGGCCGGTGGGGATCGAGGCCATCGCCCACACGATGAGCAGCGCCACCGACACGCTCGAGGACGACGTCGAGCCGTTCCTCCTCCGCTGCGAGCTCGTCGTCCGCACTCCGCGGGGGCGCAAGCTCACCCCCCGTGGGGAGGAGCACTTGGGGGGGTTCCCGGCGGGAGGCAGCCAGACGCGGTTGTTCTAAAGCCGGGGAAAAGTTGCGGTCGAGCGGGGGGCCGGAGGCCGGGAGAATCTCGGCGGAGTCGCCGCTCCCCGGGCGGACCGGGCTCTCGGCGGCGGCCGCCAGCCCGAGGGGCGTCGGGGCTGCGAAGGGGCGATTGACCCACAACCCCCGGTGCGGCTACATTTTCGGGCTCGACTCGACCCGGTCCCCAAGGTGATTTCATGGCCGTCCCTAAACGCCGCCAATCAAACCAAAAGACCCGCTCCCGGCGGGCGCACGACTTTCTGACGCCCCGTCAACTGACTTTCTGTTCGAACTGCGGAAAGGCCGTGCCGACCCACCACGTCTGTGGAACGTGTGGCCATTACATGGGCCGCCCGGTTCTCAAGACCGAGGAATGAGCGTTGGCCCGCCCCGTTGATGGTGGCGATGCCGTAAAGCCCGGCGGCGGTGGACCGGCGGTCGCCGTCCTTTTTCCAGGCCAAGGTGCGCAGGCCGTTGGGATGCTCGGGGACTGGATCGACGGTCATCCGTCGGCCGCCCGGCTCTTTGAGCGCGCCGCCGACCTCCTTGGCTACGATCTGGCTGAGGTCTGCCGAACAGGCCCTGCCCCCTCCCTCGATACCACCGCGGTCAGCCAACCGGCGATCCTTGTCACGAGCCTGGCGCTGCTGGAGGTGCTGCGGGACCGTCACGCCGACTCTTCCGGGGGGTGCCCGGTCGATGCGGCGGTTGTCACGGCTGGGTTGTCGCTCGGGGAGTACACGGCGCTGGTGTTTGCCGGCGCAATCGACTTCGAAGATGCCGTCCGCCTCGTCGCTGTCCGCGGCCGGGCGATGCAGGCCTGTGCAGAGGCACGCCCGGGATCGATGGTCGCCGTCCTCGGGCTCGACCGGGAGCGGATCGCAGGGCTCTGCGACGAGGTCCGCGGGGAGGATGTCCTCGAGATCGCCAACGTGCTCTGCCCCGGGAACGTCGTCGCTTCTGGGAGCACCGCCGCCTGCGAACGGCTCCGCGATGTCGCGACCGCCGCCGGGGCGATGAAGTGTGTCACGCTCGGCGTCGCCGGCGCGTTCCACACCAAGCTCATGCAACCGGCGGTGGCGGAACTCGCCGCGGCCCTGGGGCGGACGCCGATCCGCCCGCCGCGGATCCCCGTCGTGAGCAATGTCGATGCGCGGCCGCATACCGATCCAGAGGAGATCCGCCGCCTCCTGGCCCGCCAGGTCGTCGGGGTCGTCGAATGGCAGGGCTCGATGGAATGCCTTCTGGCGGCTGGCGATATCGGCGGATTCGGCGTCCGTGCCCTCTGGGAGGTCGGGCCGGGGCGCGTGCTGCGGGGACTCGCCAAGCGGATCGATCGGAGTGTCCCCTGCTCCGGAGTGATCGACTGATCGGCGGGGACTGCCAGCCCGCCGGGCCCACACCACACCACTCACTGAGGAGGATTGCCATGGGTAGGAGCACGGAAGCCAAAGACGCGGTCGCGGCACGGTTGAAGGTCGATCTGTCGGGGCAGGTGGCGATCGTCACCGGTGCCTCGCAGGGGATCGGCCGAGCGATCGCCGAGACGCTCGCCGCCAACGGGGCGACCGTCGCCCTCGTGGCCCGTAATGCCAGCAAGATCGCCGCCGTGGCGGCCGCCATCCGCGCGGCCGGTGGCGCCGCAGAGGAGTTTTCCTGCGACGTCTCCAAGGCGGACAGCGTCGCTGCCGTGGTCGATTCGACAGTCGCCAAGTTCGGCCGCGTCGACATCCTCGTCAACAACGCCGGCGTCACCCGCGACACGCTCCTCCCGCGGATGAGCGACGAGGAGTGGGACGAGGTCATTGCCACGAATCTCCGCGGGCCGTTCCTCTTCATGCGGGCCGTGAGCCGGCCGATGATGCAGCAGCGCTACGGGAGGATCATCAATGTGGCGAGTGTCGTCGGCCAGATCGGCAATCCGGGGCAGGCCAACTACTCCGCGTCGAAGGCCGGGCTGATCGGCATGACGCGGACGGTGGCCAAGGAGCTCGCCGGCCGGAAGGTGACCGTCAACGCCGTAGCGCCGGGCTTCATCGCCAGCGAGATGACCGCGGCGCTCGGCCCACTGGTGCTTGAGGAGGTGAAGAAGCGGGTCCCCGCCAAGCGGATCGGCGAGCCGTGGGAGGTGGCCGAGGCGGTGCTGTTCCTCGCGGCCCCGTCTTCGGCCTACGTGACGGCCCAGGTTTTGACCGTCGACGGGGGGATGATCGGTTGATCGCGGCGTCCTCTCCAACCTCCCTTGGGGGGCCCGCAGGATCTGCTGGTAGGCTGGGGGGACAAGTGTGTTCGTTCGGTCTGGACATTCTGGGGGCGGAGCAGGTATATCTTCGGCGACCGTGCCGAACTCGGCCGATATTCGAGACGGTGCTCGCTCGGTGCGGGTTGGCCGGCTCCGAAAACACTCCCGAAAGGTTGTGGGGAAATGGCCCCCGCGACACAATTTCAGTGATCGGGCGTCACGGTCCGACACTTCCTGGGATCGCACGCGTCGCCCCAGGACACTGCTTCTTCACAAACTCGCGTATTCATCCGTTTTGACCCGTTCCGTTGGGCCGGCTCCCTCTGGGGTGTCGCGCCGGGAGGATTCATAAGGTGGCTTCCGTCCAAGACCGCGTGATCGAGATCGTCTCGTCTCAACTGGGGGTCAGCAAGGAGAACATCACCGCCGAGACGTCGTTTATCAGCGACCTCGGTGCCGACTCTCTCGACACCGTCGAGTTGGTGATGGAACTCGAGGAAGAGTTCGAGATCAACATTCCCGATGACGCTGCCGAAAAGATCCAGACGGTGGGTCAGGCGGTTGAGTTCATCGAGAAGCACCAGTCCTGACGGGGCGTTCCATGAAACGCCGCGCGGTCGTTACCGGCTTGGGAGTCGTCACATCCCTTGGCCGGCCGATGGAAATCTTCTGGGAACGCCTCGTCCGTGGGGACAGTGGGGTCGGTCCGATCACGCTCTTTGACGTGAGCGGATTCAAGATCCAGTTCGCCGGCGAGGTTCCCTGGAAGGCCGAGGAGCAAGGGATCGCGAGCCCGAAGGATCTGCGGCGCCTCGACCGGTTCACGCAGTTCGCCATGGCGTCGGCAGCCGACGCCGTGACCGACTCGGGGATCGACTTTTCGCGCGAGGATCCCTACCGCTGCGGGGTCGTCATCGGGTCGGGGATCGGCGGACTGTCGGAATTCGAGACGCAGCACGAGCGGCTGCTCACGAAGGGCATCGACAAGGTCTCGCCGTTCACGATCCCCAAGCTGATGGTCAACTCTGGCAGCGGTCATGTGTCGAGCATGTACGGGCTCAAGGGTCCGAATTTCGCCGTTGCCACGGCCTGCGCCAGCGCTGGCAACTCAATCGGCTGCGCTCTCCGGTCGATCCAAAGCGGCGATGCCGACGTGATGTTGACGGGGGGGAGCGAGGCGGCGCTGACGCCCATGGGGCTGGCCGGCTTCCAAAACATGCGCGCCCTCTCGTTCCGGACTGACGATCCGCAGCGGGCGAGCCGTCCGTTCGATGCCGACCGAGACGGCTTCGTGCTCGCCGAGGGGGCCGGCGTTGTGGTTCTCGAAGAGTTCGAGCACGCCCGCCGGCGCGGCGCGAGGATCTACGGCGAATTGATGGGCTACGGGGCGAGCGGCGATGCCGGTCACATCACCCAGCCCGACGAAGAGGGGCGTGGCGCGGCACGGGCCATGTCGATGGCGCTGGAGGACGCCGGTCTCGGGCCCGATCGGATCGAATATGTCAACGCCCACGGCACGAGCACCCCGCTGGGTGACAAGGCGGAGACGGTGGCGATGAAGCGGGTCTTCGGCGCGCACGCCTTCCGCTTGGCGGTCTCGAGCACGAAGAGCCAGTTGGGGCACACGCTCGGTGCCAGCGGTGGCATCGAGTTGGTGGTCTGCGCGCTGACGATCGCCCGCGGGGTCATCGCCCCGACGATCAATCTCGAGACCCCCGATCCTGACTGCGATCTCGATTATGTCCCGCGGTTTGCCCGGCAGGCCCATGTCGACGTGGCCATGAGCAACAGCTTCGGGTTCGGCGGCCACAACGCCTCGCTCGTGCTCGCGCGGCTGAAATAGCCTCGTGATCCGCCCGGTGACGGCGGCGATTCGGCTTGCTGCGGGCACCACCGGCCCCCTACCCTCCCCCTCCGTTGATGGTCTGCTTGGCTGCGGCCCGGGCGGTTTCGCCCGGACGCGTGCGGCTCGCTCCCCCGGGGGCCTTTTGATGGCTCATCGCTCTCCTCCCATCCGCGTCACGGCTTGGATCTCGATCCTGCTCTCGATCCTGCTCGGGCTCCGGGTGAGCGAGTCACTGGCCCAACTGCCGGCCGAGGCGGGCCAGACCCTCGCATCCCACGACATCTCACCGTGGGTCAGACAGGCCGGGCCGGGGAGCCAGAAGTACATCGTCGACTGGGTGCTCCAGGAGACGGGCTATGCCGCCTGGCACGGCGTCGTGCCGGCATCGCTCTCGGCCGACGAGAACCGGCTGGTGGTGTTCCATCAAGCTCAGATGCAGGAGCGCGTCGGGGAGATTGTCGCCCGCTTCACCACCGCGGCCGACACGCCCCATCGCTTCTCCGTCAGGGTGATGGGGGTGGGCA
>QWOP01000044.1 GCA_003669605.1 Planctomycetota bacterium
AAGGGCGGATCCGGCAGGTCCGCGGTGTCACGAAGACGTTCACGACCATCGGCGACACCACAGGCCGTATCTCCCGCGGTCAGGGGGAGGTGACCAGAGCGGGAATCTACTGCCGTCTGATCGACCTCGGCGAGCGGAAGTACAGCCAATTTGAATCGATGACTGACGCTCGGCGGATTTTGGTCGATTACCCCGATCTGCGGGCGGCCGTTCAGGACGTGGCTGCGATCTCGGCGTCGGGGTTCAGGCAAGTGATGATCGACCTCAATCTCCGCGGTCCCGAGATGGGAAAGCTGGCGGAGTACTCGCAGCGGATCACCGACTGGATGCGGTCTCACGGATCGTACGTCGACGTCGACACGAGCCTTTCATTCCGCAAGCCCGAGGTGCGGATCGTCCCCAACCGCGAGCGGGCCAGCGAACTGGGAGTCTCGGTGCAAGCGATCTCGGCCACCACCAACATCCTCGTCGGTGGCTATCCGGTGAGTACGTACAAAGAAGCGGATCAGCAGTACGACGTCTGGCTGCGGGCGGATCTGGGGTTCCGTGACGACGCCGTCGACATCGCCCGGCTCACTGTCCCCTCGACGAAACCGGGGGTGGGGGTCGTCGAACTCGGGAACGTCTCCGATTTCGAGGAGGCCCAGGGGCCGAGCACCATCGAGCGCTTCTCCCGCCAGCGGCAGGTGGTGGTGTCGGCCAATCTGGAGGGCAAGGCGCTCGGCGAGGGAGTCGATGAACTTGGCGCCTTCGTCCGCACGCTCGATCTCCCCGCCGACTACCGTTGGGAGTTTATCGGGCAGGCGAAGAACCTCAACGACACGATGGCCAATTTCGTGATCGCCTTCGGTCTGGCCTTTCTTTTCATGTACATGATCCTCGCCGCCCAGTTCGAGAGTTTCGTCCACCCGCTCACGATCCTCCTGGCGATCCCGTTGACGATTCCGTTCGCGATCCTGTCGTTGATCCTGCTGCGGACGAGCCTCGACATCTATGCCATGTTTGGTCTGTTCATGCTCTTCGGGATCGTGAAAAAGAACGGAATTCTTCAAGTCGACTACACCAACGTGCTACGGCGCCGTGGTATGGCCCGCGATCCGGCGATCCTCGAGGCCAACGCCGTCCGATTGCGGCCGATCCTGATGACGACGGTGATGCTCGTCGCGGCGATGATTCCGATGGCGATGGGTGAAGGCCCGGGAGCTGCGTCCCGGGCTGGGATGGCGAAGGTGATCCTCGGTGGACAGGTGCTCTCGCTCCTCCTCACGCTCCTCCTCACGCCGGTTGCCTACTCGCTGTGGGACGATCTCACGATCCTCCTCTTCCGCGGTGGCGCTTGGCTGGGATGGACGGAGCCTGCCGTGACAGCCGCGGCCCCGCAGCAGGAACCATAATCAGATCGGAGTTGTGGCGGAGCTTCCTGAAAATCGACGTTGAGCGTTTGTGTGGGCTGGGGTCAAATGTTTTTTGCCACTCGCAGCCAGGTGGTCTGAGCCGGCTCCAGCGCCGCAAACTTGCTGCCCCTCCCGCCGCCGGGATACCATTGCACCAGTGGCAATGAGTCTGGCAGGGGGTTGAGGGAGGCGTCCATGCATTCGTCTTCGGCTGCGGGGATCATCTCCAGCGTCCGCTCACCAAACGCCCCTCGGTCGGGTGCTGCTCTGGATCGGCGTGGTTTCCTGGCTCTGGGGAGCGCCGCCGGCCTCTCAGTCGCCGGGGCCCTAGCCCCCACGAGGCTGCTTGCCAATGGCGGGCAGGCCAGCAGCGACATCTCCTGCATCTTCATCTGGACGCAGGGGGGCACCAGCCACCACGACACCCTCGATCCCAAGCCGCAGGCCTCCGACGGTGTCCGCGGCCCGCTGGCCACCATTCCCACGGCTATCCCCGGCATCCACTTCACTGAATTGTGCGGGCGGATGGCGCGGGAACTGAAGCGGTTCTCGGTGCTGCGAAGCTGGAACCCGCGCAACGCCGGCCATGGCGTCGCCGACCACTGGTGCATGTCGGGGCGAAACATCAACCCGTCGTTGGTGTACCCCTGCGTCGGCTCGGTCGTCAGCCACCAGCGTGGATTCAAGTCGCCACTCCCGCCGTTTGTGCAACTCGGGGCCCACGTCGATCGCTCAAGCAATGGGGGGCTGCCAGGCGTTCTCGGGCTGGCCCATGGACCGTTTGAGATCCATGCGGATGCCAATGCCGACACGTTCTCTGTCCGCGACATCACGCCGCCGCTCAACATGGATCTGTCACGCATCGACCGCCGCCGGCAGATCCTGGCCCGCATCGATCAGTTGCAGCGCGGCGCCGATCTTCAGCCGAGTGCCTTCGAGGCGCTCGACGACCATTACAAGACGGCCTTCACGATGATCACGGCCCCCGAGACGAAGCGAGCCTTCGACCTTGGCAGCGAGGCTCCCGCTCTTCGTGACGATTACGGCAGAACCCAGTTTGGCCAGCGGATGCTGATGGCCAGGAGGCTCGTGCAGTCTGGGGTTCGCTTTGTGACCGTCAGCGATCCTGGCTGGGACCACCACACGGACTGTTTCAATGGGCTTAAGGGACGGATGCCGGCGATCGATCAAGCGCTTCCCGCACTGCTGATAGACCTTGAGCGGCAGGGAATGCTCGACACGACGCTCGTGGTCTGGATGACCGATTTCGGTCGCACGCCAAAGATCAATCCTGCCAGTGGCCGCGATCACTGGGCCAGCGCCGGATTTGTCGTCATGGCAGGTGCTGGCGTGCCCGGCGGATTGGTGCTGGGGGAGACCGACGCCGACGGAGGCGTCCCGAAGTCGCATGAATACTTCACCGAGAATGTCGTGGCAACGATGTACCACAAACTCGGGCTGCCACTCGATCTCACCGTGATGGCTAGCGACGGCCGCCCCATCCGGTTGATCGAGGGGGAGGCGGTGCGGGAATGGATCTGATGAGGCGACTCTCGAGGCCGCTGGTGGTGCTGGCTGGGCTCATCCGCTGGGGGATGTGCGTGACGGGGCTGGCTGCTGCCGGGATCGACGTCCAGCCGTCACGGGTGACGTTCGACGGGGACTTCCAACAGTGCCAGTTCGTCGTCCGCGACCGTGACACCGACGACGGCCCCTCCGAGCGGTCTCTTGATCTGACCCACCGGGCGGCCTACAGCAGTGCAGACCCCACAGTAGCCACCGTCTCGGCCACAGGGTGCGTCACCGCAGTCGGCAACGGCACGACGCGGATCACCATCGCCCGCATCAGCAGCGAAGGGGATTCCGCGGATGGCTCTGACGAGGGAAGCCAACCGCGGGCGATCGAAGTCGAGGTTCGCGGCATGGCGGCAGCACCGCAGGCCGATTTCGACCGTGAGATCCTCCCGGTACTCACCCGGGCCGGCTGCAACGCCGGTGCCTGCCATGCCAGCCAGCACGGCAAGGGGGGCTTCGTCCTCTCGGTGATGGCCTTCGATCCAGCCTTGGATTGGAATTCGATCGCCGTGGCGTCACGCGGCCGCCGCGTCTGTCCGACAAATCCCGATGGCAGCCTCCTTCTCCAGAAGGCGACCAACCGCGTGCCGCATGGAGGGGGTGTCCGTCTGGCTGCTGATTCCCGCGACTATGCGGTCCTTGCCAATTGGATCGGCAGCGGCGCTCCCCGGCCAGCAGCAGAGCCCGTCACCGTTGTTGGCCTGAGCGTCGAGCCCGCGCAGCGCCTGGCGTCGTCTGGCCAGACCCAGCAGCTTCGCGTGGTGGCCCGCCACTCCGACGGCAGCGAGCGGGATGTGACCGCCTGGACACGCTTTGATTGCCTCGACGAGGCGGTTGTCAGGGTCTCCTCGGCAGGCTTGGTGACGACCGTTGGCAAGGGCCAGGGGGCAGTCATGGCCCGCTTTGGCGGTGAAGCAACGACGAGCACGTTCGTCGTCCCCTTCTCCACGGAGGCCGACGTCACTTCCTGGACAAGCAACCATCCACTCGACCTCCTGGCCGGAAGGAAATTCAGGGAACTGGGGCTGACTCCGTCGGGGATCTGCGACGACGCCACCTTTCTCCGCCGGGCTTCCCTGGACTGCATTGGCGGCCTGCCGACGGTGGAGGAATCAAGGGCGTTCCTGGCGTCGGCCGCCCCCGACAAGCGGGAACTGCTCATCGACAGGCTCCTGGGGCTCGACGCCGATCCGGCGGAGAACCGATTCGATGATCGCTTTGGGGCCTGGTGGAGTCTGAAGTGGGCTGATCTGATCCGCAACAATTCCGCTGTCCTCGGCGAGAGCGGCATGTGGGCGCTGCACAACTGGCTGCGGGAGTCGTTCCGCACCAACAAACCATTGGACCGCTTTGTCAGCGAACTGGTGACCGCGCAGGGGTCTATCTACTCAAACGGCCCCGCCAACTATTATCGCGTGGCCAACAATCCTCCCGATCTGGCCGAATCGACCGCGCAGTTATTCCTTGGTAAGCGTCTGCAGTGCGCCAAGTGCCACCACCATCCCTACGAGCGGATCAGCCAGGCCGACTACTACGGATTCGCTGCCTACTTCGCGCGTGTGGCCACCAAGAGCAGCGCCGAGTTTGGGATCTTTGGCGGTGAGACGGTGGTGCTCGTGAATTCCACGGGGGAGGTATCCCATCCCCGGTCTGGTGCTGTCATGCAGCCGACTCCGCTCGACGGTCGACCAATCGTCACCTCAGCCACTGGCACTGTCGAACGCAACGCCGACAGCACGGAGGATCGGAGAGTTGCCCTCGCCCGCTGGCTGACCAGCGCCGACAACGATGCTTTCGCCCGCAACATCGCCAACCGGGCTGTCGCTTCTCTGCTCGGCCGCGGGCTGGTGGAGCCGGTCGACGACATGCGTTCTACCAATCCCCCATCGAATCCGGAGATGCTTGATGCCTTAGCAGATGAGTTCCGCGCCAGCGGCTTCGATTTCCGCCGTCTGCTGCGGTTCATCATGCGCTCCAGGCTCTACCAACTGCAGTCACAGCCCAATGCCACCAACGGCTCTGACGAGCGGTTTTACAGCCACTACGCTGTCAAACGACTGGGGGCCGAGGCATTGCTCGATTGCATCGACGACGCTACTTTGGTCCGCACCAAACACCCCAACCTCCCCCTGGGAACGCGGGCCATCGCACTTCCCGACGCGGCCGCCGCCAATTCCAATCCATTTCTCGTTACCTTTGGGAAGCCGAAGCGGGCGAGTGTCTGCGAGTGTGAGCGAACGCCGGATGAGAATCTCGCCCAGGCCCTGCACACTCTCAACGGCGAGATCATCGCGGCGAAGGTGGCTGATGCCGCCGGCCGCGTGGCAAAACTCGTCGATTCTGGGTTGGGAGCAGACGCCTGCGTGGAAGATATTTTCCTGGCAACGCTCTGCCGGCCGCCGACTACTGCGGAAGCGGAAGACGCCCGGAGCCTCGTGGCGGCAAGCCCCTCACCACGCGAAGGCCTTGAAGATCTGCTGTGGGCGCTGATCAATTCCAAGCACTTCATTTTTGTCCGCTAACTACCCGTGGGAAAAGTCATCCCTGCCCTTTTCCCCCTTGGAAAACCTCCGGTTTTCTCGAGTGCTACGCACTCGCGACCGCCTCGTGCGGTCGGACCGACAGGTTATCCACGGCCTGCTAACATTTGTGTCCGCTCCCAGGGAGCGGAGTGTCATTCCAGAATCTTCTTTCCGTTGGTGAACAGGGCTTGGATGAAGGGCGACAACCGCTGAGTTTCGCAGATCGCTCGTGTATCGCGTTTTACCAACTCCGTTGAGCCCGCGAGAGGTCGCCAGGAGCCCTGCTATGCAAGCAGACAGTCAAGCCTCGGCATGGCGGATATCATCCGGATCATGTCTGCCGGTGGCACAGTTCGCTGCCTGGCGAGTGGGCATCGTGTGGTGGCTGGTGTGGGCGGCGGCGGGAGCGATCTGGTGGGGTGGGGAGCCTGCCGCTGGGCAGACCTCCAACTCCTATCCGATGCTGATGAGCCTCCGACCAGCGGCGGCGGTCGTCGGGGCGACGACCGAGCATGAACTCAGTTCCCGCTACAACCTCGCTGGCGCCAGTGCCGTGGTTGTTTCCGGGAGCGGAGTGTGGTGCACGGTAGCCCCCGCGGAAAGTGAGAAGCCGGAGGACAAGGATCGCAACGACGTCTCCGCGTCGAAAGCAAAACTCACCTTCACCTGCGCTGCCGATGCTGTTCCCGGCATCCGTGATTTTCGCGTCATCACGCCGCACGGCGCGAGTACCGTCGGCCAGTGTGTCGTTGTCCGCGAGCCTGTGGCGGTGGAGCTTCCGGACAACGCGTCGCCGGGCAATGACACGGCCGCAACCGCGCAGCCTGTCACGTCTCCGGCAACCCTTTGCGGGGCGATCGAGAAGGGTGAGGATGCTGACTTCTGGAAAGTGCGTTTCGAGAGCCCAGGGCCGGCAGTCTTTCACATGGTGTCGCAGCGGTTGCTCAATCGACTGCATGACATGCAGTCGCGGGTGGACCCAATGCTTACGCTCCGTCGCGGCGATGGTGTGACGCTGGCCACGGCCGATAACACCTTTGCTGGTGACCCGCTGCTGCGTGTCATGATTCCTGAGGCCGGCGACTATCTCCTTGAAGTGCGCGATGTCCGCTATCAGGGAAACGTCGACTGGACGTACGCGATCGAGGTCGGCGCCCGCCCCTTGGTGAGGAGTGTCCATCCGCTGGCGGTGCCGGCAGGCGGGGTGGCCGATGTTGAGTTGATCGCCGGTGGTCTGGCGGCGGAGGCTCGGGCGGCGCTCCGAGCGCCGGCTCAAGCGGCTGGGCGAGTGGTGCGGCTCGCCCCGGTCCTGGATGGCGTGGCGCTCGGGGGCGTGGATGTCTATGCCACCTCCGATCCGATCATCGGCGAGCAGGCTCCGAGCGCGTCACAGTGCGCCGTCCCGTGCGTGCTCGTCGGCCGGATCGACGCCCCGGGGGAGGCCGACCGCTTTACGCTGTCGGCACACAAAGGCGAGGCCTTCTCTTTTGAGGTTCTGGCCCGACGGATCGGATCGGATCTCGACGCTCGGCTGCGGATTCTTCATCCTGACCAGAAATCGCTGTCGGAAGCGGATGACGCCACGTACCAGCGCGTGCTGTCGGCCGATCCGTTTCTGGACAACTGGACGGCTCCGGTAGACGGTGACTACACGGTGGAGATCAGCGACATCCACAGTCGTGGTGGCAGCGGTTTTCCATACTGCGTGAAGGTGGTCCGAGCGACGCCCACGTTTTTGATTGAGGCTGACACCGACAAGACGCTTCTGGCCCCGGGAATGGCAGCACCGATCTACGTCCGCGCCCTCCGTCGAAGTGGTTTCTCAGGCGACATCCAGTTGGCGATCGAGGGGCTCCCCCCTGGCGTCACGGCTGTTCCCGGGAGGATCCTCGCCACTGGCGTTGATGGCTGCATCTGGCTCGAGGCGGCCGCCGATGCCCAGCCGTCTTGGAGTAATGTCACGATCAGCGGCTCGTCGGCTGTGAGGCTGCCGGACGGGACAACTGTGCCGATCGTTATCAGCGCCGTCAACCTCCAGGAGATCTACATGCCCGGCGGAGGTCGGGGGCACTATCCGGTTGATCTCCACACCGTCAGCGTCTCCAAGCCGATGGATGTCCGCGGAATCACGGTGAGTTCCACGGCCGTCAATCTCCGCCCGGGGGAATCACAGCGACTCGACATCACCGTCGAGCGGGCCCCCGACTACAAGGGCAACATCACGCTTGACTGTATGCTTCAACACCTCGAAACACCCTATGGAAATCCCCTCCCCAAGGGAGTCACTGTGGACGTCGCTGCGAGCAAGACGCTGCTCACCGCCGGAGAGTCTTCGGGGCATATCACCCTCAAAGCCGCGGCCGACTGTCCGCCGGTGGACAGGCAACTGGTGCCCGTGACGGTCCATGCCTCGATTAATTTCGTCATGAAGCACACCTTCGCCAGTGCCCCTGTCGAGGTCAGTGTCGCCGCCCCCTGATCCCTCAGAGCCTATTCGAAGGGCCCTCCGCAATAGCCCGCTGGACGAGGTGGGCCTGGTTGCCGATCATGGCAGTGGAAAAGCGTCGTCGTTCACTCCTCCCCACTCTGAAGGTCTCCTCAGCATGTCCCGAGGTTCCGAGGTGTTCCGTGGTTGCATGCCGGCGTTGATGACGCCCTGCGGTGCTGATCGCTCCATCGATCACGATGCCTTGGTCCGCAAGGCCCGGGAGTTGATTTCGACCGGCATGAGCGCGGTTGTCTACTGCGGATCGATGGGAGATTGGCCGCTGCTGACTTGCGACCAGCGCCGCACCGGAGTCCGACTGCTGGTCGAAGCGGGTGTTCCGGTCATCGTCGGCACCGGCGCTCAGAGCACACAGATTGCAGCCGCCCACGCTGCCCACGCCCGTGAGGTGGGGGCGGCGGGGCTGATGGTGATTCCCCGGCTGCTCTCCCGGGGCAGTTCTCCGTCAGCCCAGCGGGCTCATTTTTCCGAGGTGCTCTCGGCAGGGGGAGAGCTGCCAGCGGTGATTTACAATAGCCCCTACTATGGATTCCAGACCCGGGCTGAGCTGTTTGCCGACCTGCGACGGAATCATCACAATCTCGTCGGCTTCAAGGAATTCGGCGGTGCCGAATCGCTCAGTTACGCTGCCGAATGTATCACCAGTGGCGACGCTGAGTTGGCGCTGATGGTGGGGGTCGACACCCAGGTATTTCATGGCTTTGTCCGCTGCGGTGCCGTGGGGGCGATCACGGGGATCGGCAACGCGCTGCCCCGGGCGGTCCTGAGGCTTGTGGCCCTTTGTCAGCAGGCTGTTGCTGGCGATGCCCGCGCCCGTCGGCTGGCGTTGGAACTTGAGGAAGCATTGCGGGTGCTGTCGACGTTCGACGAGGGGCCGGACCTCGTCCTCTACTACAAATACCTGATGGTGCTCGAGGGCTATCCCGAGTACGAACACCACTTCAACGCCTCCGATACCCTGTCGGCGACGCAGCGTGCCTTTGCCCGCTCGCAGTGGCGCTGTTTCTGCGACTGGTGGTCGAATTGGCCGGGGGCGGCCGCATGAGCATCTCCTCAGCACCGATCCGGGTGGTCGATTCGCACACCGAGGGAGAGCCGACGCGGGTCGTGATCGCCGGCGGGCCTGATCTCGGCACGGGTTCTCTCCAGGACCGGCTCCGCAGGTTTCGGGATGATTTCGACTCCTTCCGTCGGACCGTGATCCTCGAGCCACGCGGCTCCGAGGCGCTCGTGGGGGCTCTCCTGTGCCCCCCCGAGCAACCATCCTCGGCGGCGGCGGTGATCTTCTTTAACAACACCGGCTACCTGTCGATGTGTGGGCACGGGACGATCGGCCTGGCGGTGACGCTGTTTCACCTGGGGTTGATCGGATTGGGTGTCCACCGCATCGAGACGCCGGTCGGCATCGTGGCGGTCGATCTCCTCGCTCCCAACACCGTGGCGATCGAAAACGTGCCGAGTTATCTCCACCTTTCGGAAGTCGAACTCGAGATCGACACGCTGGGCCTGATCGTGGGGGACGTTGCCTGGGGGGGGAACTGGTTCTTCCTCGCCCGCAGCAGTCCCTTTCCGTTGGTGGCCGGTAATATTCCGCGGCTCACAGCGGCGGCCCTGGCTGTGCGTGGCGAACTGCGCCGTCGGGGCATCACCGGTGCCGACGGAGCGGAGATCGACCATGTCGAATTCTTTGGTCCCGCGCAGGGAGCGGGGGCCAACAGCCGCAACTTCGTCCACTGCCCCGGGGGGGCCTACGATCGCTCTCCCTGTGGGACTGGCACCAGCGCCAAACTTGCCTGCCTGGCGGCATCGGGCAGACTCCGGCCGGGGGAGCCGTGGGTGCAGGAAAGCATCATCGGCAGTCGCTTCACGGCCCACTATTCGGTGGCAAGCGCTGCCACGGTGATCCCCACGATCGTCGGTAACGCCTACATCTGTGGGGAGACAGTCCTCGTCCGGCAGGCGGGGGATCCGTTTGCCGCTGGCATTCTCCTTGGGCCAATGCCATGAGCGGGGCAGCGAATCCCGACGTGATTGTGGTTGGAGCGGGAGTGATTGGCATCGCTTCAGCCCACTATCTCTCGCAGGCCGGCCTAAGCGTGACGGTCATCGATCAGGGCACGATCGGCGGGGCCTGTTCGCAGGGGAATTGCGGCTACATCTGCCCCAGCCACGTGCTGCCGCTGACGGAGCCGGGGGCGGTGGGAATGGCGCTCAAATCGCTCTTCAACCCGGCGGCGCCGTTTCGGGTTCGGCCCCGGCTCGATCCCGCCTTCTGGCATTGGATGTGGCAGTTCGCCCGACGTTGCAATCACCAGCAGATGCTCTTGGCCGGTGCCCACCTCAAGGCAATCCTCGATTCGTCGATGGATGAATACCGACGCCTCATTCGCGAAGAGGCATTGGATTGCGAATGGAAAGAAAACGGGCTGCTGTATGTTCTTCGCACTGGCAGAGGGATGCGTGAGTTCTCCCATACTGTCAGGCTGCTCTCCGATCACTTCGGCGTTGTCGCTCACCGCCTCGACGGAGCCGAGTTACCGGCCTTCGATCCGGCGCTGCGCTGTGATCTCGCCGGCGCTTTTCATTATCCGCTTGATGCATCGCTCCGCCCTGACCGCCTGAGCGCAGCTTGGTCGCAGCGCCTTGTTGCGCGGGGCGTGACGTTTCTGGAGCATTGCCGGGTGGAGGGAATTGCACGCTCGCAGGGGCGGGTGCGTGGACTGACGACGTCGCAGGGGTTGTTGGTGGCCGAGCGGTATCTGTTTGCGCTCGGGGGCTGGAGTCCGCGGTTGGCAGCGGATCTCCAATGCCCGATCCCGATTGAGCAGGGCAAGGGCTATTCGGTGACGATGCGCCGTCCCCAGCCTTGCCCGCAGTATCCGCTGCTCTTTCCCGAGCACCGCGTGGGAGTCTCGCCCTTTGAGGGTGGTTTTCGGCTGGGATCGATGATGGAATTTGCTGGATTCGACACGACGATCCCGCCGCGCCGCATTCAGCAACTCTACGAGGCGGCCGAACCGTATTTGGTAAGCCCGCGTGGCGACGGTCCAGAGGAAACGTGGTACGGCTGGCGACCGATGACCTGGGACAGCCTGCCGATCATCGGCCCGACCCCGCGGTTGGAGAATGCCTTCTTGGCGACGGGGCACAACATGCTGGGCATGAGCCTGGCGACGGCAACCGGCCGGTTGATCGCCGAGTTGATGGAGGGAAAGACGCCGCACATCGATCCCGAGCCTTACTCCCCGGGCCGCTTTCTCTGACGCATGAGTCTCTGGAAGCGCGACTAACCGGGGCTGAGTTGCGGATCGACAAGGCTCAATCGTGCGCAAATATCGCACGCTGCTGTCGCGTCGTGGAGCGGCCGGGCTGGTTTGGATGATCATCGCATGATCATGGGACAGTCTGCCGGTGGAACAGGTCTTCGGGTAAACTGGGGCCTTCAGATGCGGCATTGTCCCGGCACCAAGAAGCCTTCTGGCGATTTCGCCCCATGACTGCCACGACTGCCACGACTGCCACGCATTTCAAATGGCGCGTCACGAGTCCCGGGAGGGGGGCGGGCGTGGGATCGATTGTGCGTGCGGCTTTCTTCGGCATGCTGCTGTCGACTCCCATCGCGGCTGTCGCCGTGGAGCCAACAGCCCCCGATCCGCGTGGATTGGAGCTGTTTACTGAGCATCTCCGAGAACTGCTTTCCCATTCTTGCGTGCGCTGTCACGGCGCCGGCGGACAGGGGGAGGGCAGTCTGGGAGGCGGCCTCGACCTCTCTACCCGCGAGACCCTTCTGGCCGGCGGAGATCGCGGCGCGGCGATCGAGCCGGGCAGGGCGACTGCGAGTCTGCTCTACCGCCTGGCGGCCAAACTCGAAGAGCCCCATATGCCGGAGGAGGGGAATCCGCTCACAGCGGTGCAACTCGGTTGGCTCGCCGAGTGGATCGACCGTGGGGCGCCGTTTGACAAGCCGTTGATCGTCGATGCCGACCGGACACCATGGACAACGCGCTCGGTCGATCCGGCGGCCGCTGACGGCTGGGCGTTCCGGCATCTACCCTCCGTGGCAGTGCCCTCCCCCGCTGATCCGCAAAACTGGTGTCGCAACGCGATCGACCGCTTCGTACTCGACAGACTGAATCGCTCTGAACTGGCTCCAGCGGCTGAGGCCCCTCCGCGTACGCTCCGCCGCCGGCTCGCCTTTGATCTCACTGGACTGCCAGCGACCGCGGAGGAGATCGCTTCGTTTTGCACTGATCCCGGCCCGGAGAACTACCAGCGAGTCGTCGACGAGCTTCTCTCGCGAAAGTCTTTTGGCGAGCGCTGGGCGCAGCACTGGCTCGACGTCGCCCGCTTCGCGGAGAGCTTTGGTTACGAGCAGGATTACGACCGTCCCCATGCCTTCCACTACCGCGACTTTGTCGTCGACGCCTTCAACGATGACCTTCCCTACGACACGTTTGTGCAGTGGCAGATCGCCGGTGATGAGCTGGCGCCGGAGTCGCTTGCCGCCAGAAAGGCGACTGGTTTCCTGGCAGCAGGCGCCTTTCCCACGCAACTCACGGAGAAGGAATTCGAGTCGGCCCGGTTGAGTGAGATTGACGACATGGTGTCGACTGTCGGGGCTGCGATGCTGGGAATCACGGTCGGCTGTGCCCGGTGCCACGATCATAAGTTCGATCCGGTGCCCCAGGCCGACTACTACCGGCTTGCCGCCACCTTCACCGGCACGATCCGCTCCAATCTCGATCTGCCGCTCGATGCTCGGCGGCACGCCACGGCGGTGGAGGCGTGGCAGGGAGATCTCGACCGGGCGATCGCCGTTCGCTCGGGGATCGAAAGCCAGGCTCTCCCGGCGCGGTTCGAGCAGTGGCTGGCCAATTGGGATTCCGCGCAGGCACCTGCGGCGCCCGCCTGGCGGCTGGGACGGATCGTCTCGGCTACGAGCCGGGTGGGGACGGCACTGGTTCCGCAGGCTGATGGATCATTGTTGGCCGGTGGGGAGGCGGCCGATCAGGAGACGTACACGATCGTCATCGATTCGCCGCTGGAATCGGTGGCCGCGCTCCGCTTGGATGCGCTCACGGATCCCAGCCTGCCCCGGGGGGGCCCAGGCCGTGTTGCTCATGGCAACTTCGCCCTCTCCGATTTCACGGTGGCAGCCGGACCGATCCCGTTGGGGAACGCTGTGGGGGCAACGCAGCGGCAGGTTGTTGTCCGCGACGCCCGGGCCGATTACTCGCAGCCTTCGCTCGATATTCGCCAGGCGATCGACAACGTACCGACCAGTGGCTGGGCGATCGATCCGCAGGTCGGCACCGCGCACGTGGCGGTGTTTGATTTCGCGGAGCCGGTGGTGCACGCCGGTGGGGTCCGACTGACAGTGTCTCTCGACTTCCGCACCAACACCAAGCACAGCATCGGCCGCCCGCGACTGGCGGTGACGTCGGCAGCCGGCGAGCCGGCAGTTGCAGTCACGCCCGACGCCGATCCGGTCGACGGCCGTCGGGAGAAAGAGGCCCGGGTCAGCGAGCTTGCCGGCCGGGTTTCCCCTACCCCGGCCGAGACTGAGGAATTGCATGACCTGCAGCGAGCCTTTGACACAGAGTGGCTGGCAGCCGACGCGGTTGTGAGGGGACTCGAAGCCTCCAGGCCGCAGCCGGAGATGGTTCGTGTGCTCGTCGCCGGCGAAAATCTCCCCCCCATTCCCCATCATGCCGACGACCGCGGGTACCCGCACTTTTTCAAGGAGACCTATTTTCTCCGCCGCGGTGACCCAAAGCAGCCGGAGGGGGTGGCCGAGCAGGGTTTTCTGCAGGTGCTGAGCGTCAATGGGGGCACTCCCGCACCTTGGCAGCGGCCGCTCCCCCCAGGGGCAGCAAGCAGTGGCCGCCGCGCGGCGTTGGCCCGCTGGTTGACCGATCACGAGTCGGGAGCAGGCAGTCTGGCTGCCCGCGTGATCGTCAATCGGCTCTGGCAGCATCACTTCGGCCAGGGATTGGTGGCGACACCGAGTGACTTTGGCCGGCAGGGCGATCCCCCCTCGCATCCCGATCTTCTCGACTTCCTCGCCGGGGAGTTCATCCGTGGTGGCTGGAGGCTCAAACCGATCCACCAGCTGATCGTCTCCAGTTCCACCTACCGGCAGTCGAGCAGCGGGCCCGGAGGCGCCGCCGCAGATGGGGCCCTGAAGATCGATGCCGGCAATCGTCTCCTCTGGAGATACTCTCGACGGCGTCTGGATGGGGAGGCGATCCGCGACACCCTGCTTGCCATCTCTGGTGCACTCGATCCAGTCCTCGGGGGACGGGCCGGAGCCGATGACACTGTCCCTCGGCGAAGCCTGTACCTGATGCTGAAGCGGAGCCGTCCGTCTCCGTTCCTCTGGGCGTTCGATGCCCCCGATAGGGTGTCGGGGATGGCGCAGCGGCCGATCACGACCACCGCTCCCCAGGCACTTCTGATGATGAACTCCCCCGCTGTCCGCGCCTGGTCGGAGCGGTTCGCGGCCCGGATCGCAGCCGAGCCGTTTTCGCTCTTCTCCCAAGACAACCCCGCAGCGGATCACAACGGAGCCGAAGCGGCGCTGGTGCAGACCGCCTATGCCAGAGCCCTGGGCCGCAGCGCTACCAGTGAGGAACTTACCGACGCCTTGGTGTTTCTCCAGAGGCAGCAGGCGAAGTATTCGGACGACGGGCGAGCCGATGCCGCGACTGTGGCGCTGGCGGACTTCTGTCAGGTGTTGCTTGGGCTCAACGAAACCATCCACATTGATTGAGTGAGTGCCGCCGATGAATCCTCCCCGGAAGATTGCCAGCGAGTCCTCCCTCTTGCCACGACGGGCTCTTCTGGAGCGGTGTGGGGCAGGATTCGGCATGCTCGGCTTGGCAGGGTTGCTCGACGATGAGCGGGTTGGTGCTGCCGAACCAATTGAGGTTCATGCAGATCATCCTCTCGCCCCCCGATCTCCCCATTTTCCTCCCCGGGCGAAACGGGTGATCTGGCTGTTCATCAACGGTGGTCCCAGTCAGGTCGACACCTTCGACTACAAGCCGGAACTCGCCCGGAGGGATGGCCAGCCACTCGATGGCTTCGATGCGACCACTGGGTTTTTCGCCGGTTCGGTGGGGGGCTTGATGAAGAGCCCGTTTGCTTTCCGGCAGCATGGCCAAAGTGGTGCTTGGGTTTCGGAGATCTTTCCGCACCTTTCCCAGCATGTCGACAAGATGGCGTTTCTGAAGAGTTGCTGGACCGATTCCAACAATCACGCTCCCGCACTCCTCCGCCTCAACACCGGTGCCACGCGTGTCGGCTTCCCCTGCACCGGCAGCTGGGTGACCTATGGCTTGGGGAGCGAGAACCGCGACCTGCCGGGGTTTGTCGTCATGTACGACACCAAGGGGCGGGGCATGCCCAAGGGTTATGCCCAAAACTGGTCCGCTGGATTCCTCCCCGGTGCCTACCAGGGGACCGGCATCAACACCGCCGGGACACCGATCGAGAACCTCGCCCGCCGCGATGGAATGACTGAACAAGAGCAGCGGGCGCAGTTCGATCTCGTGGCTCGCCTCAATGGCCGACAACTCGATGCCACCGGCCCTGCCGGCGATCTTCAGGCCCGGATCGAGAGTTTTGAACTGGCCTACCGGATGCAGATGGCGGCTCCCGACGCCTTCGATCTGGCCACGGAGAGTGCCGCTACGCAGCAACTCTACGGCATCGATGATCCAGCAAGTGGGCATTTCGCCCGGCAGTGCCTGATCGGCAGGCGGTTGCTCGAGCGCGGGGTGCGTTTTGTGCAGATCTATTCCGGAGGCGAAGAGAACCAGAAAAGCTGGGACGGACACTCCGACATCAAGGGAAACCATGCCGGATTCGCCGCGGAGACCGATCGCCCCATCGCCGCCCTCCTCGCTGATCTGGAACAGCGGGGACTTCTTGACGAGACGCTGGTCGTCTGGGGGGGGGAATTTGGCCGGCTTCCGATCGCTCAGAAGGGTGATCAACCCGGCCGGGACCACAATCCTCACGCCTTCACGATGTGGATGGCTGGTGGTGGTGTGAAGGGGGGCGTGACCCACGGAGCCACCGACGACTTCGGCTTCAGGGCGGTTGAGAACAGGGTGAGCGTCAACGATCTCCACGCCACGATTCTCCACCTCTTAGGGATGGACCATACCCGTCTCACCTACCGCTTTAGCGGCCGCGATTTCCGGCTCACCGATGTGTCGGGCAGCGTGATCGATTCTGTTCTGGCCTGACACGCATCGTGCCCCATCCAGACCACGAGCAGCGTGTCTCTGCATGCACCACCATCATCACGACGCCGTGATCCGGTGCCGCGGGGAGAGAGCCGGGGACAAGAGTCACTGATACGCTGGCTCGATCACGAAGCGGTAGGACGGGCTGACCGGGACATACCGCCCCCCCTCGTAGGCCCAGGAATTGCCTCCGCTGTGGTTCACCGGCGTGACGCGGAACCCGTGCCACTCCCAACGCTGGCCGCTCTCTTCGTCGAACACCCTCCCGCCGTTGGGATCGACCGCCAGTGTCCATTTCCCATTGACTCCCAGGACGAGCGAGGGCTTCGCGCCATTGATGGCCAGACGTTTGGCCAATTCGGGTGCTTGGTTCTCGAAGCCCTTGGTGCGTTCTTCGTTTGAAGTCGGCAGATCGAAGAGTGCCGCCGGCTGCGAGGAGCCCGGCCCCATCGCCATCCGTAACTCCCCGGTTGGCGTTGCTTTGCTCCAAACCCATTTCCCCAGCCGCTGGCAGTAGCGGTAGTAGACGTTTTCTGCATCGATATCCTTCCGGACCACCGGCGTGAATCGCCCCGTGATCGGATTCAACCGATAGATGACGCTTCTGTCCGGGCCTGGCTCTCCCAAACCGGCCGGGGCCTTGGCCTCCTCGGCTGCAAAGCAGGCAGGAGAGATCACGAGGACCGCCAGGACGCCAAACGCCAGACACCGACAGATACCAACCACGGGATGATTCTCCGGGAGACGACGCTTCCCTGGCTGCAAGGGGCAGACAGGGCGGTGACATCATCCAAGAGTAATTCGTTGGGCCGGCCGCACAAACGTTCGGCTGAATTGTGTTTAAGTCCCGCAGAACGTGCGGTAACGGCCGCATCCGGCAGGAGGCCCGGCCCGAAAGGGCTCGTTGGCGGCGGTTGTGGCGAAGGGCGTTGAGAGTACTTCAAGCAACCGGTGTACTCGGGAGAGGTCGCCCTGTTGGGCGGCGAGTAGCGCGCTTTCGACTTGGTGGTTGCGTGGGATCACGACAGGGTTGCTTTGCCGCATCAATCCGGCAACCTCCAAGGCTCCCTGCGGCTGACGACCCAGGCGTGCCTTCCATGCGCTGAGCCACTGGTCGAATTGGGGATCGCTCCCGGCCGGCAGCGCCGAAGAGGGCTCGGCAGCGGCTGTGAGGGAGAGTTCGGTGAAGGTTTCGGTAAAGTCGGAGCGCGTGGCAAGCATCCAATCAAGCAGCCCCTGGGCGAGATCCGCGTCTCCGGACTCGACAGAGAAAAGTCCCAGTTTGTTTTTCAATCCAGCCAGATGATGGCGCTGAAAGCGTTCCGGAAACGTTGCCACCAATCCCTGGAACTGCTCGATCGCATCCTCTGCTGTGCCGGGGACCAGCGGCAGAAGGCTCTCGGCGAGGCGGGCGAGATTCCAGTGGGCGATGGTGGGCTGGTTTCCATAGGCATACCTGCTCTGCTGATCGATCGAACTGAACACCATTGCCGGATCGTAGATGTCGATAAACGCGCAGGGGCCGTAATCGATCGACTCGCCGCTGATCGCCATGTTGTCGGTGTTCATGACCCCGTGAACGAATCCCACGAGCATCCATCGAGCCACCAACGCGGCCTGTCGTTCCATGACCGCATCGAGGAATCGCAGCACAGCGTCGTCGGCTCCCGTCAACTGCGGCTCGTGTCGTTTGATCGCGTGGTCAAACAGTGCCTGCACGAGGCTGGGATCATCGACTGCGGCTGCATACTGAAACGTTCCTACGCGGATGTGACTGGCTGCAACCCGCGTCAGTATGGCACCATCCAGTGGTGTCTCGCGCCGCACCCGTTCGCCGGTAGTGACCACCGCCAGGCTGCGTGTCGTCGGGATGCCGAGAGCGTGCATCGCCTCGCTGATCAAGAATTCGCGGAGCATGGGGCCGAGCGCGGCCCTCCCATCCCCGCGCCGTGAATACGCCGTTGCGCCTGCCCCTTTGAGTTGAATGTCGACACGCTGTCCCCCGGGGGTGATTTGCTCACCGAGCAGAATGGCGCGGCCATCGCCGAGGTTGGTGAAATGTCCAAACTGATGGCCAGCGTAGGCCTGCGCGATCGGCTCGGCTCCTGGGGGGATCGCATTCCCAGAGAAAATTGCGCTGCCACGCTCGCCAGAGAGCAGATCGGCTTCGAGGCCGATCTCTGCGGCCAGGCTGCGATTGAGGAGGACGATCCCCGGCTGCCGCACCGGTACGGGGCGGGCTGCGGTAAACAGGGCAGCGGGGAGTTGGGCGTACGAGTTGTCGAACTTCCAGCCTTCCAGTTCGAGCGGGTCAGTCATTGGGATCTCAACGTGGCGGGGGAATCAGAAAGGGGACCGGGCCAAGCGGCCCGCGGCGGGATGCCCAGAGCCTTATCCTAGCCATTTCGGCGATCCCAGCCGCTGGGGCGACTGCCCCCAACTCCCGCAGGCCACCGAGACTCTTTCGGTTCAGGGGGAGAGGGTGCCGCTGGGCAGCCTCGCCTTGCGACCACCCTGCCGCATTTCCTAAAGAGGAGATCACGGCGTCCTTCGCTTGGCAGCGGGAGACGACGGTCGCAACGACCATCCGCCGAGGAGTTGACCCTTGTCCAGACGCGTCACGGTCGGTGTTGGGGCGGCACTCCTGCTGTGCAGTGGATGCAGCATGCTCGATTCGCCGTCGGCGATGTGGCACGGATGGGTGCAGCGCTCCAGGGAGGATGCCGCCAAGGCCGTGAAGGACATCAAGGCCGACTGGGACCTCCACGACGGTGAAGGCGTGGAGGCGTTCGGGGGGGGCGCTACCGAACAGCTCCGGGAAATGCGTGGCGAGATGGATCGTTCCGCCACCATGAGCACTTACTGATACGGGTCTTTTTTCCTGCCGCCAACGAGGCGTGCCATTCCCATTCCCAGTCGGGAGCCAACGAGCATGTTCCTCCGCTTCGGGCCACTCCTTGTCACCACCGGCTTGGTGTTGACTGGCTGCAATGCGCTTGTCCATCGAACGGGTCGGGAGCCGTTGGCAATCGGCCTCTCGGGTGCCGCGGAAGAGTTGCAGGCTGGCGATTCTTCTGGGGATTCCGCTGCCAGCCCGAAGAGCACGTGGATCTCTCGGCAGCGTGCCATCTTTGCCAGAGCCTGGCAGGAGATGCGTCGCGACATGGACTACGAGAACATCGACGCCTTCGATGAGATGGCACCCGAGGCCAGACGCGACGTGCAGATGATGCGCGACGATCTTGCCGGATCGAGCCGGGTCGTCAACACCATGCAGCGGTCTGCTGCTTCGGACCGCTGAGCAATTTCTGCTCCTGCCAACCGGGCTTCAAGCAAGCCGTGGGAGACCAAGGCAGGCAAATGAACAGGGCCGGAAGGACCCATGTTGGATCCTCCCGGCCCTGAAGCGTTTTGCGGGACAACCGACCCCACCGCCGATCCATGGTTTTTGTGAACCGCGGATCAAGAGGCCAATCGTCTATTTCCCGTTGAACTCACAACTGTGCGGACTGTCATGAGCACTTATGAGCAATCATGAGCAATCATGAGCAATCATGCACGGGGTCAGCGAACTAGTAACGGCGACCGCCGCCACCGCCACCGCCACCGTAGCCGCCGCCACCACCACCACCGCC
>QWOP01000066.1 GCA_003669605.1 Planctomycetota bacterium
GCGAAGGAGGGGACCGCCTCGGCCCGGCCGGTCGACTCACACACCCAGATCGGCAGCGGTGTTCCCCAGTAACGCTCCCGGGAGAGGGCCCAGTCGACGTTTGTCTCGAGGAAGTTGCCAAAACGCCCCTCCTTGATGTGCTCCGGGAGCCAATCGATGCGGGCGTTGTTGGCGAGCATCGCATCGCGGAACTGGCTGGTGCGGATGAACCAGCTCGCGCGCGGGTATTGGATGAGGGGATCGCTGTCGGCCCGCCAGCAGAAGGGATAATCGTGGACATACTGCTCCTGATGGACCAGGAGCCCGCGGGCCTTGAGGTCGCGGGTGATGTCGCGATCGCATTCCTTGACGAACCGGCCGCTCCCCATCGGGAACTCGTCGGTGAAGGTGCCGTCGGGGGCGACGCAATTGAGCAGCGCCGGGCCCCCCGATTCGAAGCGCGGTTGCTCGGCCATCAGCACGCCATAATCGACCTCGCCGAAGGCGGGGGCGACATGGACGATGCCGGTGCCAGAGTCGGTGGTGACGAAGTCGGCCGCCACGACGCGCCACGCCGCCGGTGACCGGCCGCCACCGACGAGTGGGGATTCACGCGGCATCCCTTCCGGCCGGTAGGTGTCGAAGGGGGGAAGGTAACTCCTCCCAACGAGGTCGCGCCCCGCGATCGTGGCGACGGTTGCGAATGTCTTTTTCAGTTTCTCCGGCAACGAGGCGGCCAGCGCCGCGGCGACGACAAACTCGGGGGCGCCGTCGACGAAAGCCCCCTCTGCGGTCGTCTCGCGGATCACCGCATAGGGGAGATCGGCCTTCACCGCCGCGAATTGGTTCGCCGGAAGCGTCCAGGGGGTCGTCGTCCAGGCGACGAGGCAGCGGTTGGTCGGCTTGCCAGCGTCGTCGAGGAGCGGGAAGGCGACGAAGACGCTCGGATCGGCGACCTCCTTGTAGCCCTGCCCGACTTCGCCGCTGGAGAGCGCCGTCCCCCCCTGGGCCCACCACCAGACGATCTTGTGGCCGCGGTAGAGGAGCCCGCGGTCGAAGAGATCGGCCAGCGCCCACCAAACACTCTCGACGTACGCCTTGTGGTAGGTGACATAGGCCTCGGAGAGATCGATCCAGAAGCCGATCCGCTCGGTGAGCGACTCCCACTCCTTCATGTAGCGCCACACGCTCTCCTGGCAGCGGTGGATGAAGGGCTCGACGCCGTACTCCTCGATCTGGGCCTTGGAATGGATGCCGAGGGCCTTGCAGACCTCGACTTCGACCGGCAGGCCGTGGGTGTCCCAGCCCCCCTTGCGCTCGCACAGTCTCCCGCGCATCGTCTGGTAGCGCGGGTAGAGATCCTTGATCGTCCGCGTCAGGCAGTGCCCCGGATGGGGCATGCCGTTGGCCGTCGGTGGCCCCTCGAAGAACACGAACCGTTCTTCCCCGGCACGCTGCTCGAGCGATTTCCGGTAAATCAGAGCGTCGCGCCAGAAGGCGAGGATCGCCAGTTCGTTGGCCGGGAAGTCTGGTTTGCCGCGAACGGGTTCGAACATGGGAGGGGAGGCTTAGGGGACGGGGAATGGCGGAGGCTTGAGGCGGGGCGGGCGGGGGCCGGATCGAGGCACCGGCCGCGGGGATCAGAGTTCGACCGTTCGGCCGGTCTTGAAGGCCTCGTCGGCGGCGAGGACGATCCGCAGGCTGCTGACCGCGTCCTCCATGTGCGCGGTGAGGTCGCGATCATGGAGGATCGCGTCGAGAAACAGCTCCTGCTCAAGGAGGCAGAGGCCGTCGTGGTCGGGCTCGTTGTGGCAGTCGATGAGCTCGTCACGCCGGGCAAAGGTGCCGTCGGCCTTCGTCTCCGAGTGGTGGAGCTTCAGCAGCGCGGCCTTCGAATGGGCGTTGACGTCGTCGCTGGCGGCATCCCCCTCCTTCGTGCCGACGATGCTCACGCACCCCTTCGGGCCGATGACGTCCTTCACGAAGTAGGCCACCTCGCTCATCATCGGGCCCCAGCCGGCCTCGTACCAGCCGACGGAGCCGTCGGCGAACGTCACCTGGAGCTGGCCGTAGTTGTACATCCCCGGCACGAGCTCATCGGTGAGGCGGGCACCGATGGCCGAGACGCGGACCGGCGTCGAGCCGGTCATCAGGCACATCACATCGACATAGTGGACACCGCAGTCGACGATCGGCGACATGGAGTTCATCAGTTGCTTGTGCGTCTTCCACTGGTCGGCCGACGATTGCTGATTGAGGTTCATCCGCATCACCAGCGGCTTCCCGAGGGTCTTGGCCGTCGCGATGAACTTCGTCCAGGTCGGATGGACTCGGAGGACGTAGCCGATAACGAGCTTCTTCCCCGCTGTCTTGGCCAGGTCGACGACCTCGCGAGCCTCGGCGACGGTGTTGGCCAGCGGCTTCTCGAGGAACACATGGCAGCCGGCGGTAAAAGCCTTGCGGGCGTAGTCGGCATGGGTGTCGGGGTAGGTGTTGATCGACACCGCATCGGGCTTCGTGGCGACGAGGGCATCCTCGTAGCTCGAGAACTGCGGATAGTCGGTGCCAAGGGCCGCCAGGAGGGCCTGCCGCGACTTCGGGCCACGCGACACGACACCAACGATCTCGAAGCCATCGAGCTGCTGATAGGCCTTGGCGTGGGAGGTGCCCATGTGGCCGCAGCCGACGACAAGGATCCGGATAGGACTGGGCATGGAGGGGGTCCTGAAAGGGGTCGGTCTGCCCGGGGAGGGCATGGACGGGGGGATGACAGGGCCGACGGTCAGCCGCGGGCTTCGCCAGCACGGCGGACGGCCGAGGTGACCAGCGCCCGGAGCTTCGGCTCGGCGCCTCGGGCCACCCCCAGAATCTTCTCCACCGTCGCCACTTCGAGGTGGTCGGGGAGGCACATATCGGTAATCACGGAGATCCCCAGCACCCTCAAGCTCGCATGGACGGCGACGATCACCTCCGGCACCGTCGACATCCCCACGACATCGGCGCCAATGCCCCGCAGAAAGCGGTATTCGGCCCGCGTCTCCAGGTTCGGGCCGGTGACGGCGACGTAGACGCCGCGGTGGGCGACGAAATCCTCGTGCCTGGCGACGGCGAGCGCGTCGTCGATCAGCTCCGGTGTGTAGGGGGCCGACATGTCGGGGAAGCGCGAGCCGAGCCGGTCGTCGTTGATGCCGACGAGCGGGTTGTCGTTCATGAGGTTGATGTGGTCGTCGATGATCATGATGTCGCCGGTGCGGAAGTGCGGGTTGAGCCCGCCGCAGGCGTTGGTCACGATCAGGAGCGAGGCCCCGAGGCGCTCGAGGACGCGGACGGGGAAGGTGATCTGCGCGAGGGGATAGCCCTCGTAGGCATGCATCCGCCCCTCCATGACGATCACCGGCACGCCGTCGAGATGGCCGCAGACGAGTTGGCCGGTGTGACCTGTGGCCGTCGAACGGGCGAAGTGGGGAATGTCGGCATAGGGGATGACAACCTGCCCGGTGATCGCGGCCGTGACGCCGCCGAGCCCGCTGCCGAGGATGATCCCCACGGTCGGCTGCTGGGGGAAGCGGGCGTGGATCGCCGCACTTGCCTCGGTGATCTTGTCGTACTGCTCGAGCATGCGGTCCCCTTGGAATGGTCGCCTGAACGTGGGCCCGGGGTCAGGCGCGACCGACGAGGGCGCGGAACTCCGGGCGCTCGCGAATCGACGCCAGGTCGGGATCGACCTCCATGTGGGCGACGTCGTCGTAGCCCAGATCGAACGCCGCCCCGAGGCAAACAATCGCCTCGTCGCAGCGCCCGGCCAAGGCCAGCGAGCAGGCTAGATTGTAGCGGGCGAGGGAATCAGCAGGCAGGCGGCCGACGAGCCGCCGGTCGAGCTCGAGGGCCCTGTCGTGCAAGCCCCGTCTCGAGGCCAGTTCCCCCAACACCCGCAGGACATCGATCGAATCGGGATTCCGGGCCAGGAGGCGTTCGAAGAAGTCGAGGTCGAAGTCGAGTTGGTTGAGCCGGCCGAACCACTGGACAGGAGAGGGGACAGGAGAGGGCTGAGCCCCTCCCGCCGGTGACGCCGGCCGCCGTTTTGGACGGCGCGGCGGTTGCGGCGCGGCATCGCCGGCCGGATCATCCGCGCCTGGGGTGTCAGCGGGGGCGGACAAGGGAGGAGCCACGCAGGGAGGGGCCAGACGAATGGAACAGGATCGAGCCTGCCGGCGTGCTGCCGACCGGATCAGGGGCGAACGAAGTCACTTCTTCTTCGACGGCCCCTTGCCGGGGGGCGGGGGTTCGTTCTCCTCGGGATGATCCCAGTCGGGATCTTTTTCTTCCTCCTCGAAGTCGTCATCGAACTCGTCGTCGAAGTCGTCGAAGCTCGACTCCTCATCTGGCAGCGACGGGGTCGTCAGATCGTCCTCGTCGCCGACCTCTTCTTCGGCATCTTCCGAATCGCCCCCCTTCATCACCGCGCCCGACCGGAGCCTTTCCCCCACCGGCGGAAAGGCAGACCGTGGCATCATCGCCCCGGTGAGGGTGTGGATGACCGGCAGCGGGAAGTGTGGGAGAGCGATCATGGGGCGATTGGCTTCAGGGGGAGCGGGGAGAGAACGGGCGGTGGGGGGAGGCGGGGCGGGAGGTGATTTGGCTCAAACGTCCCAGAGACACCTTGAGAGACACCTTGAGAGAACCCTCTCGTCGCGGGCGCGTCAAGCCGCATTGGGGGGGCCGCCGGCTGTCGCGGCGAAAATCCGGCCCCGTCCGGCCCCAGGATGGGGAAGAAACGGAGGCGGAGTGCGAAATCGGCCGGGAAGCGTCAGGTGTGGTAATCGGCGTTGAGGTGGACGTACTCTGCCGTCAGATCGCTGGAGTAGAAGCGGATCGATTCGTTCCCGAAGCCCATGTCGAGCTCGATGAGGGTCTCGCGGGCCGCCTTGATCGATGCGGAGACCTTGTCTCCGTCGAATTCGACCGGTGCTCCGTCCCGGAAGAGGAGCGTGCCGTTGAGCCGCAGCACCATCTTCTCCGGGTCGAAGACGACGCCCGAATATCCGGCCGCCGAGACGATCCGCCCCCAGTTGGGATCAGCGCCGCAGA
>QWOP01000024.1 GCA_003669605.1 Planctomycetota bacterium
TGAGGCCCATCTCCTCGAAACGGGGGCAAGCCCATCGCCTTGAAACGGGTGAGGCCCATCTCCTCGAAACGGGGGCAGCTGACACGGCGCCGTGAGTTCTGCCGGAGTCCTCCAAGCCGGCGAACGCCTCGGCAGGTGAGCCGCTTGGCGCTCGATCCACGGGCGCTGGAGATCGCCGTCTTCAGATGCCCAGCGTGAGCACCGCCGCCACCAGATCGTGGATGGCCCGAGCGAACTGCGACTGGCTACCGAGTTCCTGACCCAGACGGATGAGCACCAAGCCCTGGATGAGCGTGTTCCAGCAGACGGGTTTCACGATCGAGCCCTCCGTGGTGATGCACCCGGCGCCCCGCCGACACCATTCATCGGGGTTTCCGCCGGGAATTTCCGGGGCGGCATCCTCACCGTCCCACGCAATGATTCTATTGGTGGCGGTCAAGCGATCCTGAAAAGCGGACTGGTGAAGAGGCCGTTTCCGGGCCGAAACCTGTCTGGAATGCGACCAGCGCCCGAGGAGACACCTGTGCCCCCATCATCCCCGCCGGTGCACGTGATCCTCGTTGGGCTGGGCAGTGCCGGAGACGTGCATCCTTTCATGGGACTCGGGCGGGAGATGCGGCGGCGCGGGCATCGCGTCACGCTCTTGGCAGCCGGCTGGTTTCGTGACCTCGCCGAGCGTGCCGGGTTGGAATTCGTCGATCCGTGCCCCGAACTCGACTTTGCTGCGGCGATCCGCGATCCGCGGATCTGGCATGCAGCCCAGGGCAGTCCGGTGATCCTTGATCTCTTCGTGCGACCGCTGCTGGAGCCGGTGTACCGCTCCATTGAACTGTTAAACGCCACGCAGAGCGATGGTGGGCGGATGATCGTGGTCGCCTCGAGCCTGGCGCTCGGCGCCCGGGTGGCACAGGAACGGCTGGGCATCCCCCTGGTGACAGCCCATCTTTCACCGGCCCTGTTTCGCGGTCTGGCCGAGGGGCCGCGGATCCCGCTCCTCATGGTGCATTGCGGTCCGACCTGGTGGCGGAGGGCGCAGTGGGCCCTCGCCGACAAACTGCTGATCGACCCGGTGATCGGCCGCTGGCTCAACCCCTTCCGCAAGCGGCTGGGACTGCCGTCGGTGCAGGGGATCTTCCGCGACTGGATCCACTCCCCGCTGCGGACGATCGGGATGTTTCCGGAGTGGTTTGCTCCGCCGCAGGCCGAGTGGCCTCGGCAGCTGCGCCTCACTGGATTCCCGCTCTACAGCGAAGAGGGGGTGAGCGAGCCCGACGACGCCCTCCGACGGAGCGTCGAAGACGAGCCGCCCCTGCTGTTCACTCCGGGGAGCGCCAACATTTACGGAGGGGACTTCTTCGCGGCCGCCGCCGATGCTTGCCGGCGGCTGGGAAGGCGGGGGCTGCTGTTGACGCGGTTCCCCGAGCAGGTGCCGCAACGCCTGCCTGACGGCGTGCGGCATGTCGATTTCATTCCCTTCCGCTGGCTGGTGCCGCGTTCGGCGGCATTGATCCACCATGGCGGCATCGGCACGCTCTCCCAGGGCCTCGCCGGCGGCGTACCTCAGGTGATCATGCCGATGGGGTTCGATCAATTCGACAACGCCGCGAGGATCGAGAGGCTGGGGGTGGGGAGGGGGCTAGGGCGCCAGGTGTTCCGCGGGGAACGGCTGGCTGCGGTACTGCGGGAACTGCTCGACGACCAGACAGTCTCCCGGCGGTGCCAGGAAATCGCCAAGCGGTTGGAGGGGACAGACGGGCTGGCGGTGGCGGCCGACGAGGTGGAGGCCACGTTGGCCGCAGTGCAACAGCCTACTTCGTAACTTCGACCCGCTCGAAGACCACCAACAACCGACCGCTTCCTGCCGGGGCAGAGAATTCGGCGGGGCGCGGCCGCCCCGGTTCGGCGTAGCAGATCTTCCGGGTATTTCCGATCATTTCATAGATGCCGAAGGTGGTCTGGCCGGCATTGTTCCCCTTGGTCGCCATGAAGTCGATCGTCCGCGGAGTGACGGTGGGATCGATGGTGCTCGTCCCCTCGGCGATCTCGTTGCCATCAACGACAAGCGTCCACTCGCCGTCACGGCCATTCTCGGTGGTGATCTTCCGGATGTCGTCGGGATTGAGGGCGTTGCCATTGACCTCAACAGACACCGCCCGCCAGGTGCCCTCGATCGCCAGATGGTCTTTCTTGATCGCCTCTTGCTTGGCGTCAGCGGCCTGGGTATCGGCTGCCTGGCCCCGACTGCCGGCGGCCGATGAGACCACCACCAGCAGGCTGGCACCGGCGACGAGCAGGCTGAAGCGGAGACGATTCATCGTGAACACCGGGGGAAAGAGGAAGTGGCAGGAGAAGTGGCTTATGGTAGCCGGTCGGGGGCGGCGAGCCAACTTTCCGCCGGGGCCTTGCCCCCTCGGGCAAGCTCCAGCAGGGCTTGGCTGCCGATCGGCTCGCGGCTCAGTAAGGGGATGATCGCCAGCCGCGCCACGGAGCGTTGCACACGGGCGATGTGCTCCCACTCCGCGACGGCCCGGGCTGCCAGCAACGGGGCCTGTGGCCCGGCGGCCGCGAGGGAGGCGTTGATGACCCAGGCCCAAGGCTCGATGCCCGCCCGGCGCAGATCGGCCTCCAAAGCCTCCGCTTCCAGGACTGGCGTCGTTTCTGCAAGCGTAACGAGCACCATCTTCGTCTGCTTCGGGTCTTGCAGGCGCATCAAAGGTGTCATCACCCGCACGTCCGATTTGAGATGCCGAACCACGTCCCGGTGATACGCCCCGGTGGCATCGAGCAGCAGGAGCGTGTGCCCGGTGGGGGCCGTGTCGACGACGACGAACTTCTGTCGTGATTCCTGGAGGACGCGGGAGAAGGCCTGGAAGACCGCGATCTCCTCGGTGCACGGGGAACGGAGATCCTCTTCAAGGAGAGCCCTGCCCGCCTCATCGAGCGAACCTGCTTTTGTCTCCAGCACATGGTGGCGGTAGCGGTCCCGCTCCACCTGCGGGTCGATCCGGCTAAGAGTGAGATGGGGGAATGTCGCTTCGACCGTGATGGCGAGATGGGCAGCAGGATCGGTGGTTGTGAGGTGGACATCGTGCCCTCGTGCCGCCAGTTCCACGGCGATGGCCGCGGCGATAGTCGTTTTGCCGACCCCCCCTTTTCCCAGCACCATTACCAAGCCGTGGCCGTCGCTCTCGATCCCGTCGATGAGATCAGACAGCGGCGCGAGAGGCGCTGCGGGGGGGCTTGTGGAGATGGTGGCCACCGGAAGTTCTTGGGGGCCGCAGAGGAGTGCCCGCAGCGCGCCGATTCCCACCATGTTCCGGGGCAGGAGCGGGATCTGGTCCCGCGGCAGGAGGCCAAGCGCCGTGGGCATCGTCTGCAGGGCCTCGTGTTCACGTTTCCTGAGGGAACAGGCGAGGGGATCGTGACTACCGTCCTCGGGCATCACGCCATTGATCACCAGTTTCTGGTTGACGATTCCCAGAGCGGCCAACTCATGGCTCGTCCGCTCCGCTTCGGCGAGGGCGGCCCGCTGGGGGCGGGCCACGAGCACGACCGTGGTCACCATGGCGTTTGCCAGTTCCGCCACGGCCTGGGCGTATTGCTGTCGTTGTCGCTCGAGGCCCGAAAGCGGCCCGAGGCAGGAGGTGCCAGAGTGATGGGAGCCGAGGAAGTCGCTCCAGGCGGTGGGCAACTGCAAAAGCCTGAGAGTATGGCCGGTGGGGGCGGTGTCGAAGATCACGTGGTCGTACTTTTCCCTCTTCACCTCATCGGTGAGCAGGCCGGTGAATTCGTCGAAGGTGGCGATCTCCGTCGTACAGGCGCCGGAGAGTTGCTCCTCCATTGCTTTGATGGTGTCGGCGGGCAAGATCCCGCGCACCGGTCCAACGATCCGGTCACGGTAGGCCTGTGCGGCCGCTTCGGGGTTGATATTCAGCGCGAACAGCCCCGGCACCCCGGGGATCGGCGTCGGTGTATGGTCCCCGATCGTGACGCCAAAGACCTGCCCCAGGTTGGACGCCGGATCGGTGCTCACCAGGAGCACGGTGAGCCCCCTGTGCCCCGCCATCCCGGCGGCGTTCCCGCTGTCGGCCAAAGCGACTGCCGTCGCGCATGCCAACGAGGTCTTTCCCACGCCCCCCTTGCCGGTGAAGAACAGGAGGCGGGTGGGTTTCTCGAGGAAGTGCATACAGACTCCGGTATTTCTTTCAGCAGCAGGAGTCGGATCCATTGCCCGTGCCGCCGCAGCAACCGCTTTTCAGGACCGGCAAGTCGGCCGGCCGGCCGATCGCCACGCCCGTCCAGGCGGCCAACTGGCTGCGGTTGGGGAAGGTGCCACGACTCACCACGGCGCGATCGAGGACCATCAGTGGCAGGCAGTCCACTCCATGTTTTTCCAACTCCTCCCGCACCAAGGCGTTGGCGGCGAAGGCCTCCGGTTGTTGGACGGGGTTGATCCGCTCGACTGCAACACCCTCCCGAGTGAGCCACTCGAGGTCTGCAGCAAACGTCACCAGAACCGGGTCCACCTCTGGTCCGCAGACACCACTCGAGCAGCATTGTGGGCGGTCAAATACCTGGAGCATGGTCATCGGATCCTCACAATTTTGCGACGGCCATCATTCCGCGGTGGAGGAGGGCCCCAAGCGTTGGTTGACAGAGGGCGCAAGCGCGGTGTGGGTGGTGTCTTTTCTATGCCGTGGCCAAAAGGGGCAGTGGCGACACCCGGAACCGCAGCACGATCCACGTTTGAGATGATGGGACGCCCGGAAGACCACGAATCCACCCTCCCAGTAGAAGTCTGGTTCATCCGGGATCGGATCGGGAGACTCGAGGGGGGGCATCGGTGGGCGTATTGTGGTGGAGCCCAAGCAGGCCCCATTCGCAGACGGTGACGATAGCAGGGGCTTTGGCGATCCCACCCGGAGGGATTCTCGCTGCAGCGCCACACGCCCGATACCACCAGCCCCCGCGAGCAGTGGGGCGAATGGCCTGTAAAAAAAGAAAAGGGCCCGTGGTTGGGGAAACCA
>QWOP01000052.1 GCA_003669605.1 Planctomycetota bacterium
CGAAAGTGGGGGGCATCCGAAGTCGCTGAGGTAACCGCAAGGAGCCAGGCGCCTAAGATGAACTCTGCAATTGGGACTAAGTCGTAACAAGGTAGCCGTAGGGGAACCTGCGGCTGGATCACCTCCTTTCTAAAGGATACTGCTTCCTTGACTCTTCGGAGTCTTGGGGCAACCCAGCACTGAACGTCGTCTTAAAACGCAAGTTTTTTGATGGCCGGGGGTGTTGGGCCAAAGAATTGTGGAGACGATCGTGACTCGCGGGGCTTCGGCCCTGCGGGGTTATGCCGAAGAAAGAGATCTGCGTGGTGGGGAAACCTGCCGAACGCAAAACTGCCGCTGTTCCTTCGGGAGCAGTCAATGAACGAGACCCACCGGGGCTGCCGAAGCCCCGGTGGGTTTTTTTATGCGCCCATTTGGAGGATCGGTTGGGCGTTGGTTGGTTGGTTGGGTACCAGTGCCGTCGTTCTCGGGGGGAGGCTCTTCCTTCCGATCGCCTGTCCGTTACGATGCAGACCCGGGACGACCGGGGCTTTTTCCCCCAGGTAGGTTTGATCCATGGCGATGCAATCAATTGCCGGAGTTTCCCCCCCGTCCGTCATGGAAACGACGGTCATGACCGTCTGGCCGTCGGTGGCCTCGACGTCGTTGGGAAAGACTCTGGGTCGAGTCTTTCGCATCAAAGATGGATTTGGGCCGGTTTCGATCGGCCGATTGGCGCTCTTGGCGTGCACGCCGATCGGTCTGATGCTCTATCTCTCGCTCCGCTTGCCATGGGCCATTCAGCGGTATCGGCTCACAAATCGGCGAGTGATCGTCGAGCGCGGCGTGAGCGGGCGGATCCAGCAGTTCGTCGATTTCGACAAGTTTGACTCGATTGCGCTGGTTGTCGAGCCGGGGCAGGAGTGGTATGCGGCAGGCGACCTCGTTTTTCGCAAGGGAGCCGTGGAAACGTTCCGACTCCCGGGAGTCAGTCGCCCGGAATCTTTCCGGCAGACATGTCTCAAAGTGCAGCAGTCCTACCGGAGTGTCGCGGCCCATCAGCCTCATTCTGTCGGCGCAGCCTGATTCTGTTCCGTTCGCCTTCGATCGCTCACCCGAGGGCCAGTCGGCTGGATCGGATGAGGCACGTTGCCGCTCGCCAACCTCGATCAAACCGGCCGGCGTCCGATGATCGGCCCGCGGGCAGAGATTCCCTCAGCGATGGCTCGGCGTGCCTGGGGATCGAGTTCACAGAAGCGGGCGGCCGCATTGACCCCCACCTGCTCCGGGGACGTCGCTCCGAAGAGGACGCTCGTGATTCCCGGCTGTTCGACGGTCCAGGCGAGGACCAATTCGGCGAGGGGTCGTTGCAGCCTTTCGGCTTCCTGACGCACCACGTCGACGAAGTCGAGGTTGCGATGGAATTCGGCACCGTTGAACATCGGGTATTTGTGCCGACTGTCCGTGACAGGGAAGGTGCGGTCGCGGGCTATCCCGCCGGCGAGCAGGCCTTTCATGAGGGGCCAGTAGGCGACGATCGCCACGCCGTGAACGTGGCACCACGGAACGATGTCGCTTTCGATCTCGCGTTGCAGCATGTTGTAGGGGAGCTGGCAAGCGGAAAGCGAGCAGGCTTCCGCCGCGATCGCGAGTTGGTCGAGAGAGACATTCGAAACGCCGACCGCTCGGGCGAGGCCTTCCGATCGGAGGCGTTCGAGTTCGGCCATCGACACTTCCAGATTCACGCCCGGGTCAGGGGCGTGGAGATAGAGGAGATCGAGATGATCGGTGCCGAGCCGCCCGAGGCTTTCCTCGACTTCCCGGCGGATCCGTTCTGGGCGGCCGTCGATGCGTTGCTTCCGCCCCGGCTCCCAGTGAATCCCGCATTTTCCGGCGATGAACAGTTCGTCTCGGCGGCGGTCACGGATGGCCGTGCCGATCGCCCGCTCACTCTCCCCCGCCTCGCCGTAACAATAGGCCGTGTCGAGGTGGAGAATGCCGGCGTCGAGGGCAGCCGCCACGGTGGCAATGGCGACATCGCGCGTGATGCCCTCGCGCGTCATGCCGGCGAGAGGCCAGCAACCGAGCCCGAGGGGGGGGATGTGGAGCCCACTGCGGCCGAGCGGGCGGGGAGTCGTGTCCATCGAATCAGTGATCCTGTCGGTGGGCGGTCCCGGAAGGCCCTGGGGGATCCGGGGGATCCGGGAAACGGCCATCCCGGAGGAACGCCGCCACCAGTTCGGCGGCGTCTTTCCGGTGAAGCAGGCTCGAATGGCGGCAGTGGACGGTGGTGTGATCGTGCGGGGCTTCGGGGCGTGTGCTTTCGGGGGCGATGATTGCATCGCGTCCCGCGGCGATGACTCCGATCTCGATCCCCTGCGGCATGGGGAGCGAATTGACGAGGCTGTCCTCAGTGGTTGAGAGTTCCGCCAGCGGAAGGAACATCCTGCCAAAAATCCCCTTCGCTGCCGTGGCGACGAACGATCCGCGATTCGGCGGGGCGAGCATCACGAACCGTCCGAGCTTCGTGGGCCGGAAGCGATCGAGTGCCGCCCGGGCAATGATGCAACCCATGCTGTGGGTCACGAGATGGAGCGTGTCGATCGTCGGTTTCGCGTCGAGCGTGCGGAGTTCGGCGGCGAAGCGATCGGCGTGTACCAAAATCGAGCAGCACATGTTCCGGTAGCCCCACGGCGCGGTGCGGTAGCCGTGGCGACGGAGTCTGTGGGCAAGCAGCGTGAGCATGAGGCTGTGGGCGAAGAATCCGTGAACGAGGGCGACGCACTGGTGCCCCGTCCTGGCGTCGTCGGGATGGCCGGCCCGAACGGCGGGCTCGGGGGTCATCGAGCCGATCCCGGGGGAGAAACGCCGGGCCTGCCCGGAGGACCGCCAGCCGCCAGGCCCGGGCGTTGGGGAGCTGGGCAGCAATCGAGAGGACAGACGTCGTGGCTGGCCGGCATGCCTCCGATGGCCAGACGCTCGGCCGACTCGCCGTGCCTTTCCGCGACCAGATCGCGGATCATCGACACGAACGGACGCGCCGTGCCGACGGTCGCCACTCGTTCGAACCGCATCCCGAGGCTCCGGCAGAGGTCAGCCGCCTCTGTGTCGAGGTCGTAGAGGACCTCCATGTGGTCCGAGATGAAACCGATCGGCACCACCACCACCCGATCCCCGCCGGCGGCGTGGAGGGCACGGATCCGGTCGCAGACGTCGGGTTCGAGCCACGGCTGGCCGGGAGCGCCACTCCGGCTCTGGTAGACGAGTTCCCAATCGCTCACGCCGGCCTCGGTTGCCACCAGCCGACACGATTCCCGCAGTTGGGCGACATACCGGCAAGAATCAGCCATCGAGACCGGGATGCTGTGGGCCGTGAACAGCACGGGCGTCCTCTGCCGCTGGTCGGCGGGAAAGGCCGACAGGCTGCGGACGAGGTTGTCCGCCATCGGGCCGATGAATCCCGGATGATTGAAGAACACGCGGAGCTTGTCGACCCGGGGGGCCCGGTCTCCCAACGGGGCACAGGCAGCCTGAAGGTTCTCGCGGTACTGACGGCAGCCTGAATAACTGCTGTACGCACTGGTCACAAATGCCGCCACGCGCCGGATGCCCGCATCAGCCATCTCGCGGAGCGTATCGTTCAGAAGCGGGTGCCAGTTCCGGTTGCCCCAGTAAACCGGGAGATCGGGGCCGTGATCCGCGAGTTCCTTCCGGAGGGCCTCCAGAAGGGCCAGGTTCTGGGCGTTGATCGGGCTCCGGCCGCCGAAGTGGTGATAGTGCTCCGCCACCTCGAGCATTCGCTCCCTCGGAACGTTGCGGCCGCGGAGCACGTTTTCCAGGAACGGCATCACATCCTCGGGGCCATCTGGGCCGCCGAAAGAGACGAGGAGCACCGCGTCGTAGTTACCTGCCATGGGGGGGCTCACAACGTTGGTCGTGGCCTGAGTCTCCGAAAAGTCCGCGGGGCAAAGGGGGAAGGGGCACTCCAATCACCGGCGCCCGACCGGGAACTCGCCGGCCGGGGCGGCTGGCGAGGGGCACGGCTGCCAAGGGGCATTGGCAATGCCCCGGCCGCCGCAGCCCCACGTTGTTGCGGTTTCCGCCCGCGCCGCACAATTGACCCCACGGGGATTCGAACCCCGGTCGCAGGCTTGAAAGGCCCGTGTCCTAGGCCTCTAGACGATGGGGCCGGAGGTTGCGGCGCGGACGGAAAACCGATGCATCAAAAAAACGTCGTTCGAAGATCGTCGCCGGGGAAATCGATTCTGGGAAGGGCCCCACGCCTGGTTGCCGAATTCCCCAACTCGCCGAAGGGCTTCACCCTCGGGGCGGGGAGCTTTTCAGGAGAGGGGTTCGGATCGTAGGTCGTCGAGGGGGCCAGCCGTGGCGGCCGACGAATCCGCGACCCCGATGACAGGAGAAGAAAGGGCAGGGGAAGACGAATCGGCGTCGGGGAGCGCGTCGTCGCCTCGGGCGATGGCGTCGAAAACCTCTCTCCGATGGACCGGCACTTCCTTGGGGGCTTCCACCCCGAGACGAACCTTGTCCCCACGGATCTCCACCACCACAATCGTGATGTCGTTGTTGATGACGATGCTCTCGTCCTTCTTCCGCGACAGGACAAGCATGGATCGTTCCTTGACGCTGGGGCGGCAGACACCGTTCGGGGAACGGCCGCCAGTCTCGCCGGTCCAACCGGCGTGGGGATGAGCAAGTTCGTCAATCGATTCAAACCAAGTAACTGTAAATGTTTCCGCCGGTTCGTCAAGCTGCCCAATGCTCTTTTGGGCTCTTTTGGTCTTTTCGCTCCGGTTTGCCCTTCCAGCCTGCCGCTGGGGGAGGGAGGGCAACTGGACAGTTTGGCTCGTTCCGGTCGCCGTGAGCCCCCGGGCCCTCCGCTCCCAGCCCGATCGGGGTGGCGCTCTCCGCTGCGAGTCAGCCCCCCGATCTCCGTAGGCATCGGCTGCGGTACCGCTCCGGTCTGACGTTGTCGGGGCGGCCGGTGAGGTTTGCCCCGGGGC
>QWOP01000079.1 GCA_003669605.1 Planctomycetota bacterium
GCTTCGGGGACTTGGCTTCGGGGACTTCGCTGGCGCGGAAGCCGCCAACGACGTCACCGCAGATCGACTGTCCAGTAGGCACTGTCGACAAAGTTTCTCCAACTTTCGTACTTCGGATTCCCAAGTTTCACCGAAAGAAGAGGGCTGCGGCGTGGCTTGACCGGCTGGCGGATGAGGTGCATCGAGGCCTCGTGGGGAGTCCGTCCACCTTTTCGCACATTGCAAGCCACGCAGGCGCAGACGATGTTCTCCCAACTGGTGATCCCGCCTCGGCTGCTCGGCACCACGTGATCAAGCGACAGTTCGCTGGTGGGAAACGTCCGCCCGCAGTACTGGCAGAGGTTGCCGTCGCGGGCAAAGACATTCCGACGGTTGAAGCGTAGCCCCCCCTGACGCGGAACCCGATCGCAGCCGGTGAGGCGGATCACCCGTGGGGCCTGGAGGTCGTATCCGACCCCCCGCACCCAATCTTGGTCGGGGGTGCGGAATGCGGATCGCAGCGCCGACAGTTCACGCCACGAATCGAGGTCGTGGGCTGCGAATCGTCCCTCCTCGAGGTGCACGACCTCGGCCAATTGCCGGAAGAGGAGCGTCAGTGCCCGGCGGACGTTGGTGACGTGCACAGCCACGAAAGAACGGTTGAGCACCAACACGCTCATCGCCAACGATCCGGGGAGCGGTGCGATCATCGCACGCGGCACGGCAGTGGTCGCGAACCCTCCCATCGAACTCCTCACCGGGGCGACTGGAAGCGGGAGCCTGCAGACAGAAAAGCAGATTGGAGTGTAGTCGGCGGTGGAGTGTTCCACCAAACAACTCCCCGAGAGGCTCCAGCGCTTCCTGCGAGAGGGCACTGCCGTTCACTTGCCTTCGCCGTCGATTGCGGGCAGACTCAAGCCGTCCGCCGGCGGTGCCGTTTCCGGCTGGGTCGGCCCCAACGCGTCCCGCCATCCACCCCCGTCTGCTCCACCTGTCTAGGGAGAGATCGCGATGCTCCATTACTCCTGCGATGTCTGTAAACGCCCGATCGACACCGACCACGATATCCGTCATGTGGTGAAGATTGAGGTCTTTCCGGCCGTCGATGATGCCACCGGGATCGGGGGCGGCACGACGGAGGAGGCGGACCACCTCGAGGAGATGCACGATATTTTGGAACGCATCGGCGAATCAGACGATGAACTCCCCTTCGACGACGGCACCCGTTCCATGCGCTTCGATCTGTGCGACTCCTGCCGGCAGCGATTTGTGAAGAATCCGCTCGGCGGAAAGCCCGGCAAGCATCTCGATTTCAGCAACAACTGATTTTTCATCGATCCCGGTTTCTATCGATCCTGGTTTGTGGTTCCGATTTCTTGCCCCCAACCCTCTCTCCCGATCCACTCCCTCCACAGGACCCTTCCGCCCGCCATGGCCCAGCGCACCCTTTCGATCGCCGCGATCCCCGGAGACGGCACCGGCCCCGAAGTGACCGCCGAGGCCCTCAAGGTGCTCGCAGCAGTGGCCGCATCCGAGGGAATCTCCTACGACGTCGAAATGCTCGACTGGGGTGGCGACCGCTACCTGCGCACCGGCGAGATCGTTCCGGACGGGGGCCTCGACCTGCTCCGCCGCAAGGATGCGATCTTTCTGGGGGCGATTGGGCACCCGGGAGTGGCTCCGGGCATTTTGGAGAAGGGACTGCTGCTTGAGTTGCGTTTCAAACTCGATCAGTACATCAACCTTCGCCCTGTAAAACTCCTCCCCGGCGTGGAGACGCCTCTGGCCGGTCGCGGCCCTGCCGACATCGACTTTGTCGTCGTCCGCGAGAACACCGAGGATCTTTACTGCGGGGTCGGGGGCTACCTGAAGAAGGGCACCGCCGACGAGGTGGCGATGCAGCAGGCCGTCTACACCCGCAAGGGCTGCGAACGCTGCATCCGCTGGGCGTTCGATTACACCCGAAAGCGAAATAGCCCCAAGAAGACTCTCACGCTCGTTGCCAAGACGAATGTCCTCACCTACGGCCACGACCTGTGGTGGCGGACGTTCCAAGAGGTGGCCAAGGACTACCCCGACGTAAAGACCGACTACAACCACGTCGACGCCTGTTGCATGTGGATGGTGAAGAATCCCGATGCCTACGATGTCATCGTCACGACCAACATGTTCGGCGACATCATCACTGACCTTGGCGGGATCATTCAGGGGGGCATGGGTGTGGCCGCCGGTGCCAATCTCAATCCCGACAAGGGGGGTGTGAGTATGTTCGAGCCGATGGGGGGCAGCGCCCCGAAATACACCGGCACCAACAAGATCAACCCCATTGCCGCCATCAACGCCATGGCGATGCTGCTGGAGCACACGGGCCACTCAAAGGCCGCCGCGAGGATCGATGCGGCGGTGGCCCATGTCACCGGCACCAAGATGGCGACGCAGGCCGCCGGTCGGATGGGACATGGCACGCGCGAGGTCGGGGACCTTGTCGTGGCTGCTCTCTGAAAAACGACGTTTGTCGGAGAGTCGCTGGCGGCTTTTTGAACCGATGATCGGTCCCCCGGTTGTGGTCGCAGTTGTTCGGGCTTCAGCCGTCGAGGCGAACGCGCCTTCCCTCGAGTTGACTTGCGGCCGCGGCTTGGACCACCCGCATCGCCGTCAAAGCGTCGTCGAGGCCGCTCATGTGACGCACGAGACTCGTCACCTTGCGGTGGAACTGGACAAGCATCTGTTCCCCCACTGGGCGGTCGGAGTCGAGCGATTCCTGGTGCCTGCCGGCGGTGTCGAACCACACCAATCCTGCTGGCAGATCGATGAATGCGATCCCGTTTTCGCAGGCGACCTGAAGCGCGGCGGGGGGGCGGAAGCCAACCGCCTCCTCCCAGCAGCCGGGCATGTAGTAGCCACAACTGATCTGGGCGATCGCGCCATTGCCAGGTGCAGCGCCGTGCGTGAAATCGAGACTCATCATCTGGTAATCGTCCGACTCGGCCCCCAACGTCTCTGCGTGCCGGACCGCGACCACGCTCGTTGGATCGAGCCCCGCGACGTACCTGCACCAGTCAACGAGTTCCATCAGGTCGCGGGCTTCGCTCGAGCGGTCGCGGGGCACTGCGGGAACGCCACCACCGGAAAGCGGTACGCGTCTGTGGCAGAAAAGCATCCGTGGGGCGCCGAGTTTGGTGGCGATCAGTTCCTTCAACCGCACCGTCGCGGGGGCGTAGCGCCTGGGCAACTCGGCCATAAATGCCACACCAGACTCCTCGACACGGCTCCGAAGGAGATCGGCCTCGCCGGCCAGGAAAGGCAGTGACACCCCGGAGTAGACAGCCTTGCCGTGATCGCAAGCCGCCAAGATCGGCGCCGTGCCATACCACTGGTCGGAGAGCAGGAGGATGGCGTCGATGTCGTCGCGGCCACACAGCGCCCGGAAGCCGTCCACCGCAACGGTGCCCAGCTCGCCGGCAGCCCGCTGCGCCAGATGGGCAACCTGCTCGCAGACGCCACGGACTTCGAAGCGATCTGCCAGAGCGCGGAGCGCGGGGAGATGCCGCTTCTCCCAATGCGGACCTAATCCAACGATTCCGACACGGAGTCTCACAATCGCGCCCCCGTCGGTCCTGCGGCGGGGTCGGCATCGGAAGCCGCCAGCATGCGAACGTGGTCGATCCCCTTGTCGGCGATGTCCTTGCGGCACCAAGCACCTGACCAGCGGATTTCGCGGACCGCCGAATAGGCCCGTAGTTTGGCCCGTGCCAGCGTCTCCCCCACCGCAGTTACCGCCAGTGTCCGCCCCCCATCGTTGACCACCGACCGAGGCGACGGGCCGTCGGCGAATCGTGTGGCGGAATGGAACACCTCCACACCATCGATCGCCGCAGCGGCATCGAGGCCGCGGATCGGCCGCCCCTTGGCGACGCTGCCGGGGTATTCCTCCGATGCCATGACCACGGTCACGCTTGCCCCCGATTTCCAGCTTGGTGGCTGGATCGACTCGAGCCGGCGGTCCACCGACGCGTCGAGTATCTCCAGCAGACTCGAATCGAGCAGCACCATGAGCGCCTCGCACTCCGGGTCACCAAAGCGGGCGTTGAACTCGAGCACCTTAGGGCCCTGCGGAGTGAGCATCAGCCCGGCAAACAACACCCCCTGAAACGGCACCTTGGCCCGGCGCATAGAGTGCACGGTGGGCACCAGGATTCGCGCCTCGATGTCAGCCATCAGTTCCGCATCAACAAACGGTGTTGGGCAGTAGGCCCCCATGCCCCCCGTGTTGGGCCCCTGGTCGCCATCGTAGGCCGCCTTGTGGTCCTGAAGCGCTGGCAGGGTGACGATCGTGCGGCCATCCGTGATCGCCATCACACTCACCTCCCGACCGTCGAGCCGCTCCTCGACGAGGATTCCCCGGGCCGCTGCGGCGAATTGCGGGTCCTCGGACAATGTCGCTATCGCCTCAAGCGCCGCGGCCCGGTCGGGGCAGACGAACACCCCCTTGCCGGCAGCCAGTCCGTCGGCCTTGACGACCACAGGGACATCCTCGCGGGCCTCCAGAAAGTCGCGGGCCCGCTGCGGGGTGCGGAACTCACGAAACATCGCGGTGGGGACGTCGCCGCGGTGGAGGATCTGCTTGCAGAACAATTTGCTTCCCTCGATCTGCGCAGCCCGCGCCGTGGGGCCGAAAATCCGCCGGCCAGAAGCTTGGAAGGCATCGACGATTCCCGCCACCAGCGGGGCCTCCGGCCCGACCACCGTGAGATCGATGTCACGATCCCGCGCAAGCGCTACCAGCCCCGGGATGTCGCAGGCCTGTATGGGAACGTTCTCGCCGACCTGCGCCGTCCCCGCGTTCCCGGGGGCGGAGATCACTTCGGCTCCGTCCCTGGCGAGTTTCCAGGCGAGGGCGTGCTCTCGACCGCCACTGCCAACCACGAGGACGCGGCGGGATGCTGCTGACAAGGGGCGGGGTACTCCGGTGCGGGTGGATGCGGTGGGTGGCAGGGGCAGGAAGGAGCGAAGGAGGGCGGCCTGGCAAGCCCATCGTCCAGCCACAGGGGAGCAGAGTACCGCAACGGTCGCCCAAAGCACATCACCCGCAACGCCTCCCGATGTGCATCGTCAACTGTCCACAGAACCTCTCGCCGGCTCTCAGAACCGAAAGGGTTGCCGGTTGAATCGCTCGAATGTGCGGAAAGGGCAGGATTCGCAGGTGAGGCAACGCACTCGACGTTGACACCCGGAGCCCAGCCGATACAGTTGGCTAGAGAGTTCGTGAAAAAAATCACAAACTCATTCCTGGGCGTTGTTTGGCTGTTTCCCCCGCGGTGACGGATGTCGCCGGAAGGGGGATTGTGGCTTTTGTTGGGCGATCGACGTGCTGAAGTCCCAGGGTTCACGCGTGTCGCTCAACAACGAATGCGCGAACGTTGGGACGGTCGCAGTCGCTGAGGCGATTCATGGCTGAAAAGAAAAAGATGTCGGTGGCCGAAATCCTGGCTGCGGCGCGAGCCGCCAAGGCTGGTGGGGGGGCGATTCCAACAGACGCTCCGCCACCAAATGAGCCGGCAGCGTTGCCGCCTGCAGCACAGCCGGCTTCTGAAGCGGCCGAGCCACCAAAGCCTGCCAAACCGGCGGCTCCCAAACCGTCAGCGCCCGGCGGCAGGCCGAGCGTTGCCGAGATCATGGCTCAGGCGAGGGCCAAGAAGGCGGCCGAGTCGGGCAATGAGGCTGTCGCTCCTGCGGCACAGCCGGTCGCGGAAGCCAAGCCCGCGGTCGCCAAGGCTGTCGCCTCAAAGCCAACTGCAGCCAAGCCAGCCGCCAAGACTCCGGCAGCCTCAGCGCAGCGTGACACGGCCAGCATTCTCGCTGCCGCCCGCAGCGGCACCAAACCCGGGCCGGTGAGCAAGGCCGACGCGCCGGTGAGGCCGAGCCTGCCAAAAGCTCCCGCGCTTACAAAAACAGCCGCACCGGCTGCTGCCAAGGTGGCTGGTGCTGCCGCCGACAAGAGTGCTCCTAGCCTGCCCCCCAAGCCCGTTCGAACGGCAGCCAAGAAAGGGACAGCCGACACAGAGGATCGCCGGGGTTTTCTGGAGATGACGCTGGGGTCGTTCATGGCGCTGGGCTTTACGGCCTTGTCTATGACCGGTGGGCTCTGGACCCTTGGGCTGGCGAGATTCATGTTTCCAAACGTTCTCGCCGAGCCGCCGAGCCGCTTTAAAGTCGGTTTTCGGGAGGGATTTCCTGCCGGCAAGGTGGAAACCAAGTTCGTTGCTCAGTTCGGGGTGTGGGTCGTCAACAGCGATGTCGGGGGGCTGCAGCAGATCTACGCCCTCAAGACCGTCTGCACCCATCTCGGATGCACCCCCAACTGGCTCGAGGCGGAGCAGAAATTCAAGTGTCCGTGCCACGGCAGTGGTTTTTACAAGGACGGCGTGAATTTCGAGGGCCCTGCTCCTCGGCCATTGGAGCGGTACTCGATCCGGCTGGCTGACGATGGCCAGTTGGAAGTCGACAAGAGTCGCACCTTCCACGAGGAACTCGGCCAATGGGCCGACCCCGATTCGTTCATCATGGTGTGAGCATCTGCGACACGCACTGGTCAGTCAGCCCCCAAGACATTCCCGCCCCCGAAGCCCGCTCCGCTCCCTCAATCCCCCGGCGACCGTTCCATGGCCCTCGGCGAAACGATCCGCAACTCCCAGATCTGGAAAAGCATCTTCCGGCATCCGATGCCGCTCGATCGGCGTAATCGGATCGTGGTCATGCTGACCAACTTCTTTCTTCACCTTCATCCGGTGTCGATCAAGAAGCAGGGCATTGCCCTCTCGTTCACATGGTGCATGGGTGGGGTAACCTTCTTCCTCTTTTTGGTGGAAACGGTTACCGGCGTGCTCTTGATGTTTTATTACCGCCCCACGCTGGAGTGGGCCTACAACGACATTCTCGCTCTCCGCGACGTCACCAGTTTGGGCATTCTCCGCGAACTCCATCGCTGGGGGGCGCACGCCATGGTGATCACCACCTGGCTGCACATGTACCGGGTGTTTCTGACCGGAAGTTACAAGCCGCCGCGGGAATTCAACTGGGTGATCGGCGTCATCCTCCTGCTGCTGACCCTCCTGCTGTCGTTCACCGGCTACCTGCTTCCGTGGGATCAATTGGCGATCTGGGCGATCACGGTGGGATCGAACATGGCGCGTGCCTCACCGATTCTTGGTTACGAGGGCCCTGGGCAGCAATTGCTCACCATCGGCGGCATCGACATGATCACCGATGGCTCTGACGCCCGCTTCGGCCTCCTCGGGGCCCGGTTTGTCGGGGAAGAGACCCTCAATCGGTTCTATGTGCTCCACTGCATCGCGATCCCGTTAGCGGTCGCCTTGCTGCTGGCCATCCATTTCTGGCGCGTGCGAAAGGACGGCGGCATCAGCGGACCGCTGTAGTGCGACACCCATGCATTCAAACGGACTTTTCCTCAAAGACGTCGCCGGGTTTCTCGGCGGCTATTACACCGCCTTGGCGGTGATGAACGCAGTTGCTGCGTACATCCTCTGGCGGCGGAAGCACCAGACCGGGTGGGCGATCGTCTGGACCGCCTTTGCCAGCGCCCTGATGGTCTTGGCGAGCCTTGCCATGTCGGGTTCGGCCGCTTGGGTTCCGGCACTGCCGCAGGCAGTCCGCAGCCTCGTCAACACGCTCTCCGGGCCGGTCAACTACACCGCCGGCACAACGGCGTTGCTCTTGATCCTGTTTGTGTTTCGGAAGTTCTTTGTCCAACCGATGGTTGCTTGGACCGTCCTCAACGGTGCCTTGGTCCTGATGGGGCTGTCGATGGCGGACGAGAACTTTGCCTCGATCGTCATGAAGCCGGACAACGTCCCCATCGTGGGGTTGGTGTTCCTGCTGGCGTTCTTCACCTGGGTGGCGACCAAACAGGCGGTTGTCAACGACGAGCGGATCGCCCAAGGCCTCCCACCGATGGAGAAGGTCAATGACGAAAAGGTTTTGGTGTGGCCCGATCTGGTCTACACCGAATTAATCTGCATGGTGGGAGTTACCGCATTTCTTCTGGTGTGGGCGATCCTGCTCCAAGCACCGCTTGAGGAACCCGCCTCCAGCGTGAAGACCCCCAATCCCTCCAAGGCACCGTGGTACTTCCTCGGTCTCCAGGAGATGCTTGTTTACTTCGACCCCTGGTATGCCGGCGTTGCCCTACCGAGCATGGTGATCTTCGGCCTGATGGCCCTCCCCTACCTCGACTTCAACAAAAAGGGGAATGGCTACTACTCGATCGCGGAGCGGAAATTCAGTTACCTGACCTTCCAGTTTGGGTTCCTTGAACTGTGGATCACGCTGATCATCCTCGGCACTTTTCTCCGCGGGCCGAACTGGAATTTCTTCGGTCCTTTTGAGTATTGGAGCCCCTACAAAGTCGAGGTTCTCAATAACGTCGACTTGCCGCAGATGTTCTGGGTTAACCTCCTCAACCGCCCTCTGCCGCGGGTCGCAGCCGACGCGCCGTGGTATGCGCATGTGGGGACGATCCTCCTTCGCGAGTCTCCCGGCCTGCTGATCATGGCGGCCTACATGCTGCTTTTGCCCCCCTTGCTGGCGGTCACGGCATTTCGCAACTACTTCGCGAAAATGGGTTTCATCCGCTACATGGTGATGATCAATCTGATGCTGCTCATGCTCACCCTGCCGCTCAAGATGGTTCTCCGCTGGACCCTCAACCTGAAGTACCTGATCAGTATCCCGGAGTTCTCGCTCAACTTCTGATGCCGCTCCACGGCTTGAGAACGTCGTTCCACGCGGGTCCCCAATCCCCCGAGCCCCTGCCATGCCTGCCACAGAACAAACCTGGCGCAACCTCAAACTGCTGCACGTCGTGTTCGGAATCACGGCGATCCTGCTGCTGTTGGCGACGATTGCCATGCTTGTGGCCGACCACAACCGGCCATGGAAGAAATACCAGCGGGAGTTCCGGGCTCTCGAGACTTGGTCTGCGGCCGCTCGTGTGGACGAACAGGACTCCCGAAGCTACGAGGAGAAGTCCCGCGAACTCGAGACCGCCCTGGCCGACGCCCGTCGCCTCGACATCGCGCCCGAACTGGCAGCGCGGTTTCTCTCTCAGGTGCGGACGGTGGCCGACGATGCGGTGGCCGCTGACGCTGTGCAAACCGACATCGATCAACTCAGTTCGCAGTCCGATGCCGGCGAACGCCTCGTCCGCCGCGGCGATTTGCTGGTGCGGATGCGCGACATTGTCAAGCGGGCTCGTTTTCGCGAGGACAATCACGCCGGACAGTTGAAGTTGCGGAAAGCGGAATTCGACAAATGCCGGGCTGACTACGAGCTCGCAGTCAGCCAGGAGTTGCCACAGCCGCGTCTCGATTTCCTGCTGGGAGTCGCCGAGGCGAAGCGGGCCGAGGTCGGCGAAGCAACTCTCCAGACTCAGACGTCCAACACCCATCGCAAGGGCTTGGAAGCGACTCTCCGAGAAATTACAGCCAGTGAGGATCTGGCGGCCAAGACCCTAGGCGACCACCGCACGAAGCTCACCCTGCTCACCAAGACCCTCGCCGACCGGGCCCCGAACGCTGGGAAGACGTTGCTTGAACTGCCGGTCCTCGACGCCTTCAACGGACCACTGCGGATCGATCAACTGTGGTTGCCGCAGTTGACGCTCAATAACAACTTCCGTGACGTCGCCCGTTTCGATCGCTGCATCACCTGCCACAAGGGTATGGATAAGTCGGTCGCAGGTTCTCCCACGGAGCCCGCCTATGCGGAGCAATCGACGCTCACGCTCACGCTTCCAGCCCCAGCGGCGCGTGAAGGGGGCGCTGTTGCGGTTGTCGCCGACGGCAATTCCCAACTGGAGGAACTGTTCGGCTTCCATCTCGCTCCCCAGGGGCTCTTTCGACCTGAGGATGCGACGGTGGGTGCTGTGCTCCCGGGTTCCCCTGCCGCGATCGCCGGAGTGACCGCTGGCGACGTCATCGAAAGCATCGATGGCGGCAAGGTGTTCGCCCGGGGCGCGGCGGTCTCCACGCTTCTTGGGGCTTCCGCAACCGGCCGGCCGCTGGAGTTACAAATCCGCCGCGGTGTGCCTCAGCCCTACGCAACACACCCCCGGCTCGATCTCTTCGTGGGCTCGACCAGCCCTCATCCGATGCAGACTTTCGGTTGCACGATCTGCCATCAAGGGCAGGGGAGCGCCACCAGTTTTAAATGGTCGTCCCATACCGCCAACACCCCGAAGCAGGGGCATCAGTGGCATGACGACCATGGATGGTTCAACAACCATCACTGGATCCAGCCGATGCTCCCCAACCGCTTCGAGCAGTCGGGGTGTCTGAAGTGTCATCATCAGGTGGTCGATCTCGAGCCCAGCGCGAAGTTCCCTGAACCACCAGCTCCCAAGGTGGTCGAGGGCTATCACCTCATCCGTCAGTACGGCTGTTACGGCTGTCACGAGATCAACGGCTACGCCGGCCCCGACAAGCGGATCGGACCCGATCTGCGCGTGGCTCCCAACTTCCACGAAGTCGCTGAGGCACTCGCGACCGATCCTGGACTGACCGGGTTGGAGGGGGGTGTGGCCCAACTCGTGGAGGATGTCCGCTCCAGCCCAGACGGACGGCAGTCGCGGGAGCGACTCCGCCAGGCGCTCGAACTCGATGCGGCAGCGGGCGCAGACTCCAGACTCTCCAGCCGGTCTCATCAACTCGCAGCCCAACTCAAGGATCCGGAGACGCCGGGCTCGTTGCCGAAGGTCGGCCCCAGCCTGAGGCACGTCGCCGCCAAGGACAGTTTCGAATGGCTCTACGCATGGTTGCGAAATCCTCAGGACTTCCGGCCTTCGACAAAGATGCCGCGGTTCTTTGGTCTTTGGGAACACCTTTCCGGGAAGGGACTCGAGGAATCGCAGCGTTACGAGCCGATAGAGATCCGCTCGATGATTACCTACCTGCAAAACGCCAGTGCGCCGTTTGAATACGTGGCGCCTCATCAGGACATCACCGCGGCGGTTGACGTGGAGCGGGGCCGCAAGGTTGTCCAAGTCCGCGGCTGCCTGGCATGTCACCAGCATGCTGATTTTCCGGAAGCCACCAGCACACACGGCCCGAACCTTTCCCGGATCGGCGCCAAGGTTGCATCCCACCCGCGGGGCCAGGAGTGGCTTTACAGTTGGCTGCGTGAACCAGCCCGCTACCACCCGCGGACGCTGATGCCCAACGTCCTTCTGGAGCCTATCAAGCTCGCCGACGGCAGCCTCAGCGATCCTGCCGCTGACGCCACCGCCTACCTGCTGGGCTCCACAGACGGCTGGAAGGCGACCGACGTCCCGGCGGCTGGGTCGCTTACCGCCGAAGAGCGTGTTGCCACTGAGGAATTGGCGCTGATGTATCTCAAGGACCGCTTCCCGGCAACGCGGGCCGCTGCTGTCTTGAGCGCTGGAGTCCCTCCGGAGCAGTCCTCCATCACCGGCGATGAGCGAATGTTCGTCGGCCTGACAGCCGACAACCGAGACGCCAGGCTCTTGGACTACGTCGGCAAGAAGACGATTGCCAAACTCTCCTGCGCTGGCTGCCACGACATCCCCGGCTTTGAGGACGCCAAGGCGGCCGGCGCCGCCCTGGCCGATTGGGGCCGGAAGGAGTCGTCGAAGATCGCTTTCGAGCAGGTATCGCACTTCGTGATGCACTCGTTGTCCGCAGGTCATGATGGTCAGGCCGGCGACCACAGTGCTCACGTTCCGCATGACGTACCGCATGGCAACGAGGGCGGCGCTGCTCCGACCGATCACGCCGTCGGCACCCATGGCTCCACCGGTCACGAGAGCCTGCCGAACGACGAACCGCTGGCCCCCGATCTCGCCTATACGGCAACCGATGTGGCCCACATCAGCCCCGAATCGGTCGATCCTGACACCGGCTATTTCCTGGAGAAGTTGCTCGGTCACGAGCGGGAAGGTTTTCTCTGGCAGAAGTTGCGGGCTCCACGGAGTTACGACTACAAAAAGGCAGAAAACAAGTCCTATAACGAACGTTACCGGATGCCGCAGTTTCCGTTTGATCAGCAGCAGCGTGAAGCTGTGATGACGTTCGTCCTCGGCTTGGTGGCTGAACCGCCAGCTGCTCAGTTTGTCCACCACCCCAAAGCACGCGATCAGGCACGCCTTGCGGGGTTAAAGGTCGCCGAGCAATACAACTGTGGTGGCTGCCACGCGCTCCAGTTGGACCGCTGGGATGTTCGCTACCGCCCTGAATCTCTGGGCGACGGACAGGCGGCGGCGGATTATCCATTTCTCTCCCCGCATTTCACTCCGGATGATGTTGCTGCCTCGGAGACGATCGACCGTCAGGGCCGGCGGAAGGCCACGCTGATCGGCATGCCGGGTCTGAACCCGGATACCGGAAAGCCACAACTTGTCGACGAGGATGGTGTGCCGATCGAGGAGGATGATGTGGAAGCGGCGCCACACCGCCCATTCATGCTCTGGAAGGATGTGCTCATCGACGGCGCCCCGCGGATCGTCGGAGGCCCCAATCTGATGGTCCCCCAAGATGCCATCGAAGCCGGGCATCACTACCCGGCCAGGGGAGGCGAACTGGCCCGCATCCTCTATTCGGTGGTGATCGCCGACGAAAAGCAGATCAACCCCAACGTCAAGGCCGACGACGCATGGGGATGGTTGCCGCCACCGCTCGTGGGAGAGGGAAGAAAGGTGCAGTCGGGATGGCTGCACCGTTTCCTGCTCAACCCGCAATCGATTCGCCCAGCTGCGGTGTTGCGAATGCCGAAATTTAACTTCCAGTCGGCTGAGTCAGCGGCACTGGTGGACTATTTTGCCGCCGTGGATGGTGCCGAGTTTCCGTACGTCTACGATCCCCGACTTGACGAGAGTACGGTGGCGACCACCGAGGCCGGCCATCCAGGTCACCTCGAGGGGGCGATGAAAATCGTCACCAACACCAACTACTGCGTGAAGTGCCACCTCGTTGGATCGTATTCCCCACCCGGCAATCCCAAGGCTCTCGCACCGCAGTTGGAAGAAGTGCATGAGCGGCTCCGCCCCGACTACGTGCACAATTGGATCGCCAATCCGAAGCGGTATCTGCCCTACACCGGCATGCCGGTGAACATCCCCTTCGACAAGCCGGTCAGTCAGGATCTCTACCGGGGCAGCAGCGAGCAGCAGGTCGATGCGCTCACCGATCTGCTCATGCACTTCGATCGGTTCGCCAAACGCAACCTTTCCCTTGAGGCATACCTCAAGCAAGCCCCGCTTCCGCTCCAGCCGGGGGAGGCTGTCCCTGCGGCAAGCTTCGATCCGGAGCTCCGCAACACGAATGATTCGCAATCCGATCCCCCTGCAAAAGTACCGGCAGATGTCAGCGGACAGGCTCCGGGCTCTGCAGATCAAAGCCTCTCCCCGCTCCCATCGGCTGTTCCTCTGGGATGACTTCGAGGGCCACTCCGCACGGATCCTGCGGCACCATTTGCCGGAGTTTCGCCACTGAGTCCCTCCCCCCACTGCCCCCGCCGTTCACCCTGTCTAAGATTGTCTGTCGAGCATTGCCTGTCTCGAATTGATGGAATCGTTCTCTCACCGCCACGTACCAGCCCGCCGCCTCAAGCGGATCGACACGATTCCTCCCCCTGAACGACTCACTCTGGAGGTCATCACGATGTCCCTTCGTCCCTCGCTCACCCGCGTCGTCGGTTGCACCATGCTCACCGCGAGCCTGGTCGGCTTTTCGCCGGTCTCTGCCGATGACTGGGGAACGATCAAGGGGAAGTTCAAGTTTGGTGGCACCGCCCCTGCGGTCGCAGAACTCAAGGCCGACAAGGACATTGAGGTGTGCGGAAAACAGAAGCTCCTCAGTGAGGAATTGACCATCGGTCCGGACGGAGGCGTCGCCAACGTCGTCGTGTTTGTCCGCGACAAGGACGTGAAGATCCACCCCGATCTTGCCGCAGCCAAGAAGGATGCCGTGATCCTCGACAACAAGGATTGCCGCTTTACCCCTCACGTGGCCTTCGTGCAGACCGGACAGCCGTTCACGATCAGGAATTCCGACACTGTGGGTCACAACAGCAACGTGTCGACGATCAAGAATCCGCCCTTCAACGGGCTGATTCCGGCAGGGGGTGATTCTACGGTCACCTTCACTTCCGAAGAAGCGATCCCGGCCCAGGTGGCCTGCAACATCCACCCCTGGATGAAGGGCTGGGTGGTCGTCCGCCCCAATCCGTACGCTGCGGTCTCCGCCGCAGACGGGACGTTTGAAATCAAAAATGTCCCTGCCGGAGAGGTTGAATTACAGATGTGGCACGAGAAGGCGGGGTATGTCGGTGAGATCTCCGTCAAGGGAAAGGCTGAGAAGACCGCCAAAGGCAGGAAGAAGATCAAGGTCGCCGCTGGCGACACCGACCTCGGGGAGATGGTGCTCGATGCCAACCTGTTTAAAAAATGATGCGTCTCACGCAGCGACGTTGTCCGTGCGATGGCCGCGCGATCGTCGATGGACTGTGGCCGGAGCGCTCCTGATCGGTTCGGTGTTGCTGTGTGGCTGTTCGGAGAGCCGGGTCAAACAACAGCTCGCCGATGTCGAGGCTGCCAAGCAACTCCGGGCAACGCTCGTCAGCACAGCAACTGAGAGCGGTACAGGCGATGCCGGTGCCGCCGCCTCCACCGGCAGCGGATGGGGTACGCTTCAGGGCCGCTTCGTGTATGCAGGTACTCCGGGTGATTCAAAGCCTTTGATGGTCGACAAGGACACCGAAGTCTGCACGAAGGACGGCGTCAAATTGCTCGACCGGTCTCTGCTTGTCGATCCGTCGACAAAGGGCTTGGCAAGCGTCGTCGTTTTCGCCCGCAAAGCCAGCCGTGTGAAGAATCCGACGCCGCCTGATGCCCCGCTGCTCTTCGACCAGAAGTACTGTGAGTTCATCACCCCTGTGTTCGCAGCCCGCGTCGGGCAAGCGGTCGATGTCCACAACAGCGACACGGTCGGCCATAACACAAATATCTCTGGTTCGAGTTTTAACCAACTGATCCCAGCCGGTCAGGGGACCCTCTACAAGCCCGATGCCGAGACCGGCATGCCGACGATGGTGACGTGCAATATTCATCCGTGGATGAAGGCCTACGCTGTCTTTCGGAAGGACGGTTACGTGGCTGTGAGTACCGCCGACGGCTCCTTCACCATTCCCGATCTCCCCGCCGGCGAGCCCCTTGAGTTGCAGGTGTGGCACGAACGTTCTACGGGCCCCAGCGGTGCTCTCGTGATCGATAAGTCCGAACTGAAATGGAACTCCAAGGGCCGGTTTCAGGTGAAACTGGAAGCGGACGAGGTGAAGGACATCGGCACCATCGAGGTGCCCTCCTCCGCACTCGGTGGTTGACCGCTGGCCCCTCCCCGTCCCCCATTCCGACCCACCATGAAACTCACCCCCACAGTTCCCACCGGATGCAACGGCATTGGAAACCAGCCCCCGCGGGCCACTGGTTTCCAGTCAGCATGGTCACTGGTGCTGCTGACGATCTTCTTCGCCACCGGTTGTGGTGCCACGCCACCAGCGTGGTTCAGGCCCAACATGGTGAAGGCGACCAAGGAGAAACTGTCTGCCCAGCGGGAGCAGCAGGTTGCCACCATCATGCTGGCGATGTTCGGCACACCTGACGATCCGGTTGCTCTCCCCGAAACGGGTCTCGACGAGGCCAAGTTGCGACTGGCAGCGGGGCCTGTCCGCAGCAACATCGTCGGCCGTAAGAACGGCCTGTACCGCGAGCACTGCGCCCACTGCCACGGTATTACCGGCGATGCACTGGGGCCAACGGCTGCCTTTCTCAATCCCTATCCGCGCGACTACCGACCGGGCGTCTTCAAGTTCAAGAGCACTGAGCGTGCCGACAAGCCGACGCACTCCGACCTGGTGCGTCTGTTAAAGAACGGTGCCCCCGGCACCTCGATGCCATCCTTCGCGTTGTTGAGCGAGACACAGATCGAAGCCCTCGTGGAATACGTCAAGTATCTGTCGATCCGCGGGGAGACGGAATTCAACCTCATGGGTGCCTTCTTCGAACTCGAAGGCGAAGAAGATGAGTTGCCCTTGGGGCGTGATTTCCTCGTCGGGGAAATGCTGACACCGGTCACCGAGAAGTGGGCAGCCGCCGCTGGTGCCAGGATCCCCGTCCCCGAAATGCCAGCTGATCTCGATCTGGTCGCGTCGGTGGCCAAAGGACGGGCGCTGTTTTACGGTGACAAAGCCAACTGCGTGAAGTGCCACGGGCCGACCGCGTTGGGAGACGGCCAGGCCAATGATTTTGACGACTGGAACAAGCCGATCGTGGAGTGGAAGAAAGAGATCGCCGGCGAGAAGGACTCGAAATTCCTCGCCAGGGCGCACCGCGTTCTTGACGGAGATGCGCTGAAGCCGCGGACGATCCAACCCCGCAATCTGCGGCTCGGTATCTACCGCGGCGGACGGCGTCCGCTCGATCTCTATTACCGGATCCACGCCGGAGTCAACGGAGCCCCGATGCCCGCAGCCAAGGGGACGATTCCCCCGGAGGACATCTGGGACATCGTCAACTACGTTCGCTCGCTGCCGTACGAACTCGACGGCGAACTCGGTGCCGATCGGCCGATGGTGGCGAGGGACCGATTTTGAACATGCTGAACATGCTGATGATCTGATCATGCACACGCAGACCGCGACTGAGCGGGACGAACACGACGGCAGAGTGCTGGGGTAGTGACTGACAACGCGATTCGGCAAGGGGAGCGACGGCAGTGGACAAAGACATCCGGAATGAGGGTTGGAGCAGCGGGCTGGCGAAAGGCCGGCGATGGGCCGGTATTGGCTGGAGCCTGCTGTTCCTGCTGGTGCCGGTACTCGGCGTTGCCACTTTCGCAGTAGCGCCTGTGTACGACGTCTGGCTGCCAAAGGACGTCTCCGAGCATGGCCGCTCCATTGACAGCCTCTTCTACTTCATTCTCGTCCTCACCGGCGTGGTGTTTATCGCCACCGAGGTGCTGCTCTTCTGGTTCATGTGGAAGTACGACGCCGCGGCTTCCGCCAAGCCGGCAACCTACATCCACGGCAGTCATGCTCTCGAGGTCGTGTGGACGATCATTCCGGCCGCCACGATGCTCTTCCTGGCGATCTACCAGATGAACACATGGGCTGACGTGAAAATGCGCCGGCCGCGGATCGCCCCCTCGGCAGAGGTCGTGGCCCGCCAGTTCGAATGGCGGATCCGGTATCCAGGCCGTGACGGCACGCTGGGCACGACTGACGATCTGTTCGTCGTCAACGACCTCCACGTCCCGATCGACGAGGATTTCCTCGTGCAACTCAAGAGCATGGACGTGCTCCACAGCTTTTTTCTGCCTAACCTGCGGATCAAGCAAGATGCCGTCCCCGGCATGAAGCAGCCGGTGTGGTTTAAGGCCACCGAAGCGGGCAGTTACGACATTGTCTGCGCCGAGATCTGCGGCTGGGGGCACTACAAAATGAAGGGCCGGGTGACGGTGGAATCGCGTGCCGATTTCGACCTCTGGCTGGAACGCCTCGAGGCGGAGCAGGAAGCCACGCAGCCCGCCCCGGAACCTGCCACTGTCGCCGCCGACTAACTCAGCACGCTCGTCAGCTGGATACGCCATTCCGCTGCCATCCCCCCCCAAACCCACACTCTCCCACGCGATCCACCCGGAGGCCTCCCCATGAGCACCGTCACCCAGCCGCAGGCGTCTCCACTCGACGCCTCTACGCACGACGCCCGGCATGGCAAACCGGGGCCCGGATCGATGTCGCTGTCGACGTTCCTCTCCACCTACGTTTTCTCGCGGGATCACAAGGTGATTGGGCTGCAGTTTCTGTTCTCGACGCTGGTCTGGTTTCTGATTGGCGGACTGCTCGCCCTCGCGGTTCGCTGGCAGGTTGCTTGGCCTTGGTCGGACGTGCCGGTCTTGGGCAAGCTCTTCGCCCAAGAAGGGGGCCAGATGGCGCCCGAATTTTACACGATGCTCTTCACGATGCATGCGTCAGTGATGATCTTCCTGGTCATCATCCCGATCCTTGCAGGCGCCTTCGGCAACTTCCTCATTCCGCTGATGATCGGCGCCGATGACATGGCCTTCCCGACGCTCAACATGCTCGGGTACTGGTTCATGTGGCCGGCCTTTGTGTTCTTCGGAGCAAGTTTTTTCGTCGAGGGGGGCGCGGCCGCCGGCGGCTGGACGAGTTATCCCCCTCTCTCGACCAATCCCCACTCGGCTCCCGGAAGCGGGATGGGGCAGACGCTGTGGCTCCTCGGTCTGACGATGGTCGGCGTGTCATCGATGCTCGGGAGCGTCAACTACATGACGACGATCATCCTCATGCGGGCTCCCGGAATGACGATGTTCCGTCTCCCGATGACGATCTGGGCGATGCTCATCACCGCCATCCTGCAGGCATTCGCCCTCCCGGTGCTGACGGCGGCCGGCTTCATGCAACTCACCGACCGCGTCATCGGCACTGGGTTCTTCACGCCAGAAGGCAACATCATCAACAACGCTGCGGCCACCGTGGGGGGTGGCCAACCGCTGCTCTGGCAGCACCTGTTCTGGTTCTACAGCCATCCGGCGGTGTACATCATGATCCTCCCGGCGATGGGGATGGTCTCAGACATCCTCACCACCTTTGCCCGCAAGCCGCTGTTCGGCTACCGGCCGATGGTCTACTCAATTGCCGGGATCGCTGGCCTGGGGTTCATTGTCTGGGGGCACCACATGTTTGTGTCGGGAATGAATCCGGCACTCGGCATCACGTTTATGGTGGCGACGATGATGATCGCCCTCCCCAGCGCTGTGAAGACGTTCAATTGGCTCGGGACGATCTGGGGTGGCCGCATCCATTACGCGACAGCGATGCTCTTCGCCCTCTCATTCGTGTCGATGTTCATCATTGGTGGCCTCTCGGGCATCTTCATGGCGGCCACGCCAGTCGATATCTTCATCCACGACACCTATTTCATCGTGGCACACTTCCACTACGTGCTCTTCGCTGGCACTGCGATGGGGGTGTGGGCGGGAATCTACTTCTGGTTCCCGAAGATGTTCGGGAGGACGATGAACGAATTCTGGGGAAAGGTGCACTTCTTCCTGACTTTCATCTTCCTCAACGGAACGTTCTTCACGATGCACATCCTCGGAGCGGTGGGCTTCCCGCGCCGATTGGCCGATGCCTACCACTATGAAACGTTCCACCACCTCCAACCGCTCAACGCCTTCATGACCTGGTGTGCGATCGGCATGGTCTCCTGCCAGATCATCTTCGTGATCAACTTTTTCTGGAGCATGTTCTACGGCCCGATCGCCGGTCGGAATCCATGGAACTCCAACACCCTCGAATGGACTGCCCCGAGCCCTCCGGGCCATGGGAACTTCGACTTTCAGCCTGTGGTCTACCGCGGCCCCTACGAATATTCTGTGCCGGGTTGCGAGAAGGATCACCTCATGCAGACCGATCCCCCGCATCCCGCCGAGGCCGCCGCAGCGGCGGCAGCCCACGCCTGACGATCCCCACTGCCATGCCCCTCATCGGCACCCCAAACATTGTGCGATCAGCGGTCAACTGGCCGCACGCTGTTGCATGCCTGTTGGTGGCGGTGACGGCACTGTTGCTCGGGTTCGGAGCGCTCGTAACGACGTATGACGCGGCCATGGCGGTGCCGGATTGGCCCGGAACGTACGGGCACAACATGTTCCTGTTCCCCCTTACGCAATGGCTCTCTGGGCCCTGGGATCTGTTTCTTGAGCATGGCCATCGGCTCTTGGGGGCTCTGGTGGGTGTGCTCTCGCTGCTGCTGGCTGCTGTCACCTGGCGGCGGGACGCGGCCCCCGCGGTCCGCGCCCTCGTTATCGCGGCGGTGATGCTGGTCATCGTACAGGGGTTGCTGGGGGGGATGCGGGTACTCCTCGACGACAAGACCGTGGCCAAGGTTCATGCCTGCACAGGGCCGCTCTTCTTTGCGGTCGCCATTGCCATCGCCACGCTCACCCGGCGGATGCCTGCCGCGTTGCAGATCAACCCGCCAGTACGAGGCGTTGGCTTTTCAACCGCTGGCGACTCCCGGCTGCTGCCGTCCTGGGCAGTCGGTGCGGCAGTTCCCAAGGCACTGGTCGTGGCCGCGTATCTTCAACTGGTGGCCGGTGCCCAACTTCGTCACATCGATGCCACGATCACCATCGGGGCCTTTCGTTGGATGGTCGTGACGCACCTTGTTGGAGCGGCGATGGTGACGGTGCTTGCCGCTCTGGCGACTTTCGCCTGGCAGCCGCACGAACCGGTCTCGGCCCGGCGCTGGTCATGGCTCATCCTCAGTATGGTTTTCGGACAGTTGCTCTTGGGCGCAGGAGCTTGGGCGTTTACCTCGGGTGTGCCGGTCTGGCTGCAGGGTCTGTGGACACCCACGGAGGCGGTGGTTGCCAGGAGCCCGCGAGGTGCGATCGTGATCACAGGACACGCCCTCCTTGGAATGATGATCCTCGGGTCTTCGGTCGTCATGGCTCTGGAGTGGGGCAGCGCCGAGGCGCTTGGCGGTCTGATCGGCCCCAACCGCCGCCGGCAGGGGGTGGCTCGATGAGCATGCCGACGCGATTGATCACCGTTGCCGATGACAGGCCTCTGGCAGGGACTGCGTTCCTCGATCCTCCGGCCTCCGCGGGGCGCTTCACCGCGGCGCTTGCCGATTGTTCGCGATTGGCCCGACCGCGGATTGCTCTCTTGGTACTGGCTACGGTGGCCACTGCTGCGTGGCTGACCGCAGGCGGGCAAGTCCATGGTGGCCGTCTGGCCGGTGTGCTGCTCGGGACGCTGTTTGTCGCCGCGAGTTCGAGCGTCGCGAATCAGATTCTCGAGAGGCGCACCGACCGGCTGATGGTGCGGACTGCGATGCGTCCGATTGCAGCCGGACGGATGTCGGTATCGGAAGGCTGGCTCCTGACCGCCGCCTTGCTGGGAGCGGGACTGGCAACAAGCATGCTGGCCGCCGGCATCTGGCCCGCTGTCGCAGCACTGGCCACCTGGCTGGTGTACGTCGTGGTGTACACGCCCATGAAGCGAGTTTCCCCTCTCAACACGGCTGTCGGTGCGGTCGCCGGGGCAATGCCTGTCGGCATCGGCTGGCTGGCGGCCGACGGTCCGGCACGCTTGGCCGCCGGTGACGCGGCCGGTGCGATCGCCACGGCGGCCCTCGCCACCGTCCTCTATCTCTGGCAGTTCCCTCACTTCATGGCGATCGCCTGGCTCTACCGCAGCCAGTATGCGGCCGCGGGCTTGAAAATGTTGACGGTCGTCGACCCCAGTGGGCTCCGCGCCGCGGGGCAGGCCTTGGCGGCAGCGTTGGCGATGGTGCCGGTGAGCCTGCTCCTCGCCGTGCCCTCGGCCAGTCCCCGGCTGTTTCTGGTAGCGGCCTTGGCCTCGGTGGCCTACGTCGCGGCGACAGTCCGCTTCGCCGTCCGGCGTGACGATGCCTCGGCCCGGACCCTCCTGCTGGTGTCGCTCGGCTCGCTGCTTGCACTGTTGGTTGCCGCGGTCATTCTCGGCGGTCCATCCGCCTGATTCCGCCCCCGATTCACTTGTCGCCTCCCCGGATCCCGCCCCCATGAACGCCCCCGCCCACTCGCTCCCGCACGGCCACGACCATCACGACGCCCACGACGGGGGCCACGGCCACATCACTCTCCAATACCAGCCAGGCCTGCCGCTCTCCCGCGGCAAGTTGATCATGTGGCTGTTTCTGTCGACGGAGATCATGTTTTTCGCCGCCTTGCTCGGCAGTTACGTGGTGCTCCGCTTCGGTGCGGCGGTCTGGCCAAAGCCGCACCATGTCCACCTCAGTGAGCCGATTGGGGCCTTCAATACCTTCGTCCTCATCTGCTCGAGCGTGACGATCGTGTTGGCGCTGGAGGCGGCCAAGGCCAACAAGGCCTCGCTGGCAAAGAGTTGGATGCTGGCGACCCTCCTTCTCGGAACCCTGTTTCTCGGCGTCAAGGGATACGAATACTCCGCGAAGTTCTCCCACGGAATCTATCCCTCTGCACCCCACAGCCGGATGTACGAGAAACCCGACCTCTACTACGGCTCGGCGGTCCGCGCACGGATTGAGGCCCTGCGAAAGATGCCCAAGGGACAGGTTCCCACGCTCCTCGCTTCGGCCCTTGTGCCTGCAAAGACCGAGGATGGGAAGGAATCCGCTCCGCCCACCACCGTGGACGCCATCCAGGCTCTCATCGCGCTTCCCGAGAATGCGTTGTCCGACGAGCAGCGCAGCGCCCGCTCGCACCTTCAGCAGGTGATCAAGATGGCGGATGACCCCAACCAGCAACCATTCGATCTGGCGGTAATCGCCGATCAGGTGATGCCACTCCCCTCCGAGCATGCCGACAGCCACGGCGGGCACGCCCATGGTCTCAATGACGTCTTTCCGTGGCTGCGACTCCCGGCCGTTATCCCCGGGGGCAACATGTGGGCGAGCACCTACTTTCTGCTCACCGGCTTCCACGCCATCCACGTCATCGTGGGGCTGATCGTGTTCACGATCCTCCTTCTTTACAGGCTCGATCGGAAGCGGGCCGGAATGATCGAGAACGCCGGTCTCTACTGGCACTTCGTCGACTTGGTGTGGATCTTTCTCTTTCCCCTGATGTACCTGTTCTGATCCGCATCCGCTTCCCGCATCCGCATCCGCATCCGCTTCCGCATCCGCTTCCCGCATCCGCTTCCCGCAATTGATTTCCTCCGCAGTCCAGAGGCTTCCATGTCTGATCGCCACGACGATGCCGTCCACGGTCCGCTTACCCGTGCCGGGCACCAACCCGACGCAGATGCAGGCGGGCATGGTGAGGAAGGGCATGCGGACGCTGATCATGGCCACGAATCCCACGGCGGACTCGGCTTGTACCTGGCGGTGTTTGCGGCCTTGTGCTTGCTGACGACGATGTCGTTCCTCACCTACTCCTCGGTGTGGCCGTGGCGCGACCAACCGCACGTTGGCTGGGCCTTCATGATGGCGGTGTCATGCACGAAGGCCATGCTTGTGGTGTTGTTCTTCATGCACGTCCGGTGGGAGGCGAACTGGAAATATGTGTTGACCATCCCCGCGGCAATGATGGCGATCTTCCTGGCGCTGATGCTGGTTCCGGACGTCGGCATGCGAAACCGCATGGTGTCGCAGGAAAGAGCCCTCCACATGGCCAGGCCATCCGACATCCGCCTGATGGAACAGGCAGCCGGGGCTGGGGCCTTTGCCGATCCCGCAGCCGCTCATTGATCCCCCTCAGGCCCGGAGACCACGATGAACGAATCGACGAGTCCCTGGCCGCGGATCGTGGCTGCTTGCTCGATATGGGGCGCCTGCCTGTTGCTGAGTCTCGGCTGCAAACCAGCCCCAGATATCGCTCCGACCGGCAACTCTCCTGCCGCCGACGTGCCGGCGCCGGCAGCAGCACGGGTGGAGCCTGGTGAGCCGGTGGTCGACTTCACCCTCACCGACCAGTCCGGTGCGGTATTTGAGTCCCGGTCACTCGCCGGAACGGTCTGGCTGGGAAGCGTATTTTTTGCAAACTGCCCCGGTCCTTGCTTCCGTGAGAACCAGGCGATCGCCGATATTCTCCGGGAGATCGACGATCCCCAACTCATCGCCGTCAGCCTCACCTGCGACCCCGACAACGACACCCCAGAGGTCCTCCGTCGCTACGCCGAGCGGTTTGACGCTGACACCACGCGCTGGCGGTTCCTCACCGGCGAGATGGCGATCATCAAAAAAGTGGCCAACGAGAGTTTCCAACTCCCGGCTGAAGTCGGAGTCCACTCAGAGCGGGGCGTGGTCTTCGATCGGCAGGGCCGGTTGCGCGGGAGTTACCACCTTCTCCAGCCCGATCGAGTCGACCTGCTCAAGAAACTGATCCGCGAGGTTCTTCAAGAGAGCGCCACGCCCCCGGTGGCCGAGGCGGCTCCATGACGCCGATCCTGCTGGCGATACACCCCCTGGCGACGATCAACGCCCTCCTCAATACCCTTTCCACCATCCTTTTGGTGGCCGGGTGGGTCTTCATCCGCCGCGGCAATTGGCGTGCCCACCGGGGGGCGATGGTCGCGGCGTTCGTGGTATCAACGGTGTTCCTGGCGTGCTATCTGGCCTATCACTGGATCGTCGGCCATGTGCCGTTCGCCGGACAAGGGCCGGTGCGCCTGGTCTACTTCGCGATTCTCATCTCCCACATCGTGCTGGCCGCCGCCGTTCCGGTGCTGGCCATCGCCATGTTCGCCCTCATCCTCCGCGGCCGCCTCGACGCCCATCGCCGGCTTGGCCGGGTGGCACTGCCGATCTGGCTCTACGTATCGGTGACCGGCGTGGTGATCTATCTCCTGCTGTACCATGTCTATCCGCAGCCTGCGGCCATTGCTTTCGAGTCCCGTGGAGCGGCGATGACAAGCACGCTCTGGAATTCGTGGCGCACCGTGGGTAGCGGTGGGTGTCATGGCCTAGAACCCGCGGCGTTGCCGGCGGTCGAGGGCGGAGAAAAAATAGAGGGATAACGTCTCTTCTGGACAGCGAAAATGGATACGGCGGGGCCTTTCACCCCGCCACTGATTTCCGATTCGACCGGTTACCTCCGGAGGCCCGCAGATGAACCGTCCCCCCAACTCGCCCGCCCACGCCACCATCGTTTTCCGAGCGACAGCCTGGGCGAACGGGCCCCGCTTGAGCCGCTCGAGTGCAGCCAGAGTGTCTGCCGATCGTGGCGCTCCAGTCTGGCTCTTTGCAGTCCGCGTCCTCCTGACGGTGATCGTCGTCGTCGGGCTCCTGGCGGCCAGCGATGCCTTCGGCTGTCCCACCTGCAAGGATGGCATCGCCGACGGCGACCCGGAGGGGGTAAGCCTAGCGCGGGGCTACTTTTACAGCATCCTCATCATGTTGGCGATGCCCTTCACGCTCGCCGGTTCCTTTGGGGCCTACGTGTGGCGCGAGATGCGCAGGCAGCGATTGCAGTCCCCGGAATCGCTCACTGGTCGGGCAGATGACCTGCCAGGGACCGAGAGCTGAGGCTGACCCGAGGCAACCGCATCGAGACTCTGGCAGCGGCGCTAGCCGGCCGCGATTGGGGAGGGGAAGAGATCGATTGTGACGCCGTCAAGCGACCAACTCCCGCCTGCCCCGGGAGCATCCCGACCGCGGAATTATCTGGCGCGAGCCGAGCAGCGCCGGCTTTTCTGGATGTTGATGCCCCCGGCCTTGTTCCTCTTCCTGCTAGCGGGTTGGCTGGAGCGGTCGTGGTGGGGAACACGCAGTCAGACAGATCCAGCGCAGATTGAAACCCGCCTCGCGCGGGGCCCTCTCGTGCGGACGATCGACGATGCGGTAACCATCGAGCGGCCCGCGGACGCTCCCGAACACGCTCCAGTTGACGCCGGAGTCACGGCCGTGGACCTCGCCGCCTCGCCAGAGGCCTTGGCCCTCGTCCGGGACGACACCGTCTTCCGATCGGGTGACGAACAGGCCTGGTTCGAGATCTGGCAACGGCTCCGGCAGGAGTCCGACGGGAATGCCTCCCCCCCTCGGTCCCGCGATGTGACATTCGCGCAGCTGTTCGATCAACCGAGGAGTTTTCGCGGCCAACGGGTGCGCTTCGCCGGCACGATCCGCCGCCTCCAGGAAGTGCAGGCCTCCGCCAACGGCCAGGGTATCCCCTCCTACTGGCAGGCGTGGATTGAACCGGCGGGCGGGCCGGCAGCGCCGATCGTCACGTACTTCCTTTTCCTGCCATCGGGCATGGCGACGGGGATGCGCGTCGACGTTCCGGTTGAGATCGACGGCGTGTATTTCAAACGCTGGGCCTATCAGGCGAGTGATGCGATCAGGCTCGCTCCCCTGGTGATGGCATCCGCGCCCAGGCTCCCTCCGCGGGTCACCAGTGGGGCCGGAACGAGTGATGTGGGGGGGGTGGCCCTGCTGTCGATTGCCGGCCTGATCGGAGTGACGATCATTGGCCTTCGTCTGGCTGCGGTGAGTGGGCGTGTCGGCCGGAAGCCGGGGCCAGAGCGACTGGAGGCCGACTGGTCCGGCGTGGTGACCGAATCGGCCTCCGACTCCCTCCGTCGACTTTCGGTGCCTGATGTCCCGTTCGCGCCCCCTCGGGATCGATCATGAATCCCCGCAACGTCTCCAGGACTCGCTGGTCGGTGGGCATCTGCCTGGCGCTGGCTGCGTTGCCGGTCGCCCAACTGCCACTGCCACTCGCCCATGGTGACGGCCTGCCACAGTCCCCAAGCACCGACGGCAACCAGGCTCTCCATCGGTATCTGGAGTCTTTCGCCCTCGACCGCCAGGCCCGCGAATTGCTCGATCAACCTGATGGTTGGGATGATGCTCGTCAGAGTCTGGCGCTGCGGGTTCTCCTCCGCATGGCGCTTGCCCCGCCTGAGTTCCAAGCCGCGTGGGTCGATGCCGCCGTCGGACTGGCCGACCTTGAATCACCTCCGGCCGACCGCTTGGTCTCTGTCGCCGGTCGGGCAACGCGGGTGGCACCGATGACGCTTTCCACTCCGCAGGGCGAAGCCACAGGACGGACCACCCTCGACCTGGTGCGGATCGTGTCGGATGATGGCACGATCGTGGATGTGATCACGGAATCTGCCCCCCACTCCTGGCCTCGTTGGGAGGCCATCGACAAACCGGCCTCCGTGTACGGATTGCCGCTGGCGGCGGCAGGTGGTCCGATACCGCACTCCGCGGATGGGCTGGCGGCAGATTGGCCCACTGCCCCCCACGCCTGGCTCCTCGTCGCCCCGCGTGTCGCCTGGTATCCACCCACCGCACTGGGTGGATTGGGAATGGACCACGGCCTGTTCGACGCCGTCATCGACGGACAGAAGCTCACCTCCGCCGACGCCGATGCCTTCTACGGACTGCTCGCCGCCGCCGGCAGGGCAGGGGAGGGAACGATCGCAGCCGCGGCGGGGGCGGAGCACTCGATTGTCCCCCTCATCGATCCCGCCCAGCACTGGTTCGCCGATCACCGCGGGGAGGCGGTGGCGATCGACGGCGTGGCGCTGCGGGCGACACGGATCGAGATCGACGATCCGCTGCGACGGCGGCAGACCGGGCTCAATCACTACTGGGAACTGTTCGTGTTTGTGAACACCCCGCTGATCCGCGTGGCGGGCAGAATTCAGGAGACATACCCGGTCGTCTGCTGCGTGGGCAGCCTCCCAGACGGCATGCCCACTGGACAGGCGATCCACGAGCATGTCCGCGTCGCCTGTTTCGCACTCAAAACCTACGCCTATCCGCTGACCACCAAGGGGGGCGTCGAGACCAAGCGTGAGTCGCCGCTGCTGGTGGGGGGGGATGTGACCTGGCTTCCGCCACCGCGTCCGGCGAGCAGCGGGCCGGCGGGATGGCTCCTCCAGGGCTTGGCCCTGATCGCCGTCACGGGGATCGCGGTGGCGGCGTGGTGGGGTTTCCGCACCGGGCGGGAGCGGGACCGCCGCCGCCGTCAGTCACTCCCCGAGGCTTGGCAGCCCCCGGGAGGGGAGGGGGGGACCGACGACCGGGAAACCTAACTGCCCGTGGAAAAACATCCCCGCCCTTTTTCCCCTGCGGATATCCCCGGTTTTCTCCAGTGCTCCGCACTCGCGACCGCCTCGTGTAGCAAGGGCCGGCAGTTTATCCACGGCCTGCGCACGGGTACTTGTCACCCAGCCGGATGGCGGCGAAAACGGTACTCCTGCGACCGCTGCATTGTTCCCCCCTTTCCCATTCGCCAAGGATTGTTCCCGCCATGCGACGAGCGAAGATTTCCATCATCGGTGCCGGCAACGTCGGTGCCACCACCGCCCACTGGTGTGCGGCCGCCGAACTCGGGGACGTGGTGCTCCTCGACATCCCAGCCACCGAAGGGATGCCGGCCGGCAAGGCGCTTGACCTGTTTCAGGCGGCACCGATCATGGGATTCGACTCGCGGCTCACCGGCACCAACGATTGGGCCCAGACCGCTGACAGCGACGTGGTGGTGGTCACCGCGGGAATCGCTCGCAAGCCGGGCATGAGCCGCGACGACCTCCTCTCCACCAATGCCAAGATCGTGGGTGACGTCGCGGCCCAGATCCGCGACACAAGCCCCCAGGCGGTGGTGATCGTGGTCAGCAATCCGCTCGACGCCATGGTGCAGCGGACGTTCCAGGTCACTGGCTTTCCCCCCCACCGCGTCATCGGTCAGGCCGGCATCCTCGACACCGCCCGCTACCGCGCCTTCCTGGCGATGGAGTTGGGAGTCAGTGTCGAGGACATCTCGGCAATGCTCCTCGGTGGCCACGGCGACACGATGGTGCCGATCCCCAGTTGCACCAGTGTCGGAGGCATCCCCGTCACCCAGTTGATCGCCCCCGACCGCCTCGAGGCGATCGTCACCCGGACTCGCAACGGCGGGGCCGAGATCGTGAGCCTGCTCAAGACAGGCAGCGCCTATTACGCCCCGGCTGCAGCCACAACGCAGATGGTGGAGGCGGTCGTCCGCGACAAGAAGCGACTTGTCCCTTGTGCGGCCTACTGTGACAAGGAGTACGGTGTTGGCGGGTACTTTGTCGGCGTGCCGGTGATCCTCGGATCGGCCGGGATCGAGAAGATCATCGAACTCAAACTCCTTCCCGAAGAGCGTGCCGGTCTCGACAAGAGCATCGCCGCAGTGAAGGAGCTTGTGAGCGTGATGAATCGCCTGTCGGCTTGATTCTGACCGCTCGATTGGGCCCGGTTGGTCAACCAACCAGTGACGGCCGCGGGGGGGGAATCGGAGGCGTGCCAGCACTTCTGGCGGCCCCCCATCCCCCCGCGGTCCAGTCTGGGTTTGCCCCATCTGCCTGTCCTGCCAGGGCCGGCAGCGGCCTCTTGCTCCAGGCAAGAGTCTGACGTTGAAGCCGTCACGGCCGATCCGCTAGAACCCCCCGGTTCCATGTCCCGGTATCGGTGGGGTTTCCCCGCCGCCTTGGCTGCCGCTGCCAGGTTTCCCCGTTCATCTGAGGTGTCGCATGAGAGGCCGTCTGCCAGCCCGCAGGACCGCCCGCCGTTCGAGCATGGCTGCCACCCCTGCATCCCTCGGCTCAGGCGCTGCCCCCTCCACGGAGCGGATCGGCGCCAGCACTGTGGGGTCTGATGCAGATCTGGAGCAGGTGTTCATGCCCATGGGTTATGAACCGGGCTACGCCTACCCGCTGCTGGTGTGGCTGGCGGATCCGGCGGGCAAGCCATTCGATCTGGGGAAGGCGATGTCACGGGTCAGCCTGCGGAACTTCATCGCCGTCCAGCCGGCACGAACCGCAGAGGATCGATTGGACCATGAGCCGGGCGTATGGCGGGCAATCGACACGATCCGCCAGCGGGTCTCGATCCACCCGCAACGAGTGTTCCTGGTGGGACACGGAAGGGGCGGAAGCGAAGCTTTCCGTATCGCCTGCCGGCATGCCGGTGAATTCGCCGGCGTCGTATCGCTCGGCGGAGCCTTTCCTCATGGCGAGGCACTGTTCTCCCGCCTCGATGCCATTCGTCGGCTCCCGATGCTGCTCTGCTGCCGGCGCGAGTCCCCATCCGATGTGGTGCGCCCGACAGATGCGACGCTGCGACTGTTCCATGCAGCAGGCGCTTTGTTGGCGATGCGCATCTATCCGGGCCGCAGCGACCTCGCCAAGTTGATTCTCAGCGACGTGAACCGCTGGCTCATGGAAGAGATCTGTGGTTCTCGTCAGGTGCAGCAGGCGGCCGTCAACAGCTGACACTGCCCTGCCGATGGAATTGCCCGATCACGGTTGGCATGGAAGCCACGAGGATCACGACATGACGAAGCAGCCCTCCGATTCAAAACGCGGTCCTGCACGGACATCCGACTCTCCGTTTCCCCACATTCTCCCACTCCCGTCGGTCGAACACCCGCGGGAGAGTCGGGGGGGAGGAGAACGGCGTGCGGAGAATCGCTCCGACACCGAGTTTCAAGACGTCCGTTGGGTGAGCCCGCGGACGCTCCTCGACTCGATCCTCGCCTGTCATCCGCTCCGCGAACGCCACTGGCATTCACCCACGGTGACCCTTGACGTCCCCACAGGTCACGCCATCCAGACCACTCCAGCGTTGCTCCACCGGGTGCTGGCGATTCTCGTCGGGCGCGCCCTCGACGCTGCAGAGCACGCTCCTGCCACCTCCACCCCCGCCATCCGCGAGGTGGTGGTGACGAGCGTGGCCTACGCCGATGGAATCGAGATTGAGGTCGCCGATTCCGGAAGCAGCCTCCCACAGGGCAACCGCTCTCTGGCAGGGGGCCCGGAGGGGGAAGGGATGGAGATTCTCGCCACCGCCCATGGACTAGCGGCCAGGCTCGGCGGCAGCCTCTTCTTTGCCGACTGTCCCGAAGGCGGCAGCGCCGTCACGCTCCGCCTGCCGATGCGGCGGGACTCGCTGCGGCGGGCGGCCTAAACCGCTTCCGTTCCCCTTCAATTTTCCGTAAGGACATGCATGGCTGCTCCAGCATCCGAACAGGCCCGTCCCCGCACCATGCCGGCTTCCCCCTCCCAGTTGATCGCACTGGGATTGGTGGCGGCATCGATCGGTTGGGCTGCATGGCTTCTCCGCGACCGCTCCGATACCGATGAAGTCGAGTTTTTCCAGGGCCATGCCTTGTCGTCGTCCGAATTGGCGACCGTCGAGGCGGCATTCGACCGGGCAAAGCTCACCGGCTACCGCACCGAGTCTGGCAGGGTGTGGGTGCCGCGGGGCAACCAAAGCGCTTTCAGCCGTGCGATTGTCGACGGCAAGGCCCTGCCGCGGCGCCCCGGGACCAGCCTCCAGCAGGCCATTGAACATAATGGGGTCTGGACCTCTTCCTCGGCCCGTGCTGAGGCGATGCGGGTGGCCACCCAGGACGAACTCTCCTACGTCCTGTGCTCCATGCCGGGAATCGAACAGGCCGCTGTTCTCTATGACGTTGAGGCCCGCACCGGTTTCAACCAAGACCCATTGAAGACCGCCAGTGTCAGTCTCCTCACGCACCCGGGCACCGAACTCGACGCCGCCCGCGCCAACGGGATCCGTGTTCTGGTTTCGGCGTCAATCGCGGGCCTGACTCCGGAACGGGTGGTGGTCACCGATCTTGGCACCGGCAGGGTCTACTCGGGCACGATCGACACCACCGACGACACGGCCGTTCTCGATCCGGCGCTGGTCCGCCGCCTGGCCCATGAACGAGCCCTGGCTGGGAGGATCCGGCAGGCGCTGGCGTTTGTTCGCGGTGTGAACGTCGACGTGGCGGTGGAGTTCGCCCCACCACCCGCACAGAGTGCGGTCGTCCAGGCTCCCCAGCAGCCGATTGCCGGTGACGAGGCTGTCGTTCCCCGAGCCTTGGGGGCTGCCAATCAGCCGGCTGAGATCTATCCCACCGCGCCCCCGCCGGCCGATCGCCCGGTGACGCCGGGAGCGGCGGCTGTCGCGCTCACCACGCCGATCGGTGAACGCGCGGAGCCTGCGGGGGAACTTCCCCAAGTCGTTCATGTCACGATCGCCGTCCCCGACACCTATCTCCAGGCGGCGGTCGATGCCGAGAACGTGCGCTCGCAGCGGACCGCAGCGGCAGTCCTCCCCGACCCCAATGTGGTCGAACAACGTGAGGTAGAGCGGCTGCGTGGTCTGGTGATCCGTGCCCTGCCGGCGACCGTCGAGGCCAACCGACTCCAAGTCGTGATCGCTTCCTACCCGGCAGTCGTTGCCACCTCACCGCGGGATAGGAACGCAGCGCCGGGCTTGCTTGCTTCCGCGGGGCCCTTGGGCGTCGCTCCGCCCACCCTCCACCTTCCTGGCAACAGTGCCCCGGCCGGAACCAGACTCACCGCAGGACCTGATGCCGATCCAGAAAACGGCGTCCCTCAGGCGGAGGCTCCGTTGCCAGCCATGCCCCGCGAGGTCTGGCTGGCGGCCACCAGTATTTTGGTCGGCTTGCTGGCGGGTTTCATGTGGTGGGCTGGCGGCCGGGAGCGACAGACGGATGACACGCAGCGGATCGATTGGGCACGGGGCGGCGCCGATGAGCCTGACGCCGAAGCCAGCCCGGCAAGTGAGCGGAGAATTGCGGCATGACGCGTTCCCCGCGCCCCCATCACCGGCAGTTTTCCGCCGTGGCGGCCGTGGCATGCTGGGCCGTGATCCTCATCGCATCGGCTCGGGCTGAACCGACGCCTACCGAGTCATCACCGCAGCAGACAGTGGCGCTCGGCACTGGCTCCGAGTCCGGCACGACATCCCCCGCCCGGCTGCTGGAACCGGTGCTTTTGGAGCGGGTACCGGGCACAGCCCTCACCGGTTCTACCTCCGGCGCACGGCCGGCAACGCTCGACTTCAGGCTCACTGGTTTCGTGGCCGCCGTCCTGGCGAGCTTGCTATTCCTCCGCTGGAAGGTCCGTCGCACGGCCACCGGGTTGCCTGCCGATGTCTTTGCCGTTCTCGGCGAGGCACCGCTCGGAGGAACGCACGTGGCGCGCATCGTCCGCTTCGGGCCGAAGACGATCCTCGTGGCGGTCTCCGGGGCGACATGCACCACGTTGGCTGAGATTGACGATCCGCGCGCCACCGAATCGATCGTGGCATCCTGCCGGTCGGCGACAGCCCCGCCCCCCCCACGACTGGCTTCGGTGGCGGTCCGGATCCTCTTCGGCCTGCTGCTGACACTGCCGGCCACGGTCTCGGCCGACGACTCGGCCTCCGCTGCACCGGCTGACGCACCGACGGCGGCAGTCGCTCCGGCCCCGGTGGTGACGATCGGATCGTTGCCGTCGTCGATCGGTGCGCTCGCCGAGGGCACTCCCCTCGCCCCGTGGGCCCAATTGTCGGCACAGTCGCTCAAAGGGCGCTCGGCCGATGCGCTGCTCTCCGGAGTACTTTTGTTTGGCGTCGCCAGCCTCGCCCCGGCTTTGCTCCTCATGACGACGTCGTTTGTGCGGATGTCGGTCGTCCTCTCCTTACTCCGACAGGGGCTAGGCACGCAGGGGCTTCCCTCAAATCAGATCGTCACCTCGTTGGCCCTCTTCCTCTCGTTGCTGGTGATGTGGCCGGTGTGGACGACGGCCTACCGCGAGGGGGTAGAGCCGTTTCAGCAGGGGCAGATCAACGCCATCACCGCCTTCGACAGGGGTTCGCTTCCCGTGCGGCGCTGGATGGCGGGCCAGATCGAACGGGCCGGCAACCGGCAGACGATGCTTTTATTCCTCTCCCGTCATCCATCCGCCCCTCGTGAGGTGCGGACCTACGACGACGTGCCTCTGGAAACACTCCTCCCCGCCTTTCTGGTAAGTGAACTGGAGACGGCGTTCGCGATCGGCGTCCGCCTGCTGATCCCATTCCTGGCGCTCGATCTGATCGTGGCGTCGTTGCTGGCATCGACCGGGCTGGGAATGGTCTCGCCGGCGATGGTGGCGCTGCCGCTGAAACTCACCGTGTTTGTGATGGCCGACGGTTGGTCGTTGGTGGTGAAGTCGCTCCTCGACGGCATCTGCACGATCCCCTGACAGCGCTGGCCAGCGACGGTCGACCGTCCCCCCATCCCCCTTTCTCTCGCAGCCCGGTCCTGGGAGGACCTCCCGTGGCGGAAGCCGACCTTGTCGAATACTTACGGCACTGCATCGTGGCCACGATGCAGTTGGGTGCACCGGCGCTGCTGGTGGCATTCATTGCCGGCACGCTGATGGGACTGGTCCAGGCAGCCACCGGGATCCACGAAACAGTCGTCGGTCTCCTCCCGCGACTGATTGCGGTTGGGATTGCCCTCCTGATCATGCTGCCGTGGATGCTCGAACGCATGGTTGACCTCTTCCGCAGCGCCGCCGGAGTCAGTTGAACCGCCGTGGATGAACTCCTTCCATTCGCGATACCGTCGATGACGACAGGACCGGTGGTTCTGGTGGCGCTGGCGGTGTTCGCCCGGGTCGCCGCGGCCTTGGAGGCGGCAGCCCCTGTCCTGCTCCCCTCGGTGACAACGCGGACCCGTCTCTCGCTGGCCGGCTTGATCTCCCTGGCGGGCTTGCCGGTGGCGCTCACCGTCTCGGGCACCACCATCTCCACCGGACAGTCACTGGGCAACTCGCTTGCCTCCTGCGGGCTGCTGATCGCCGGCGAGGCGTGCATCGGACTGGGAATGGGATTGGCCGTGGCGATGCTGGTGTCGGTCGGCGGATGGGCCGGAGAGATCCTCGCGTCGGCCAGCGGAATCGGCTGGGACGACGGTGAGGAGGAGGGGGCCGGTGCCGGCATTGGTCGCCTCGCCTGGTGGGTTGGCCTGGGGGCATTCCTGGCCGCTGGAGGCTTGGAGGTGACCGTGATTGGATTGATCGACAGCACCCGCATGGTGCCGGTGGGGATCCTCGCCAGTCCTTTGGCAGAAGGCGCGACCGACACGATGGCCGCCATCGGCTCACTGGGCTCGAGGGTGCCGGCGATGGCAATCGGGATGGCGGCTGCCATCGCGATCCCCGCCTTGTCAGCAGCCCTGGCCTTCCAGTTGACCGCCGCGGTTTGTCTGCGCGCGGCTCCCTGCGATCCCGGGCCGGGCCTGGTGCAGGCCGCGATGGCCGTGGTGCTGCTGATCTCCCTCCACGCCGGTGCTGCCGGTTGGGCGCATTCCGTCGGCGACAGGGTCATTCCCTTGATCAGCGACTGCTTCATGATCCCCATGCCACCCGGAGTCTCCACGGCCCCTGCGAGTGCCAGCCCCACAGGAATCCGCCGATGAGCGATGCATCGGACCGTTCCATCCCGGCCACGCCGAGGCGCCGGCAGATGGCCGAGCGGCAAGGGATGCTTCCCACGGCGGTGCTGCCGTCGTGGGGAGCCTCGATGGCTGTGGCGCTGCTGCTTTTGCCCGGCTGGTGGCGGGCGACAGTCGCCGCAGCCACCGAATGGATCCGCCTGTCGTTGGCATCACCACAACTCGACCCGGCAGGCACTGGCAACTTCCTGCCGATCGCGGTGCTGCTGCCGACTCTGGCGGTCATCGGGGCCTCGGCCGCTACGGCCGTGGCACTGCGGATGATCCTCGACGGCTTCACCTGGCGACCTGGCAGGATTGCTCCCGACGTCATGCGGATCAATCCGTTGGCCGGCCTGCGGAGGATCTTCTCCACAGACACGCTTCTGACAATCGCCGCCAACGCCCTCTGGCTGGGCCTGCTCGCCACCACGGCCGGTTGGTCGATCGGCGCGGTGCGGCGTCTGGCAGGGCCGGTTGCCGATGGAGATGGATTCCTGGCGATCCCAGCGGCGGCGCGGGATCTGGTGCCCTTGCTGGCCGCGACGGGGATAGTCGTCAGCTGCCGTTGGCTTCTCCTTCGCCGAGCAGCGGAACGACGAATCAGGATGACTCCCGAGGAGTTGCGGGAGGAAATGCGGAGCCTCGAGTCTCCACAGCCCATCCGTTGGGGCCGTTCGCGTCCCTCCCGAAGCCCTTCCGCTGACGCTCCTCGTCAGGAACTCACCCCCGGCACGCTGCAGGCTGCCGCCGCCGGCAACTGATGAGCTCTCAAGCCGGCGGAGGGGGAGCATACCCGTAACGATCGAGGAACGGCTGCCAACGCCGGCTGATCTCGGCGACGATCCGCGGGTCGTGCCGGTAGGTATTGGTGCGGTATTCCTTCCTGGTCTCCACCTCGAGGAGCGGCCGCAGCCGGCTAAAATCCCCCAGTTCGAGCCGATCATAGGCCTCGGCAAGCCGGGCCATGGGATCGGCGACAAGCTCCTCGTAGCGAACTTCATGGAGCTCGCCCGGCTCGAGCAATTCTCGGTCGCGTTCAAACGCCGCGTACATCTCCTCAAAGGCGGCGAAGACATATTCTTCAAGGCCGTCTCCGCGATCGACCTGGAGTGCCTGCGTGGCGTTCATAGACTTCCACAGGCGGACTGTGGAGGGAAAGACGACAAACGGGTCACGGACAATGTGGAGGAAGCGGGCGCCGGGAAACATCTTCCGGAGCACTCCGATCCGCGCCGTGTGCGGAGGGCTCTTGAGGACCAACCGCCGTGGGTCTCGAACAGCCAGAGCCGTGACAAAGCGGCGCATCGTCGCCTGCCAGCGGTTCAACTCGGCCTCCGACAACCGCGTTACATCGAGGGCCTCAGGGCTCTGCGACGAGGTCCGCGGGAATGCCATCCGCCGATAGGGCGATGGTCCTCCCAGATTCGCCAAGGCAAACTCATCCTCTTGGGGGCGGTCTAGGCCAGCAGCCACGTTATCCATCGGACGGTGCTTGGGCACCATCCACCCGATGGCAGCCGACAACACCTTCTCGGTGAGGAGAAAATGGCCGGGGACCATGCACTGGATCGTGCTCGGGCAGCAGAACTGGTCGTCGAGCATCAGCCATTCGTGGAGCAATGTGGTGCCGCTCCGCCAGTGACCGATGATGAACAGCGGTGGCGGAGTCCGTGGCGGCCGGCGGAGCTGACGCCGAAAGACGGCCTCGGAGATCGGTTCCATCACCGAATTGAATCCGGCGGCGGCGGTGATCGTGGCCACCAACCCCCAGCGGGAAGGGGATGATCGGAAGCCATTTTCCGCCAGCAAGGGAAGCCAGACCCCCAGCGGCATGCCATGCCAGAACCGGGGGGTCCACCAGGGATAGTCGTGGAATTCGCGTCCGCCAACGTTGGCATCCGGCTTTGGGGCCAGCGTGGATTTCCCGGGAGACACAGTCGCCCCGTGCGTGGTGAGGGGGAGGGGAGGGCTCCGGGGATACCCGAGGGCAAAACCTCCACCGTTTACTCGGCTTTCCTTCCCTGGGGGGTAGTAGGAAAAGCGCCGCGGCAGCGCATTCCCGGGTGGAGTCCCCAAGTTGCCCAGGCTGGCGGATAATCTGTCGCGGACCGCTGGTTCCCGGCCGTGATCGCGTTGCCTGGGAGGGGGCGGAGGGGTAGAGTCCCGCCCCCGTGTCAACGTCGCCACGCACCACATTCGTTTCCGCGCACCTCGCCCTGCTCACGCTGTTGGCGACTGGGGGCGGCTGTCGGATGATGCACCGCGGCGGGCCGGCCCCCCAACAACTTGCCGAGGCGAGGCGACTTTCGCATGAGGGGCTGTCGGCAGCCGATCAGCAGGATCTGGGCAACGCCGAGGTGCTGCTGGAACGGGCGGTGAAAAGCTGTCCGACGGATATCGACGCCCGCCGTCACTACGCCGACGTCCTCTGGCAGCGTGGCGAGAGGATGAAGGCCGTGACGCAGATCAACGAGGCGCTGAGGATGGCGCCGGACGATCCCGCCCTGTGCCTAGCGGGAGGCAGAATGACGATGGAGATGGGCCTCCTCGAGGATGCCGATCGCCTTGCAGCAAGCGCGCTACGGACGTCTCCGCAGTCTGCTGATGCCTGGCATCTCCATGGACAGGCGGCACTGGCGCGAGGCCAGACCGACGCGGCTCTGGCCGACTTTCACCGTGGGTTGGCATTCGCCCCGGATAACCGCGATCTCCTCCTTGATACCGCGGAGGTCTACCGTCGACTGGGACGTCCGCAACGCGCCCTGGCGACCCTGGCAGTGCTCGGTGAATCGTATGGACCGCAGGAGACGCCGGGATTGGTGCTGGCGCTGGAAGGCATGGCCCAGGAGGCGCTGCGCCGCCCCGAGGAAGCCCGGGAGAGTTACCGGCAGGCGTTGGCCAGGGGGGGCGCCCCAGGCGACACCGCGGCGCGGCTGGCGGGGCTGGAACTGCCAAACGTGGCAGCCACCGCCGTGATTGCCGGCGGGGCACCGCCAGCGGTTCGCTAACGGATCGCTTGCTGGTCATCCTGGTCATCCTGGTCATCGAGCCAGTGAAGCGCCACCGGTTTCGACGACCAGCGGAGCCGCTGCGTCATTCCCCGCTCGTTGTCCGTCCGGTGAGCAGGTCGAAGGCACCGATCGCCGGCACCAGTAGGGCGAGGGTAGCGAACCCGTAGGCGGCCACAGTCACCAACAGCACCTGGAGCGGATTGCCCTGGAGAAAACTCGTGATCGCCACAAACGTGAGGGCGGGAAGGAGCGCAGAGGCCCAGCCGATTGCCGGCGAAGGGTTGCGGACGGAGAGCGCTGCATAGAGCCCGATCGCCCCCCCCAGAATCACGGCCAGAAATGGAGCCAATTGGAGTTCAAAACTCGACCCGAAGGCCACCATGATCCGCATCGCCGTAGCCACGCCGATGAACAAAAACGTCATCGTTCCCAGCCCAACCGCGATCGCTCGCCGCGACGACGAATACGATAACCCCACATGAAACCCCAGCACAGCGGCGAAGAACAGGAGCAAGCCCATCCCCAGTGCCAGGTAGATTCCATTCTCCAAGGTGGCGATCCCTGTGGCGACGAGGGCACCGCACAGGAGGAGCGGGAGGAGCACGATCTCGCGGGCCACCGACAGCACTCCCAGCAGTTTTCCCCAGACGAATTCCCGCGGCTCCAGGTCGCTCACTAAGAGGAGATCGAGCGTGCCGCGATCCCGCTCGGTGGTCACGCTCGTGACCGCCAAGGCGGTCACTGCCACCAGACTCGCCAGTGCCATCGGCAGCACCGCCACAGCCACGGCCAATCGGTCGGGCCGCGGCATCCGAGCCTCTCGGAGGATGCCCGCTACCGCTACCGCGAACAGCAGCAACCACGCCAAGCGGACCAGAATGATCATCTTCCCATAAGCGCGGGTGCAAACCTCCCGCCAGAGAACAGGATTGTCCCACACCTCACGGGAGGGGCGGCGAACTGCCGGAATGTTTCCGTCTCCCCGTGTGGAGTCCGCTGCTTCCGGAGCGGCTGTCCGTGATTCCAGGGACACGTTCCAGCGGCGCAACTGACTGACGGCCACGGCATTGGCAAGGAAGATGATGCCACCACAGACTGCCAGGAACGGCAGCAACGAACCTGTCCTCATCGGTTGCAAGGCCGCGAACACAGCACGCGCTGGGGAGATCATCGCTGCGGGTTCGACACCGCGCCAGGCAGCCACCGTCTCCCCCAGGCCGACCCACGCTACCAGGGTAAACAGCGTGATCGCCAGCGTCTGGAACGTGGTCTCCTTCCAGAAGGCAACCGCGGTGGCAATGCTTGCCGATGCCAATGCTGCCGCCACTGTCACCAGGAACACGCGTGTCAGTTGCTGGGGTGTGACGCCGCCAAACAAGGCTGCAAACGCGAACATCGGCACGGCGGAGAGCAAGAGCAACAGGACCCTCACCAGGCTGGCGGCCAACTTTCCCAGCACCAGTTCGCGGTCGGTGAGGCGGCTGACCAGCAGCAATTCGAGTGTCCGGCGATCCTTCTCCGAACTGACGGCCACGGCGCCAGTCAGCGCGGCGGCGAGCACCGCGAGGGTGAGTTGCAGCGGAGCGAGGATCCGCATCAGCGTGGCACCGAACCGGGCCGTGTCTCCCGCGGTGGCCACCGATTGGGTGCCGGTGACAACCAGCCAACAGGTGGCGATGATCGCCAGAAGTGCGGCGGCATACACCGCCCGGGCCACGAACAATCCCCGGGCCCGGGGAGCAAAGGCAATCTCCCGCTCAAACACCGCGCCCAGCAGCATGACTGATTTCTCTCCGCAACGGGGGCCGGCTGTGGCAAAACCAAGCCTCGGGCGATACAGTACCAGATCGACAGTCACATCAGTACCGCACAGGTCGATTTCCAGAGGCCAAAACGTGGCTGATGGGCTCTCCCCGACGCTCACTCACTCTCGTTCATTCCCCGCTCCACGACGCCCGATCTTCGAGGAACGTACGCATGTCTTTCTCCGCAAGTCTGTCTCTGGTCGACCTACCGACTTCGATGTCGGGTCGTTCCCCCAACCAACCCCATGGCGGGCACGGTTTGCTTGGCACCTGCGGTGATGGCCGTCGCCGGAATGCATCGCCCCTGGTGTCCGGGATCCGGAGGGTGTTTGTGGCGGTGGTGTGCATCGGAGTTTCCTGCGGAATCTGGAGTTCGGCGGAGGGGCAGGTGACCTTCCAGACACTGATTGGAAACGCGGTGTCGGATGACATCCACACCGAGGCGGTGACCAACGCCATCAGCCGTTTTCGCGACAACGACGTGGATGGATGCCGTGCGGCACTGGAGCGAATCCGCTCGCAGGACGAAAAGCTGCCTCCGACGGGGATGATGATGGCCCGCCTCTGGCTGGGGGCCAATCAGGTGCCAGCCGCTCGGGCTGAGTTGGAGGACACGGTCATCAAGTTTCCCGCCGACCCAGAGGCTTACTTGGTGTTCGGCGATCTCGCCTTCCAGGATCGACGGATCACCGACGCCTCGTTGCTCTTCGGCAAGGCAGCGGAACTCACCGCATCGTTCACGGGGAATGCCAAGCGGCAACGTGACTTCCAGATCCGTGGACACGCCGGACAGGCCGCAGTGGCGGAGGCAAAGAAGGATTGGGAGGGTGCCAAGGAGCACGTTCAGGCGTGGGTCGACCTGGACCCAGATAGCGCCAGCGCTCGCCAGCGGATGGGCAACGTGTTGTTCCATCTGGAAAAGTACGACGAAGCCTTGAAGGAGTTCGCAGAGGCAAAGACACTCGACGCCAAAATCACCCAGCCGGAGTTGATGATGGCCCGTCTTTACGACGAGGCCAAGGAACCAGATCTCGCTCGGCAGAGCGTCGAGGCTGCCGTGAAGGCAGCGCCGGAAGATCTGATGGTCACCTTGGGTGCCGCCGACTGGTTCCTCGCCCACGGCGACCTTGATGCTGCCCGCTCCACAGGCGAGGTCGCCCTGAAGTTGGACCCCAAGAGTCTCGATGCCAGGATTGTCAACGGGACGATCGCCCGCGTGTCTCGCGACTACGCCACTGCTGAACTGCTGTTCGAGGAAGCCCACTCGCAGTCCCCGCGAAACTTCCCGGCGTCGAATTCGCTCGTCCTGGTGCTTGCCGAGTCTGACGACAAGGACTCCCTCCGTCGGGCGGTGGAAATGGCGGAGACGAACGTCGCCATGGTCAAGGACACGGCCCTGCAGACGCCAGCACTGATCACGTTGGCATGGACCTATTACAAGACCGGGAAAACTGCCGAGTCGGAGAATATCCTCGGTCAGATCATGCAGAACAACGCCCTCACCGCCGATGGCGTCTTCTACGTCGCGCAGATTCTCTTCGACAAGGGGGAGACAGAGAAGGCCAAGGAACTCCTCGGTCGCGTGCTCGCCAACCAAGCCCTCTTCGCCAGCCGTGCCGATGCAGAGGCTCTGCTGGCAAAGCTCAAGGCCGGGAGCGAGTGAGGGGGAGCGTGAGGGGGACCGTTTCCGGTGCCGAAAGCGTCGCTCCGCTGGGGGGGCGGACGGCCCCCTGACCAGTTCGATTTGGCGGCACCACGGCAGCCGGGGGTGGGGGCGGGAAACCGATGGCTGCGGATGCCCCGGGGGCCATCGGTCGGACGGTAATTCCTCCGCCAGCACTTCGCCCACTGCTCCCGCGTCCCGGGGGAGTGCTCGCGGAGCCACGGTTGCCGCCGCCGGCCGCCGAGTTGGCGGAGGCTGCTGCGGCGGATGCAGCTGCCCCGGCATCGCCTGCCTGCGCGGCGCGGCGTGCCTCCGCGGCCAAGGCCCTGGCCCGGAGGCGGTCGCTCCTCAACGGAATGCCCGGGTAGGCTTTGATCGGCACCTCGAGGCTCGGCAGTCCGATCCGGCTCCCGTCGCCGAAATTGGTGAACATCTCGATGGCCCGGACCTGCGCTGCCCCCCCGAAGGCGATCGCCAGCAGGCAGCAACCAGCCACGCCCCTGGCGGTGCGGATCGGCGTACGGCATGGAGTCGGGGACATCGGAGCCTCGTGGGAATTAGGACTGCGGCCGCGGGATTCGCTGCGACCCGCCACTCCGGCATCTTCGGCAGGACCGGGGCCCTGTCCTGTCGATTCTCCGGGGGGTCGGTCTCCGTCGGCACGACCGTCACGACCGGCACCAGTCCGGCCGGGTTATGGCCGAGTTGGAGGGTAGGCTGTGGCGATGGCGACGATACAGTTTCTCTCCGCAGAGCCTGAAACGTGGTGGACTGTGGCTAGCGTCTGCGCGGTTGTGACAGCGGCAGCGGCCACCTGGGCTGCGACACGGGTCCGGGGGTCAACGGCTGTTCCAGCGGCGTGTTGGGGAGTGGTCGCCAGTCTCGTCCTGGCTGCCGAGTGGGGCCTGCGGAGTGCCGGCTGGCTGACAGAGCCAACCTCCGGCGCCTCGCTTCGCCTGACTGCCGCTGCCTTGTCGCTTTGTCCTGCCATGTCGATCCTGGGGGCGAAGCGTCCCCAGCATGGGGTCTGGCAATTGATCGTCGGGGCGTTGGCCGTGATCCTGGTGCTGCCTGGACTCTCCACAGCGCTGACGCGCCCCGGCAGCGTGCCCGACTTGCACCTGCTGGAACGCTGTTTCCTTCTCTTTCTCGCCCTGGTGGGGTGGATCAACTTCATCGCCACGGGCAATGGCATCGCGGCGACGCTGATGACTATCGGGCAGTTGCTGCTGATCCGTGGTTTCCTGCCGGGAGTGGCTAGCGACAGCGCGTTTGCGCCTCCCGGACCGCTGCTGGAAACTCAGGCTGCCCGCGACGCTCTGGCCGCGGTGACGCTGGCCGTGGGCAGCGTGCTTGCCTGCCTCGTCTCGGCGCGAAAAAAGAGGCTCTCTTCGCAGGAGAATCCCCTCGATTTTGCCGCTCGGGTCAACCGGCCGTTCCTGGCTCTGCGGGAGACTTTTGGGGCCGCCTGGACGCTGCGGATCGCGGAAAGGTTCGATGCCATTGCCGCCTCCAGGGGATGGCCCTGTCGGCTGGGATTCCTGGGCTTGAAGTGCCTTGGAGAGCCCGGGGAAGGGGCCTGGCAGCGGGATGCCAGCCGGACGCTGACAGCCCTCTTTCGCCGCTTCGTCACCGACCGCTGGCTCGCACGGCATGGCTGGCCGATGAACATCTCAAATTGATTGGCCCGCTGGTCAGATCCAAGATACACTTCTCCATCTCTGGGGACGGGCTGGGTAACAGCCCCAGTTGCCGTCCCGGATTCCCTCTCTATTGAGTCACAGGAGCCCCTCATGACCGAAGAAACTCGTTCCGCCGCTCAGCGTCCCGCTCAGGAGCCGATGCAGGTTCCAGTCGATGAATCCCACATTGTTGCCACCTACGCGAACTTCTGCCGCGTGACCGGGACACCAGAGGAGCTGATCGTCGACTTCGGCCTCAATAAGCAGGTGGCGGGCACCTCGCCAGACACGATCCAGCTCACGCAGAGGATCATCGTCAACTTCTTCACCGCCAAGCGGCTCGCCTACGCATTGCAGATGGCGGTGGCCCGTCACGAGCAGGCCTTCGGCGTCCTCGAGACCGACGTCCAGCGGCGGGTGATCAACCAGCAGTCTGCCAAGGCCTGATCGCACCCCGCTTCGAAAAGTCGTCCGACACGCTTCGGGATTTCCGCTGGCCGCGGCTGACAACCGGCCGCGGCCAGCGGGCCCCGCAGCAGTCGCGAGCACCTCCGCAATCACTTTCCATGAGCACTGTCGATCCCCACGCCGTTGAGGAAGCCCGTCAGCAGATCCGCGCCATCGTCGCGGAAATCGACCAACTCTCCCGATCTGATCTGGCCGAAGCGGATTTTTTTCGCGGCCTTCTCGACCGGGTGATCGAAGCGATGGGAGCGGTGGCGGGGCTCGTCTGGCTGGTGGGGGAGCAGGGACGGTGCGAACCGGTGTGCCATGCCGGCATGCCCGCCACGGGACTGACCGCCTCCTCTGAGATCCAGGAGTCGCACGGCAAGCTCGTGCAATCGCTCCTCGGCTCCACACAGGCGATGCTGGTGCCGGCCCGAGCGCAGTTGACCGGTCCGGATGGCCAGCCTGTGGCCGGCAACCCCACCGACCTCCTGCTCGTCGCGGCCCCCATCGACCGCAACGGGCAGCGTGCCGGGCTGGTAGAAATTTTTCACCAGCCCCATCCACCGGAAGTCGAGGAGGGGTTCCTCACCTTCCTCTCCCAGGTGGCCACCGTCGCCGGCACCTACCTCGCCCGCCGGCAGACGAAGTCACTCGACGCCCAGCAGACGACACTCACGCAGGTCGATCGCTTCAGCCGTGCCGTGCATGAGTCACTCGATCCGGTGGCAACCGCATTTGTACTCGCCAATGAAGCACGGCGGATCATCGGCTGCGATCGGGTGAGTGTGCTTGTCCGTCGCCACCGCCGCCTGCGTCTCGAGGCGGTCAGCGGGCAGGAATCGGTGGAGCGCCGTGCCACGGCTGTCCAGGCCATCGAAACCCTCGCCCGCGTCGTCTCCCGGGCACGCGATCCACTCTGGCATCCCGATCCAGGGCGGGAACTCCCGCCACAGATCGAGGAGGAGTTGGAGCACTTCATCGATGAATCACATGCCACGAGTCTGGCGGTGATCCCGCTGGAACGTCCCCGTCCGACACCGGTGGTCAAGGCGGGGGGCGTCGATGCCGTGGCGGTGGCCCGTGCTGAATCGACGCGGGCCAACGACATAGAACCGGTCGGAGTGCTCGTCGCGGAGTGGTTTTCGTCGACGTCGTTTGAAGGCGGGAGGCGGGCGCGGGTGGAATTGGTGGCTGACCACGGCCGTGTGGCTCTGTCCAACGCCCTCGATCACACCAGCCTCCCCTTCTTCGGTCTCCTCGATCTTCTCGGTCGCACGCGGGTCTTGACCACCGCCCGGAATCTGCCCCGGACGGTGGCCGTGGCCGCCGCGGCCGTAGCCGCGATCACAGCCCTCACGCTGATCCCGGCGGAATTGCGGCTGGAAGGCAAAGGAACCCTCGAGCCGGTCCATCGCCGAGACGTCTTCGCGGGCATCGACGGCGTCGTCGAATCGATCGAGAGCTGGACCGTCCACGGCGCCGAGGTCAAGGCTGGCCAGCACCTAGCCACGCTGCGGAACACCGATCTCGAGGTAGCGCTCACCGACGTCCTCGGAAAGAAGGCCTCCAGCGAAGAGCAACTTGTCTCCACCCGCCGCGCGCTGCTGGAGGACAATAAGATCTCCGCCGACGAAAAGACGCGGATGTCTGGTCGGGCCGCACAACTGCAACGCGAGATCGAGAGCCTTGAGGCACAGCGGTCGCTCTATGAGGCCAAGAAGCGGGATCTCCAAGTCAGCAGCCCCATTGACGGGGTAATCGTCACCTGGCAGGTCCGCGACCGGCTGATTCTCCGCCCCGTTGAGAAGGGGCAGGTGCTGATGAGCGTGGCTGACAAGACCGGCCCGTGGGAGCTCGAGATCCACATGCCTGATGATCGTCTCGGGCATGTCAACCGGGCCGCGGTGGCGGCCCGCGAACAGGGCCGCGAACTCAACGTGGACTACGTTCTGGCGACTGATCCAGGCACCCGGCACCGTGGTGCTGTGCGAGAGATCCATGAGCAGGCTGAGGTCCGGGGCGAAGCGGGCAACACCGTGCTGCTGCGAGTTATGATCGATCCGCAGCAGCACGAACGCGAGGAACTCGGTGCCGGTGCTACCGTGACGGCCCGGGTCGCCTGCGGCACTCGTCCGCTGGGGTACGTGTGGTTCCACGACGTGCTGGCGTTCATCCAGTCGCAGATCCTGTTCCGGATGTGGTGATGATTCTTTGAAAGTGGCGAGAGGTGGTCAGTGCCGATTCTTCCGCGTTCTATTCGTCGTCCCCGTGTCGGCCTGTGGGCTTTGGGTCCAGTCGTGGCCGCGACGATTCTCTGCCTGACCGCCACGCTCTTGTCGGCGCAGCCGGCGGCGGTGGTGCCGCAGCGTGTCGACACAGGAGTAAAGTCTGGGGCCGATCCGGTTCTTGAGCACTGTTTGGTGTCGCTGGTAGAGGAAGCGAAGGTCCCGGCGCGTGAGGCTGGAGTGCTGATGGAGTTGCTGGTCCGCGAGGGGGACAGCGTCAGCCGCGGGGACCTGATCGCCCGCATGGACGACAGCCAACCGCAGTTCGAGAAGCGGAAGGCGAGTGCCGAGCATGAACAGGCCCTTGCCAAGGCCGACAGCGATGTCGACGTCCGGTTCGCGGTCGCATCGGAACTGGTTGCCGCAGCGGAATTCGAGAAGGCCCAAGCGGCCAACGACAAACTCCCCGGCAGCGTCACCCGCGTTGAGCTCGATCGCCTGGAGCTGACCGAGCGGAAGTCGGAACTTCAGATCGAACAGGCTGAGCTCGAACGCCGCATGACCTCCTTGGCGGCGGATGCGAAGGAGGTGGAGGTGGATGCCGCCGACAGCGCGATCCAGCGGAGAACGATCACGGCGCCGCTGGACGGCGTCGTCGTCCAGGTGTTTCCGCACCGGGGTGAGTGGATGCAGCCGGGCGATCCGTTAGCCCGCGTGATCCGTACCGACCGCTTGCGGGTTGAAGGGTACGTCGACTCCACCCGTTGGAATCCCGATATGGTCCGGGACCGCCCAGTCACCGTCAGCGTCCGGTTCGCCGACAGCCGGACCGAGTCTTTTCAGGGACGGATCGTGTTCACCAGCCCTCTGGTCGATTCTGGCGGCGACTATCGGGTGTGGGCAGAGGTGGAAAACAGACGTGTTCCCGACTCCACGCAGTGGCTGTTGCGTGCCGGACAGTCAGCCACGATGGAGATCCACGCCTCACAGCCGCAACTCGCTCCGGTTACCAAGTAATCCTCCATCCCAGTCAGTCCCCACGCCACACTGGGCCCGGTCACCGGGTGGACCGATGTCGTCCGTCGCCGACGCCTTTCGTTCGAGTACCACCCGCCCTGTCGGCCTCCGCCGACGGGGCGATCTGGTCGCCAACCGTCAGGCCTACCAGGGGCAGGCGTGGTGGGTGGTGAAGGATCCGATCTCGCTGGCCTATTTCCGCTTCCGTCCGGAGGAATATGCGCTCCTGGATATGCTCGACGGCGCCGCGAGCCTGGAAAGCCTCAAAGAGCAGTTCGAAGCCCGCTTTCCCCCCCGGCGGATCACGCTGGAGGAGTTATCGCGTTTTGTGGCCACGCTTCACCGCAGCGGCCTGGTGATCGGCGACCGTCCCGGCCAGGGACCGCAACTCTACGAGCGCCGCCGACAGCGGATCTGGCGGCAATGGACGATGTGGTTGGCCAACATCATGTCGATGCGTTTTCGGGGCCTCGACCCTGACCGGATTCTCAACCGGATCGATCCCTGGTTCGGATGGTTGTTTTCCTTGCCGGCCCTCGCCAGCATGGCAGTCTTGGTGTCGAGTGCGTTGCTGCTTGTGCTGGTCAACTTTGACGTGTTCCGCTCGAAGCTCCCTGACTTCCACCAGTTCTTTGCCTCTGGCAACTGGGTTTGGCTGGCCGTGGCTCTGGGATTCACCAAGGTTCTCCACGAATTCGGCCACGGCTTGTCGTGCAAACACTTCGGCGGTGAGTGCCACGAGATGGGAGTGATGCTGCTGGTGTTCACTCCGTGTCTGTACTGTGACGTCTCAGACAGTTGGATGCTGCCAAGTAAGTGGCAGCGGGCGGCGATCGGCGCCGCTGGGATGTACGTCGAACTCATCCTGGCATCACTGGCGACGTTCCTGTGGTGGAATTCCCATCCCGGGGTCTTCAACCAACTCTGTCTGGACGTGATGTTTGTGTCGAGCGTCTCCACGCTCCTGTTCAACGCCAATCCGCTGATGCGGTATGACGGGTACTACATCCTCTCCGACGTGCTCGAAATTCCCAATCTGCGGCAGAAGGCGACGACGATCCTCGGCCGCATCGCCTCCTTGTGGTGCCTGGGAATCGAGCAGCCGGAGGATCCGTTTCTCCCCACTCGCAACCGGGCTTTGTTTGCCTTGTACGCGATCGCATCGAGCCTCTATGGCTGGATGGTGACCGCGTCGATCTTCCTCTTTGTGTGGAGTGTGTTCAAACCGTACCGCCTCGAGGTGCTGGGACAGGTGCTCGCCTGCGGCGCCCTGTGGGGCCTGGTGGTCAGGCCCATCCAGAACATCTACCGGTTTCTCAACGTGCCCGGGAGGCGCGAGGAAGTGAAGGCTCGTAATGTGTTCGCTGCCGCCACGGTGGCGTCCGTCCTGATCGCCGCAGTGGCCCTGATCCCGCTGCCGCAGCGGGTGTGGTGTGCTGCCGAACTCCGGCCCCGTGCCGAGGAGACGGTGTACGTCACCGTCCCCGGACGGCTGGAGAGCCTGACGGTGAAGTCGGGGGATGTGGTCGAGGCAGGAGTCGAACTGGCCCGTCTGTCGAGCATCGACCTCGATTTGGCGATCGCCGATCTGGAAGGGAAGGCGGCGCAGTCGCGGGCCCGTCTGAGCAGCCTGGAGCGGGAGCGGTTCACCGATCCGGCAGCCACTCTGGAAATCGGCACGGTGGAGGAGTCGCTCAAAAGCATCGAGCAGCAGCTCTCCCGAAAGCGGAAGGACCGCTCCGAACTGGTGCTGGTGGCACCCCGCGGTGGCATGATCCTGCCAGCGTCGGGCGTCAAGGCAGCTCCCGGTGGCTCCGGCAAACTGCCTTCCTGGAGTGGCCATGTGCTTGATCAAAAGAATCTTGGCGCCAGCCTCTCCGAGGGCACCGTGCTTTGTCATGTGGGCGATCCGGGAGCCTTCGAGGCGGTCATGGTCGTCGACCAGTCGGAGGTGGAATTCGTCGGCCGCGGTCAGCGTGTCGACCTCAAACTCGATGCTCTTCCCTGGAAAACCCTCCATGGAACCGTTGATGAACTGGCGGAGACGAATCTCGAGACCGGCTCGGAGAGGCTCAGCGTGAAGGCCGGCGGACAGGTCCCCACCCGTACCGATGACGCGGGGCGCGAGACCCCGATCTCGACCAGCTACGAGGCGATGACGTCCCTCGACGATCCTGAAAGGGTGCTGACCGCTGGCATGAGGGGGACCGCCCGCATCCAGGTGGGGCAACGGACCGTCGGCAGTTGGCTGCTGCGAATTCTCTGGCAGACGTTCAACTTTCGGATGTAATTGTCCCCTCCGGCGTGAGGCTGAGGCACACAGTCAACGGGTCGCCATGCCAAGCCTCGAGCGGATCACCATCTACCCCGTGAAGAGCCTCGATGGCATCGATCTGGAATCGTCGCCAGTGCTCCCCTGTGGGGCGCTTGAGCACGACCGCCGCTGGCGACTGATCGACGAGGATGGCCGCGTGGTGAACGCCAAGCGGACACCGCTCCTCCACGGCATCCGGGCCGCGTTCGACCTTGGGAGCGACGGCACCACCGGCCCAGGAAAACGGATTGTTGCCCTGAGCATCACTTCCGCTCCTGTGGGGAGCGCCGGCCATCGACGGGAGGGGCTGCCTCCCGCTGCCTACCCCATCATTCCCGGCCCTGCCGGCCCCTGCGACTGGTTGTCGGAGGCATTGGGCCAAAAGGTGCTCCTCGAGGAGAGGCCTGACGGTGGCTTCCCCGATGACCGCGATTCGCCCGGGGCCACGCTCGTCGCCACGGCTTCCCTGGCGGAAGTCGGACGCTGGTTCTCGCTTCCCCTCGACGAGGTCCGCCGTCGCTTCCGAGTCAATCTCGAAGTTGGTGGCTGCGATCCTTTCTGGGAGGACACGCTGGCCAGTCCTGCTCGGCAGCCGCCGTGGCCCACCATCGGTGAACTCGATCCAGCACTCCCGCTCGATCCCTACGCCGCCTTGCCGAGTCCGGAACCGTTGGCGTTCATGGCTGGGGCCGTCCGCTTTGCCGCGGTCAACGTCTGCCGGCGCTGTCCGGTCCCATCCCGCGATAGCAGCAGCGGTCGCCCCGTGGAGCATTTCCGCGAAGCCTTTGAATCCTGGCGGCGACGCAGGCTGCGGCAGGATGTCGATCCGTCCGCCTGGGGAGGGCTCTACCGGCTGGCCATCAACACCCTCGGCGATGGCCGCGGAGGGAGTCTGCAACTGGGAGATTCCGTGGTTGCCATCCCACCTCCGTCACGCCACTGACTTGCCCCCCCCTCTATCAGCCGGGCCACTAGTTCGGCGGCAGCGGCACGTAGAGGGCCGGATTGTAGAACGGCGGTGGCGGGATGATGATGACATCCTTGACGACAAGTCGGGCCGGCACATCCTGGACGGTGGCGTTGAAGTTCAGGCCTTGGAGATTTGTCTCGCTCGCCGCCTTGATGTTGATGATCCCCTGGCCGGCAATCGTTCCGTCATCACTCCAGCCGACCGAGTCGAGGAGGATGTTGCCGTTGGGATAGGTCGTCGTCCCGGAAACCACCGTGGAGGCCCCGGTCGCCCGGTTGCCGACGACGTTGGCGTTGACCACAGCGTTGGGGGCATCGGCCACCGAGATGATGATCCCGTTGCCTCCCGTGGTGGCAATCTGGTTGCCGTTGATGGTCACGTTCATCGTGCCCGATTCGGTGGCCTGCGCCCGGACACCCACCGGCACCGCCACGAACGTCGAGTCAAACACCTGGACCGTCGCTTGGGTGCCCGCAATCCCGGGGGCGGTGCCCGCGGTGGCGTCGACGCCGACGGTACCGACGTTTCGGAAGGTCGTGGTACCGATGTAGGCCTGGGCATTGATGATGCTCACGCCGGCACCGGACGTGCCGTCGATTGTGGAATTGGTGAGGCGGAGACGACCATCGTTGTAGAGATCCTGGACGACGACGGCTGAGCCGGAAGTATCGACAAACGTGGAGTTGTCGATGTTGACATTCGGGTCACCGCCGCTCCCGGTGTTGATGGAGAAGCCATCAGCGGAAAGGCCCTGGAGGTACATGTTGGAGAAGTTCATCGTGGCGCTGGCAGCGTGGGGATCGAGGATTTCGACACCGGTCTGGTTGGGGCCGCTGCCCACGATCTGCACGTCGTTGATGATCAAGAACGACCCTGGGGTGGTGATCGCCGCGTCGGAGATGCCGATCCGCGTCCCAGTGATCTGCAGGTGATCGACGACAGATCCGTTGCCCAGCGTGATCCCGGTGCCAGTGCCGCCGGCGATGACTGGGTAGGTGGGTCGGACGTCGCCGCCCCACACGGGTACTAGACCACTGTTGGCCGTGGGGAGGTACATCCCCGATCCCTCACCGACGAGATACTGGTTCTCGGCCTGGAAGGTGAAGCCGCCGGCGTACGGTTGGTTGAGGCTGTTGCCGACATGCAAGAGGATGATGTCAAACGGATTCGTAGCGACCAACTCTGCCTGTTTGAGCGTGGCCAGCGGATTTTCCGCGGAGCCCACTCCAGATGCCGACATCCGGGCCGCATTGAGCGACGCCAGCGCCGTGGGCGCCCCACTCCCTGTTGCGCTATCGACGTGGATCACTTCCCACGGCGCCTTTGTGTAGGGGTTGAGCGCCTGCTGCGGTTGCTGATGGGCACGGACGATGTGCTCGTTGCGCATCATCGGTTGCTCGATCTGATCAGCCACCGTGCGGCGGCGCGATCCGCCCATCCGGTAGGTGAGTCGGGCAAACCCAGTCCAATCGAAGTAACTGTCGTTGTTGGCCTGGAGGGAGAGGTCCCAGTTGTTGAGGAACGTCATGTCGAGGCGGGTGTACACACCGCCGAAGTACGGCACCACGTCCTTCCCGCTGGGGAGGTTGTAGCGGGCATTGCCGAAGGAGTAGCCGCCGACGCTGATCATGCCGGCCCATTCCGTGAGCCCTGGCACCCAGGCACCCACTTCCAGATCGGCTCCAGCCAACGCGGCATTGACTCCCAGCACGCTCAACAGCGAATTGCCGACGTACGGGCCCATTGTCGAGGCGGTCGACCCGACAGGGATGTAGCCGTTGCTCCGCAGATTGCCGTAATCGGTGAGCCATTCGCCCGACACGCCAACCTGGTTGTAGGTGGCACCGCCCGGGAACAGATAACTGCCACTGCGGTCGTTAATGAAGGTGTTGGCGTACTGGTTCTGGTCACCGTCGAAATCCCAGTAGACGCCGATGCCGCCGACCGTCCCTCCCAGAAACTGCTTGCGGACGACGCCGACGTTCGAGAAGAAGCCACCGTAGACAGAGAGGTGGCCGCGGAGATCCGCCGACCAGAATCCCCCCAGGTCGTCCTCGGCGTAGGGAATGTATCCCCCCAGCGTCATGTAGCTGCCTTGGTAACCGAGTCCCCGGTCGGCAGCGTTGAGGCCGTAGTACATCCAACCCGGGCCGCTGTTGTTGAGATTTGCGAACCCCGCAGCAGCGCGGTTCACCACACCGCCGACAGGCGCCATCCCCATCTGGCCTGTCTGGCCATGGCAGAGGAGTGGCTGACCGCCCGCGGTGGCGGCGAGCAGCATGCAGGCCGTCATCTCACGAACCCGGCGTCGCCAGGCAGCCATGCGGCTGCGGCGGGCCTTCGGGCGGACGGAACCGCTCGAGACAGGACGGTGTGCTGTGTTCTTCATAGGATTCGAATTCCGGTCGGTGGCCGGTTCCCCGGGAGGAAGTACCCAGGGTGTCATAACCGGCAGGATCGTCACCAATGATCGACCCGTTACGCCCCATACCATGAGCATTTCCGGAATAGACTCCGGGCGCGGAGTTCCCAGGGGGAAGTCCCCATGCTGCCCAGGCGTCCAAGTCCGATTCAGGACGCGGGCCACAGCGTCGCCCAACTTCCCCAGAATCCGTCCGTCAGGGGGGTGGGAAGTGACGGAGAACGGATCAGTTGTCGTCCTCGAGGCGGAATCGGCCCACGGTCTGGGTGAGTCCGTCGACCGCATGCACCATATGCCGCGATGCTGCCCGATATTCGTCGAGTGCCTCTGCGGCCGACCGCGACCCATCGGTGAGCGTTACGAGAGCCTCGGCGATCTGCTGGGCTCCCGTGGCTTGGGAATGCATGCCATCGTTGACATGTTCGAAGCGGGCCGTGAGCCCCTGGACCTTGGTGATCACATCGTTGAACTGGCTGCTGATGCCCGTCACTCGTCCCACACCGGCCTTCACTTCTGCAGCGAAGCGATCCATCTCCGACACGCCGGCACTCACTGCCTGCTGCATCTGCTCGACCAGCCGTTCAATGTCGAGAGTGGCCACAGCTGTCTGGTTGGCTAGACGGCGGATTTCACGGGCCACGACGATGAATCCCTGGCCGTAATCCCCTGCTTTTTCAGCCTCGATCGCCGCGTTGATGGAGAGCAGATTCGTCTGGTCGGCTACCTTGGTGATCGTGGTGATCACCATGTTGATGTCCTCCGCTCGCTGGCGGATGAGGGCCAACCGCTCACCGAAGTCGTTGGTCGACTGCTCCAGGTGCCGCATGGTCTCCCCGATGCCATCGAGGTTCTCTCGGCCCGCGTCGGCAACCACCGCCGTCTCCGATGCCACAGCGGCGACGTCGTTCATGGTGGCGAGCAGTTCCTTTCCCGTCACGGAAATCTGCCGGCTGGCTGCGGCCACCTGGGTAGTACTGGTCCCGAGCGAGTTGATGGCGTCCTCTTGATGGCCCCCAGCGACGGCGAGTTGTCGGGATGTGGCATGGAGATCGAGGCTCGCTCCCCTCACCTGATCGACCAGATTCCTGAGGCTGTCAGTCATGCTCCCCATGTCGCGGAGCAGGGTGCCAGTTTCGTCGCTGCCAGAAGAGTTGAAGGCGCTGGTGAGGTCGCCCGCAGCAACCCGGCGGGCGATCGCACCGGCGAGGGCGATGCGCCGGCTGATGGCGGCCGCCAACCAAGCCAGCAGTCCCGTCAGCACGATCAGCGCTCCGGCGGCAATCGCCAGTGATTCCATCATCGGACGCAATCCGCGACCAGTGATCTCGCTCCACGGCTTCCGGACCACCAACGTCCAACCGGCGGTGGGGATCCTCACTCCAGTCATCAGGCTGTCGACGCCGGTGAGGGGATCCACGGCCCGCACCACGGCCGACGCCCTGAAATCCAACGCGTCGGTGCCGAACGTGCCGAGATCGGGGAGCAGTGTGGTCCATGGGTTTCCTCCGGTGGCATGACCGTCGCCATTACCGATTCCATCGCTGGAGGCCAGGACCGTGCCGTCTCGTCCGACGATCGCGATCGACGGGGCGCCCCCCGATTCGAGGAGCCGATCGCAAATCCTCCGCAGTTCGTCGGTGAGGATCAGCGCGGATTGGCTGACTCCTGCCGCACCGACAAACCTGTCCTCGATGACGATCGGCCAGGCGTGGTCGATCACCGTCGCGCCATCCCGCTGCTGGGGATCACTGACGAAGGCTTTGTCGGACCGGGAGGAATCGAGCGAGAGGCTTCGGCAGGCCTCGTAAGCGACGGAGTTCGGCGCAGCCAAAATCCCGGCAGTGATTCGGGCGGATGCGGTGGCATCCCTCTGCCACGCTGGACGGAACCGGCCATCGTCCCCGATCCCATCCGCATCTGTCTGCTCTTCCCCCACCGCGTCGAGCCCATCAGCATTGACCTCGAACGCGTACCATGTCGCGGCGAAACGGGGCTGACTTTCGAGGACGGCTCTGGCAAGTTGTCGCAACTCCCGGCGGCGGCCGAAGAGTCCTTCCTCAGCCGCCATCGCCAGTCCGCGCGCCGCGGTCACTGCCTCGACAGTACCGCGGTCGATCGCGGCGGCCACCGCCTTGGCCTGCTCGCGGATCGTCACATCCGCCGAGCTACGAAGCAATTCGGTGGCGCGATAAAAGTTGAACCCCAGCAACGCCGCGAGCACCAACAGTGCCAGGGTGCCGAGGAGGAAGATGCGGGTACGGATTCCGATGACAGGCAACGGCATAGATGGTTACCGGGGCGGGGATCTCCGGGACAGCAGAACCATAGGTTACTTCGCCGTGGCACCAGAGGCCGCGAGGCGGGCGAAAAACCCGCACAACCCGTATAACAGGGGCCCGCCGGCCCCCTCCTGCCCCCCAGGCGCTTTCACTCCATGTGGCACCTCCAGAACCACGGCGCGATCCTCTTCGATTGCGACGGCACCCTCGCCGACACGATGCCGGCCCACTACATGGCCTGGCTCCAGGTCACCCGATCGCATGGGATCGACTTTGACGAGGGCCGTTTTTACGCGCTCGGGGGGCGCCCTACCCGCGACATCGTGGCCACGCTGGCCCGTGAGGCTGGCATCGATCTCGACCTTGAACACGCCGTGCGGGAGAAGGAAGCGTCGTTCCTGGAAAAGCTCGCAGATGTCGAGGCCATCGATCCGGTGGTCGAGGTCGTGCGCCGCTGCCGCGGCCGGATTCCAATCGCCGTGGTGACCGGGGGCCACCGGGCTGTGGTGGAACGGATCCTGGCCCATATTGGTCTTTCCGGTGTCTTCGATACCTTCGTCGCCAGCGAGGACACTCTCCGCCACAAGCCCGATCCCGATCCCTTTCTGGAGGCGGCCCGGCGGCTCGCTGTCCGTCCGGAGGCTTGCGTGGTTTGGGAGGACAGCGATCTGGGGATCACCGCGGCCAAGCAGGCGGGGATGGACTGGGTCGATGTCCGCTCCTTTCACAGTCCAAAGAGGCTCACTCCATGAGCGGTGCCCGCCCTCCCGGACGGATGTCGGCCGTGGCCCACGCCGCCGCGGTGACTCTGGACGACATCCGTGCTGCCCACGTCCGAATCGCCGCGGGGATCGCCCGCACTCCCTGTCCGCCGAGCATCCCGCTCTCGGAGCTCACCGGCTGCCGGGTGTCGTGCAAACTCGATCTTCTCCAGCGGACGGGCTCCTTCAAGGAACGAGGCGCCCGCAACGCGCTGGAACTCCTCGATCCCGCCGCGCGGACACGCGGTGTCGTCGCCGCTTCCGCTGGCAATCACGCCCTTGGATTGGCCTGGCACGGCCGGCTGCTTGGCATCCCGGTGACAGTGGTCATGCCCCGGTTTGCGCCCCTGGTGAAGGTGGCGACGTGCCGGCGATTGGGAGCGAAGGTGATTCTGGAAGGGGAGTCATTCGAGGATGCCCGAGCCCTGGCGGTGACGATCGCCGAGCAGGATGGTCTGACGCGGGTCCACGGCTTTGACGATCCTCGGGTGATCGCGGGGCAGGGGACGATGGCGCTGGAGGTGCTCGAGGACGTGCCCGACGCGGATGCCATCATTGTCCCCACCGGCGGTGCCGGGCTGCTGGCCGGTGTGGCCATCGCAGCCAAGGCGATCCGGCCCGGCATCAGAATCGTGGCCGTGGAACCGGCCGCTGCGGCGAGCCTCTCAGCGTCGCTCGCCGCTGGCCGGCCGGTGCAGGTGCCACTGCGTCCGACGCTCGCTGACGGCCTGGCGGTCGGGAAGGTGGGCGAGGTGTCGTTTCCCTTGGCGGCACCGCTTGTCGACCGCGTGGTCACCGTGGATGAGGATTCGCTGGCGCTTGCCGTTCTGCGGCTCTCCGAACTGGAAAAAACGGTCGTCGAGGGGGCCGCGGCGGCCACGCTTGCGGCGCTGCTGGGAGACGAACTCGCTGAACTGAGAGGGAAAAAAGTGGTCCTGTTGTTGTGCGGCGGCAACATCGACATGTCGACCCTCGGCCGGGTGATCGACCACGGCCTCGCAGCGGACGGCCGGTTGTGGAGGTTCCGGACCCGCATCACCGACCGGCCGGGTGGAATCGCGCGGCTCACCGCCGCGATCGCGGCTGCCGGGGCGAGCGTCCTGGAGATTGTCCACGATCGGACGTTCTCAGGCCCCGATGTGTTCTCCGTCACGGTGGATGTCACCGTGCAAACTGCCGATCGAGCCCATGTCGCCAGTCTCCAAAAGCGCTTGGCTGAGGAGGGGTTTGTACTCACCCCCACGGCGCCTGGGCGTTGACGGCCCGGCTTCAGGAAGGATGGGAAGACCCTAACGGATTGGGGGATTGAAGGTTTTCGGGAAGTCCCCTGATCCCTGAAGGGGATTCTGGTCGATGCATCCTGAATTGGGAGGCAGAGCTCATGCCGCCCCGGACAGGAGACGCTTTCGATGGTGACGCATTCGGGCAAGCCGCTCGACAGGCCGGTGGCATGTACCGAGGTCGAGAAAGGTGTGGAGTTTGTCCGGCTGCGCCGCGAACTACTGCAACGAATTCTCGCCCGGGAAATTCGTCGGCAGGCGATGCGCCGCGCGCCACGGTAGGCCGGAGGAGAGAAGGCGCTGCAACACCCGGTGGAGCGGCGTCGACTCGGGCCCTGCATGGATTGGGCGCCGCATGATGGGGAGGCAGGAATGGGGCACTCCGTTCGCTCGCTGCTCCTCGTGATCGCCGCTGCGGCATTGCATGCCCCTCCTGTCGGAGCGCAACTCCCGCGGTGGGGCTTTGGTGCCGCTGCCACCACGCCCGCCGCCCAGGCCGACTGGAAGCCGGAGGCATTTGCCGACTACCTCAGTAGCGGGCAGCCGCCACACCACGCTGTCGTCCGTATCATCGCTCCGGAGTCGAGCGGCACATCGATGGGGTCAGGAGTGCTGGTCGACATCAACCGCACGCAAGGATTAGTGCTCACCAACTGGCATGTGATCCGCAACAGCACATCCGCGGTGCTTGTGCAGTTCCCCGATGGATTCCAGGCTGCGGGTACGGTGGTGAAATCGGATGAGCCGTGGGATCTGGCGGCAATCGCCATCTGGCGGCCGAACACCACGCCAGTTGTGTTGGCGGCGACTCCGCCTCAGATCGGCGAGCCGCTTTCGATTGCCGGCTACGGCAAGGGGCCTTATCGGTCACAGACCGGGGCCTGTACCCAGTACCTCTCTCCCAGCCATGGCTATCCGCTGGAATTCGTGGAGCTCGAGGCCACTGCCAGGCAGGGAGATTCCGGGGGACCGATCCTCAATAGCCGTGGCGAACTCTCGGGCATCCTCTTCGGACAAGCGCAGGGGCGCACAATCGGCGCCTGCTCGACGAGGCTGCGGGCCTTCCTCGCCGAGCTCGGCTCCACTGGCTATGCCGGTGGAGCGGTCGTGGCGGCTCCCTCTTTTCCTCCTTCGAGCTCCCCCATCGATCCACTGGCACCGGCAAGTGGCGTGGCCGTGGTGGCCTCGATCCCCCGCGAGACGAGCGGCCTTCCCCCGCCGCCATCGCCTGCCGTCACCGACTCCCTTCCAAACTCCCCCTTCGATTCTCAGGCGCCGGCCGCGTTCGCTTCGTTCCCTGTCCAGGCCGCGGCTGCTTCTCCGTCGCCGCAGCCGATTCCAGCGGCGGCGGCTCCGCCGTTGTCATCAACGGGGGCTCCCCCGATGACCGCCCCGCCGCCGATGTGGGGCGGAGGTGGTCCGGCACCGGCAGACGGCCTCCCGGTAGGAACGACGATCGAGGAGCTGCTTGACTTCCACACCAACGGCCGGGCGCTGCTCACTGCAGCCGGTGGCGCGGTGTTGGTGCTGGCCGGTCTGCGGACGGTGATCGGTGGGCGGCGATCCCACATCCCGCATTCCGAGTAGCGTTCCGACGAGCACCCTTGCCAGCGGATTTACTGGATAACTGGTGAATTGCCTCGTCAGCGTGCGTTCCTTTGGGCTGCGTTCCCAAGCGCCAAAATGGATCCTGCCATGCTCGAATCAGCCCTGAGCCGATCGGTCGCCCCTCGCCCGCGGAGGCAGAGGAGAGGGCAGGGGGGGCTCTAGTTGCCGATCTGCTCGCGTCACCCGATACTCATCGCACGCCATGCGAAGCGATCACCCAGTCACACACGCGCCAGAAGATCTTGCCGGGAGACGCCTGGGGGGATACCGGCTTTTGCGCCGGCTCGGCAGCGGTGCCATGGCGGATGTCTACCTCGCCCAGCAGGAATCGCTGTCGCGACAGGTGGCGGTCAAGGTGTTGCGCCGCGAAACGGCCGCCCGTTCCAATGCCATCCTCCGCTTCACGCAGGAGGCGCGGGCCGCTGCGGGCTTGGTCCATGGCAACATCGTGCAGATCCACGAGGTGGCCTGCGTCGATGGGATCCACTTCCTTGCCGAGGAGTACGTTGCCGGCCCGACGTTAAAAGGCTGGCTGCTTGAGCGCGGGCCCCTCGACGCCCGTCAGGCGTTCGCGGTCCTGGCCCAAGTCGGCTCGGCACTCAAGCGGGCGGCAGAGCAGGGGGTGGTGCACCGGGATATCAAGCCCGAGAACCTGTTGGTGACACCGGCAGGTGAACTGAAGGTGGCAGACTTCGGGCTGGCCCGCGTCCTCTCGGCGGCCGACGACCTTGATCTCACGCAGGATGGCACGACGCTGGGGACGCCGTTGTATATGAGCCCTGAGCAAGCGGAGGGGCGAGCGGTCGATACGCGGAGCGACCTCTATTCCCTCGGTGCCACCCTCTATCACCTTCTCGCCGGCAGGCCACCGTTCGGCGGTGCCACGAGCGTGGCGGTGGCGATGGCTCATCTCCGCGAAACCCCGGCGTCACTCTCGGGCCTGCGCGATGATCTTCCCCCGCAGTTAGCGCCGATCATCGAACGGTTGCTGGCCAAATCACCGGTAGACCGCTACCAATCGCCGCTCGAATTGCTCCAGGAGGTGGAGCTGGCCGAGGACGCGCTCTTTCCGGGGGCGCGGCGGCAGGCATCGCCGCTGGCTTGGTCCGACGCCACCGCGGCAGCCGACGGTATGTTCCGCACCGGTGCCGAGGATTTCCGAGAGCGGTCTCATCACGAGGCCTCGCGAACCGGCCGGCACCGGTTCCACGCTCCGACGATGGAGGTCCGCAATGCCACGCTCCGCCTGCAGACGGCGATGGAGCGGGAGCGGTTTGAGCGTGAATCGAATCGGCGGTTTTGGATGACGACGGTGGCAGCGGCCTGTGCTGCATTGACGGCGGGCTATTTGCTGGGCCGGACGCCGCCGCGGCGGAGCCGGTTGTTCCGCCTACCGTCGCGGTGAGGCGTCGGGGCCGGCCCGGTGGAAGCGGTCGTGCGGGCGGCCCGTGGGCCGATCAAGACGGGGCTCCGGGCGGCCGAAAAACATGCTGTCTGCGTTGGACAGCCGGCAGATGGGTATCGGTGGAGGGCCCCTGCGGCTTGACACCCCCATTGACCCTGCTAAAAGTTGATTCAGAACACTACCCGCCCCCATCGTCTAGTGGCCCAGGACGTCGGGTTCTCAGCTCGAAAACCGGGGTTCGACTCCCCGTGGGGGTATCTGTACAGCCGTATCTCTCGGAAACGCGGGGGATACGGCTGTTTGTTTTCCGGGAGAGGGCGCCAGAAGGCCCCTGGAGGCTCCTGAGTGTGCCGGGTAGTGTGCGGGTAGATCGGGGCTGGCCGCTCGGTCGAAGTCGGAGTCGGTCAACATGAGGTAGTGGTCGGCCGCGACCTCCGCCGAGTTGCCGAGCCAGGCGTGGACGACGTGAGCAGGGTGAGCCTGCATGAGCTCGGTCTCCCTGGAGGCTCTCATGTTCACGAGGAGCTTCGGCCAGGCCTTCACGCCGGCACGCTCGACCGCTCGGAGCACTCCGGCGTAGACGTAGCCTTCGTTGTGGAAACGTCTCGGTAGGACGTGAATGGTGCCGGGAGGAGCGTCGTCGAAGGCCTGGCGGAGATACGGCTCGATCTCTGGGAAGATCGGCACGACTCGCGTCTCGTGGCCGTCGAGGTGCTCCTTCTTCTTCACGCGGACCGTGAAGCGTTGGCCGGCCCAGTCGATGTCGCTCCACGTCAGCTTCTCCAGCTCGCTCGGGATCCGTAGGCCGGCGTACCGAGCCAGCACGACCGCGAGCCTCCAGTCGTTGTCGGGGCAGGCCGCCAGTACCTCCTCGATCACGTCCTGGCCGACGAACTGCTTTCGCCGCGTGTTCTTCTGACTCCCGGCCTTCACCTTGAGGAAGGGATTCTCCTCGATCGCTCGGCAATCCTTCGCGTACTCAAAGAATTGCCGAGCTCGTTTGATCTCGCGGGCTACCGTGGCGGAGGCGTATTTGCCGACGAGCCACTCGCGGTAATCCTTCGCGTGGCCGGCGTGGATCGACCGCACGAGCCGAGCTTCTCCGAAGTGCTCATTGAGGAGCCGCTTTGTCGTCTCGTAGTTTCGGAGCGTGTTCGGCTTGAGCTTGGAGCGACTGGCGATATACCTCTCCACGATCTCACCGAGGGGAGGACTTGCTTCCCTGGCCGCCTTGACCGTCTGCCGCGGCTCGACGAGGCCGACCTTGGCGAACTTCTCGTGGATCACGTCCGCGATGGCGGTAAGCCAGCTGGCGGTCTCCGGCTGGATCGACGTGCCGGAGAACCTGGCCGCGAGGATCTCCTCAACGCGGCACTTCGTCGTCTCGGCAATCTTCTTGGAGACACTGCCGAGCCTGATCGTCTGCCTTCGGCCTGACTGATCGACGAACAGCACGCGGTACGTCGTCGTGCGGGTGCCGTCATTGCAGACGTGGATCTCGGCGCTGAGCGATGCCATAAGAAAAGTCTCCTACTTCGTTGGTCTCTTCGACTTCGACCGCTTCACGAGCTCCAGGCCGAGATACTCCGCGACCGCGTCCAGGCCGGCCAGGCTGATCCCTCTCTCCCGGAGCACGAACTTTGAAAGCGTCTGCTGAGCTACTCCGGTCTGCCTGGCGATCTCGTAGCGGCTTACGTCGGCCGACTCGATTGCCTGTCTCAACTGGTCGATGATCGACTTTGTCATACTCAACCCTTCGTCTAGCAGTCTATGCGAACTTCACCCTGGCCGCCTTGAGCTCGGCCAGCACGTCCGGCGGTACGTCGATCTCAGCCTGGAGACGGTCGAGAGCGTTGAGCCAGACATCAGAGGCGTCCGGCGGCGCCGGAGACCGCCTGGCGGCCAGGAGAGAGAGTATCGCAGCCTTGTGCCGCCTGGCACGCTCTACGAGCTCTGGAGCGGCCTTGCTGGCCCCGCGGAGTCGAAGGCCGTCCTCGTGGATCTCGGGCTGGACGCCGACCGCCAGGAGCTTCTCGATAGTCTCTTCGGCGTCGACGAGCTCGATCAGCACGTCGGCGTGGCAGTCCTCGTCGTGGCCGCACCAGCACGCCAGCACTCGGCCGCGGAGCTCGGGGAGCCGAGCCAGGAGCTCCGGCTTCGTGAGGATCCACTCGCGGTACCGCTCGACCACTTCGGCCCGCCCCATCGTCCCCGGCGAAACCTGCGCCTCGGCGGCGCGGGCTTCGCGGGCAACGTTCTTACCTGAAGATGGTCGCAGATCATTGTGATCTGCGACCATTTTGAGCTTCTCCTTGGCGGCATTGTCGAGCGTGCCTCGATCCGGCCAGCGGATCCTACGAGGCGTCGAATTTTCCGATCTCTGGAGGGTGGAGCTCATAGGTCAATGAAATCCTCCGCGGCACTGTCTGCAGTGTCAGCGTCTGCCGCCTCCGCGGCGCGGGCCTCGCGGACCGGCTCTTCCCGTACGTCCACACAAACCATCGTTTGTGTTGCCATGTCGTATCGCATCCCGAGCGAGCCAAGCCGTGCTGACGCTAACAATTCTGCCACTTTCTGCCGTGCTCCGTTTCGGAATAGCGTTCGATACTGGTCTTCCGTGAGCGGTTTCCCAAGTTGGTACTTGCGCTCAATTGCAGTGGGCGACTGCTCGTTAACCACGATTCGCATAAGCGCCACCTGACCGTATTCCTGCATCGCCATGACGACCATGTGGTTGTACGTCACCACTCCTGACGCCTTCATTTCCTCAAGCACTCGCGCAAGTACCCCGTTTCGATTCCCTAAGTCGTATTCCAGCGCGGCACTGTCTGCAGTGTCAGCGTCTGCGAAACCTAGTTTCGACCGCACGCTAGAGGGTTGTGCTGACGCGGCCGACACGAAGTGCCGCGTTGGCCTGCCTCCCTTCTCGCCTGGAGGCCGATCCTCCCAGCGGCCGCGGCCGGCGTCGACGAGCTGCTTGAGAGCCGCCTCAGCGTCGGCGGCGGTCTCGATCCAGCGACATCCGGTCAGCACGTCCCGTGGCGTCACCGCACTGGCCTGGCGGTCGATAAAGGCGAGGAGCCTCTCGTCGTCCTGGCGATTGGCCTGATCGAGATCGTCCTCCGCCAGGATCCCGTAGACGCGGCGGGTCTCATTCTTGAACCACTCCGCGAGTCGGAGAGCCTGCGACATCGTGGCGGCGTCAACAGCTCCGGCCTTTGCCTGTCTTGAGGCGACCTTCGTCTCGTGGAGGATCAGCGCCAGCCGGCCGGCCGTCTCCTCCAGCTTCGACCAGGCCGCCAGGAGATCACCGACGAGTGCCGCGGCCTCTTCGTTATGGGTGTTGTAGAAGTCGATCCAGAGCTTCTTTGCCTCGTAGGAGAGCGGCACGACGAGCGAGTTCTCGCGGCCGCCTACGTCGGCGCATGGCTGGAGCTCATAGAGGCGCCGGACGACCTGGCCGAAACAGTCTCGGACCATCGCTGACACAGTCTCCTCCGACCACAGTGCCGGTCGTCGTGGAGGAGCGGCCAGGAGCATCCGAGCCGCGAGGCCTGCCTCCTTCCGCTCGGCCGAGAGTGATCGTCGGAGCACGCCAGGCTGGATCGTGCCGGTGATCCAGAGAGCCGCCTGCCGGACGTGGAGGCGACCGCCTCCGCGGCGTAGGACGTTGTGACTGCGGCCGGAGTAGCACTTGAGGTAAAAGGCCTCGTCACTGCCACCCTTGCCGGTCCCGTACCGATCCATACCCGCCAGCCAGGAGTTGAGCTCGTCGGCCGCGAGAATGAGACCGCGAGGATTCTCCGACAACGCTACCGCGAGAGCTTCGGTCGTCGTGTCCTCGACCATCACGCGCCTTGCCACCTGAGGCGACGGTCGTCGCGGAGGATCATCGTCCTCGGCCTGGCCCCCCTTCGGCCTCTGGCCTCTCCAGGCGGCCTTCGACCGCTCATAGAGCTCATTGGCAAGATCATGGTCTCCTAAGTTGGCGGCGTACTCGTCGTTGAGCTCGGCCTCCCGGTCCCGCACTAGATCGAGCGTCACGTCGGCTCCAGGCGACTTCTTAGAGCCACTCTCCGCGACGACCGCCTAC
>QWOP01000085.1 GCA_003669605.1 Planctomycetota bacterium
CATACACTCCTCGTGCCTCGCTCTCGGTAGGGGGAAATCGCGGCTTCGCCGCGATTCTCCGCTCCGGGACCACTGCACAGTTGTGCGCTGCATTTTTCGACCGACCGGGCTACCCCGCCGCGCGCTGCACTTTTCGACCGGCGTTCACACTAGGCAAGATAGTGACCTTTGACTGCGGATTCACACCGGAGCCACCACATCTGGGACACGGTTTGCCAGGATCACTTCTAGCAGACCTCGAAGCGGCTTGCGATTGAGGTAACGGATTGCTTACCACGGGGGGCGTCGTCAGGGCTTGCTGCTGACGGTGAGCGCTCACTTTATTGAAGAGTGCTGTTGTTTATGTCTACGATTATTGGCAAGCAGGTATCGGCCCGTTTAAAGAGGCGACAGATCACTGCCAGAGGCCTCGAAGATAGCCCGATCGAGAGACTTCTGCCAGCGTGCATCGGCCAAAGTGCAGCGGTCGATCTTTGCTGACCCTGACGGGAGTTGCTTGTTCAGGCAGATGATCGCGGGGTGCACCGATGAGCCGCGGTCTCGGCTATTTTCGATGACGTGCTTGAAATCGCTTCGCACAGTTTTGAATCGGCGCCGGAAGGGCTGGTGTCAGTGCTGGATCAGATATGTAACGCACCGGTTGCGTCGATCGGCCCCCCTGAGGCAAGCCAGCGTGCGCACTCGGGACCGAGTTCCGCCACGGCACGCTGTTCGTACGCCGCCGCCTCTTCCGCGGTGAGCGTGTCCTTCCAGCGTCCGTTCTGCCCCTTGTTGATAAAGACTTCTGCCCCCGCATCCCAGAAGGAGCCACCGAGAGGAACAGACTTGGTGGCGTTCTGCTTCATCCACTCGAACGAACAGTGCTCGAGAATCTTCTCCCAGGCTGCTTCGTTGATCGTCATTTGCAGAAATTCAGCGATCCGGCGGATCTCTCCGGGCATATCTCGCTTCAGATCGGAGAAATGGACGAATTTCACGTTGGGAAGGTGGCGAATCTGCCACCAACTGCGGATGTTCTCCCAGAAGGACCAGAAGGGGTGCCCGTCCCGGTCCATCCAATCGCTGAAGTACTGCCTGATGGCAGCCGGAGGAGGCTCGATGGGCGGGCCGATCCGTCCGGGGGTGTCATTGAGCGCGTCGTACCACGACTGATTGGCGTTGACGTGGTGGTTGTACATGCTCCACACCACATCCCGGCCGTCACGGCCGATATAGAGATATCGAGCCTGCGGCGAGAATCGCAGCGCATCTACCGGCAGATGCGTCTTGAGGAAGCGGCGGTGGGTTTGGGCCTCCACGAGCGGCAGTTTGACCTCCTTCGGCGGCACGCGGAGGTCGAGCCAAGGAGACAATTCCGCGACGGCCAGATTCGGATCCCCATCGAAGAGGAGCTGGCCGATGATCTGCTGCATCCAAGTCGTGCCTGACTTGGCGTAGGTGGCGATCACGATGTCGTCGTCGCGGAACACAAGATCGTTCCAGATCGTCGAGTCGAAGTGATGGTTCTGAAATTCCCTGGTTTTACGCGGCCATGCAACGATGTCGGCCATGGATTCTCCCCGTGGTGTCCTCGCGGATAGCCGACGAACAACCGCCGTCTTTCTCAACTGTTCCGCACTCGCGACCGTCTTTCGCGGCGAGTGTTTCAAGCGTATCCAAAGCCGGCCTCAGTCAGAAGCCCGATCCTCCCCCGCCTCCCCCGGAGCCGGTGCGCGGAGCACGGTGTCAAAACCATCGTGCCTCCATGGGCCGGAAAGCACTCTCGCTTCACGCTCCTCTTCGAGGCCTTCGCTGTCGAAGTTCTGCAGGCTTGCCGCACCGTGAAAGCAGCGGCTGCGCTGCTCGGGCTCTCCTGGGATGCAGTGCAGACGATCATGGACCGCGCCGTGGCACGCGGCCTCGAGCGCCGCGAGGCCACGCCCATCAAGCACATCGGCATCGACGCGAAGAGCTTCGGGAGAGGCCAGGACTCCATCACCGTCCTCACCGATCTCGACGGCTCCCGTGTCCTCGATGTCGCTCCGGAACGTACGCAAGTGGCCGCTGGAAGCGTCCTCGCGACGCTCACCGTCGAGCAGCGGCAGAAGGTGTGTGCCGTCGCTGCCGACATGCTTCCCGCGTATGCCCAGGCAGTGGCCACGCAGACGCCGAACGCCGAGCGTGTTCACGACAAGTTCCATGTCGCCAAGCATCTCGGGGAAGCCGTCGATCAGGTGCGAAGGGCGGAAAACAAGGCCCTTCAGGCCGAGGACGACGACCGGCTCAAGGGCACCCGTCAGCTCTGGCTCTTCACTTGAAAAACTGGCGTCATTCAGGGGGGGCAGTTCACGCAAACTTGCAATGCGACAAGGGAACGGTATGTCGCCGTTGCCGAATCAGATGGGCCACCGTAGATCTTCAGGAGGCCAATCCAGTAATGGAGGTGGCGAGGTTCCCGTTGGCTTCAATGTCCTCTCCCTGAACACCATCCCCGGGAGCGGCGCACTCGCCAGCCCAAATTCACCGCTCTTCTTGGTCAACGTCCAGAAAGGCTTCGAACTCGGAGATGACTTTCTCGTCGGGATCGGCACCCAGTGTGGCGAAAAGACCGGGTCGGCTCCCACAGGCGTCAGGCTCGCCGACTTTACCTGGATGACCCTGTCCGCGAGGCTCCCTGACGAATGGGGGCGACTGTACGCCGGGCCCTACTACGGAATCGATCGTTGCCTCCCGAAAGTCTTGCCGCGCATCACATGGGCTTCACATGAAACTTTCGTCGGCCGCACCCGTTCAAAGGCTGTAGAAGCACCGCCGGAACGCGCTGCACTTTTCAACCGGCGTTCATAAAACAGTCGTGAGGGCGTCGTGCTTCAGAAAACCAAAGGTGTTGGGAAGAGAAATCGCCCCGGGATGCCGTGCCCCTCGCTGCCAGACGCCCCGGCTCCTGTCGGGACTGCAAGAGTCTTGCATCGACCCCGCCGATCTGCTCCGCACCTTCGCATCACCTCCAGGCTATCTCCATCCCTCCGCCACAGGGAATCACCCATGCGACAACGCCATCCTGGCTTCACGCTCGTCGAGCTCCTCGTCGTGATCGCCATCATCGGCACCCTGGTGGGGTTGCTTCTGCCTGCCGTTCAAGCGGCCCGCGAGGCAGCGCGGCGGTCGCAGTGCTCCAACAACCTCAAGCAGATGTCGCTGGCCCTGCTGAATCATGAGTCGGCCAGGAAAAAATTCCCACCGTTCTCCATTCTTCCCCGCACCTCGACCTTCGACCCCTTTTCGGCGCAGGTGCGTCTTCTCCCCTATCTCGAACAGGGCACCATCGCCTCCCTCATCGACGTCAGCGGTCAGGTGCCATTCACGGCCCACCCCGAGGTTGCCCAGATGCGGATTTCTCAATTCATCTGTCCCTCAGAGGCCAACGACAAGCAGCGTGTCACCCCTACGCTCGTTCACTACCCGCTGAACTACTGTTTCAACGAAGGGACGTGGTTCATCTACGATCCTGTCAGCGACACTGTCGGCGACGGCGCCTTCGCGCCGAACCGCAGCTATCGGATTGCCGACATGATCGATGGCACGAGCAAGACGCTGGCGATCGCGGAGTGCAAGGCCTACCAGCCGAACCTCTGGGACTCGAACACTCCCGCCGGGCTCAATGTGCCGGCGCCTCCAACCCCCGACGCACTCTCCACCTATTTCGGCGGAACGTTCGACTTCAACGGCCACACGGAGTGGGTCGAGGGGGATGTCCATGAGACTGGCTTCACGACCACCTGTACGCCGAACGCCAAGGTCACGTACGTCAACGGTGGAGTCACCTACAGCGTCGATCTGACGTCGTCTCGGGACGGCGAATCGACGACCGCCCCCACCTACGCTGCCGTCACCGCCCGCAGCGGCCATCCCGGACTCGTGATGACCGCTATGATCGATGGTTCAGTGAGTGCCGTATCGGACGATGTCGATCTGCTGGTGTGGCGGGCGGCCGGCACGAAAGCCGGCGGCGAGAATTATTCAATGCCCTGATGCCCTCTGTCTCGTCGCTCGGCCTCTGGTCAGGTCAAGCGCTCTCCCGGAGTCTCCTCGTGTCGAGAACAGTTGCAGGGATTCTGGCGACGACGGTTTTGGTGGCGCTGTTGGGCAGCGGGACCTTGGCATGGTGGTGGCTTCGGCCCGCCGTGAATCCCAGCGTCGATCAAGGCCGAAACGTCGCGGCGGATTTTCTTTTGAGGCTCCGCGAGGGCAGCCCGAAAGAGGTCTGGGAATCGACCACCGCGGAGTTTAAGAGCGCCGAAGGGCGGGAGAAGTTTGCGGCCCGTGTGAAGGCCAACCCGTGGCTCCTCGAGTCGATGGAATTCAGCTCCTCTCAGCAGGTGAAGGTGAACGACGTGGAGAGGCTTGAGTTTGTGTTCACGGCGGCGAAATCGGGGAAGCCCGTCCGGTTGCTGCTGGGGCGAGAACAGGCCCAGTGGAAAATCGATCGGTTGTCGTTGTAGTCTTCCGGGAAGAAGTCATCCTTCTCCTCTGGGAAAAAGGTGTCCCTGACCTCTTGCCACCGGCCACGCCACTGGTTTCCTTGAGTGCAACGCACTCCCGACCCCCTCGTGCAGTTGGTGCCGGTAGTCGATCAATCGCCTGCGAAGCGACCGAAGAAGCAGTCTCGACCTCCGAAGGTGTCTCTGGTGAATTCCTGTCGCATCGCTGGGATCGTGATCGGCATCTGTTTCATGCTCTTTGTCTCTCGGAGTGCATCTGCTGCTGAGGAGATTGCTTTCCAAGAGCAGATCTTCCAAGAGCAGATCGTGCCGATTCTCCATCTCCGATGCGCGAATTGCCATGGCGCTGAGACGCAGGAAGCAGATGTCGACTTTTCCATTTTGTCTGACACGCCTTCCGCCCTGCGCCAGCGGAAGCTGTGGCGAAAAGCGATCGCCCGCATCGAAGCTGGAGAGATGCCGCCTGCCAGCGAACCGCCAATCACACCGGATGAGAAATCGAACCTTCTCAGTTGGATGAAGCAGACGGTGGAAGTCGTTGATTGCAACGATCCAGCCAACCGGGATCCAGGGCCCAATCTGCTGCGTCGATTGAGCCTTGTCGAATACAACCGAACGATTCGCGATCTGCTGGGCTTCGAATACGATGCGGCAGCGGTGGGGATGCCCGAGGAAATCGGCGCGGGAAATCCGTTTGGGAATCTCGCCGCGGCTCTCGACATTTCGCCCGTACTGATGGAGAAGTATTTTTCCGCAGCCGATCAGATCTTGGATCGTTTGTTTGGCACGGAGCTCAGTTCCTCCGTCGACGATCGGATCCAGGAGCAGGCCCGCGTCAGTCGCGAGCAGTTGTTCGGTCTCAACCCCGGCACATGGCGCAAGCCAGACTACGAGGTCGCCCCGCCGATCGGTGTCACGCATCGAGACGCCGCACGGGCATTGATCGTCCCTTTTCTACGGCGCGCCTATCGTGGACAGGACAGAGCCGATGATTCCGATCGTGTGCTGGCTCTCTTCGATCAAGCACAATCGCAGGGCAAGAGTTACAGCGACAGCGTCCGCTGGATGCTGAAGGCGATCTTGGTATCGCCCCCATTCCTCTATCGGGTGGAACCGAGCCGCTCGGATTCGTTACCAGACGACATAGTTCCGCTCGGCGATCACGAGTTGGCGGTCAGGCTCTCGTACTTTCTCTGGTCGAGTATGCCCGACGACGAACTCTTCGATCTGGCCGATCGGCAGCGATTGACGGCGACCGGCCCCTCGAGCGAGCCCATCAAGTTCGTTGGCCTGGCAATTGCGGGCCCCGGGGCTGAGTCGCATCAGGGAAACAACTCCGAGAAAGTGTTTGACGGCGATTTGCTGACGGCGCTCGATGGGCCAAACGCTGCCAGTTACTGGGTCGGACTCGATCTCGGTCAAGCACTGCCGATTCAAGAGGTCCGCTTCGCCGGCCGGGTCGGGTTTGAGCAGCGGATGCTCAAAGGAGTCTTTCAGGCCAGTGACTCGGCAGATTTTTTTACGAATGTGGTCGATCTCTGGACAGTCACCGAGCAGCCGACACGAGGCTGGGTGACGCGGAGCCTTGAATCGGCGGTGACGGCCCGGTACGTGCGGTATCTTCCGCCAGCAGATGCCTACGGCAACATCGCGGAGTTCGAAGTCCGGGGGATCGCTGCGGGGACTGTGCTTGAACAGCAGGTCCGCCGCATGCTGGCTGATCCGCGCGCCAAATCGCTGAGCGAAACGTTTGCCCTGCATTGGCTGCAAATCCAGAATCTGTTGACTGCCCGTCCGAGCACGGAGTTCTTTCCGGAATTCAATGCGCAGCTGCGGCAAGCGATGTTCGACGAGACGGCACTGTTTTGCGAGACGCTCCGCCGTGAAGACAGAAGCGTGCTTGAATTCCTCGACGCCGACTACACCTTCGTGAACGAAGACCTCGCCCGTTTCTACGGCCTGCCCGAAGTGACCGGCAAGGAAATGCGCCGCGTCAGCCTGCTGCCGGAACATCATCGCGGCGGCCTGTTGGGCATGGCCAGCGTCTTGTCGCTGACGTCTCATACGTCGCGCACCAGTCCCACGCTCCGTGGCAAATGGATTCTAGAAGTCCTGCTTGGTGCGCCGCCACCGCCCCCGCCAGCGAATGTCAGTCAGATCAAGGAGGAGGCTGACAGGCAGAAAGAGATTCAGTCATTCCGCGAAAAACTCACCCAGCACGCTGAAAACGCAGCCTGCGCTGCCTGCCATCGGAAGATGGACCCCTTAGGCTTTGCCCTCGATAACTTCGACGCGGTGGGGCGGTGGCGTGAGAAATCTGGTGATCGACCGCTGGATGTCAGCGGTGAGTTGCCCACAGGCGAAAAGCTCAACGGCGCCCGCGATCTCAAGAACGTGTTGCTGGCGCGAAAGTCGGAGTTTGTGAACAACCTCACTGAGCGTATGTTGGCGTACGCTCTCGGGCGGGAGTTGGATGTCTATGACGAGTGCCCAGTCCGCCAAATCACCGCGACACTTCGGCAGGACGAGTTTCGATATTCGACGCTCGTGATGGAGATCGTCAAGAGTTTTCCGTTTCAGTTTCGAAAGAATGCTGAACACGCACTGCCGGAGATGGAGCCATGAATCGTTCCCGGACTCGTCGTCATGTGTTGCAGGGCAGTGGTGCGCTGCTGGCATTGCCATTCTTCGAGTCGCTCTTTCCTACTCGGGTCTCCGGGGCGGTCGATGGGCGCCCACCTGTACGATTCGGCATTTTCACGGTGACCGGCGGAACGGTCATTGAGTCGTGGAAACCGGTGGCCGCGGGGCCGCTGGCGATTTTGCCATCCATTCTCCGGCCGCTCGATTTTGCCAAGCAAGACCTGACCGTCATTTCAGGGCTCTGTCATGGCGGACGTTCAGACAACGTGAATGCCCACGAACACTGTTCACTGACGCATCTGACTGGGGCAGCGTTCGTCAAAAAAGAGGGGGGCAAGCTCTACGCTGATATTTCCGTTGATCAGGCCGCGGCGCAGACTCTCGGCCGTGACACGTTGCTGCCCTCATTGGAAATTGGTCTCAACGGCGGCGAGAAGAATTACTCGTTTCGTTCCCGGGATGCGGTTGTGCCATACGAAGGAAACCCCCGCCTGATCTTCGACCGTATGTTTCGGGGTCGAACCCCGGTGGTTCCCAACTGGACTCGGCGGGCAAGCGCTGCGGCGCATGGCGAGCAGGGCATCTCGGCTGCAAATCCAGTTCGCGTTTCTGACTCTCTTGATCGGAGCGTGCTGGATCTGGTGCTCGCGCAGGCCAAGGATCTGCGTCGATCGCTCGGCCGCCACGATCGGCATAAACTTGAGACCTATCTGACGTCTGTGCGAGCAGTCGAAACACGCTTGGCTTTTCTTGAATCGCGCCAGCAAGAAGCTCTCAGTGACCTCGCGTCCCCGGGGCCGTCGAAACTCAGCCTGCCGAAAGAGTTGCCAAAGCAGGGAACTCCACTTTGGGAGATCACTCGACCGCTCGACCAGGATCCGTCATGCCACGCTGAGTACATCCGCTTGATGGCGGACATGATGGTCTTGGCGTTTCAGACGGACACCACTCGCGTGATGACAGTCGCTGTGGGGAGTGATGAATCGTTATTCCCAGGTGTCGTGACCGTCGGTTATGAACGGCACTGCCATACCCTCGAGCACCAAGGCAACTCCTTTCGTCCAGAGGACGCAGATCCGATTTCCCGTGAGGCCTGCCGGCAGATCCATGCTTGGTATACGCAGTTGTTTGCCGAGACCGTACGCAAAATGAAGGATCTCGACGAAGGAGGAAGTTCGTTACTCGACAACACCGTGCTGCTCTTCACGAGCTACATGGCAGATGGCGGACATGGTCGGGAAGATTATCCGGTTGTCTTAGCGGGGAAAGCCGGAGGTGCGTTGCGGTCTGGCCACCACCTGGCGTTTGAATCAAAAGCCCCGATGGCAAACTTGTATGTGGAATTGCTGAATCTGCTCGGCGTTCCCACGAAAGGTTTTGGCGATAGCCATACCTCGCAGTTTGCAGGTCAATTCGACGGTCGATTGCCGGGGTTGGTGTGACAGATGCACCTCACGAGTGACACAGAGCAGGCTCCTTTACGCAGCGGATTTGTCGCGGTTGGGCATCATGGACTGCGACTGAGTTCTGGCGACGGAATCGATTGGGCCGCTGCGCACGTTGGGAAAGAGGGGGAGATGTATCGGGCTGTGGCATTTGGGAATGGACGGTTTGTGGCGGTCGGTTCGTACGGTGGAGCCAACATCTTTGCATCGACCGCGGATGGAGAAACGTGGGACACAAGCCGTCAGGATGCGGGGTATGTGAACTTCCTGCGCGGAATCGGGTTTGGAAAAGAGGAGTTTCTTGGATTGGGTGGAGATCCCGGCGCGGTGGGGGATTCCCGGCCGTTTGTGATGACGACGCCTGACGGAAAATCATGGAGCGCGGCGTCTCCTGTGCTGGTGACGCAGTCATTGCTGCCGAATTCCGCCGATTCCCTAGGGGGTGCCAATCCGCCACCCTCAAGCAAGAACATGCTGCGACGGGTTGCGTATGGCAACGATCTGTTTGTGGCTGTCGGTGATCGGGGACGCCGTTCGGTGTCCCAGGACGCCAAAGCCTGGAGCGATGTGCCGAATGCGAAAGCGGTTGACACCCTGATTGACGTCGCGTTCGGCAACGGCGTCTTTGTCGGTGTCGGCTTGCATGGGCTGCGAACGAGCACCCGCGATGGTGTTACCTGGAGCGATCGAGTTCTTGGCGAGGAAGGGGAGCATATTAATTCCATCGTCTGGACCGGCGAACGGTTTGTGGCCGTCGGCCAGGGGGCAACGTTTTTCTCTGCGGATGGTCTGGCTTGGGAGCGGATTCCAACTATCAACTTCCCCCTGATTGCGGTATTTGGCGCGGGGGTTTTTGTGGGCTCGAATTGGCGTGGCCGGCTTCTCCGTTCCGCAGACGCTATCACCTGGAACGATGTTTTCCAGGCAGAGCATCACGTGGAGGCGATCGCCTTTGGCTGGTGTGCCACGCGGGCCGCCTCCGCGGAGAGGTGTGACAGTTCGGCGTCGGACGTCACAGCAGTCGATTGAGATACGGGCAGACCCCCGAAAGCCCGCCCGACGTCTGAATCGGATGGCAACAAGGTGGTGCTTGGCCATTGGTTCTCGTACAATGAAGATCTCTTCACGTTTCAGATGCGCAACCCACCATGCAATCCACACTAAAAGCTCAACTCTCGTTCTTCATGTTCCTGCAGTATTTCATTTGGGGGTCGTGGTACGTCAGCATGGGGACGTATCTCGGCAAGGCACTTCATTTTGAAGGCGGGCAGATCGGCGCGGCGTATGGCGCATTTGCTCTGGGGGCGATGATCGCCCCGTTTTTCGTCGGTTTGATTGCCGACCGGTATTTCGCTTCGGAAAAGCTGCTCGCCGTTCTCGGTCTGGCGGGTGGTGGACTGCTGTTTGCCATCCCGCAATTGACGACGTTCGCGTCGCTCTATCCCGTGCTGATCCTTTACTGCGCGACGTTTGTGCCGACGCTGGCCCTAGGGAATTCGCTCGCACTGACGCATCTCGCCGATCCAAAGCGCGACTTTCCGCTGGTCAAAACGCTTTCCGCGGTGGGCTGGATTGCGGGGGGTGTCACGCTCAGTCTGCTGCTTCAAGGCGAGCAGTCGCCGGTGCAATTTTATCTGGCAGGCGCAGCTTCCATCGCCTTAGGGCTGTTTTCGCTGACGCTTCCTCACACGCCACCGATGAAGACCGGCAAAAACGTCCGTCTCGGGGAGATTCTTGGCCTCGACGCGTTGGCGCTTTTGATGCAGCCGTCGTTCGCGATTTTTATTGCGTGCATGTTTCTGATCTGCATCCCGCTCTACTTTTACTTTGTCAACATGAACATGTATGTCACGGAGCTGGGCTGGACGTATACGGCTGCAAAAATGTCGCTGGCTCAGGTGTCAGACATCATCTTTTTGCTCTTGCTCCCGCTGATGCTGCAGACGCTCGGCTATAAAAAGACGATATTTATCGGGATCCTTTCCTGGGTGGTGCGATATTTCCTGTTGGCTTCGAGCGTCTCGAACGCGGGCTTCGCGACCCCGCTTATTTTTGGGGCCATTCTCTTGCATGGCGTGTGCTACGACTTTCTTTTTATCGCCGGGCAGTTGTATGTGGATGATCAGGCGAATGAGCGGATGCGGGGTGCGGCGCAAGGGCTGATTGCATTTATCCTCTGGGGGGTGGGCGCATTTGTGGGCACGTACCTAGCTGGGCAATCGCAGGCGATGTATACGCTGGCTCAACCGCGCGGCGATATCGCCCATGACTGGTACGGCATCTGGATCTATCCGGCCTGGGGCGCCTTGGCGGTGCTGGTGGTCTTCCTCATCTTCTTTCGTGATCCCCCCCCAAAATCCACTCAAGCCGTCCCTTGATCGTTGTCGTCCTTGTCGCAACCGTCAGTCAAGCAGGGAGGAGGAGAGGTGACGGAGCATCCGCTCAAGGCCCCCTCAGCCCGAGACCTCGCGAGCTGTATTTCCCATGGCCAAGTCGACCTGCCCCGTGAGCCGCGCCGAATTCCTCGATGGAGCCACGCCGCTGATAGTCGTCGTCAACGGCGTCGTGATGGAGGCCGAGGTGAAAGAATTCTCCACCGGCTCACTCGGCTGGTATCTCAACGGCAAGATTGAGGTGAACGTCGCAGGCAAACCGGTCACCGTCCAGATTGGGCTCAACATGACGGTGGCCGGGTCGAAGGACCTGCCAAAGAAACGCTCCTGAGGAGGAAGCCATGCCCGAGTGGCGGACAACCGCCCCCTGTTCCCGGAGGCAATGGGCTTTGGGGGTGGCTGCTTTGGCACTGCGTCCGATGCTCTGCACACGACTCTGTTCCTTGCGGAGAGCTTCTCCATGCGTCGGATGTCCAATTCGCCGACTTTGATCCCCGAGCGGATCGTGGAGAGCCTCCGTATGCTTTCGGATCGGGTGCACTCGCGGTTTCCCGACCGCGGTCTAGCCCGCCATGTGGAGTGGTTCGTGGACTACGCGGGGCGCGTCTTGCCAGCGGGGGAGTCCAATCTCAAGGCTCCGAAGGTTGTTCGGGCGGCGAGTTGGATTGGTGGGGTGGCCGTGACAGCGGCCCTCTTTTCCCCGATCTACTTTGTCCGGCGAATCGACGGCATGGACCAGTTGCCGGTATTCCTCGGATCGCTCGACGCTCTCGTCACCGTGCTCGCGGCCACCGTCGGCGGGTTCTACACGATGCGATCGATCGAGCACGAGTTCGTCCGCCGCCAAGCCCTCGCCGGGCTGCATACCCTGCGGAGTTTTGCCCACGTCACCGACATGCTCCAGGTCACGAAAAGCCCGACACAGATCTTGTTTCCCGGAAGCGAACCGGCCGATGGTGTCGTGATCCAGTCAGGTCTGAGGGATGACGCCGCATCGCTGAGTCACTATCTGACCTATTGCTCGGAGTTGTATGCCCTGACGGCGAAGGTAGCCGCTCTCTACGGAGAATGGACATCGGACACCGTGGTTCTGTCGGCAGTCGACGATATCGAGGACCTCTGCGCAAACCTCGAGAGCAAGACGACACAGAAAATTCTGCTGCTTGAGCAGTTGAATCAGCGGGTTCGGTTCCCGTCAGGCCGCTGACGACGCACCGAAAAACAATGGCGACTGACGACGTTTGCAGGCCACGACTGCAAAGTTCAAGGGGACTGGGGCGTGGAAAGAGTCAGGGATAAGGGTTACGGACGTTCCCCTGCTTGCCCCGAGTCCCGGACGATGAACGAATCGAAAGGCCGCGGGGATGGCTTCTGGATTGACCCGCTGCGGCAACTTCTCGACGATCCCCGCCCGCCATGGCAGCGTTGTTGTGGTGGGTACGGAGGCAGGGGTTGAGGATTTCTCGGCCCGGCAGGATTTGTTTCTCCATCGGTTGTCACGCGCCATGCGGCTCGCAACTCACTCCCTGTTGGCGTTCCTCCTGTGGACGCTCGCCCATGTGGGAATCGTCTCCGGACAGATGCCCCCAGTGGGAGCGAATCCTCTGCTGCCGACGCCAGGAATTCAGTTTGTTGATCCCTCTGTCAGTCCTTCACCCGGGGGGTACGGCGACGCCGGTCAGCCCCTCTATATGCCGGCCCCGGTGTACGACGGCCTGCCTCCGCTGGTGGCAGTGGTGGAACCGCAGATGCAGTGGCCGCGCTGGTTCGCAGGCGCTTCCGGTCTGTTGATGACCCGGACTCTGCCCACGGGGCATGCCACGTCGACGATCCCGGGGCAGGGTACGGTCCTCGCCACCAACAATGCCGCGGCGACCTGGCCGGGGGGCGTTGATCTCCATATCGGCCGCTGGCTGTGGGCTGAACAGAGCCACGCCATCGAGGGCATCTATTGGGGCGTGTACGGCATTGGATCGACCGATTCCGTGGCTGCCAACTCCAACCAATTCATGGCCGTGCCGCAGGCTCCTGGGGTCCAGATCAGTGGCCAACCGGCTAGCCATTTCCTCGCGTTTGCCCGAGCGCAGGAAGTTTCCCGCTCCGATCTGGTCAACAACGTCGAGATCAACTGGCTCTACGCCCCCGGAGGCCGCCCAGAATTCCTCGATCCAGCGCAGCGGCGAGTCACCTGGATGTGGCTGGCTGGATTTCGGTTCTTCGAGTTGCAGGATGTGGTGACGTTTACGAGCCTCTCCGGCTCCGCTCCGCCTGGGGCAACGTTCGGAACGCAGGGGGGGGCCGACCAGGCGTTGTTGAGTGTTGCCACCAACAACAACCTCTTCGGTGGTCAGATCGGCTTGAAGTTTGATTGGCGCGTTTTGCCCCAAGTCCGCCTCGCGATCGTCCCCAAGTTTATGCTCGGTGGAAACGCTGTCACCAACACGTCGTTTCTCTCTTCCGGTGCCGGCTCCCCCGCCACCTTCCCCGGAGGGAGTGCTGTGAATGTCCACTCCGCGACCTCGACATTCGCAACCGTCGGATCGGTCGACACTGGTGTCGCATGGGACGTCACTCCGGCGTGGACGCTGTCGATGGGATACCGCGTGGTCGGTGTCGGGAATGTCATTCAGTCGGATGCTGTCTGGCCCACGAGCATCACCAGCGCCGGCTCGCTCTCGACGTTGAGCACCTCGGGGAGTTCGATCATCCACGGTGGATTCGCCGGGTTTGAGGGGCGATTCTGAGTGAATTCCGGTGCATCCATGCAACACACGACCACCCACCTCACTCAAAAAATCGCTCGATTGGTGGCGCTCGTCGTGGCTCTCGGCACGGGTGTCGGCCAGGGGCCAGCGTCTGCCGAATCATGGCTGGGGGGTGATTTTGCCAAGGGGGTGTGGGCCCGCCTCAGTGGGCACGCGTCTGCCGACGATGCTTTTGAGCTGCGGAATCCGCCATCGATGGAACCCGCCACGAACCATTTCCTGGTCACGGCAGACCGCCAGTACCTCGTCGGTCCGAGTGATGGCGAGTCGGTCCCATTCGCCGTGGCCTTGGACCGGGCGTGGCCGTCCTCAGACTCCTGGGGCAAAGACACTCCGACTTGGTGGAGCGAGGTGATGCCGGTGTCTGCTGGCATCCAGGAAGAACAGATCCTTCCGCTTCCGGGTATCGCAGAGGAGAGTTCGTCTGACAGCGCAGGACTGGAGACATGGCGGGATCCGATTCCGACGATGCATCCGTCATACCCGGATGATTACGCTCCGTTCGCTCCGCTCCGGGCCAAGGGCTTCAAAACAGCGTTTCATAAGGTCGTCAGCGACTACCGGAATTTTTATTCCTGCGAAAGCCTGGTGGGACTGACAGCGGTGTTTGGTGCCGGGGCGCTGATGGCGAACACCGGTTTCGATCAAACCATGCAGAACGCCTGGCAGACGAGCGTGACGCCGTCCGGTTTCGGTCACTTTGTCGCCGGCACGAAGTTCCTGGGAGAAGGTCGGTATGAGCTCCCTGTCTGGGGAGCGGCAGCCGTGACTGGCATGTTGCTGGAAAACTCAGTATTCGGCGACGTGGTTGGGGAGTGGGGATCGCGATCCCTGCGGATGTTCACGGTCGGGGCTCCACCGCTGTACGTGCTCCAAATGGCGACGGGTGCCTCAAGACCTGCCGACGGTCAGGGCAGTCAGTGGCACATGCTCAATGACAATAATGGTGTCAGTGGCCACGCATTTATCGGCGCGATTCCCTTTCTTGCGGCAGCAGACATGGTTGAAAACCCCTGGGCGAAGGGGGGGCTCTACGTCTGTTCCACCTTCTGCGGGCTGTCCCGGATAGACGCCAATGCTCACTACCCATCGCAGGTGTTTCTGGGATGGTCATTGGCGTTTGCCAGTTCGATGGCGGTCAACGGGACGGAGTTGGAATACCGTGGGGTCTACGTCAAGGCGGTGCCGCTCGCCGTGGCCAACGGCTCCGGTATCGCCATGGAAGCCCGCTGGTGATGGCGACGATCCGAGAAGGTGTTTTTGCAGGCCGCCACCTTCGTGGATCAGCGCTGCTTTGAGCCGAGTTCGAGCATGCCCCGAGAATCCGATCGCTGTGGTTACCGCACCCATCACTCATCGAGCCCCCAGCTGTCGGTGGCTCCGTGCAGTCCTGCTTTGCCCGCTGGTGCTAGCCCTCGCGTCATGCTGCTCGACGCACAAGAAGCCATTTGAGCCCAAGGAAATCGTTGATCGGTATCGGAATATCGCCCCGGCTCTGGTCCGCGAGACGCGTCAGCAGCCGATCGAACGAGGTGAGGCCCGTCCGCTGATCGATGGGATCGGATGGGTGTTTGGCATTCCCTCCAAGATCCTCCTCTGGGATCGCCGAGTGAAGAATCACCGGGTTTCAGAGGATACCGGGGCGGTGCTCCAGCAGTATCTGGTCGAGAATGACCTGGAGCATGTGAAAGTTCGTCTGAATCAGTATCGACCGCTCGATGATTGGCGTCGGCTCGCGAAGAACCGCACGGTCGGATGGCCCTACCGTTACACGGTGGGGGCTCTGACCGTGGCGGTCGAGACGATTCTCCCCGGCCGGCTCTTTGGCCATGACAACTACAACCCCTACACGGCGACACTCCATGTCTACAGCGACGTGCCAGCCTTGGCGATCCGCGAGGGTGGCAGGGCGAAGGACGTCGCCCGGCGGGAATATCCAGGTTCGTACGCGTTCTGGATGAATCTACCGATTGTCGATATCTGGCCAACGACCATCGCGTACGGAGATGCGATCGCCTACTCCCAGACGCACGGAGACGAAGCGCTCGAGAAGGATGCGTACAACATTCTCTACCCGGCGTATGGAGGTCATGTGGGTAATTCCGCCGGTACGTTCGCCACTGGCTTGCTCGCCCTGCCGATCTATCTTGGCGGCGTCGTCGCCGGGCACGCAGCCGGGCGTTTGGAGTCGAGTCGACTCGCGGCATCGGGCGCAGTAGTCGCCATGGATACAAGCGTCGACTCGGTGTGGCCGACCGACGAGGAAACGGACGTCGATCTCGCCCGATTCGTGGGGCTCTCCGGCGATGCTGATGCAGAATGGGCGGCGTACGAGGAACCGATTGGCGATGACCTGCTTCCGAGTGACGCAACGACGAACTCGGCAGACCACATCGACGCGTCTTCCGACAACGAAGCCGAAGAGGAGTTGATCAGGCTGCGCCCGATTGTTAACAGGACCGATGAGGCGGCAGATCTCTATGCCGACTGGATCAGGATTTCCAGGGCGGGGCCGCAGCCGTGAACTTGCCGGAGGTGATTTCCAAAGGCTCTCTGGCAGCGAGGTGGGGGCGGGCGAGGCAGACGTAATAGGCCAGTCCCACTCCGTACATCCCCACCGTCAGCCAGAGCACAGTTTGATCCTGCGCCCAGCCGTAGATCACGGCCGACACGATGCTCATCAGCAGCACCGCTGCCGGGAGCACTGGATAGAGAGGCACCCGGTATGGCCGCGGCATGTGCGGCTCATTCCAGCGCAGCAAGAACAGGCAGACAATCGCCAGCGCATACCAGACAAGCGCCGTGAGATTGCAGGTCAGGACGGCGATGGTCACCATGTCGGTGTCAAAATAATTCACGATCACGAATAGCGCCGTGATGACCGACCCGCTGAGGATCGCGGCCCGAGGAGTCCGCCTTTCAGGGTGCACCCGGCCCAGGAATGCGGGCAGGTAACCGGCCCTCCCCAGTGCAAAGGCCTGACGACTGACGGCGAAAATCATGCCGTTGTAACTGGCCACCATCCCGCAGATCGCCAGCACGGAAAAGCTCATGAGGTGCCAGAGATGGGACGGACCTGGCCACACCTGCCGGTAGACCACCGGCAGTGGAAACGCCAGAGTCGGGTCGCCGATCGTGCGGTAGTCTTCGCCCGCGCTTGAGACCACGAACAAAGTGATGACCACCAGAATGATCAGCGTGACCTGTGCGTAGGCAAGACCGCGGGGGATCGCGATGTGTGGCTCGCTTGCCTCCTCTGCCGCCAACGCCACTGATTCGATGATCACCAGCCACCAGATGGCGTAGGGAATGGCCAGCAACACCCCCTTCCATCCGCCTGGAAGGATCGGGTCGGTGAACAATCGTTCGATACGGATGCCGGGGATGCATGCCACCCAGAACCAGACCAGCGCTACGACCGCACCGTAGGTCATCCACTCCATGACCCGTGCTTGTGTGCCCACTCCCAGGCATTGCAGGACCGCAAACAAGATCACCGTGCCCAGTGCGACCGCCGTGGTGACCAGACGCTCGTCGGCTCCGGGAGCCACCGATTCGAGGACGAAAAAGACATACCCGCCGGTGGCGATCGCCGTGCCAATCGTGGCGAACAGGCATTCCAGCAGCATCGACCAACCCATCAGAAATCCGAGCCACGGTCCCACCGCCCGGCGGCCATAGGCCAGCGGTCCGCCGGCGAAAGGCATGGCCACGGCGAGTTCCGCCAACGACAACACCCACGCCATGTACAGTCCGCAGACGAACAGCGACGCCAGCAGCATGCCGATAGGACCTGCCACCCCGAGGCCCCCGTTCCATCCGAAAAATTCGCCGGTGATGACCGAGCCGACGCCCAATGCCCAGATGTGCCCGGTGCGCAGCGGTTTGTGGAGAGCAATAGGCCCAGGAGCACCATTTTCCGTCGGCGCTTGGAAGAGTCCGGTCTCGATGGCGCCCGGGGCCACCGGATCAGCCACCTCATAGCGTGGCAGGGGATCGATCGGCTGGTCATTCATTGACAAGTTCCCCGGTGTGTCGCCGACCGCAGTCGGGCCAGCGCTTTATCCACAGCCTGCTCAACCGCACGAGGCGGTTGCCAGTCCGCAGGCCCCAGAGACAAGGCAACTCTTGCCCGTATCGCCCCGCGGATTTTTCTCGGAGTGAGCCAGGGATCTCAATGACAACAGCCACCCTCGAGCGGTGCCACTTTCCGCGGCGAAGGGGGGACGTTGTTGGCGGGGTTGAGCGCGAAGAATCCGGAGGGCTTGAGGAGAAATCCGATGAAGGCCGTCGGCATCACCGGGAAGTCCTCTGGCCGCGGCAGATGGGTATGGCCGAAGGTGTACCAGAAGACGACGTCGGTCGCCGCGATCGGCCGATCGGCAGCAGTCCAACGGACCAGACCATCACCGCCGGAACTCTGATTGGGATAGTCTCCGGCTGCGAATCGCTCCTCCGGATGGAACGGAGTGACCCAGACGTGATGATCGACAAACCCGGCTCGCTTCCGCCACCAGGCCTGGGGCGCGGCAAACGGAAGGGCGTTGTCGCCGGGGAGAAAGCGGTAGCCGACCGGTTGGCCGACGGCATTGAGCCTGCCGGGATTGATGATCTTCCAGGAGCGCGACGTTTCCAGGCAGAGGTTGGCTTGGGCTGCGGTCTCGGTGGCAAGAGTCGTCGCCCGCGCCTGAAAAGCGTTGCCGAACGGATTTTGCGGAGTGCTCTCATCTGCGACGACGTCGATTCGCTGCACAGAGTTTTCCATGCCATCGAGGTCGATATCGAGGCGGACATTGAAGAAGTGCTGGTGATTGGGGGCATAGAGCTGCTCTGCCACCAGGGCTCCCCACGGCGGCGTTTCGCCCGGCTGGACGGCCCCCAGCGACAGCACGCCTGTCAATTTCACCTCGAACTGGATGTTGCCATCCTGATAGAGGTACCAGAAGAATCCATATTCGTAGTTCTCCACCGTCGACACCGATGACACCACCAAGCGGCGCGACCGCCTCACCTCGGGCTTTCCCAGCCGGCGGTCGGTGTGCTTCCAGAGGATTCCGTAATCCTCTTCGTGCATGCAGATCGCGTTCTTCACAAGCAGCGGCTCGCCCCGACTGGTCGTCAGATGGGCGTCGAAATAGCGGATTAATCCCAGACAATCGCAGCCGAGTTCAAGGCTGTTTGCGCACATCCCCATTCCGTATTCGCCGACATCGAAGGCGTTCTTTCGCCGTTGTGTCTCGGTGGGATCGCCATAGGGAACCACCATCTCGGTGAGGGATGCACGGTAGAGGATGGAGCGGTCCTCTTCGCCATCGAGGCAGCGGAGATGATGGAGCGTCAGCCCCTCGCGGGCATTGAATCCGATGACGAACTTCCAGTTCTGCCAGGCGACCTGGTAGCCATCGACCACGAAACTCGGGCCATCCGGCTGGGTGATCTCTAGCGGCTTGATGTCGCGACGCTGGTCGGCGACCCGATCGGCCGCGTAGTTGCATCCGCCGGGGGGCAGGGGCCAGTGGCCATGTTCCTCGACGCGAATCACCTCCATCGAATTGAGGTCGACGACGGGGCGGATTCCCTCGATGGGCCGGGCGTATCCGTTCTCGGTCGGATCGGATCGCAGAAAACAGAGTGGTCGCGCCAGGCGTCGGGTACGGTCCTCCTCCGATCCGTAATTGCCGGCACTCCAGATGTCGACCATCACGAGCCGGGTGTCGGTGATGCCGTGGTGACGTGCCAGGGCGTCACGGAAGTCGGCGCTTGCCAGCACCGCGGCCTCGCATTCCACCTGCTCATCCGCCGTCATCGTCGGCTGCACGCCGGCGATCTGATGCCACGACTCCACCATGTTCTCGTCGATTGACACCACCGCTTCGTGGCAGGTGTTTGTCGCGTTGTCAAAGAGGACCGCGAAGGCCTGCCGCGGCGGCTGGCTCGGCCTGGTGCGGGTGCTGGCGTGGGCGTGGACGAGAGCCTTGGGGGGTTCGTGGAGACTCACCGACACAAAACGTATGGTCGGGGTGATGTTGCCCGAGAGTTTGAGGATTGCGACGGCTGCGCTGACCTCGGCAGCACTGAGCGGCTCGAGGGGATGCCGGACGGGAAGCAGACTTGGAACAACTGTCTGTGACACGAGAGAACTCCCTCGAAGATGGAGGCGAAAGCGATCCGCCCCAAAGATGCCTCCCGCCGCTGGGGCCGGGGTGTGATAGACCCAAGCAAATACTCCCCCGGGATACTGGCGCTCGGGACCAGATCCGCCCGACAGACTACGGAAAAACTGGGGCAATCTCAATCCGGCAACCACTTTCCCCATCAACGAGCGACGGGCGACGAAGTCGAGTCGGCGGTCACGGGCGGGATGCGCAGTGCAACGACAAAGCAGGCTCTGTTGCAGTGTGCCCTGCCGATAGCCTTTCACGCTCTCCTTCAGTGAGGGGTGGAATGCGTCTGCTATTCTTGCCAGACTTGGCTGCTGGTGGAGGACCGTGATCTGGTGGATTCCGATCCGAGTTCTGTTCCGACTGATTCGATCACACCGAGCCCATCGGGCTCAGGTACCCCGGCGAATAAAAGGGCGATCATGCGACAAAGGGAAATGGTGAACATGGATCGGCAATCGGTGCGGCACGGCGTGGCTGGCGTGGTGGCTGCCACGGCCCTCAGCCTGCTCCTGGGAGCGTGCACCGCCAGTGCCACCTCTCTGGACCTCGTCATTGCGCCGGTTATCAATCGCGTCGCGGGTTCTGGGCCGGGGTCCAACGTCTGGGCGCTGAGTTCCTTTAACTCAGGTCCAGGGGTGGTCTTCGATTACGGGGCCGGGTATCCCCCCGATCCGACCCACCTTTCCTACGACATTTACAACGACACGCCGTCCGCGATCACGGCGCTGCACTTGGAGATCTATGGGTGGGCTGACAACACGGAGGAGCCGTGGGTGCTTGTCACCGATCCTACCTACCCCGCCATTTTTGGAACGGTCCCTGGGGAGGGCGGTCCTGAGTCCGACATCTTCCGCACGATCATCATTTCACCAGATGGCAAAACAATCGATTTCACCAACGGCCTGCTGCTGCCTGGCGATCGCTTCACCGACATCGTGAAAAGTTTCAGCCTCACCAATCCGAACTACGCTGCGATGCATTCGTCGTACAGCGTGCCGGAGATCGGCGCCGCCGCGCTCGGCAGCGTGCTGCCTTTGTTGCTGGGATCCCTGGCGCTGCTTGAACGGCGGCTGCGGAGAGGAAACGCACCCCCGGGCGCGGTCGGGTAGTGCGGCGCGGTGGTCGTTTTTGCGGCGTGGAGACGATCGCTTCTGGGACGCCTTGGTGTGGGGAAAACTCCACGCCCGTTGTCCGAAAAAAACCCCCGGGCTGGTGCCCGGGGGCGAAAAAGGATCGCGGCTCGGTCGGTGGCCTACCAAGAGCACCTGATGGCGGCGCTTGGCGAACTGCCACGCGAAGGATTGCCTTCGTTGGCAGTCGGAGAACCTTTCCATTGAGCTTTCATGGGGGGAAGCCGCAACCACGTCCGCTCCGAACCACCAGGATTCGAACGAGCGGTGGTGCCCGTCTTGGCCTCGGTGTGAAGTGGCCGTTGTCACGACACCCTGCTTGTACTGATCGGCATCTGCGGGCTCAACACCTGCCATCGATTGCATCCTTGCAATCCGGCAACACCTTGGCCGCCCAGACCTCCGCACTCCCCGTGGTCGTTAGCGCAGCGAACTCACCTTGAGCTTTCGTCAGCGTCCGGCTGGGGGCGAGGACCGCGACGCAGGAACTAGCGGTGCTTCGTTCCGGCCACGATCGCGGTTGCTGTCGAGGCGCAGCACTTCGGAAAACCGCCGGTTTTCCCAGCGATGACTGGAGGTGGAGAGAAGTCAGGGATGACTTTTTCCACGGGCTGAAAATAGCAAGCGCACCCGCGGGTGCGGTCAGCCAGTAGCCTCCTCGACAGCAGGCTTCGCAGCCAACGCCTCGAGGTAGCGATCTTTCACGGCGTTGAAGTTCCGCAGTGAATGGATATGGAGATAGATCATCTCCAGCTCGTCCGACTTGACGAGTGCAGCGAGCGCCTCGGTGGGGAGCGTGTGGAGGCGACCTCGGGTCACGCCGAGGAAATCCCCTAGCCGCACCTTCTCACCCGTGGGTGTCGTCACTTCCGCCTGCAGCGGTTCGAGGAGATTGGAATCCTTGAGCCGTTTGCAGAAGGCCTTCGTGTATTCGAACTGGGCTTGATAGGCCTTGAGGAATTCAAGGACCCGTTCGACGTAGGCAGTCGGCTTGCCGTCGTCGCCGAAGAGCCGCTGCCCACGGCCGTCGGTATTAAAGCCGGGGTGGGTTTCGTCGATGCACAGGGTGAGCGTCTGACGGTCTTCGCTGGAGGAGAAAATAAACGGATAGCGGCGCACGAAGGACGGCACATACTTCGCCTGCCAGCCGGAAGTGGGAGTGAGATAGAGATTTTGCTCCGGCTGAATGCCGAGAATCGCAACCGGCATCACTTCCTCGCCGATCGCCACAAAGACGACGGCATATTCTTGGGCCGCCTCGGCGATTTCGACCGCTAGCAAGGGCACTGCGCTGACCAGGGAACTGAAGGCGTAGTCGTCGGAAGCGGCGAACGATGTCTTCCCGTGGCGGGCCAGCGTGATCGGAACGGCCGACTCGTAGATCAATAATTGCTTTGCCATCGGTTTTCCTCTGTTGAGATGTCGGCATCTTTTGGGAGAGAGGATATGGCCGCTGCCGGCTTCTTTCAATCGGGGGGCGGCCGGAGAGTGGCTGTGGAGTTGCCGCGTCGGCGGGGTATGCTTCGGGCGTTTGCAACTCAAAGGAACACCAGTTCCCGGCCCGCTTCACACAAGAAAGGCAGTTCGTCGATGCCGCAGTTCCACATTCAAGGCGACACCGACGCCTTCGAGAATGCCGAGAGTTTCGAGATCCAGGGGGAGATGAGCCGTCACGGCTTCGTGACCGCCGAACGGACTGACGAGCAGACGGTGCTGATCAGTGAGGTGCATCTCAAGGATCTCCAGGCCTTCGACGGGCCGCTGTTCCAGGTGGACATCGACGAGGAGGAGGACTCGGTCATTCTCCGGCAAGTGCAGATGTTCTTCTGGCCCTGGGAGGACGACGAGGAATTCGAGGACCAGGACGAGGTCGACGGCGGGGACGAGGTGTGAACGAGGGGGCCCTCCCTGAAGCACCCAAGCCTGGCCGTGCTGCCGCGGGAAATTGACCGAGTGTCGCTCTTGGCCGCGATTGCGGCGAATTGGCGTCGCACCGCGTGGCTCTTCTGATTCCTTGAAATGCACCGCGTTTGTTCGATCGCTGCCCGGATGGGATTGGTCAAAGCGCTGCGGTCCCCATAGAATGGACGCCGTCTGGGGATCGGGGGGCCATATCAGGGAAGGAACCGCGCATGGAATCCATGAGTGCGAAGTGCCGGGATAGGCTTGACGGACTGGATGCCCTCGGGGCAGTCCAGGTCTGGCTCGATGGGGCGTATGGGGTGGGCGAGGAGCCAAGCCTCGTTGCCCTGCTCCGCAGGAAACTCAATCTCGATCTGTTCGAGAGGGAGGTCCGCGAACTCCTCTACGATGCCCTCGACCATGGTTGGTCCGCAAACGTGATTCTCGAGCGACTCAAAGAGGCCGACGAGAGTTCCGAAGGGGTCTACTCGCCCGGATCCCATCCCCGCTGAGAGGGATCCTCGAAGACTCCGTTGTTCGACAGTCGGCATCGCCGGGATCGGCCGGAGCGGTTATTCTTGCGCTTCCCTCTCTTTTCTTCGAACCCACCGCTAGCCAAAGGTCAGTTACCTGTGATGTCCGAGATTCTCTCCGAGACCGAAGGCTGCAACCTCCTCTCCCGCCTCTTTCGGGCACGGGGCTACTCGATCGAACGCAATCTGATGTTCCGCGAGTATGGTGTCGAGTTTCATATCGACGGCTGGGACGCCAAGGCCCGTGTCGGGTTTGAGTTCCTCTCCAGTGAGGACGGCGACCACGAAGACCTCTCGCTGGCCGAATACCAGACGCTGATGGTCGAGCAACGCCGCGGGGAGTTGTCGCTGTTCATCATCGACGAGGTGGAGCCGCTCTCGGCTGCCGACCTCGCCGCCTCGGCCGGCGAATTCCTCGATGAGGTCGCCGCGGCGCGGGATTCACGCAGGCGGGCCGCCACCGGGAAGCGGGCCACCACGGGCAAGGCCCCGGCGACCCCAAAGCGGGCTGCCAAGCGGACTGCCAAGGCTGCCAAGGGGACTGCCAAGTCGAAGGGAGCGGCGCAGCCCGCCGCAACGAAAAAGCCTGTCGCCGCAGCCAAGCGTGCTGCTCAGAAGAGGGCTGCCTCCAAGACCGCCGCCGTGAAGAAGGCCCCGGTTCCCCGGCAGGGATCAGCAAAAGTGACGCTGAAAGTGGCCCCGAAGGGGGCTCGGAAGCCGAAACCGGCAGCCTCCAAGCGGTCGGCTGCCAAGAAGAAGGGGTAGTCGGAAAGGCCCGCTCTCGGTGCCGGAGGACGCGCCGCAGGGGCCTGTTGGGGCGGAATGAGGAAGGTTCCCCGGGGGAATTACCGGGTGAGCGCCCTTGAGAACCCTGCGCTCTACCTGTAGGGTGAAACGGTTGGTTCGGCCGTTGACACTGGGATTCCGGCAGTCGCCGTTGTTCTTTGCTCTCCCCAAACCCTCTGGCGGGCTGCCACTTTCAGTCACTTTCGACGCGACCCCGAAAGCTCAACTAGGGTCTCTTGCAGGAGATGATGTTCGGATGGGAAAGAAACTTTATGTGGGCAATCTGCCCTACAGCGTGACCAACGACTCTCTGGAGCAGATGTTCACGGAGTTCGGTACGGTCACCAGCGCTCAGGTCATCCAGGACCGCGAGACCGGACGCAGCAAGGGGTTTGGCTTTGTGGAGATCCAGGCCGACGATGCCGCCCAGCGGGCCATCGACGCAATGAACGACAAGGAAATCGACGGCCGTCGCCTGACGGTCAATGAGGCCAAGCCCCGCGAAGCTGGTGGCGGCGGCGGTGGTCGTGGTGGGTACGGCGGCGGCGGCGGTGGCGGCGGTGGTGGTGGCTACGGCGGCGGCGGTGGCGGTGGCGGTCGCCGCTACTAAGCAGTCACGGAGAAGCCTGCCGGAACGACTGCATAAGGCGGTTGCGAGTGCATTGCACTTGAGAAAACGGGAGGTTTTCCACAGTCTGCTCGTTGCCCGCTCTCGCAGTCATGCGATGAGCAGTTCTGAAAACAGCCGGAGGGTCCCAGAATTGGGCCCTCCGGTTTTTTTGTCTGCAGCGCGCGCGCGGCACCCGCGGAAAGCGGGCGCTGGCCCCGCGCTCGAGTTCAGCGTTGCTGGAGCCATCCGGGAGCAAGCGCCGACGATGTGAGGCGTTGGATCTCTCCGAGGAGAAAGTCGGGGAGCATGAAGGGTTCGTAGCCAACGTGCTGCCAGCCCATCCGACCATCGGCGGATATGAAGCTTGTGGAATGGAGCGGCTTGCCCTCGAAATCGTCCCAGGCATCGAGCGTCCGAAAGGCCGCCATGTCGGCTGCGGAGTGCACGGGGAAGGGAAGAGTCTCTCCCGATTCGCGGATCTCGACTGGGGTATCAGTGCTGAGAATCACGACCGGGAGCCCGGCACGCTCAAACTCCGCCCGCCGGGCCACAAACGCCTTCACCTGTTCGTTGCAGTGGGTGCAAGCCTTGCCGAGGGTGAGGATCACGATGTGTGGCCGACCGCGGAAGGCCGCGGCAGAGACCGCTTGGCCATCGACGGATGTCGCCGTCCACTCGCCTGCCTGCCAAGCTGTCCATGCCCTCGGCCCCAGGGAATCGAGGGGCGGTCGCTCGCCAATATCGGTGGCCGGAACAGCAGGGATCCGCCAGTCGCCCGAGGCTCCGGCTGCCTCGGCTAGAGGCTTGAGGCGGAGGAGGAGGGGAAGCGTCGGATCGGCTCCGGCGGCGAGTTTCCGCACCGTCTGGAAGCTGGCCAGGGCCTCGTCTTTTTTGCCGGCTTGCCACTGGGTCCAGGCCAGCAGCGCTTGCGGCAGGAGTTGCGACTTCCCTGCGCCCGCCACCGCAGTCGCCGTCTCCATGGCCTTGCCGGGATCGCCGAGGGCCAACTGGATCACTGACAACCGGGCTTTATCGATGTCGCCGAGCGCCGGGAGGAGTTGTTTGGCTTCCTCCAGCCGTCCGCTGGCCAGATGATCGCGGAGACGGAGTTCGGCGAGCACCGGTTGGAGCCGCTCGATCTTTTCGCTGAAGGGCTGCATCGCATCGGCCATCGCCTTGCTGATCTCGGCGGCTGACTGGTTCTTCCCCCGCGCTTCGGCCTCGGCCCGGTTGGCGGCTGCGGTGCGGTCGCTTCGCAATCCCGACAGAATTGCCTCGAGCATCGACAAGGAGGCTTTCCCGGCGGCGGCGTCGCCGCGGCCGTAGGCGGCCAGCGTGAGGAATTGCGCCCGCCGCCACTGGTCGTCGAAATCGTGCCCTGGCTCCAAGTATGGGGTGCCGGCAAGCGAGGCTGCGGTGTCCCATAATTCCCACTGAAGAATTGTCTCGAAGAGCCGGTTGCGGCCGTACTGCCAGGCACTCCCCTCCTCCTCAAACCGCTGGTCCGGGGCGGGCTTCACCTCCTTTGAGCGCGGAATGCGGGGCATCGCGATCAGGTTGGTGGAAATGGAGACCGCCTCGGTGGCCCGGCCGAGGTGATTGAGATTGCGCGCCAGCCATTCGCTGTTATGGGCGAAATTGTGGATCTGGTCGGGGTAGAGATGGGCCCTGAGCATGTGGGCGTGGTCGACCCGCGCCGCGGCCTCCTGCTGCCAGGCTGCGTCCTGCCAGCGTTCCAGTTCCGAGTAGACATGGCCCGGCATGTGCCACATGTGGGCGATGCCGGGGGCCGATGGGCCACAGATGGCGGCGGAGCGGAGTGCCTGGGCGGGCCGGACGCCATCCCAAAGGTGAATCAGGTAATGGTGCAGAGGATGCCGGGGGTTCCTCGCGAGCACCTGCCCGGCGAGGGCGTCGATCGCCAGCGGGCTGGGAATTGGAATTCCGTGGCGGCTCTTGTTCCACCAACTGAACGCCACCACCAGCGCCCGGGCCTCGTTGTCGTCGGGGTGATCGAGCGCGATCCGGTCGAGCGCTGCCACAAAGTCGGCCGCCGCGGTCTTCCGTTCGGCATCGTCTTTCTTTTCGGCAAACAGTTTATTGGCGGCCTCGACAAAGGCTTTCTCGCGGGGCGAGGCCGCATCGAGCGCTGGGCCGGAAGCCTTGAGGATTAATTGCCGCGCCCGGGCCTCGTTCTGGATGTTGGCCATCGCCATTCCCCAGTGGGCCATCACACAGTTGGGATCGATCTGCAGCACGGTGCGGAACGACCGCTCCGCCTCCCAATACCAAAAGCCGTGCAACTGCCCGACTCCTTGATTGAAGTACTGCTGCGCCTCCGGTGCCGCGGTGGTGACAGGGAAGGTGACGTCGCCACAGCCGGGCATGAGGGGAAGACGGCGTCTGGGGCCTTCTGAGAAACTCTCGCCGTGTTGCGAGTGGCCGGGGGCCACTGCCGGAGAGGTGCCTGGAGGGGAGGCCGCGGGAGGATCGTCTGCGCGGGCGACGGCCGCCATGAGAACGAAGACGATCGTGAGGCATCGCAGGGGGGGGCAGTGGGTGTTCATCCCACTGAGTTTACACAGCGGGATTGGCGGCCACAGCGAGGGCTAGAACCCCGTCAAGCCTTGAAAACGGAGCTCCCAGCGGAGTCATTGCCCGGCGGCGGGAAAATTGAGCCACACTTCAAGCGCCCAGGTGGGCCGCTGGGACTCGGCCGCTTCCCAGGTCCCGGTGAGCAGATCGATGCGACCGTCACCGTTGAGGTCGGCCAGCGCAAAGGCCGCGTGATCGCAGTGGTTGCGCTGGATCCTGTGGGGCAGATAGGTGCCGGAGCCCCCGTTCTCGAACCAGAGGATGGAATCGAACGTGCCGGCGGGGTGGGTGCCGGCAGCGGGGAGGAGAGAACAGGCCACGATGTCGAGGTCGCCATCGCCGTCGATGTCCGCGGCCGAGGCCTGGGAAGCGCCCGGCATCCGCGCGATCTCCTGGCTGCGGAATCGCCCCTCTCCCAGATTGAACAGGCAGCGGATGCCGTGCGTCGGTTTGGCGAGGCCGCTGTCGAGAGTGTCGCCGTTGGTGTGGAGGATGTCGATCCGGCCATCCGCATCGAGGTCGATTAACTCGAAGCCGCTGGAGCCGAAGGAGGGATCGGGGAAGCGAATGATCTCGCGGTGTTCGTAGGTCCCAGCGCCAGACTGAAACCAGACGTCGACCGTTTCGTGCTCCTGGGCAAAGGCGGCCACGATGTCGTCCCGGCCGTCGCCGTCGATATCGGCTGTCCGGACTCCGATCGCGCCTGCCCGAGGATCAATGATCTGCCGGCGGTCGTCGAAGCCTTCGGAAGCGCCCTCCCCACCGGCCAGCAAGACACACAGGCTTCCTGTCTGCCGCCAGCCGAACTCCGCGACGAGAAGGTCGGTGCGGCCGTCTGCGTCGTAATCGAATGGTGTCACCTCGACCACCCGGGCGAGATCAGCGGCGACCAGGCTGACGTCTGCTGCCGGAGCGTCGGGGGCCGCATCGTCAACGGCGCAGACACGGCCCCGGTGATGGTCTTCTGGCATAAAGCCCCCCAGATCTCCCACCAGCCAGCGGGACGGAAATCCGCTGGCTGGAGAAACCGCCGTCAGCCGGCAGGGACTGCTCCCTCGGGCGATCACCCGGGTGCTGACTTTTGGACCAACGAGGCTCCAGCGCCGGATCTCGCCCGACCGCATGTCGGTAGTCAGCAGATCGACAGCGTTTGAGCCCTGCGGGCCAGGCAGCACCTTGATGTCGGCGATGGCGGGGTTTTGCCCGATTGCCTCAGCGGAGAGCGGTAGCGATTGGAACGTTACCGGCGACGGCGTGTCGTGACGCTCGAATGCGGGCGGAATGAGGAGGGCCTCCGGGGCTCCAGCCTGAAAGTAACGGATCGTGGCCGCTGCGGAGGGGGGGCTGAGGTCGGTGCGCTCAGAGAGCGCATAGAGATCGAATCCCTGCTGGACCTCCTCGGGCCAGTGGCTGCGCGGAAAACTCTCTGCCAGCGGGAGCCGATGGCAGTCGGCACAGAATTTTTCCACGCTTGCTCGCTCCTCCGCCGGGATCCCCACGCGAGGATCGACAGCCGCCGTGCCGCCACCCGCTTCGGGCACCCGTCCCGCAGGCCGGCATCCGACCAGAGGAACGATGACGATGAGGATGACAATCATTATCCCTGCTGCTGCCACAGCGAAGGCTCTTCGCCCCGCGGACCGCCGTTCTGTGTGGTCCATCTTCTGTGTGGTCCCTCTAGGGAGTGTCGCTGTTGGTGTTTCGAGAGGGGGGCAGATCTGTTGCACCGACGAGGTGGCCGGGCAGATCGGCGATCCGGTCGCAGCCGATTTGCTCCATGACTTGCTTGAGTTGTGTTTGCAGGATCGACACGGTGTGGTTGCCGCCGGCCTGCCCGAGTGCAGCCACGCCAAACATGAACGCCCGGCCGAGGAAGGTGAACTCGGCTCCGCTGGCCAGTGCCCGAGCGATGTCGGGACCACCACGGAGGCCGCTGTCGAGCATGATCCGCGTGCGGCCGGCAAAGCGACGAACGATCGGCTCGAGGGCCCGAATCGAAGACTGTCCGGCGTCGAGTTGGCGGCCGCCGTGATTGGAGACGATGATCCCGTCGACGCCGCGGGAGATCGCCACCTCAACATCCTCCTCGGTAGCCACCCCCTTGAGCACCAAGCGGCCCTTCCAGCGGTCACGGATCGCGGCGATCGCATCACCGCTCAGCCGGCCCGAGAACGTCCGGTTCATGAAGGCACCAAGTTGCCGCATGTCGAGGTCCCGGGGCATGTACTTGCGGAGTGTGGCGAAGGTCGGCTGCCCGCGTGAGAGCGTCTCCAGCCCCCAGCGGGGTCGGCAGGCCATCTGCACCACCGTCCGCATGGTGAGCCGCGGTGGCACCGCCAGTCCGTTGCGGATGTCACGGGGTCGGTATCCGAAGGTGGGGACGTCGGCCAGGAGCACCAGCACCTGGCAGCCAGCGGCCTCCGCCCGGTCAAGGAGATCGGCCCGAACGACAGGATCGACGGGATTGTAGAGCTGGAACCAAAAATCACCGGCGGTGATTCCGCCAATCGTTTCGATGCTGGCGGTGGTGCAGGTGCTGAGGATGAAGGGGAGAGCGTGATCAACCGCGGCGCGGGCGAGGATCTCCGCGGCTCCGGGCCAGATCAGCCCTTGGAGGCCGATCGGCGAGATGCCAAAGGGGGCTGCGTACACGCGGCCGAAGAGTTCGCAGCGGAGATCGGCGTCAGCGTGCGGCTGCAGGTAGCGGGGGCGCAACTCGACCTGGCGGATGTCGGCCGTGTTTTTCCGGAGGTTGACGTCGTCGTTGCAGCCCCCATCGAGGAAATCGAACACGAACCCCGGGATTCTCTGCCGGGCGCGTGTCCGCAGGTCGTCGACGGAGGGATAGCGTCGGTCGGAGGTGAGGGCCATCGATGGCAATCTCGTCTGTCGCGGAGTGGAACACCGCTGGGAGTGTAGCCGTGGAATGTCACAGACGGGGATCAGCTCTCAAGATCGCGGCGACCTCATCGATCGCCACGGCGTGCCCGGGTCGTTGCCGCGCCGCAAGTATTTCCACGGTCAACGAGCCGCCGCTGCGGAGGAGGGAATCGTCTGCGACCAAGTGACGCAGGCAGCGTTCAACGCCAACAGCAGCAGGCCGAGCGTTTTCTGGGCCGTGCCTTGAATGGTCATCGTGGCCGACGGGGCGGCATCAGCCGCCGTGGCCCGCCGGGAGACGCCGAAATCTTCAAACGTTCGGTCGTTGAGGACAGGATTGCCAGTGCGCATGCTGCTCGTTTCCACGGGGGCTTGCTCAGGGTTGCCGAAGTCATTCTAACCCAGAGGTGGGGCAGGCGGCCGCACGCTCACGCTCGATGGACCTTGAACGCGAGGCATGCCGCTGCGGATCTGGGAATCCCTCAAGAACAGCGATCAGACACCCCGCAGCACTCCCGAGGCCACTGCCAGGAGCAGGAAACGCGTTATGGGACGGAGTGTGGTGCTGGCCGGTGCGGGACGCTGCGACGGGTGCCGGTTGCCTCCGCGGTGGTGCGTGTGCGGTGCCTTGCCGCCGGTGGCCACCGCTCTCGCCGTCGATGTGCTGATGCACCGCCGTGAGCAGTGGCGCCCCTCGAGCACCGGGGCACTCATCCAACGCGTCGTCGAGCGCGCCCGCTGTCACGTCTACCGGCCCGAGGCCGGCACCCGCGACTGCGCCATCCTCCCGCCGTCGATCCAACGGCCGGGGCATGAACTGTGGATCCTCCACCCCCGCGGTGAATCGCTGACAGGAGCCCTTCCCCTGGCGGAGCGATCGGCACCGCTTGCGGTGCTCCTCCTCGATGGCAGTTGGACCGAGGCGGGGGAGATGCTGCGGATCGTCGAGAGAACGGGCCGCGACTCCACCCACCAGGGCGCCGGGTTCGAGTCATGGGCCGCTGTCCGCTGCGTGCGGCTGCAGATGCCCGGACCGGGGCGCTACTGGCTGCGGGAGCAGACCCAACCGGGCCACGCCTCGACAGCCGAGGCGCTTTTGGCGGTGTTCGAAAGTGTCGGCGATGCCGCTGCCGCGGCGCGATTCCGACTCCATTTCGAACTCCACGTCTACGCCACCCTCCGCTCCCGCGGCCGCAAGCAGTTGGCGGAGTCGTTTTTGGAGTCGTCGCCGTTGCGGGCCGAAATCCCAAATTTTCTCGAGGCCCTGTGCGTCTGCCGGCCGGAGATCGATCCGCAGCGCTGACACGCTCAGTCAGCCGGCGCCCGAGGCCTGCAGGGAGCGAGAGACTGGCGAAGCGCGGGGGCGGGATTGCCTGTGGGCAAGCCGCCGGCCGCGACTTCCGCCTCAGCCTCGTCCATGGCCGGGTGGCCGGGTGGCCGGGTGGCCGGGGGAATCCTCAAAACTGGTATTCAAAACCGAGGTTGAGGCCTTGGGCCCAGAAGTCGGTGGAACGCTGGTGAAACGCTGGCTGGGCGGGGCCAGAGAGCGTCCCCGGGGGAAATTGCGTGGGATTGACGGTGGTGTCGATCTGGTCGGCGGCCCGGCCAACGGTCGACCACCAGATCGCTGTGTAGCCCACCGACAGCCGGCACTGCGACCAGATGGCGTAGTCGATCGTGGCGCCGAGTTCGCCGACGGCTGCGAAGGCCGAGGAACCGTAGGAGCCAATATTCGTCGGCTGGGAGAGGACGCTGCCGGCGGTGTTGGAGAGCACGGTGGGAGTGGCTCCGGCAGCGAGAGTCTGTGTGGCCAGCGTCGAGCCGCCGATGTCGGTGTTGAAGATGCTCGCTCCCAGCGCCATCTTGCCGAGGACTTGGAGCGACCAGCGCTCATACCACCAGCGCTCGATGAGTCCGAACTCGCCGCCGTGGAACTGCGTCTGCGCACGGAACTGGTCGTAACTCGAGATGTTCGTCAGCGGATAGCCAGGCGCCGAGCCCGAGGAGACCACCGAGGAATCGCTGATCCCGAGAGTGTCGTTCAATTGGAGGAAACGGTATCCCCCCACGAGCCAGCGGCGGTGGAGGAGATCGCAGGAGAGCGACCGGCGGAAGAGCAGGTCGAAGCCCTGGAAGGAGGTGTCTTGGGTGGCGATGATCGAGCGCGAGAGGAGGGAGGCATCGGCGGGGAGCGTGTACGGAGGGGGGAAGAGGACCGCCGCCTGCTGGCCGGTGGTGGCATCGACGTAGGGCCTGCCGAGGAGGGTGCCGCCCTGGTTGGTGAACGTGCCGGTGGTGGTGGCGTCGGCGAGTTGGAAGTACTGGGCATCGATGCCGTCGTGCTGCCGGGGATCGAACCAGTAGCCGACGGTGATCCGGCCGCCGGGGCGGATCGTGCCGGGTACCCAGTCGCTGCCGAAGAGAATGCTCGTCCCCGGCTGGCCGATGACGCCCGCCTGGGCTGCGGGAGTGCCGGCCGGGCTTGAGGTCACAAGCCCCGGCAGCGAGTTGCCCGACGTCGACCAGAGGAGGAGATCGGCAGCCACCCACAGCCGCCCCATGTAGTTCATGCGAAACATGCGGGTGTGGTCACGGGAACACCAGCAGTGTTGTGCCGAAGTGTGATAGGCGTATTCGCCTGGCCCCATCCAGGCCGGGTCGACCAGTTCGCGGTCGCAGGGAGAGGCGGGAAACGGCTCCTGGAACCAAGCCAGAAGGCCGTCAGGATCGGTGGCATGCTCCGGCGACCGTTGCGGATCGAGCCCGGCGGGGACCTGCGGCTCGTCGGCACGGCGGGGGAAGGCGGGCATCGTGGGCGATTCATCGCCGACGGACTCTGGATAGCCCAGCGGCTCTCGCTCTGCGGCAACAGCGGGCGCGAGGGGGGACGCAGCCACTCCGAAGAGCGACGCGCACCACACCAGTGTTTGCCACCTGCGCCGCCGAACCATAGGAGTGCTCGATCACCTGGAGTGAAACTGGGGGACGTGGGGAGTGGATCGCCATTGACCCCCGGACCAGCACGAGGCTCTGGGAAGATGTATCGGTTCCTGGGGTGGTGCGGCCTGAGCCATCTTTCCTGGACTGACTGCATATTTCTTCCAGAGCCCCCAGGGCTCGGAACCGCTCAAGTCCGCAGCCCCGTCGAGCCGATCTCTCCAGTGATGCCCCGAGGGCTCGCGGTCCGCCGCGGTCTCGTGACTCACCCGTGACGGACACGATTCCAGGGGGGCCTGGATTCCAAAGTCATGGCGAAGCGGACCCCCGCCTTCCCGCTGTTGCGACTGCTTCTCGTTCCGGCACTCATTGCCGGCGGGGCGGTCGGCTGCACGCGCGGTCGTTACTACACGCAGGCCGACCGGGAAGTGAGCACCCTCCTGGCGGAGAAGTCGTGCGATCCGCGCTGGGCGGTGCCTGTCAGTTACAACGTCCGCCAGGACGAGCGCAGCCGCTTCTACGACAGCTACAACCAGATCTTCCCGCCGATGCCGCCGGATGATCCCACGTCGCACCGCTACATGCACTGCGTCGATGGCAAGAAGGGCTGGCCGCGCTGGCACAACAACGGCGACCGGACCACGCTCGACAACCCCGCCTGGCGGGGACGGCTCAATGAGGTGGTGGCACTCACCGATTCTGGCGCCATCAATTTAAATCTCGAATCGGCCATCCGCCTGGCCTACCTCAATTCACTCGACTGGCAAGACCAGTTGGAGACGCTCTACCTTTCCGCGCTCGACGTCAGCACCGAGCGGTTTCGCTTCGACGTCCAGCTCTTCGGCGGCAATGCCACCACCTACGCCAACCGCGGTTCGCTCAACGCCGCTGGGCCTTCAACTATCTGGGCCACCGACACCACGCTCCAGGCAAAGAAGTACTTCGCCACAGCCGGGACGCTGGTGGTCGGCGTCGTCAATTCGATCATGTGGCAGTTTGCCGGGCCTGACAAATACACCAACGTGTCGCTGGTGAACTTCAACCTCGTCCAGCCGCTCCTCCGCCGCGCCGGCCGGTCGATCGCGCTTGAGCCGCTGACGATCGTGGAGCGGGCGCTGCTGGGAAACCTCCGGACACTGCAGTTCTACCGGCAGGGGTTCTTCCTCCAGATTGCCGTCGGCGCCGGCACCCCCCAGCAGCTCCAGCGCCGCGGCGGCTTCTTCGGTGGCACCGGCTTCACTGGGTTCACCGGCACGGGCGTGGGGGGCTTCGGCAACATCGGCGGCGTCTTTTTTGGCGGAAACGGCGTCGGCCTCCAGGTCGGCGGCGGTGGTACCGGCGGATCGGGCTTTGCCGGTGGCGGTGCCGGCAATGTCGGCGGCTTCCTGGGCCTGCTCCAGATCCGGCAGCAGGTCCGCAATGCCGAGCAGAATCTGGCCGCGCAAGAGCGCGCCTTGGCGCTGCTGGATGCCAATCTCGAGGCCGGCACGGTGGGGCTCGATCAGGTCGATCAGCTTCGCCAGAGCGTCGAGACCGGACGGGCTGGCCTTTTGCAGGCCAAGACCGCGCTCACCAACCAGCTTGAAAACTTCAAAGTCAATGTGCTCTGTCTCCCCTCTGACACCGCCGTGGCGCTGGACGAGGCTTTTATCAAGCCCTTTCAGTTCATCAGCCCGGAGTTGCAATCGCTGCAAAACGACTTTGGCGACTTCCTCGCCAACTATTCCTTCGGGCGTGAGGAGAATCTGAAGGAAACCGACGACCCACGCGTCGAGGAGTTGACCGGCGACAGGGTCGAAGAAATCCCCGCACCACAGTCGATTCTTCGCGGGGATGCCGATGAGGATCTGGCTCCAGCCGACGAGGATACAGAGGCCGCCGACGGCAGCGGTGGCGCCAAGGCTGATCGGAGGACCGAGGCCGAGGAGGACCAGGCCGATGGGGATCTGATCGAGGCCAGTCTGGCAAAGCTCGATGAACTGCGGAAGCGCGTCGAGGAGCAGGCCACTGCGGTTGAGAGCGATCTGACTCGAGCCCAGGCCGCTGCCGCTGGCCGACTGGCGGAAATGCGGCCCACCGAGCGCGAGACATTCGCCCGCGAGATGAAACTGCTCCGCGACGATCTCGGCAGGCTTCTCAAGCGGGCACGCGATTCCGAGGGGGAGATGAAACGCCTGCAGCGCAGACTCACCGCCGAGAATGTCCGTGAGATTGCAGACGCTTTCGTCAAGCTTGTGGCCGACGTCTCAGAGGCCGTCGACGAGATGTCGCTGATCCAGGCGCGGGCCCGGGTGGAGGCGATCTCCATCGATCTGGAGCCCCTCGACCCCGATGTGGCCTTTGAGATCGCCCGTGCCAACCGGCTCGATTGGATGAACAACCGGGCAGCCCTCGTCGATCAGTGGCGGCTGATCCAGTTCAACGCCGTGTCTTTGCTGGCTGGGCTCGATGTGGTGGTGGCGGGCGACGTGAGCACCGTCGGCAACAATCCGGCGAAATTCCGCACTCCCACCGGATCGCTGTCGGCCGGCGTCCAGTTTGATGCGCCGTTTACGCGGCTGGTGGAACGAAATAACTTCCGCCAGGCGATCCTCGATTACCAGCAGGTCCGCCGGCAGCAGATTCAGTACGAGGACCGAATCAAGCTCTCGCTTCGCTCGACGCTGCGGCAACTCGATCTCGATAAGCGGAACCTGGAAACCCAGCGGCGGGCGGTGATCATCGCCATCCGCCGCGTCGATCAGACGCGGCTCACGCTCAGTCAGCCAGCCCCGCCGCCGCCGCTCCCCGGTCCGGCCGGCAGCCCGCTGGCCGACATCAACGCTGGCCAACTTGGCCCCACCGCCACCATCAACCTGATCTTCGCTTTCAACGATCTGCGGAGCACGCAGGATGCGCTGACGAGCATCTGGATCAACTATTACGCCACCCGGGCTGCGCTCGCGCAGCAATTGGGAGTCATGGATCTCACCGATGACGGGCTGTGGGTCGACAAGCCCTTTTCAGGCGCCGAGCGGTGCGCGGAGGACGAAATGCCTCTGCCGCCGGCGGTCCCTGAGGAATGGCTCAAGCACCTCGAAGAGATCGACTCCCCAGCCCCGAAGGCCGCCAACGTCGACGACAAGGGGAGGGAAATGCCCGCCCCTCCGGCCATCCGGCCCCCCGTCCAGGCCGATCCGTTGCCGGCTGCTGCGGATGACGAGCACGCCGCCCCTACCAGCCCCAAGAAAAACTTCCTTTGGCCGCTGAAACTCCCCGCAGCGGCCACTTCCGGCCGGAGTGGCAATGCGGTGAAAGTGCCCGTTGACCGCTGAGGGGTTTCTGGATCGCAGCCAGGTTGCAGCCAGATTAATACGGATGATTCGCCAACCAAACGCATAGAATGAGCCTGTCAGACGGCGTCGCTTCGCTGCACAGAAAGCCCTCCGGGATTTTCCATCTCCATGAACGACCCGAAAACCCTCCTCGCCTCCCCGGCGGCCGACGTGTCTGCTCCGCGAGCCGGTGCCGCGGATGTGGCAGCCATCGCCGAGATCCTCGGCGACCCGATCTCCGACAGCGGGGGAGTGGTCGCCAGACGCCGTTGGCGGTTTCCCTGGAAGACGCTCCTCACGCTGGCGGTGCTCGGCGGCGGCGTGGTGGCCTCGCCCTGGGTGCTTGCGCACATCGGCCGGGGCAATAGCGCCAATCCGCTCCTGGCGCTTCCGGCCTACACAGCGCAGCGAGCCGACCTGACGATCTCTGTCACCGAGGACGGCAGCATGGTCAGCGATGAAAACGTCGATGTCGTCTGCGCGGTCGCTGGCGGCGCTACCATCGTCTGGCTGATCGATGACGGCTCAAGGGTCACTGAAGGAACCGAACTGGTCAAGCTTGACAGTTCAAAACTCTCCGAGGATGTCTCGGCCCAGAAGATCAACTACGAGAAGTCAAGAGCGGCCAACATCCAAGCGGCCAAGGACTATAGCGCTTCGAAGATTGCCGTCGAGGAGTATGTGGAGGGGACGTACAAGAAGGATCTTCGGAAGGCGGAGTCGGATGTCAGCGCCACCACCGAGCGCCTGCAGTCAACGAAAAACTCCCTCGAGCATGGCCAGCGGATGTTCCGCAAGGGCTACATCACTCCCCAGCAACTCGATGCGCAGAAGTCGGCTGTTGACCGCGCCGATCTCGACAAGGGGACTGCCGAGATCGCTCTCGACGTCCTCAAGCGTTTTGGTCGGCCGAAGATGCTCACCGAATTGGAGAGCAAGCGCGACGCCGCCGAGGCCAAGCGAGACAGCGAGCAGGCGGCCTTGGAACTGGAGAAGGCGAAACTCGATCGGCTCAGTTCGCAACTGGCTAAGTGCGTGCTAACGGCGCCAAAGGATGGGCTGGTGATCTACGCCAACGACCGCAATCGCGACGCCGCGACGGAGATCAAGAACGGCGCCAAGGTCAACGAGGGCACGACCATTCTCCGGCTTCCAAACCTCAGCCGGATGCGCGCCGATGTCGAGGTCCATGAGGCGAAGGTGGATAAGATCCGCACCGGTATGCGGGCCCGCGTGAAGGTGCAGGGGCGTGACTTCGATGGTTCTGTGGCGGCGGTGGCCAACCGCCCCCAGTCCAACTGGATGTCGACGGCCAAGAAATACGTTGTCCAGGTAAAGATCGACGGCGAGCCTGGCGATCTGCGCCCTGGATTCACTGCCGAAGTGGAGATCATTGTCGCCGAACTCAAGGACGTGATCACCGTGCCGATCGCCGGCGTCATCGAGCGCCGTGGTCAGTATTACTGCGCCGTCCGCAAAGGGGACACGATCGACAAACGGCTGGTGACGATTGGTCAGGGCAACGACAAACTGATTGAAATCTCCACCGGGCTTGAGGATGGCGAGTCGGTGATTCTCAATCCCCGCGCCGTGTTCAGTGAGGAGGATGCCGCTGCTGAGGAGTCAGTGGCCGGAGGCGATGGGGGGAGACGTCCCGGAGAGGGCCCGCCGGCGGCGAAGGGCCCGGCTGCCGCTGCGCCGGCGGCGGCGAAGGGGGCTGCCAAACAGGGGTAATCGCATCCCTCCTGCCCTGTCGGAGCGGAGCCGATCGATCGATTGGTGGCATTGGGGAACTCGTCTGACAATGAGCCGGAGACGTCTTGAGGATTGGGGTCCCAGAGCCCCGGAAAGCCCGCCGTGAATCTGTTCCAGCAACTCCGTCTCGGCTTCCGCAGCCTGCTGTTGCACAAGCTCCGTTCGGCGCTTGCGGTGCTGGGGATCCTGATCGGCGTCACGGCCGTGATCTGGCTCGTGGCGATGGGGGAGGGGGTCAGTTACCAAGCGCAGCAGCAGATCAAGGATTTGGGGGCGACGAGCATCATCGTCCGCAGCATCAAGCCGGCCGAGGAGTCGTCACGCGACTCTGGGGCGCGGATGGGCATCAGTTACGGCCTGCTGCGCGAGGACTTCGAACGGATCATCACCAATGTCCCCACCATCAGCCGCGCTGTGCCGATGCGGGAAATCAGTCGGGAAGTCCGCCACCGCGAGCACTTCGTCGATGGTCAGGTGATCGCCTGCACGCCCGACTACTTCGGCATGACCAGGCTCCGCATCGCCCGCGGCCGGGCGCTGTCGGAGGTCGACATCCAGACCTATGCCAATGTGGTCGTGCTCGCCCATGAGGCGGCGATGAAACTGTTTCCCATCGAGGATCCGCTCGGCCGCGCTGTGCAGATCGGCCAGGAGTTTTACGTCATCGTCGGAATCGCCGTGCAGCGGTCGGCGGCGGCGGCGATTGGCGGCAGCCTCGATGCCCGCCAGTACGACCGCGACGTCTACATTCCCCTCTCTACCTTCCGCTCTCGGATCGGTGACCGCGTGGCCACGATCCGCGCCGGTGCCTTCCAGTTGGAAACGGTCGAACTGACACAGATCACCGCCGTGGTCGATGACATGAAGGAGGTCGATGCCACCGCCGACATCATTCGCTCGCTCCTCCAGCGGTACCACAAAGTAGTCGACTACGCGGTTGTCGTTCCCAAGGAGCTCCTCGAACAGGCCGAGACGATGCGGGCGATGTTCAACGTCCTCCTCCTCCTGATCGCGGGGATCTCGCTGTTGGTGGGGGGCATCGGGATCATGAATATCATGCTCGCCACGGTCACGGAGCGGACGAGAGAGATTGGAATCCGCCGGGCGTTGGGGGCCACCAAGGGGGAGATCGTGCAGCAGTTTCTCTGGGAGACCGTGGTCCTTTCTGGCACCGGCGGTCTTTTGGGAGTGATCTTTGGATTTCTCTGCGGTCCCACGGTCAATGGCGTCCGCCGGGCAGTGGGCCTGTTCCTTCCTGAAGTGTGGGCGGCGCTACCGCCGAATATCCGTAACCTCGAACCGCGGTTGGCGCCGTGGTCGATCGTGGCGGCGTTTGGCATCTCCGTCGGCGTGGGGATCGTGTTCGGAATCTATCCGGCCCGCCGCGCCGCCAACATGGATCCGATTGAGGCGCTGCGCCATGAATAGCGATCGAGCGATCACCAGAGGAAGCAACGCGGTCGGTGTGCCGCCGGTAGGCGCTCCGAGTGCGGATGTCGTCGCCGCGATCCGCGGCGTCTCGAAGGTCTATTCTCTCGGCGGGCATCAGGTGAAGGCGCTCGACAACGTCTCAATCGATTTTCGCCAGGGCGATTTCGTCGCCATTATGGGCTCGTCTGGGTCGGGCAAGAGCACATTGCTCAACGTCCTCGGCTGCCTCGACCGCCCCACCGCAGGGCAGTATTACCTCGCCGGCCAAGACGTGGCGGTGATGGATGACGAGACGCTGTCGCGGGTCCGGGGACGTTATCTGGGATTTATCTTCCAGTCCTACAATCTCATCCAGCAATTGAGCGTGGTGGAGAATATCGAGGTGCCGCTGTCGTACCAGCGACCGCCGATGCCGGGCGGTCGGGAGCGGTGTTTGAAACTGGCCGAACTGGTCGGTCTCTCCGGTCGACTCGGGCACCGTCCCACGGAACTTTCCGGCGGCCAGCAGCAGCGCGTCGCGATCGCCCGGGCGCTGGTCAACAACCCGCACGTCATTCTGGCCGACGAGCCGACCGGGAATCTCGACACCGCCACCAGCCACGACATCATGAATCTCCTCGACGCCCTCAATCAGGCGGGGAGGACGATTGTGATGGTGACCCACGAGAACGACATCGCCGAGCGGGCGCGGCGGATTGTGCGGTTGCGGGATGGGCGGATCGAGTCGGTGGCCGACGTCCGCCCGGCGCTGCTGTCGACGCGGTGAGGATCTGTCTTTGGCAGGTCATCCCACCGCAGCGCGACTCCCCGCGGCCGCGGGGAGCCGAAGGCTCCGGTCTCCACTGGTCAGCCGCGCCTGGCGGGAAGCAGGTCGCTTGGCGTGCCGCTCCAAGAATCGGCAGAGCCGCTGGTGATATCGGTGGGACGCCCGCCGGAGCGAACGGTTGTGGTTGGCCGCCGGCACAATCCACAGCCGCGGCCGCCGGGGGACGAGCTTTCGCAGGCGGCGTGCCAGTTCCACCGGGACGGTGCTGTCGCGGCCGCCGTGGATCATGAACCAGGGCTGATGAACGGCGAGGATTTCCTGGGCAAGGTTGATGCAGGTGTGGCCGAGCCTGCGGGCGACGATCGACTGAATCATCGCTCCATAGAAGCAATGCAGGCACCAGGGGAGGCGGACCAGGAGCGGTGCAAAGGGGACAAACTGGGGGATGAACCGGCGGATCGTGGAGGCCGTCACCCAGTGCGATACGAAGGCGCCGTCGGTCACCACCCCCCAGATGCCGTCGCACCTTCCGGCCGCGGTCAGGGCCGCTGAGCCTCCGCGGCTGAGTCCCATCAATGCCACGCCGCGGGGATCGGCGTCCTTCTGGCTGCGGACAAACGCCACGGCTCCGAGGACGTCACTGACCTCATGCTCCGTCGTCCAGGCCCGCGGATCGTAGCCGGACATGCGACTGCTTTGGCCGTGGTTACGGAAGTCGAAGGAGAAGACGTCGAAGCCCCGCTCGAGGAGACCAGTGATATAGGGAGCGGCGCTGTGTCTGTCCCCGCGGAATTCGTGGCAGAAGACCACGATCCCCCGCCGTGGCCCCGGGGAGCGGTGGTGCACCAATGATCCCCGGAGGAGTTGGCCGTCAGCGGCAGTAAAATCGCAAGTCCGGCAGGTCGCGAGCGCTTCCAGGGAAAAATGGCCGGCGCTTCCGGCGCCGAGCGTGCCGATCCGGTCGCAGGTATCGATGGTCCACCGCAGGTGGTAGAGCCAGATCCCCACCAGCAAGACGCCGGGGAGCACGAGGAGGATCACGTAGGGCATGGCCGGCAGCATGAGCAGCATGAGCATGCTAAGCAGGATGAGGGGCGTCACGCCAATTCCCGCTGGCTCGGATGGTCCGGCAATTCTGGTCGCTTCCGGTCCATCCGGGGCACGCGCAGACCGCCGCCAATCGTCCCTGTCGGCGGGTTGAATGTCAACCATGAGGCGGTCCTGGTGAGACTTCCCACCAACCGCTGCCGTCATTCAAATCCAGCCTCCAGCAGATTCGCGTGGCGAACGTCGCCGGCACCATCTTGAGTGACGTGCCTTCCTCCCCGATGGCCGGCAGAGATAGACTCCGACAGAGACTGGACCAGGGCAGGCGGAGACGACCGATGGCGACGCTGCGGGAGTTGACCGACGCGATCCGCAGCCAGGAGGAGGTGCTGCTCCAGGGTGGAGGGCCATCCGGCCAGGAGCGGCAGCGGAAGCTCGGCCGGCTGCCGGTGCGGGAACGCCTGGCGCTGCTTCTCGATGAGGGAACGCCATTCCTCGAGACCGGCCTGTGGGCCGCCCACGGGATGTACCCGGAATTCGGCGCCATCCCCGCGGCGGGGATTGTCACCGGCATCGGTTGGATCGCCGGTCGGCCCTGTCTGGTGGCCGCCAACGATGCCACGGTGAAAGCCGGAGCGATGTTTCCGCAGTCGGTGAAGAAATTGATCCGTGCGCAGAAGACGGCCTACCGGCTCCGACTGCCGATCGTCTACCTCGTCGATTCTTCCGGTGTCTTCCTCCCTCTGCAGGACGAGATCTTCCCCGACGAGGACGACTTCGGCCGCATCTTCCGCAACAACGCCGTTCTGGCCGCCGAGGGGATCCCGCAGATCGCCGCCGTGATGGGCAACTGTATCGCCGGAGGAGCCTACCTCCCGGTGCTCTGTGACAAGGTGTTGATGACGGAGGGGAGCCAACTCTGTCTGGCCGGGCCGGCCCTGGTGAAGGCGGCCATCGGGCAATCGGTCGACCCAGAGGAACTCGGTGGGGCCACGATGCACGCCACACTCAGCGGCACCGTCGACTTCCACGAACCCGATGACGCCGCCTGCCTGGGGCGGATCAGGGAATTGATCGATCTTCTGCCAGGACGGGGCGAGCCGGCCAGCGGTCGGGCGCCGGCTGCTCCCGTGGAGGAGGTCTACCGGATCGTACCGGCCGACGGCCGGGGGGAATACGAGGTCCGCGACCTGCTCGCTTGCATCATCGATTCCGGCAGCCTCGCCGAGAGCAGCCCAGACCACGGCCGGACCCTGCTCACCGCCTACGCCCGCATCGGCGGCCGCCCGGCGGGGATCGTCGCCAACGCCCGCCGCCGCGTCACATCCCCCCACGGCGAGGTGCAGATCGGCGGCGTGCTCTACGGCGACGCCGCCCGCAAAGCGGCCCGGTTCGTGACCGACTGCGACCGCAACCGAATTCCACTGATCTTCATCCAGGATGTGCAGGGCTTCATGGTGGGGCGCGAGGCGGAGCAGTCAGGCATCATCCGCTCTGGTGCCGAACTCGTCCGGGCGATGAGTATCGCCACCGTGCCCAAGTTCACCTGTATCGTGGGCAGCTCCTACGGGGCGGGACACTATGCAATGTGTGGCCGGGCCTACGATCCCAGCCTGATCCTTGCTTGGCCCAACGCGCGCTACGCCGTGATGGGGGGGGGCCAAGCGGCCGAAACGATCCTCAGCCTCAAAGTTCGTGACGCTGAAAAGCAAGGGAAGCCGCTGAGCCCCCGGGACATCGAAACTCTCGGCGAGCATGTCCGCGAGACCTACCGGGAGCAGACCGACATCCGCTATGCCGCCGCCCGCGGCTGGGTGGATGCCATCATCGAGCCCCACCAGACGCGGACTTGGTTGGCTGCCGCGTTGGCCGCGGTGCCCCCAACCCCCCGAGGCGCGCCGCCGGTGACCAGGAGAGAGGTGTGAATCCCATCATCCGCATCGGGAATGCCCAGGCCTTTTGGGGCGATCGCCCCAGCGCCGCCCGCGAACTGCTCTCCCGCGAACCCGGTCTCGATTTCCTCACCATGGATTACCTGGCTGAGGTCTCGATGTCGATCCTCGCGGTGCAGCGCGACCGCGATCCAAGACTGGGCTATCCGCGTGACTTCGTCGCCGTGGTCCGGGAACTGGCCGATTACTGGGCGGCTGGTGGCCGTTGCCGGCTGATCGTCAACGCCGGCGGTATCAATCCCCAGGCCTGTGCCGAGGCCTGCCGGCGGGCGATCGAGGAGCGGGGCTGCCGGGCGCTGACTATCGGCATCGTCTCTGGCGACGACGTCCTGCCGATGCTCCGCCAGCATTCCGATGAGGAGCCTGCCGCGGAGGAGTATGGCAATCTCGACTCCCGCCAACCGCTGGCTGCCGTTCGCGATCGGCTGGTGACCGCGAATGCCTATCTCGGCTGTGAAGGAATTGTGCGGGCCCTCGACGCCGGTGCCGAGATCGTGATCACCGGTCGCGTCGCCGATCCGTCGCTGGTCGTCGCGGCCTGTGCCCATGCCTTCTCCTGGAAGGCGGACGATTGGCAGCGTCTCGCCGGGGCCACCGTGGCTGGGCACCTTTTGGAGTGCGGCACGCACGTCAGCGGTGGGATCTGCACCGACTGGCTGCAGGTGCCCGATCCGGTCCATATCGGTTTTCCGCTGGCCGAGGTGGACCATGACGGCGGCTGCGTGATCACCAAGCCGGCCGGCAGCGGCGGGATGGTGACGGTAGAGACGGTGAAGGAGCAGCTCGTCTACGAGATCGGCGATCCGGCGTGCTACCTGAGCCCCGATGTCGGCGTCTCGTTCCTGGAGTTGACCGTCGAGCAGATCGGACCAAACCGGGTCCGAGTACATGGCGCGCGGGGGTTTCCCCGTCCGCCAACGCTCAAGGTCAGTGCCACGCTCCGAGACGGCTTCCGCGCTGCTGGGATGTTGTCGATCGTGGGGCCCGATGCGGGCTTGAAGGGACGACGGTGCGGCAGCATCGTCTTGGAGCGTTTGCGGGAGGCAGGGTGTTGTTTTCGGGATGCGATCGTGGAGTGTCTGGGAGATTCGGCGAGCGTCCCGGTGAGTCCTGCCGTTGAGGGGGGCGGCGGCCGAGAGGTCGTGCTGCGCATCGCTGTCGAAGCGGTCGAGCAGGCTGACGTGGAAGCGTTCAGCAGGGAAATGGTGTCGTTGGTGACTGCCGGCCCCCAGGGGACGACGGGCTACGCCGAGGGACGACCACGCGTGCATCCGATCTACCGGTACTGGCCCTGTCTGATCGGGCGGGAGCGGGTGACGGAGGTGGTTCGGACGCTGTCGACCGCTGACACGCTGGCTGCCCGCACCGAACCGGCGACGTGGCCGCCGGTCTGCCCGACAGCCAGAGCGCTGCGGCAGTCGGAGCGCTTTGCGGCGGTGGCGCCACGGCCCAGCGGCACGTTGGCCGATATTGCCTACGGCCGCAGCGGCGACAAGGGCACCGCTGCCAATATTGGCATCGTGGTCCGCGACCCCGCCCACTTCTCCTGGCTCGTCGGCTGGCTTACCGAAGAGCGGGTCTCGGCATTCTTTGCGCCCCTGGCACCGAGTGGCGTGGAGCGATTTCTCCTCGACAACCTGGGCGGGATGAATTTTCTTCTCCGCGGCGTGCTCCGCCGCGGAATCCGCAACGATTCCCAGGGCAAGGCATTGGCGCAGGCGCTGCTGGCAATCCGCCTGCCGGAAGATGCACCGCGTGCTGCTGGGCGGCGGCGGAACGCTCCGCGCGGGCCGCTGTTGGGATCCGACGGCGGGGAGGAGCGGCCCTGGACCGACGGCCTCTCCATCGGTCAAGTCCTTCGCGACACCGCCCGCCGGTTCCCCGACAGCGAGGCGGTCGTGTTCACCGCTTCAGACTGGCGGCGGACCTGGTCGGAACTCGATGGCGAGGTGGATTTGGTCGCCCGCGCCCTGCTGGCGCTCGATTTCCGCCGCGGCGATCACTGCGGCGTGTGGGCAACCAACGTCCCACAGTGGCTTCTCCTCCAGTTGGCGACGGCCCGGATCGGCGTCGTTTTGGTGACGGTGAATCCGTCCTACCGGGCCAGCGAACTGGCGCATGTCCTCCGCCAGGCCGATCTCCGCGGCCTGGCCCTGATCGACAACTACAAGACGACCGACTACCACGCAGCCCTCCGCGACGTGGCTCCAGAGATCGCGGTCGGTACTCCGGGAGATCTCCGGGTCGATTCGTTCCCGAGCCTGCGGTGCGTTCTCTCGCTCCGCGGTACGACGCCGGCGGGGGCGATCGGCTGGGAGGAGTTTCTGACGCTGGCTGCTCGGACTTTGGGGGCGGAACTGGCCCAGGCCGAAGCGGAAGTGTCGTGCGCGGATCCGATCAATATCCAGTTCACCTCTGGAACGACCGGCGTGCCGAAGGGGGCCACGCTTTCCCATCACAACATCCTCACCAACGCCTTCCATGCGGGGACGCGGCAGCGATTCTCCTCATCCGACCGGATCTGCATCCCGGTGCCGCTCTACCACTGCTTTGGATGCGTCCTTGGGAGCCTGTGCGGCGTTGTCCACGGTGCCACGATGATTTTTCCGGGTGAGACCTTCCAGGCCGACGCCACCCTGGCGGCGATCGAGGCGGAACGCTGCACCGCGGTGTATGGCGTGCCGACGATGTTCATCGCCATGCTCGAGCATCCGGAGTATCCACAGCGCCATCTGGCTTGCCTGCGGACGGGGATCATGGCCGGCAGCCCCTGCCCGATCGAGTTGATGAAACAAGTGACAGGGGGGATGGGAGCGGAGGAGATGACGATCGGGTATGGCCAGACCGAGGCTTCCCCCCTGATCACCCAGACACGTTTCGATGACCCCCTCGAAATCCGCGTCGGCACGGTGGGGAGGGCTCTGCCGGGGATTGAAGTCAAGGTCATCGATCCAGTCACCGGACGGACACTCCCCGATGGCGAGGCGGGGGAACTGTGCGCCCGCGGCCATGGAGTAATGCTCGGCTACTACCGGATGCCGGAGATGACCGCCCGGGCGATCGATGCCGAAGGCTGGCTGCACACTGGCGACCTCGGTCTTTGCGATGAGCAGAACTGCTTCCGGATCACCGGCCGGCTCAAGGAACTTGTCATCCGCGGCGGGGAGAACGTTTTTCCCCGTGAGATCGAAGAGGTCCTCCACCAGCACCCGGCCGTGCGGGACGTGCAGGTGATTGGCGTCCCGGACCGAAAATTCGGTGAACAGGTGATGGCCTGGGTCAGCCTCCGGGAGGGAGCATCGGCCGGCCCCGAAGAACTCGCCTCCTTCTGCCGGGAGAGGCTGGCCTATTTCAAGGTGCCGCACTACTGGAAATTTGTTGAGGCATTCCCGACCACGATCACGGGCAAGATCCAGAAGTTCCGGATGCGCGAGATCAGCATCCAGGAACTGGGACTGGAGTCCGTGGCGAATATCGAGACCGCCTGACAGACCTGCCGCCGCGCCTTCTCAGGGCTGCCAGCGCGGCGGCCGCTTCGCCAGGAATGCCGCCAGCCCCTCGGCGGCCTCATCGCTTTGCCGCGCCTGGCGATGATGCGATTCGCTCAGCAGCGGATCCGCGGCGTCGCTGTATGCGGTATTGATTGAGACCTTGGTGCGGGCAATGGCCTCGGGGCCACCAGCCAGAACGGCGTCGGCCATCGCGAGTGCCTCATCGAGAAGCCGACCGGCCGGCACGACCCGCTGGAGAAGGCCGATCTCCCGGGCGCGGCGGGCATCGATCGGAGTGCCGAGGAGGAACAGTTCTGCCATCTCCCCTTTCCGGACCTTGGCACAGAGGACGTCGCCGACGAGCGCTGCCACGAGGCCGCGGCGGACTTCCGGAAAACCGATCTGGACGTCGTCGGCCCCCACCGCCAGGTCACAGGCGGCCATCAAGCCGGCCCCGCCGGCGTAGGCACCCCCTTGGACCGCCGCGATCGTCACCAAGCGGTGATCCTGGAGGGCCACCAGTGCCGCCTTGATCTGCCTTGCCGACTCCTCCAGCAGACTCCCATCGGCCGCCTCGGCCAGATCGAGTCCGGCGGAGAACACTGGCCCGGCTGCGGCCAGGATGACGACGCGGGTGGTGTCGTCGTCGGCGAGTTGGGAGAGGATGGCGGTGAGGCTCGTAAGAAGGGGGATCGAGAGGGCGTTGCGGCGCTCGGGGCGGTTGAGCGACACCAAGACGACACCGGGCTTCGCTGGGGTGACGAGGACGTTGTCCGGCATCGGCGGGCTCCCGGAAGGAGGCGGGGGGATTCAGATGAAGCGGTCGATCGACCGGGGATCGAGGGGGATCGGGCTGGCGTGGATATCGGCGACAAGGTCACGGTGGAGGACGTTGCCCGGCGTCATCACCGCCCGGCCGATGTCGGCGAAGCGGCGCTGGAGGTGGGGGGTGACGGATCGGTGAGCAAGGAGAAGTTGAGCCTCGAGATCGAGGCTTTCCCCGACAAGCTGGTACTCCGGTTCGCTGCGGTCGGTGGCTATGGCGTAGACCAGCGAGGCCACCGAAGCGCACAGACAATCAAACACCCCTCCTTCGTCCCCAAGGAGAAAACTCTCGTCGATAAAGCTCTTCTGGTAGCGGGCGATAACCAGGAGGATCCTCCTCCCCAGGATTCGGTTGCGGCGGAAGGCGCGGCGGATCAGCCGCTGCCGCCACGGCAGCGGATTGCGGATCCCCTCCACCGAGCCGGGCCAGGGATGAAGCGAACCGAGGACATTGGCCGCGACATACCAAGCGAATCCGAGCTTGGGGGCCCATCCGAAATGGCCCTTGGCCTCCGCCAGGCCGATGGGCTCGAGGTACTTCGCCCGGATGCCGCGAGTCATGGCGTTGGGGGCACCAACGTCAGCGAGCACCGGGTTGGGGCCCTCGTAGACCGTGGCGATAGCGAACTCGTGGATATTCTCGCCGATGTAGTTCTCGATCGCGTACGCGTCGGCGGGGAGGGGATGGCCATCGCGGGCGGCGAGGCGGCGCTCGTCGACGTGCACCGATCGCCCGCCTTGGATCTGGTAGGCGTGGATCGCCGTCTGGAGCAGCGCCCGGGTGGAATAGACCTTGGCAATCATTCCCATCGTCTCGTCGCGGATGCCGTTGGCTGCCAGACGGAAGCAGACATCGCCCAGACAGCGGGCGGCGAGGGCCTCGGCCGTCGCCCTCCCCACCCAGGTGCGGATCCGGGGTGCCTCACCGATCGGCTTGCCGAACGTGTGGCGGAAACCGATCCAGCCCCTCGGTCCGCCTGTGGCTGGCACTGTCTCAGCGGCCGCCTCCGGATCCTGGATCAGCTGTGCCAGCAAGCGGAAGATCTTCACGGCACTGTTGACGCAGATTCCGCCGCGTCCCTTGGCGAGCGAACTAAATGCCTGGGCGAGACCCTTGCCTGGCGGACCGAGGAGGTTTCCGATGGGGACCGGGCAGTCGGTCATCCGGAAGCGGGCGTTCCAGAGGTAGTCGAAGGCGTTGAGCCGGTTGCGAACCATCCGGAAGCGGGCGTCATCGGCCTGGGGGACCTCGAAGACGAGCATTGCCGAATCGCGTCCCTGCGGCAGGTTCTCCCCCTCGAGCTTGAGGACGAGGATACAGATCCCGCCGTACACGACGTTCGTGATCGGCCATTTCACCCCCGAGACGAGCCACTGATCGCCGTCGCGCCGTGCTGAGAGCGAGAGCCGGCTCGGATCGGCGCCGACGCCCGGTTCGGTGAGGGCGAACGAACCGAGCAATTCCCCGCGGGCCATCCGCGGGAGGAAGTGCCGCTTTTGCTGTTCGGTGCCGAAGTCGAGCAGCGGGGTGACGGGGCCGAGAAAATTGTGGACCTCGAACATCACGGCCAGATCGGGGTGGACGAGCGTCAGAGCCCGCAGCAACGGCCCGAGGTCACCGAGCCTCGCCCCGTGCCCGCCGTACGCCTCGGGAATCGCCAGCCCAAAGAACCCCAGCCGCGCGAGGCCTGCGATCGTGCCGGCGTGGAGGAGCATCAGCCTGTTGTCGAGGAGGGTGCCGGCGCGCTTCCGCTCGATGAGAAACTCAAGCACTGCGGCCATCGTCGCCGCCACGGTAGGAGAAGGGCTGAATCGACCGGCATCGAACTCGGTCGCCCGGGCCTTGCCAAAGAGGCTCGTGAGCGTGGGTGGCTCGCCAGAGAACTGTCCCTCGGCGGATCGATCGGCGTCGTCGAGCGTGGCAAGCGCTGCGATTTCTTCGGCAGATCTGCCGGCCTGAGCGAGGATCAGCGAGATGGCGTCGGGAGTGGCGGGCCGGGCGGGCGCCGAACCGGTGGCGGTATCAGTGTCGGCGGCAGGGAGCATGAATCAGCCCACGGTGTGTGGATCGGGTGTGGTGACAGTGCGCGTGCGTAACCGCGCCTCAAAGCGGAGGCCTGCGGGAACGGCCGGCAGGTTCCTCCGGGCTCCCAGCAGCGCTGGCCGCTTTGGGGCTTGCACCGCTTCAGGATAGACCGGGCGGGGGAGCGGCGGACAGTGGCCCAGGAGAATCGTTGGGGTGTCAGTGACCGATTGCCGGGGGCCTGCTATCGGCCGGCCGCCAGGGGCGGGTACGATTCGGTTGGAGCAATCATCTGCCATGCCTTACCGATCCTTCACCGACATTCTTGGCGAGACCAGCCTGGAGCGGAAATGCCGTTTCCTCTTCGGCCTCTGCTTGCTCGTGCTGATCACCGGCAGCTTCTGGTGGTATGGCAGCCTCACCGAGCAGTTGGTGTACGTCACCACCCGCAGCACCGGCCGGCACATCGTCGATGCCATCATGTTCCAGCACCACTGGAAGATGTTGGAGAAAGACCCGCAGACGCAGGGCTACATCGAGACCCTGAGCCGCACGCTGCAAAGCGAGCCCTACACCTGGAAGGTCCTCGATCCCCTCGCTCCGGACCAACAGCGCAAGGACGCCGAATACTCGCTCCTCGACGTGGCGGTGCTCGACTACTTCCGCGATCATCCCCCGCGACCGACCGGGGGCAACGGCCGGTCGGCCACCGATTCCACTCCGGCTGATGAGTACCGCGAATTCCGCATCCCGGAGCGGAACAGCCACTACTACTATCAGACCGTCCGCGTTCGCCAGAGTTGTTTGAAGTGCCATGATTACCGCCGCACTGCCGCAGTCCCCACTCCCGAAGGGCCGCCGATTCCGCTTCAGATTCCGCTTCAGGAGAACGATCTGATGGCCGTGGTCCGCGTGGTGATGCCCGACGCGATCACCAAGAAAGCGCTCAACTGGAACCGGGCGATCCTCCTGGCCACCGCCATCATGACGGTCTTTCTGGCGATGCTCGCGGCCTACCTGATCGTCCGCTATGTGATTGTCAAGCCGCTGGAGCACCTCCGCGATGTCAGTGACGAGGTCCGCCGCGGCAACGTCCAGGCCCGGGTCGAGATCAATACGGCCGATGAATTTGAGGAACTCGGGGTGGCGTTCAACCGCATGCTCCGCGGCTTGGTGGACACCCAGGAGGAGTTGCAGAAAGTCAATCACAGTCTCGATGGCAAGGTTGACGAGTTGGCGCGGGCCAACCTCAATCTCTACGAGATGAACCGGTTGAAGAGCGATTTCCTGGCGACGATGAGCCACGAACTGCGGACTCCGCTCAACAGCATCATCGGTTTCTCCGACGTCCTCGGATCGATCCAGTCGCTTGACGACAAGCAGCGTCGCTACGTGCAAAACATCCGCTCCTCCGGTCGGATGCTCCTGGAGATGATCAACGACATCCTCGACTTGGCCAAGATTGAGGCCGGGAAGATGGAGGTCCGTCCCGTGTCGTTCAATGTCGAGGCGGTGGTTTCGGCGCAATGCGACATGGTCCGCCCGCTGGCCGAGAAGAAAGACATCGACGTCTCCTACGACATCGGCCCGGGGCTCGAGGCGGTCGAGCAGGACCAAGCCAAGGTGCAGCAGATCCTCGCCAACCTCCTCTCCAATGCCATCAAATTCACCCCCGGCGGTGGCCGCGTCGATGTCCGTGCTCGTCTCGAAGACGCCCCCGACCGCGGTCGATCGGAGATCGTGATCGACGTCTCGGACACCGGAGTCGGCATCGCCGCCGATGAGCAGCAGGCAATTTTTGAGAAATTCCGCCAGGGACGCGTCTTCCAGCAGGGGGAGGATGCGATGACCCGGGAATTCTCCGGCACTGGCCTGGGGCTGTCGATTATCCGCGAACTGTGCCGATTGCTGGGGGGAGAGGTGGCGCTCGAGAGCCAATTGGGAAGGGGGAGCCGGTTCACGATCCGGGTCCCTGCCCGGCTCTCCGACCTGCGGTCATCCACGACGGCATCTGGGGGGGTGAGCGGAGGCAGCGGAAATAGCATTGTTTCGGGGCTGGTGGCAGGAGTGACCTCGACCGGCTGACCTGGTCCGTGGGAAGACTGGTCTGTGGGCAGACAGCCACGGCGAATCGCCAGGCGATCGGGACGGGATCGACTTTTACTTGGGAGGAATTGAATCAGCATGGCCAAGGTCACGGCGGCGGAAGTGGTGCTATTCACCGACGGAGCCTGCAGCGGCAACCCCGGGCCGGGAGGCTGGGCGTACATCCTCCGCCACCCTGGCAGCGGGAAGGAGTCGTGCGACTCCGGCAATGAACCCGACACCACCAACAATCGGATGGAACTGCAGGCTGCCGTCCGCGGTCTGGCGCAGCTCAAGCGACCCACCCGCGTGGAACTAGTGACCGACAGCGTCTACGTTGGTACGGGGATATCGCAGTGGCTGGCGAAATGGAAGCAGCAGGGTTGGAGAAGAAAGGATGGGGGGCGCCTGGTGCCGATCAAAAACGAGGACCTGTGGCGGGAACTCGATCGGTTGACCGCCGAGCATCAGGTGATCTTTACGCATGTCGCCGGGCATGCTGGGCATGTGGAGAACGAACGCTGCGACGAGATGGCGGTGGCCGCCTACCAGCCGCTGCTGGCCAAGAACCGGGGGCGACTGGGCTGACGGTCTGTCTCCGGGAGATTTCCCGATAGACTGCCGCCATGGAGCCCCCCGTCCCGCTGTCGCCGCCGCCGCCCCAGCCTCCCCGGCAGGAACCGGCCGAGTCCGGCCCGGGGAACAGCGCTTTGCTGCCGACTGAGAAGCCCCGTGCCGGCGGCCGTCCGCGGAGTTTGGCGACGCCGCTGGAGCGATTGCCGGGAGTCGGCACGGCCCGGGCGGACCGCCTCAAACGCCTCGGGTTGGTGACGGCGGCGGACGCACTGATGCACTTCCCCCGCGACTACCGCGACTTCTCCGGCGCCCATCAGATTGCCGACATCGTGGCCGGCGAGCACGCCTCGATCGCCGGCGACGTCGTCGATGTGACATCCCGGATCACCGGCGGCGGCCGGCAGATGCTCGTCGTCCGGTTGGCCTGTGCCCCGGGGAGCGTCCGCGCGGTGTGGTTCAATATGCCCTTCATGGCAAAACGGTTCGCCGTCGGGCAGCGGGTCGTGATCGCCGGCCAAGCCAAGCTCGCGGTGGGGAAGTGGGAGTTTGCCCACCCGGAGGTCCGCTGGCTCCAGGCCGGGGAGCGGTCCGATGCCTCCGACTGGTTGGCCGTCTATCCCCTCGCTGAAGGCGTCCTCCAGTCGCACGTCCGGGCGGCGGTGCAGGCGGCGCTCGATCACGCCGCCGATCTCCCCCCAGAGGCCCTGCCCGAAGACCTCCTCCGCAGCAAGGAGTTGCTGCCGATCGACGTGGCACTCCGCGAAATCCACATCCCCTCGAGCTACGGAATGATCGCCGCGGCACGTCGCCGCTTTGTCTACGAGGAGCTGTTCATGCTCCAGTTGGCACTGCGGATGCACCGTGGCCAGCAGCAGGTACGACGGGCAGCGCCAGCGATTCCCGTCGACGGTCGCATCGATGGCCGCATCCGTGCCAGGTTCCCGTTCGAATTCACGGCGGCCCAGGTGCGGGTCTGCGCTGAGATTGCCGCCGACATGGCCCGGTCGGAGCCGATGAACCGTCTCCTCCAAGGGGACGTCGGCAGCGGCAAGACGGCCGTCGCGCTCTACGCGATCCTCGCGGCGGTGGCGACCCGCGTGCCCGGGGCACCCGCCGATCCGCGTGGTCGATCGGTGGGCTATCAGGCGGCGCTGATGGCTCCCACCGAACTCCTCGCCCGCCAGCACGCCGCCACGCTTGAGCGGGTGCTCGCCGAGCAGGAGGGACGGCTGCGGAAAAGCGACGTGCGTGTGGAACTGCTCGTGGGGAGCCAGTCGGCGTCCCGTCGCAGCCAGGCACTGGAGCGAATCGCCAGTGGCGCCTCCAGGATCGTGGTCGGAACGCAGGCACTGGTCTGCGGCGGCGCCGTCTTCCGCAATCTCGCCCTGGTCGTCATCGACGAACAGCATCGCTTCGGTGTCGTGCAGCGAGGGATCCTCCAGCAGGACCACACCGATCCACATACCCTCCTCCTGACTGCCACGCCGATCCCGCGGACGATCGCCCATGCGATCTACGGCGAACTCGATGTCTCGATCCTCGATGGCGTGCCACCTGGCAGGCAGCCGGTTGCCACCTACCGTGTCGGCCACGACCAACTCGACGCGTGGTGGGACTTCTTCCGGCGGAAACTCAAAGAAGGCCGACAGGGATACGTCGTTGTCGCCGCCGTCGAGGAATCGAAGCGGGGATTGGAGAGCGTGTCGAGCGCCTACGAGCACCTTGCCAACGGACCGCTCGAGGCCTTCCGGTTGGGTTTGGTGCATGGCCGGATGCCGGCCAAGAAGAAACAGGCGGTGATGGAGGAGTTTCGCTCCGGGAGGATTGACGTCCTGGTGGCCACGAGTGTCATCGAGGTGGGGATCGATGTTCCCAACGCAACGCTGATGACGATCCTCGACGCCGAGGGATTCGGTCTCGCACAGCTCCACCAACTCCGTGGTCGTGTCGCCCGCGGCGCCGCGCGAGGGATTTGCGGCGCCGTGACCGCCAGCCCCGCACCTGACAGCCCCGCCCCTGATGGTGCCGCCCCTGATGGTGCCGCCGCCGAAGACGCCGTCGAGCCCCATCCCCGCATCGATGCCTTCGTGGGCACCACCGATGGCTTCAAACTCGCCGAGCAGGATCTCCTCCTCCGCGGCCCGGGCGACCTCGTAGGGACACGGCAAAGCGGTGCGCCGCCGATGTATCTGGCCGATCTCCTCCGCGACGCCAAGGTGGTGGCTGAGGCCCGCCAGGACGCGATGGAACTCTTCCAGCGCGACCCCCGTCTGGAGGGGGCGGAACTGACGCGATTGCGGCAGTTGATCCACAAGCGTTGGGGAGAGACTCTCGGCCTTGGGGGGGTGGGCTGAGCCGCTGGGCCGTCGCTTTTTTAGGGGGGCTTCCCGCGCTGGTTTCCTGCGGAGAGAATTCAGCCTCCGCACCTCCCCAGAGCAATGCCGCCGATGTACTACTTCGCGTACGGATTCAAGAAACTCTGCCCCCCGCTCTACGCCCTTCAGGTGGCCGAGCAGGCGCTGGTCAATGCCGGCTTTAGCGTCTTCGACCCTGTAGCGGCCGGAAAGGTGACCCTCGGCGGCACGCAGGTAGCCGACGGTGCCATGGTCACGGTGGTGGCCATGGATTGCGAGGGGGGAGCCGCTGTGGTCGTCAACGGCTTCTGCGCAAGTGACATGGCAGTCGCTGCTGCCCGGACCTACGCCGAAGGGGTGGCCGGCGCCATCAATCAAGCCTGAATGATCGGCCTGGGCATCTTCAGCACCAGCGCCGATGGCTAGGCTGATCAAGCCAAACAGGCCAATCAGGCTGATCAGTCGTGGGCTGCCAAGGGCCCGCCCTGCAGCGCTGCCCCGCTCCGCCATGCCGTGCCGTCGCGCTCGACTGCGTGGTAGAGGGTGTCGCGCTCGACAGGCTCGCGGCCGGCCTCGCGGATCAGCCTTTGGATGTGCTCGACAGAGAGCACCTCCGGCGTGGTGGCGCCGGCATCGTGGTAGATCAGTTCGTGCCGCACCGTGCCGTCGAGGTCGTCAGCCCCGTAGGCCAGCGCCGCCTGGGCGGTGCCGATGCCGAGCATGATCCAGTAGGCCTTCACGTGGTCGAAGTTGTCGAGCACCAACCGCGACACCGCCATCGTCCGCAGGCTCATCGCCGCCGTCGGCTTGTGGATGTGGGAGAGGCGGGTGTTGTCGGGATGGAAAGCGAGCGGAATGAAAGTTTGAAATCCACCGGTCTCGTCTTGCAGTTGGCGGAGACGGAGAAGATGGTCGGTGCGGTGGAAGGCGTTCTCGATGTGGCCGTAGAGCATGGTGGCGTTGCTCCGCAGGCCGAGTGAATGAGCCGTGCGGTGGACATCGAACCAGGCCGCGGTATCGGCCTTGTGTTCGCAGATCCGGTCGCGGACCTCGGGATGAAAGATCTCCGCCCCGCCGCCGGGGAGGCTCCCCAGCCCGGCATCACGCAGTTCGACGAGAATCTCCCGCACCGATCGCTTGGTGAGATGCTGGAACCAGTTGATCTCCACCGGAGTCCAGGCCTTGAGATGCAGGCAGGGATAGTGGTCGTGGAGGAGACGGATGATGTTCAGGTACCAGTCGTAGTCTTTTTGGTGGTGAAGACCGCCGACAATGTGCATCTCCGTGCTGCCGGCGTCGACTGCCTCTTGGCCGCGGGCAAGGATCTGCTCGTCCCCCATGACGTAGCCCCGGGGGTCGCGGAGATCGGCACGGAAAGCACAAAACGTGCAGCGGTAGACGCAGACGTTGGTGGGGTTGAGATGGGTGTTGATGTTGTAGAAGCCGCGGTTGCCGTTTTTTCGCTCCCGGACACGGTTGGCCAGGGCACCGAGTTCGTGGAGATCAATCCGTTCGTCCCAGAGCATTTCCGCCTCGGCGGCATCCAGACGCACGCCGGCCTCGACCTTGGCGCGGACCGGTTCCAGGGATGGGGTGGCGGCACGGATCATGGGGAGGCCTCCGGGCTGGTGGAGCGAACACGACACTTGAGAGGTAACCGTAGCCGGCCTGTTTCAGCAACACGTCTGCCAAACTTCGGGGAATCCGCGCCTTAAAATAGCGATTGCTGCCGGCAGACTGGCTCCCCAGCCGACGCCCGGGAGGCGAACGGGGTATCGTAGGGCAACGCGTTCCGCGCCGGTTTTCGAAGCCCCTGCCAGTCGCCTTCGGGCGGCTTTCCCGCCCCAGTTGCATGCCCACGGCTTACGACATCATCGGCGATATCCACGGCTGCGATGCCGAGCTGGCCGAACTGCTGCGGCTCCTCGGCCACGGCGATCCGTTCTCCCCGCACAGCGGCCGGATGCTGGTCTTCGTGGGCGACCTGGTGGACCGTGGCCCGGCCACGCCGGCTGTCTTGGAGCGGGTGATGCGGCTGGTGAGGGAGGGCCGGGGCTGTTGTGTGGCTGGAAACCACGACGTCCGCCTCGCCGAGGCACTCCGCGGGATCCCCGTCGAACCGGGGCACGGACTGGAGCAATCGCTCGAGCAGTTCGCCTCCCGCCCCCACGCAGAGCGGATGGAGGTGTTGGCCTTCCTCGAATCGCTGCCCGGACACCTCGCGCTTGACGGGGGGCGACTGGTGGTGGCACATGCCGGTCTGGAGGAGGCATTGCATGGAGTCGATTCCGCCGCCGCCCGCGAAGCCGCCATCCATGGAACGTACACCGGAGCCTTCGACTCCCGTTGCATGCCGGTCCGGACTGACTGGGCGAATGACTACCACGGTGCTGCCGCTGTGGTCCACGGCCACACTCCGGTAGAAATTCCAGAGTGGTTTCACAACACCCTCTGCATCGACACCGGCTGCGTGTACGGTGGCCGGCTCACCGCGCTGCGTTGGCCGGAGCGGGAACTCGTGGCGGTGACGGCCGGCGGCACGTGGGGGAATTCGGCCCGCGGCGCGTTGCCGTTGCGGGCACAGCGCGAACCGACGGCCGAAGCAGTGCCCCTGCCGCAGGGGACCGCCACCGACGCCATCCGGGTGCTCCGTCGGCGGGCCGTGGAGATTCTTGCCGCCGCTTCCTCTCCGGATGATGCTCGTTCCGGGGCCAGCCCGACATCCAACGGGGGCCGTCCGCCTGCCGATCCCGCAGCCGACAAGCCTGCTCCGCTTGGTCGCTGGTTGATCCATCTTCCGCCGACGATGTCTGCCTGCGATCCCGGCCGGACCGCCGACGGGTTAGAGCACCCTCTGGGGGCTTTTGCCCATTACGCCTCGCAAGGGCTGCGGCGGGTGGTGTGCGAGGAGAAACACTCCGGCGTGCGTGTGGTGGTGATCCTCTGCCGCGACCGGGCAGCCGCCCGGCGACGGTTCGGCGCTGATGCCCTGGGCGTGATCCATTCCCGTGCTGGCAGAAGGTTCCTTCCTGCGGCAGCCGAGCAGACGCTGCTCGGGGAGTTTGGCGTCGCCGCGGAGGCCGCGGGAGTGTGGCGTGATCTCGACACCGATTGGCTGTGCCTCGACGGCGAACTGCTCGGGGAACCGCTGGCCGCGGCGACGCGTCCCTTCCAGGTGGTGCTCTTTCACCTCCTGGCTGCGGAGAGGAGGACCTTCTTCGATCGCGACCATCCCTGGCATCTAGGACAACTCGCCCGGCTCGTCGCCGAGGGGGACGGCAGCCTCGTCGTCACCCCCCACAGGCTCGTCGATCTCACCCGGCCGGTTGAAGTAGCCGGGGCAATTGCCTGGTGGCACGCGCTCTGTCTGGGGGGGGGCGAAGGGATTGTCGTCAAGCCGGTTTCGTGCGCAGGGTGGGGGGCTTCCGGCCCGGTGCAGCCGGCACTCAAGGTTCGGGGCGCGGAGTGGCTGCGCCGGGTGTATGGCGACGGCTACCGCGATCAAGCGAACTTCGAACGCCTCCGACGGCGGAGCCTGATCGCCAAGCGGAGCCGGGCCCTGGGACAGTTCGCCCTCGGCATTGAGGGGTTGGAGCGGTTTGTGGAGGGCGCGGCAGACGCCGAGGTGTGGGCCTGCCTCGTGGCGATGGAGGGGGGAATGCCGGAGGCTGGTCGATTCCCCGGTGCGGCCCCACCTTAAACACCCGTCACGCCTCTGCAATCGACAGGTCAGGCCCAGAGATCGACGGCGATCGCTACCAGGAGAATCATGCCGATAGTGGCGTTGGCGTTGAAGAACGCCTGATTGACGCGTGAGAGGTCATCTGGGCGGACGATCCAGTGTTCCCAGAGAAGGAGGCCCGCGATCACCACCATGGCTCCCGCATACACGCTCCCCAACGCCGGCACGACCAGCGGCAGAAGGGCCAAGAGCAGCACCGTGATCAGATGCAGCACCGCCGCCAACCGCAGGGCTCGTGCCACCCCCAGCCGAGCGGGAATGCTATGCAGGCCGTGGTCGGCATCGAAGCCGGCGTCCTGGCAGGCATAGATGATGTCAAACCCTGCCACCCAGGTCATCACGCCCAAGCCGAGGACCACCGCCGGCAGCAGGTCGGCCGGTTCGCGGAGCACCACCAAGCCGCGGAGTGCGATCCATGCGGCGACCGGCGCCATCCCCAGCGCCGCTCCGAGCCAGAGGTGGGCAAGCATCGTGAACCGCTTGGCGTAGCTGTATCCCAGCAGCCAAGCGAGCACTGGCACCGAGAGCACCATCGGCAGCCAGTTGGGGAGAAAAAGGAGTGTCGAGGCGAGGAACGCGGTGCAGGAAGCCACCACCAGAGCGAACACCTCGCCCACCCCCAGGTCGCCGCGTGGCAGGTGACGCGAGGCCGTTCTTGGATTGGCTGCGTCGATCGAGCGGTCAACGAGGCGGTTGAAGGCCATCGCCGCGGTCCGGGCGGTGATCATGCACAGAAGAATCCCCAGTCCGGCCCGCAGCCATGCTCCGGTGCTCCCCGTCACCCCGCCCAGATCGCCCCCCATCCGCAACGCTACCAAGCCCGCCATGACAGCGAACGGAAGGGCGAAGATCGTGTGGCTGAAGCGGACGAGTTCCAGGTACGGGCGGACCCCCGTTGCCGTCATCGCCATCCCGCGGTCATCGGCCATCCTCACCCCAGCGTTTCATGAGTGTGTTGGGTACGGCCAGCTGGTCGCAGATCCTGGCGACGAGAAAATCGACCAGATCGGGGATCGTGCGGGCGCCGGCGTAGAACCCCGGTGCCGCTGGGAGCACGACGGCGCCGGCCTCGTGGATGGCCTGCATGTTTTTCAACTGTGGCAGCGAGAGGGGAGTCTCCCGGGGAACGACGACCAGCCGGCGCCGTTCCTTGAGGTGCACCTCGGCCGCCCGATGGATGAGGTTCTCCCCCAAGGAGTGGGCTACCGCGGCCAGCGTGCCGCCGCTGCACGGACAGATCACCATCGCCTGCGTGAGGAACGAACCGCTGGCTATGGGTGCCATCAGATCGCGGTGGTGGTGGTAATGGAGACGGCCGGGTGTTGCCGGCATCGCATCCAGGGAGGTTCCAAGGAGCACCGCCGGGTCGAAGCGGTCGAGATCGATGTTCCGGGAGAGCTCCTGGAGGATCACCGCCCGACCGGCCGGACTGATCGAGAGGTGGACGTCGCGGCCGGCGGCGAGCACCACCTCCAGCAACCGCACGGCATACACCGCCCCGGAGGCGCCGGTGATCGCTACCACGAGGGGCAAGGCGGGTGGATGGTGGTCGTGTGACACGGTCAGCGTCCGGGATGGATGGCGGGCAAGGCGTCTGCCCGGGTGGCGATCGTGAGCGTGGCGATGCCCAGCGAGAGGGGCACCTGCACGACTGTGGGAAAACCGGCTGTTCGTACGAGGCTCGCCAACGCCTCCCCCGAGGGAAAGTCCTCAACGCTGCGATTGAGATAGGTGTAGGCATCGGAGGCATTGCGGGCCACGGCGTTTCCCAACCGCGGCAGGACGTTGCGGAAATACCAGAGGTAGGCAGACCGCACCACGGCGCTTGCCGGCAGGGAAAACTCAAGGATCGCGAGCTTCCCTCCGGGCTTGCAGACCCGTGCCATCTCTGCCAGTCCTGCGGAGGTGTCGGCGATGTTTCGCAGGCCGAAGGCCACCGTCACCAGATCGAAGGTCGCCGTGGGGAAGGGGAGATCCATCGCATCGGCCTCGACCCATTCGATCCCCGGATGTCTTTTCGCTCCCTTCTCCATGCCACGAGTCAGCATTGGCAGGCAGAAGTCGCTGGCCACGATTCGCAGCCCCGGACTATCGTTACTCTGCGACGAACCGACAGCAGCGGCCCTTTCGGCGTACGCCAGTGCCAAGTCGCCTGTCCCGGTGCAGACGTCGAGCATGGCGCCCCCTCGGGGGGGCGGCGGTGCCCGTCGCACCGTCACATACCGCCACCAGACGTCGATGCCCCCAGAGAGGATTCGGTTGACGAGGTCGTAGCGGGGGGCGATTTCGGCGAACATCCCCCGCACCTTGGTGCCACTTTTGTCGACCGCAGCGGAATTGCCGGTGGTGTGCCGTGGCTCTATGGTTGGGGCTTGTTCCATCGCGGGCAGTGTGCGTCTGGGAGGGTGGCGGATTTGGTTTTGAGCGGGAGAGCGCCAGAGCGTGACTGGCGATACGCCGCCGGGCGGAGACGATAGCAGGGATTCGAGGAGGCCGTATGACCCGGGTGGAGTGGCATTGCCACGAATGCTTTCATGGTATGCCGCCGGAGGCCACCGCGGGAGGGATCGCCGTGGTGATCGACGTCCTTCGAGCCTCAACGACGATCATCACCGCACTTTCCCACGGGGCTAGGGCCGTGAAAACCGTCTGCACCCCCGAGGAGGCCCGCCGTCTCGCCGCCGCTGCTGGCGAAGCGGCTTGCCTGCTGGGGGGCGAACGCGGGGGACTGCGGATCGAGGGCTTTGACCTGGGGAATTCCCCCCGGGAATATTCCCGGGAGCGGATCGGTGGCCGGCGGATCGTGACCACCACCACCAATGGCACGCTGGCAGTCGATGCCTGCTCAGACGCCGCCGCGATCCTCATCGGGGCACTGCTCAACCGCCGGGCGGTGGCCGCAGAGGCAGTCGCCAGGGCCGTCGCGGGCGGGGGGGCGTCACGCCGGATTCACTTGGTGTGCGCCGGCACCGATGGCCTCGTCTCCGAGGAGGACATCCTTGGCGCAGGGGCGATCCTCGATGCGGCAGGGCCACTGCATTCCCTCGATGCCGCGGCTGGGCGGGCGCTGGAGGCGTTCCGCGATGTGATTGGCGATGCCCCGCCGGGGGATGCAGGGGAGGGCGTTTTTACGGCCCTCGAGCGAGCCATGATGGCCTCGCGCGGAGGGAAAAATCTGCTGGCGATCGGGATGGGAACCGATCTGGCCAGCGCCGCGCAGATCGACTCGCTGAGTGTGGTGCCGGTGCTCGACGTCGGCAGCGGTTGGTTTACAGCCGGCTAGCCGGCTTCGATCCATTGCCTGAAACGACGGCACGAAGCGGTCGCGAGGGCAACGCGAGGAGAAAACGGCAGGGTTTCACTGCATTGTTTCCAGGAGAAAAACCCCAGGGATGACTTTTGGGGCGGGCTCTGTGGGGCGCGGATGATGTGGACCGCGGCCGAGCGGTGCCACTACACTCCCGGCTTGCCCTTCCATCAGCCCCTTTCTGCCCAGGATGCCATGGACAAGCCGAATGACCAGTCGCGGATGGACAAGATCGTATCGCTTGCCAAGCGGCGGGGCTTCATCTTCCAATCGAGTGAGATCTACGGCGGCCTCAATGGCTTCTGGGACTACGGGCCGCTGGGAGTGTCGCTGAAGCGCAATCTGAAGGAGGCTTGGTGGCACGACATGATCGCGGGCCACGATGAATTGGCAGCCCCGGCCGGTGCTCCGCAGCCCTACGAGATGGCCGGGCTCGACTGCACGATCATCATGCATCCGCAGGTCTGGAAGGTCTCGGGCCACTTCGATCTGTTTCATGATTGGATGATCGACTGCCGCGAAAGCAAGAAACGCTACCGCTTCGACCACCTCCACGGCCGCTGGGCATCCCACCGGGGGAAGAAACTGTTCGTGGTCACCGATCAGTCCGGCGACGACGCCCTCCCCCACTGTGTCACCCGGGCACAAAAAACGTTTGGCCTGCGGGCCAAGCAGATCGAAGAGATCGAATGGCTCACGGGGCTCGAGTCGCTCGCCACTGCCGTACATGCAGGCACGGTGACCCTCGCCGACGCCGTGGGGCCTGATGCCGGCGAACCGGGCACGCTCACTGCGCCCCGCGAGTTCAACCTCATGTTTGAGACCCGGATCGGTGCCCTGGCAGGCAACGACGACGACCGGGCCTTCCTGCGGCCGGAGACGGCGCAGGGGATCTTCATGAATTTCAAAAACGTCGTCGACACCTCGCGCGTGAAGGTGCCTTTCGGCATTGGCCAGATCGGCAAAAGCTTCCGCAACGAGATCACGCCGCGCAATTTCACCTTCCGTTCGCGCGAATTTGAGCAGATGGAGATTGAGTTCTTCTGCAAGCCCGCCGAATCGGCCGACTGGTACCGCTACTGGCGCGACCGCCGCTGGCAGTGGTATCTCTCCCTCGGGCTCACCGCAGGCAAACTCCAACTTCGCGAACACCATGCCGACGAGCTCTCCCACTACTCTGTAGGCACCGCCGACATCGAGTACGCTTTTCCGTTCCTCGCCCCGGGCGAGTTTGGCGAACTCGAGGGGATCGCCCACCGCGGCGACTTCGACCTCCGCAGCCACATGGAAGGGAAACTCGTCCGTCAGGATGGAAGCTTAGTCGTCGAGCAGGGGGCGGATGGCAAGCCGCGGCATCGGGGGAGCGGCAAGGACCTCTCCTACTTCGACGATCTCACGCGTGAACGGTTTGTGCCGCATGTCATCGAGCCTTCGGCGGGCGCCGACCGGGCTGTGCTTGCCTTCCTCTGCGACGCCTTCCACGAGGACGAGGTGCCCGACGAGGATGGCAAGCCGCGCAGCCGCACCGTTCTCAAACTCCATCCGCGCCTGGCTCCGCTCAAGGTGGCGATCCTGCCGCTGGTGAAGAAGGACGGCATGCCGGAGGTGGCTATCGACCTCTACCGCCGGCTCAAGCCTCACATGGCGGCGATGTACGACGAGAAAGGATCTGTGGGGCGGCGCTATGCCCGCCAGGACGAGGCTGGCACCCCGTGGTGTTTGACGGTCGACGGAAAGACCCTCACCGACGGCACCGTGACCCTCCGCGACCGCGACACCCTCACCCAAGACCGGATCGCTGTCGGCGACGTCGTGGCCCTGCTCCGGGAACGTCTGCAATGAAGCCTGCCCTGGGAACCGTCTGCTCGCTCGATGCCAAACTGGGCACGATCGTGGCCGACTACGCCGCTGGTCACTGCGACCATGTCGACCTCTGGCTGGGGCATGCCGAGCAGTATCTGGAGGCCCACTCGCCAGAGGCGCTTCGCGAACTCTTTCAGATCCACGCGGTCCAGCCGTTGGCGGCGAGTTACCAGGGGGGGCTGCTGACGGCCCAAGGGGATGCCCGCCGCGAACATTGGGCGCTCTTTGAGCACCGTCTGGAGTTGTGCCAGGGTTTGGGTATCCCGGTGCTGGTGCTGGCGGGGGATGCCTTCGGGCCACTGTCTCCAACCGACCTGGGTAGGCTGTCGTCCAGCCTGACCGAATCGGCCCGGCGGGCGGCCGACAGTGGGGTGAGGCTGGCGCTGGAGTTCGACGCCCGGGCGACATTCCCCAACAACCTCCAGTCGGCGGTGGCCTTGGTGGAGGATGTTGGCCACCCAGGCTTGGGGTTGTGCCTCGACTGGTATCACTACTCCGTGGGCCCGAGCAAGCCGCTCGACCTCAGGCTCCTCTCCGCTGAGAACCTCGCCCATGTGCAGCTCTCCGACATCGCCGATGTCCCGCGGGAGATGGCCAGCGACGCCGACCGGATCCTCCCCGGCGAGGGCGCCGCGCCCCCGGACGACCTGCTCCGCCGGCTCGCCGAGATCTCCTATGCCGGGGGAGTGGCGGTGGAATTGATGAATCCCGCCCTGTGGCGGGTGCCGCCGCGGCAGTTTGGTGAGGTGGCGACCACGGCATTGCGTCGTCTCCTGGGCCAAGCCGATATGGGGTTTGGCCCCCGGCCCCCGGAACCATCGCCCGCCTGACAACTCCCGCTGTGCCCAGGCCAATCGCCGCCGATTTTCCCTGGGCGGGGCCAATCTCTCGCTCCACCGAGCCGCTGCCCTGTAGAATCACTCGGCAGCGGCAAAAATCTTCCGAGATGCGGGAGGAGGCTTTTCATGGTGCAGACAGCGCTACGGACTCTGGCCAGATCGGCGCGGCGAATCGTGCTGCTTGTGTTGCTATGCGGATTGTTTGCAGGCACGCTAGCCGGCCCTGCCGCGGCCTACCATGGCCACCATCATGGCCACCATCATGGTGGTTTCGGTGGGTGGGGGCATGGCTTCGGCGGTTGGCACCATGGCTTTGGCGGTTGGGGTGGCCCCGGCTTCGGGTTTGGGGGACCACGGTTTGGCTTCGGCGGCTTCGGCGGGGTGAGCCGGGTTGCCTGGGGCAACTCCTTCGTCGGTGGCGGCGGCCAGTTCTTTTCTGGTTCGATGCTCGTCGGTGGCCCCTGGCTGGGGCCCTGTGGGGCCTCTGGAGGCTGGTATGGGGGACCGTCTTTTTGGTACGGCGGACCACCCTACTGGGCCGGGAATGGCTGGGGCTCTCCGTGGTGGGGACCACCGGTGTTTGCCTGTCCGCCGTTGATGGCGATCGGTTTCGCTCCTGCCTTCGCCGGCACCCGCGCCGCGATCTACCCCCAATTTGTATCGCAAGGATCACCGGCTCCGCGTCTGATCGCGTCGGCCCCGCTCCGCTCCCCGGCCGGAGGCCTTCGCCAAGGGCCGGCGTTCCCGGAACCGGCCTTTGGCCGCGGCCAACTGGGGGCTTCCCCGATTGATGCTTCCGTGCAGTTGGCTATCCGAACGAGCAACTCAAAAGTTCGCTCCCGCGCCGAACGCCTCGTGACCATCGGTGACCGGCACCTCCGTGCTGCCATCGCCGACCCGAAGAAGCTTCCTGCCGCGATCGACGCCTACCGGCGTGCGGCGCTCATCGCCACCGACCTGCCCGAAATCTTCATCCGCCAGGCGATCGCGCTTTCGGCTGCCGGGAAGCCCGATGCCGCTTCCAAGGCGCTCGACAGGGCAGTGGCCATCGACCGACGTTTGGCGGACGAATCTGCCAGCGATCGCGCCCCGGGACGCGATCCGGTGTTCGTTGGTACGGCTGTTCCTGGCGGCCGCCAGGAACGATCGCAACTTGCCCTCCGCAGCGAAAAAATTCTCGGTCGGATCTTTGCCGCGGTTCCCGGAGAGATTGCGGCCGGTGACGGGCAGGCTGACAACTGGATCGCCCAGCGTTTTCGCGACCGCGGTGGAATTCCGCTGCTCGCTGCCGTCCGCCGCTGATGCATTTCTGCTGATGCTTTTTTCCAGGTAGTCAGTCCTCGCAGGATTCGAGTCCCCAGCAAGAACCTTTTGATTCGCCCCCGTCGGCCCCGGACACTCCCCGGAAAACAATTCTCCGCATGACCCCTTCCGACGCCGGGCCCTGTGCCCGCATCGATCTTGCCCAACCCAATGGCCGGGCCCGCCTCGACGCCCTCCGCGGCAAACTGGTCTCTCATGGAGACATGATCAGCCCCGCCGGCAGGCAAAAGACGATTGATGTCTTCGGCGAACCACTCTCGCCGAGGCTTGTCGTGGAGCGGATCTGCGCCGATGTGGCCGCCACGGGGCTCGATGCGGTGCTCGACTACACCCTCCGGATCGACGGGATCGCGATTCCCCGCGGCGATTTATTCGTGACTCCCCAGGCCCTCGCTGCGGCCCACCGCTCGGTGGAGAGCGGGTTTCTCGAATCGGTGCGGCGGATCGGTGCCAATGTCGAGCGGTTTCAGCGGGCGATCCTCGCGAGTGATGTGAGCGTGCCACTGGCCGGCGGTGGATCGCTCCGTCAGCGGTATGTGCCGCTGGATCGCGTGGGGGTCTGCGTTCCCGGCGGCGCCGCGGCCTATCCCTCGACGCTGCTGATGACCGTCGTCCCGGCCCAGGTGGCGGGGGTCGGCGAGATCGTCGTCGTGGCGCCGCCGACCAAGTACGGCTCCGAGAACAGGCATGTCCTCGCTACCTGTCACGAGTTGGGGATCACCAAGGTGCTCCGCTGTGGCGGCGCCCAGGGCGTGGCGGCGCTGGCCCATGGCCTGCCGGCCAAAGAAGGCTTCGAGGGGCTTGCTCGCGTCGACAAGATTGTCGGTCCCGGCAACCTCTTCGTGGCACTTGCCAAGCAGCATGTGTTTGGGAGGGTGTCGATCGATTCGATCGCCGGTCCCAGCGAGATCGTGATCGTGGCTGATGCCCACGGACGCCCGGAGTTTATCGCCGCCGACATGCTTGCCCAAGCGGAGCACTCGCCAGGATCAGCGATCCTACTGACGGCTTCACTTGCTGTCGCCGATGCCGTGGCGGAGGCGCTGCTCCGCAGGCTTGCGGTGCTCGAGCGGTCGGATCTCACACGCGACAGCCTGGAGAGGTTCTGCGGGATCGTGGTCACCCACGATGACGCGGAGTCGGCAAGGCTGGCCGATGAAATCGCACCGGAACATCTCTCCATCGACACCGTTGATCCCGAGGCGACGCTGGCCACGATCCGTCACGCCGGCGCGGCTTTCCTCGGACCATGGAGCCCAGTGGCGGCGGGCGATTACGCCGCCGGTCCATCGCATGTTCTCCCCACCGGAGGCACCGCTCGGTTTGCCGCGGGGCTGTCTGCCAACGAATTCCTCCGTGGAGGGAGCGTGATTCACCTCGCGGAGGAAGATCTCAGGGGAATGGCCGCCGACATCGCGGTGGTGGCGGACATTGAAGGACTGACTGCCCACAGGCGAAGCGTGGAAGTGAGGAGCGGCAAGGCATGAACGATCAGTTTCCGTTTTATATCGGCTGGGGAACGCTGGCCTTGATCAACGCCGGACTCGCTCAGACGAAGCACCGCAACGGCTTGCTGTGGTGGTTGTGCTCGCTTTTTCTGGGGCCGATCGCGACGTTGTTGATTGTGATTCTGCCCCGCGTGGCCCCCGGCCTCGATGAGGCTTGAGAGCAGGGTAGAATCGGCAGCCGCTGCGGCGCTTTTGTAATTCTCCAGGAGTCCATCATGCAGAGGAGCCTTCCCCGCTGGTCAAGTATCTCTCTGCCGGGGGGCGTGGCGTGGGCTGTGATTGTGGCACTGCTGGGCGGGATGAGGGGAGGAATGGCCACCGATCCGCCGCCGGTGGATCGTGAAATTCCCGGCTGGACACTCGCCTGGAACGACGAGTTCGATGGCGCTGAAATCGACGCCGCCAAGTGGGGATTCGACCTTGGCAACGGCTTCTACAACTACGACGCCAGACAGTGGATCTCGGGCTGGGGGAACGACGAGCTCCAGTACTACTCGCGCGATCCTGACAATGTCTTTGTTGAGGATGGGTCGCTTCACATCCGGGCGCTGAAAGAATCCCGCGATGGCTTCGGGTACACCTCTGCCCGGCTTCGCACGCGGCGGAAGGATGGCAAAAATCTCTTCAGTCAGACCTACGGCCGGTTTGAGTTCAGGGCGAAACTGCCGACGGGGCAGGGGATCTGGCCGGCACTCTGGTTGCTTCCGGAGAAAGAAAGTTATGCCGCCTGGGCGGCATCAGGGGAGATCGACATTCTCGAGGCGAAGGGGCAGGAGCCGAAGCGGATCCAGGGAGCGCTCCACTTCGGTGGCCGCTGGCCTGCCAATACATTCACCGTCGGCGAGCACTTCTTTGCATCAGGCTCAATCGCCGACTTCCACGTCTATGCGCTCGAATGGAATCCCGGTGAGATGCTGTGGGAGGTCGATGGAAAACGCTACGCCACGATGAACTTCTGGTGGAGCACAAGCCGGGCAGACGCCACAGGGGGCGTGGTCCCCACAGGCGAGGCCGATCTCAACCCTTGGCCGGCGCCCTTCGACAAACCGTTCCAGGTGGTGATCAATCTCGCCGTCGGTGGAAAGTTTCTCGGTAACCCCGATGCCACCACTCCGTTTCCGGCGGAAATGGAGGTCGACTATGTGCGTGTCTACCAGCGCAGCGGTCCCCAGCCGGGCCTTCCGCCCCGGGGCCAGGGGGAGCTTCCTTTCAGGGAGACGGGCCGCTAACCGGCCGGGAGCTTTCGTTTCATGCTGAGCCGATTTCTAGGAGTCACGATGCGACAGACTGGCAGGGCAGTTGTCCGATTGGTGGTGCTGGCAGTGGGACTGCTGCCCTGCGGCGGCGCGGACGTTGGTGTGGTTGGGGCCGAGGCTCTGCCTGCCTGGAACCAGTGGCGCGGGCCTGGCGGCCAGGGGCACGCCACGGCGGCGCAGGATCTCCCCCGTACCTGGAGCGAAACCGACAACGTCGTTTGGAAGACGCCGATCGAGGGCAAGGGCTGGTCGAGCCCGGTGCTGGCCGATGGCCGGCTGTGGCTGACGACGGCGGTTGAATCGCCGATCACCGAGGGAGAGAAACAGGAGCGGCTCGCCAAGGTCGAAAACTCAGACGGGCTCCAGGTCTCGGGGCCGGTGAGCCTGCGGGCAGTGTGCCTGGAGGCGGAGACTGGGAAGGTGCTCCACGACGTCGAACTCCTCCGCCAGTCGGAGCCCGACCCGATCCATTCACTCAATTCCTATGCCTCACCGTCGCCGATCCTCGAGGTGACGCTTGAGGGAACGCGTCTCTATTGCCACTTCGGCGCCAACGGCACTGCCTGCGTCGATGCCGCCACGGGAAACATCCTCTGGACCCACGTGCTCCAGAAGATCCGTCACGAAAATGGCGCTGGTGGAACGCCAGTGCTGTTTGAGAATCGATTGATCTTCGATTGCGACGGCAGCGATCAGCAGTACATCGTGGCCCTCGACACTGGCAGCGGTGCGGTGGCGTGGAAGACGGAGCGATCGGGGGAACGCAATCCCGAACCACAGCTCAAGAAGGCCTACGGCACTCCTTTACTTGCCGAGATCGATGGCCGGACGGTGCTCCTCTCCACCGGTGCCGACTGGCTCTATGCCTATGATCCCGCCGACGGCCGCGAACTCTGGAAGCAGGCCTATGGAGTGCTCGGGTTCTCGGTCGTGCCGCGGCCGATTGTCGGCCACGGAATGGCGTATATCAGCACCAGTTTCATGCAGCCGGAACTGCTGGCGGTGAAACTCCCCTCCGGAAGCGCGCTGCCCGAGATCGTCTGGCGCGTCAAGAAGAGCGTCCCCAACATCCCCTCGCCGCTTTTGGTGGGCGACGAAATCCTGATGGTCAGCGACAAGGGGGTGGCAACCTGCGTCGATGCCCACTCGGGCGACGTTCACTTCAGCGAGCGACTGGGGGGCAACTTCTGCTCGTCGCCGCTCTTCGCTGACGGGTGGATCTATGTGGGGAACCGGGAAGGGGAGACATTCGTCCTTGCCCCGGGAGAGGAATTCCGTGTTGAGGCGACCAACCATCTCGACGGCGAGATCATGGCGACCCCCATCGCTGTCGGTGGCGCGATCTTCCTCAGGACAGACAAGGCCCTGTACCGGATCGAGCAGCGTTAATCGGTCGGCCAACGGGGCCGGCAGCACCCAGACACCAATCCCGGAGTGTTTTCCGATGGCATCGTCTCTTTCTCGCCGCCTGCTCCTCCGCGCTGCCGCGAGCGCTGGCCCGGCCCTGTTCACGCTCTCGCTCGGTGGCCGGCGCGTCCTCGGGGCCAACGATCGGCTCGATATCGGCATCATCGGCGTCGGTGGCCGCGGAGGGGCAAATCTCGACGCCGTCGCCGGCGAAAACATCGTGGCGCTGTGTGATGTCGATGAGCAGCGGCTGACAGCGGCCGGCGGCAGGTTTCCGGCGGCAGAGCGTTTCGCCGACTATCGAGCGATGCTCGCCGAGGCGAAACTCGACGCCGTCGTCATCTCCACCCCCGACCACCACCATGCCCCGGCCACGGTCCGGGCGCTGCAGCGTGGCCTCCATGTCTACTGCGAGAAACCGCTCACGCACACCGTCGCAGAGGCGCGGTTAGTTGCGAAGATCGCCGCCCAGAAGGGTGTGGCAACGCAGATGGGGACGCAGAACCACGAGCACCCCGGCTATCTGCGGCTGGTGGAACTGCTTCGTGCGGGGGCAATCGGGCAGGTGAGCGATGTGCATGTGATCACCGACCGGCCCGGCACGTGGTGGCCGCAGGGAATCGAGGCGCCCCAGGGGGGGCAGCCAGTGCCGTCCGATCTCAACTGGGATTTGTGGCTCGGTCCGGCTGCGAACCGGGCCTACGATCCGGCCTACGTGCCCTTCAAATGGCGGGGGTGGTGGGATTTCGGCTGCGGCGCCGTCGGCGACATGGCGATCCACCTTGCCGATCCGGCGTTCTGGGGGCTCAATCTTGCCGGGCCGGTGCGGGTTTCCTCCCAGGGCCCGGCACCGAATCCCGACAGTGCGCCGACTTGGATGCAGACAACGTACGAATTCGCTGCGCGGGGAAAGCGTGGGCCGGTAAAACTCCACTGGTACGAGGGGGAGACAAAGGCTCCAGTGGGGGTGGCGGCGGATCTGCCGATGAATGGATCGCTGTTCGTGGGCACGCAGGGGCGGATTGCGATCGCTCACGACGGCCTGCCAAGACTGCTGCCCGAGGAGCAGTTCAAGGATTTTGTCCCCCCGCCACCGTCGCTGTTGGAATCACCGGGGCACCACCGGCAGTGGATCGAGGCCTGCAAGACAGGGTCGCGGACGGGAAGCCCGTTCTCCTACGCGGCGCCGTTCACGGAGACGGTGCTCTTGGGGAGCGTGGCCTACCGAGCCGGGGTGCCGATCGAGTACGACCCGGCGACAGGGCTGGTGACCAACGATCAGGCTGCCAACGGCTGGCTCTCGAAGGAGTACCGCAAGGGCTTTGAGGTGTCGGAGTCACCGGTTTAGTGGGGCCTTGAAAAACGCCTCCTGCCGGGATTGCCTTTGCCCCCCTCGGGCTTCCGCCGGAAGAGGGTAGGATCAGGCGAGTAGTCCGATGTCCCCGAACCCTTGTATTGCCCCCTGCTATGAACGTGTTCCGCCATCGAGAAGATCTCCTTCCGGTGCTCTGCATTGTCTCGCTCACGCTGCTCGATGTGGTGGTGTTTTTCTCCGCCCAGAGCATCTGGGTGCTGGGTGCCTGGCTGCTGGTGGCCATCGGCCCCAAGGCCTGCATCTGCTCCTGGAATCATCACCACCAACATCTCTTCACGTTTCATCAACCGCTGCTCAACCGGTTGTTGGAACTGGTCTACGCCTTCCACACCGGCATCACCACCAATGCCTGGGTACTGCATCACGTTCTCGGTCATCACGTCAACTACCTCGATCAGTCGAAGGACGAATCGGCCTGGAAGCGGCGTGACGGATCGACGATGGGGGAGTTGGAATACACCATCACCATCGCCCTCACCGGGTACCTGCGGGCGTTCCAGGTGGCCCGCAGATACCCTCGCTACCAAGCGGGCTTCTTCGGAATGGGATTGGTGGTGCTCCTCCTGCTGGCGGCGGCCTTTGCCTGGAATTGGTTGAACGCCCTGCTGGTGTTCGCGATCCCGATGGTGGCCGGATACGTCATCACCTGCTGGCACACCTACTGCCATCACGCTGGCCTCGACACCCAGGACCCCTACAGGGCCTCGCACAACATCCTTCACCGCTCCTATAACATCCTCACCGGCAACCTCGGCTTCCACACGGCGCACCATGTGAAGCCGAAACTCCACTGGTCGCGACTGCCGCAGTTCCATGCCACGATCGCCGACAGGATTCCCGCCGATCTGTACAAAGAGCCGCTCTTCCCCGTGAATCTCCTCCCAGCCGGAGACTACCGGACCCCGGTGGTGTCTTTAGGAAGCGATTGCCGAGGCAGAGGCGATTGATCGGGCCTTCAGTGGAACTTCACCAGTACCACCCCTGCGAACACGAGCAGCACGCCCAACAGCCTCCCTGGGGTGACGGCCTGCCGCGGTAGGTCCATCAGACCAAAGTGGTCGAGGAGGAGCGAGCAGGCCAATTGCCCGCCAACCACCGCGGCGATGAACGCCGCCGCTCCCAGCCGGGGAGCCAGCGCCGCCCCAGAGAGGACGATCAACGCCCCCAGCGGGCCGCCAATCCAGTTCCACCACGGTGCCCCCCGGGCGGCGCTTGGCAGGGGGGCCATGGGGCGGAGCAGGATCATCACGGTGGCGGCCGTGATGATCGTGCCGCAGATCGAGAAAAATGCTGCCCAGATCGGGCTCTGGAGGTGGGCACGAAGCGAGGCGTTGGCCGATGCCTGGAGGGCGAAGCAGGCGCCAGCACCGCTGGCCAGCAAGATCCACACCACGTCCATGAGTGCCGCTCCAAGAGGGAACCGCAGGCCGGTCTGGAAGAGGCTGCGGGGGCCATCAGTATCGTCGGCCGGTCGCTGCTGTCGACCCGGGGAGGTCTGGTGCCGACGATCACAGCGGTTGTAGCGGCCACTCCTGAAGCCGGAGCACCTCGTGGCCCGTGGAAAAAGTCATCCATCCCCTTTTTTCCGTGGAAAAACTGCTGTTTTCTCGTGCGACGCACTCGCCACCCCCTCGGGCAGCAAGTGCCGGCAGTTAATCCACGGCCGGTGAGCGCCAGCCAGGTGCGGGGGCCGGTGTGAGGTAGACTCGCGGCATGAACACCCCCACGCCAACGCCGTCGCCGCAGGCTGCTGCAGACGCCCGAGCCGCGGCCCTCGTCCGCGCGCCGATCGCGGCCCTGGCCGGCTATGTTCCCGGTGAGCAGCCCCAGGGGGGCGACTGGATCAAACTCAACACCAACGAGAACCCCTACGCCCCGTCCCCCGCCGTGGCCGCGGCGGTCACCGCCGCACTCGCCGGGCGGACACTGGCCAAGTATCCCGACCCTGTCGCCACCCGATTCCGCCAGCAGGCTGCGGCGGTGCTGGGGATTGATCCCGACTGGATTCTCTGCGGCAACGGCAGCGATGACCTGCTGACGATCCTCGTCCGCACGTTCGTCGGACCAGGCGCGGCGTTGCGGATGCCGACCCCGAGTTACATCCTCTACCGGACCCTCGCCGGCATCCAGGGGGCCCCCTTTGAGGAGGTGCCTTTCGAGCGTGACTGGTCGCTGAGCGATGCCTTTACCGCGCCGCACACGGCTGCGGGCGATGTGGTGAGGCTGGCCGTGATCGCCAATCCCAATAGTCCCTCAGGGACACTCATCCCCCCTGACTCAATCGCCCGTCTGGCCGAACGGATGCCTTGTGCGCTGGTTGTCGACGAAGCCTATGGCGACTTCGCCGCCAGCAATTGCCTCGATCTGGTCCGCTCCCACGAGCGGGTGATCGTGACCCGCAGTTTCAGCAAGTCGTATGCCCTAGCGGGACTGCGGTTTGGTTTCGCAGTCGCCCAGCCGGCCATCATCCGCCAGTTGGAGAAGGTGAAGGATTCCTACAACTGCGATGCCCTTTCCATCGCCGCCGCGACGGCAGCCATCGCTGATCAGGACTGGCTGCACGAGTGCCGCAGCCAGATTCTCGCCACCCGAGGGCGGTTGACCGCGGCGCTTCGTGACCTCGGCTTCCACGTCCAAGAGAGCCAGGCAAACTTTGTCTGGTGCACCCACCCCGATCGTCCCCATCGGCCGTTGTACGAGGGGCTCAAGTCCCGCGGCATCCTCGTTCGCTACATGCACTACGCCGGGTGGGGGGACGGCTTGCGGATCACCGTTGGCACCGACGCCGAAATCGACCGCTTCCTCGCTACGCTCACGAGCCTCCTGGCCGCCACCTAGGACCGTTTCCCGTTCCGGAATCCCCATGCAACGCACCGCCACCGTCGCCCGCAAAACCAGCGAAACGTCAATCGAGCTCGCGCTCAATCTTGACGGGACAGGGAAGGCCGACATCGCCACCGGCCTCGGATTTTTCGACCACATGCTGACCTTGCTGGCAGGCCATTCGCTTGTCGATCTGACGATCCGCTGCGCGGGGGATCTGCACGTCGACGGCCACCACACCGTGGAGGATGTCGGCAGGGCGCTTGGCCAAGCATTCCGTGAGGCTCTCGGCGAACGCCGCGGCATCCGCCGCTACGGCGACTGCTCGCTGCCGATGGACGAGACGCTTGTCACGGCGGCGGTCGACATGGGCGGCCGTGCGGCTACGGTCTTCCGTGTGCCGTTCCCGGTACCGACGATCGGCACCTTCGACACGCAGCTGGTGGAGGTGTTTTGGGAGGGGTTCGCAGCCACAGCGGGCGCCAACGTCCACGCCATCCTGCACCACGGCGCCAATGCCCATCACATTGCCGAAGCGGTCTTCAAGGCCACCGCCCGGGCGATTCGGATGGCCGTCGAACACGACCCCCGGCAGCCAGGGATTCCCAGTACGAAGGGGACGCTGACGGTCTGACGACGAGCCCGTGGGACACGAGTGTCCGTGGATTGTGTCCTCTCGCGACCTCCTCACGGAACAGCACCGGCAGTCGATTCGCGGCCTGCTAATCGTTGACGAACGTCTCGAGGAACCGGGCCAGACGATGGAAGTCGCTGTTGCGTTCCACATAGCGAACCACCGTCACCAGCGTATTGGGATCGACCAGTTCCTCGAAGGGAACGTAGTTGAGGTCAAGTTGCCCCGACACGCTGACCATCACGCCGTTGAGCCCACGCTCGGCTAGTGCGCGGTAGGCGCCCACGCCCAACTGACTGCCAAGCATGATGTCGAAGGCGTGCGGCTGGGCACAGCGGGCCTCGTAGCCGAGTTGCAGTCCCACCACCTTGCGTGATTTTCCGGTCTGCTTCTTGTATTCGTCGGCCACGAGCTTGGCGAACATTCGCCCCAACTGGACGTGGGAGATCGAGATGTGGCCATGGTCGTCGCGGGGGATGCCTTCGAGTTGCTTGGCAGGCAGATACTCCGCCAGGCCCTCGGCAAGGACGAGCACGCCGTATTGCTTGTTTTCGTTCTCCTCCCGGACCCGCATCGTCTTCACGATCCGTCCCACAACCTCCTCGACGTTCATCACCGGCTTGATGCGGGTAGAGCCGTCAGGGGCGGTGATCGTCTCCTCGCCACGGTACCGGCCGTGGATATCCTCGACGCTGATCACCAAACTCGCCTCGCCAGAGATGGCCGCGCCGTACGAGAGCCAACCGGCACTGCGCCCCATGGTCTCGCAGAGGTAGTAGGCTCGCCCTGCCTCGGCGTCGTAGAGGAGATTGCGGATTTCGGCGGCGAGCGTATCGACAGCAGTGAAGTAGCCGAAGGTGAAGTCGATCCCCATGTAATCGTTGTCGATCGTCTTGGGGAGGTGAACGACGGGGATCTTCTTCGTTCCGGCGGGGAGCCGGTCTTGGTAGAGCTTGAACTTGTTGGCAGTCTTGAGCGTGTCGTCGCCACCGATCGAGACCAGCGCCTCAACGCCGAGCGACCGCAGGCCGGCATCGACGTTTGCCAGCGGCTTGACGCGGATCGGGTCCTCAAGGTGTGCAGGCGACGAGACATTCCGACCGGGATTGGTGCGGGCGGTGCCGAGGAGAATCCCCTGACTGGAGCGCGACCGCTTGATGAACTCGGGGGTGATCCGCACGTAGTCCTTCCCCTCTACCAGCGGTTTGTCGGAAGAGAATTCGGCCAGCGACGAGTACCCGTGCTTCATGCCGATGACTTCGACGTCGTTGCGGAGGAACGAGATCGCTGCGGTGGAGATGACGGCATTCGCACCGGGGGCAGGCCCGCCAGCGAAAAGGATGGCCACGCGGCGGAATTGGTGGGAAGCCTTTGGGGGGCGGGAGAGGGACTCGCTCATGGCGTCTCCGAACGATGTGGGCGGAAGTGGAGGCGGGAGGGGAAGTGGAGGCGGGAGGGGAAGTGGAGGCGGGAGGGGAAGTGGAGGCGGGAGGAATAACCAAGCACCGACAGGGAGAGAGCCCCGTGCCGGACTCTGGCGGCAGGAACAGACTTCGGCACAGGGGCGGGCGGGGCTTCAAGCTGTGTTCAACCAGCCAGCCAGCGCTCGACGAACTTCGTATCGATCTCGGCGTCTCGGAAGGCGGAATGCGACAGGATGTCGAGGTGCAGCGGCACGGTCGTCTTGATCCCTTGGATGCGCAGTTCGCGGAGAGCCCGGATCATGGTCGCGATTGCCTCGGTGCGGGTCGGCTGATGAACAATCAACTTGCCAACCAGCGAATCGTAATGCGGGGGTACGACGTAGCCGGCCGCGGCGTGGGAGTCGAACCGCACCCCGAAGCCGCCTGGGGCGATGATTTGCTCGATCCGACCGGGGCAGGGGCGGAAGTTGGCGGCGGGATCCTCGGCGTTGATACGGCACTCGATGGCATGGCCGCGGGCGACGACGTCCTTCTGCTCAAGACCGAGCTTCTCTCCAGCGGCGATGCGGATCTGGGCCTTCACCAAGTCGATACCCGTGACCATCTCGCTGACCGGATGCTCCACCTGGATCCGGGCGTTGATTTCGATGAAGTAGAAGTTGCCCTGCTGATCGACGATGAATTCCACCGTACCGGCGGAGTGGTAACCGGCGACCTTCGCCAACCGCACCGCCGCCTCGCACATTGCTTTGCGGGTGGCCGGGGCAAGACGCGGAGAAGGGCTCTCCTCGATCAATTTTTGGTGCCGGCGCTGGGTCGAGCAGTCGCGTTCCCAGAGGTGGAGCATCGTGCCGTGCTGATCGCCGAGGATCTGGACCTCGACGTGCCGCGGACGGTCGACGTAGCGTTCGATGTAGATCCCGGGGTTGCCGAAGGCGGCCTGGGCTTCTGCGGAGGCTTGCTGCCAGGCAGGGATCAAGGCGGCATCGTCGACAGCCACCCGCATCCCCTTGCCGCCGCCACCGGCGGTGGCCTTAAGGAGCACCGGGAAGCCAACCTCACGGGCGACACGGATCGCCTCGTCCTCGCTGCCGATGATCCCGTTGCTGCCTGGCACGCACGGCACTCCGGCCTCGCGGGCCAGGTTCCGAGCGGATGTCTTGTCGCCGACCTTCGCCATCGCCTCGGGGGTCGGCCCGATGAAGCCGATGTTGCAGGAACGACAGACCTCCGCGAAATGGGCATTCTCGGAGAGGAAGCCATATCCGGGATGGATGGCCTGCACGTTGCCGATCTCGGCGGCACTGATGACCCGATCGATCCGCAGATAGCTGTCAGCCGCTTTGGCAGGCCCAACGCAGATCGCCTCGTCGGCCATTTCCAGGTAGGGCGCGCCACGGTCGGCCTCACTGAAGATGGCCACCGTCTCCACGCCCAGTTCGCGACACGCTCGGATCACCCGGAGGGCAATCTCACCGCGATTGGCTATCAAAACCCTTTTGAACATACGCTCCGCCCGGTTGGGGGAATCTGCGGCCATGGCCAGGCCAACCAACTGCCGCCGGCCAACATCCGGAAGGCGGGGATCGGCGGCTCCGGGCAACGGCCCGATTCGTTCACTTCTCGGGATCGATCTTGATAAGGGGCTGGCCGAATTCGACCGGGGCGCCGTTCTCCACGAGAAGGGCCACCACTTGCCCGGAAACCCCGGCAGGAATCTCGTTAAAGACTTTCATAGCCTCGATGATGCAGACCGTCTTTTCGGGGCCGATCCGGTCGCCGACTTTCACAAACGGCGGTGAGTCGGGGCCGCTGGCCCGATAGAACGTGCCCACCATAGGGCTCTTGATGACCACCATCTTGGTGTCGACTGCAGCCTCGGCGGCCGGAGCCGCGGTCACCGCAGCTCGCGGGACTGAGGTGGCTGGCATCGACACGAAGTCTCCGCCGCGCTTGATGCGGACCCGCTGGTCCGCCTGCTTGATGTCGATCTCCGCCAGATCGTGCCTCTTCATCAGCGCGATCAGCCGGCGGACCCGTTTCACGTTGAAAAAGTCGTCGGGCTGCTTTGCCGCGCTCATGGGGATCGCCTGGGTTCGTGCCGATAGCGGGGTACGCCCGCCCATCCCTGCTGACCGGAGTGTGGTCCCCCGCAGGGGGAGTCTGGTGTACTCCCCTGAACGGGACCTGCAATCCGCTGGGATTTCGCGGCGAGGGTAGCCCCTGCACCGCATTTCAGTCAAGGTAACACAACCGGATCGGTGGCATTGGGCTTCCGGCCGGTCGCGGCGGCCGTTCGGCTCCCGGTCGTACGCCGCACAAAGAGCCTGTCGACGAGCCTATCGAGCGATGGAAAACCCCCCCTTCTTGGACCCTCTGAAGGCCCCACCGGACCTGCCCAGGATTCCCTCCCGGGCCCGGGATTCGAGCAAACGGGACTATGGGAGCATCCTCGTTGTGGGGGGGGCTGCCGGGATGGCAGGGGCCCCGGCCCTAGCGGGGATGGCGGCACTCCGCAGCGGCGCGGGGCTTGTCTCGCTGGCGGTGCCTGCGGCCGTAGCGGCAGTCGCCGCCGGCTTCGATCCCTGCCTGATGACCCACAGCCTCCCTTCCCGGGACGACGGCACCTTCGCCTCGGACGCCCTGGAAGGTCTTTTCTCGCTCGCCGGCCGTGCCGACACGGTGGCGGTTGGGCCGGGGATCGGCCGCACCGAAGCGACCGGAATGATCGTGGCCAGGCTGTGGGCTGATTTGCCCCAGCCTGCGGTCTTCGACGCCGATGCGCTCTGGTGGCTCTCCCGCCTCGACCCGGAGGCGCTTGCCGGGCACGCCGGCCCACGGTTGATCACTCCCCATGCCGGCGAGATGCGCCGCTTCCTCGCCGACGGCTCGACGGCTGGGGCCATCCCTTCCAGGCAGTTTCTCGAGGATGCCGCGGCGACCCTGGCGGAGGAATACGGCCTCGTGATCCTCCTCAAAGGCCCAGACACGTTGATCAGCGACGGCGTGAAGCGGTTCTTCAACACCACCGGCAACCCCGGCATGGCCAGCGGTGGATCGGGCGATGTGCTCACCGGCATCACCGCCGCGCTCCTGGCGCAATCCACCGTCGGCGGCGGCAGGCTCTCGACTATGGACGCCGCCCGGTTGGCAGCCTGGGTGCATGGCCGTGCCGGCGATCTGGCAGCGGAGGAACTTGGGCCCATTTCGCTCACCGCCGTCGACATCATCCGCCACCTGCCTGGGGCCTTTCGCGCCGTCGTGGGGGCTGCAGCAGGTCGGTGACGTCCACGATTCCGCCGCACGCCGCCCGTCGGCTGATGCTGGGCGGAGCGTCATGGCTTAATCGTCCCAGAGCCGTTTCTGCGGATCGGGAGGGCTCAGCGGCGCCTGAAAGGAGAGGGAATCGGCTCCGGGTTCGATCAGGGCGCGGAGTTGGTCGAGCGTGCCGGCCTCAGCGGGGAGGACATTTTTCCGCCAGATGGCGATCCGTGGCGACCGGACCACGACGCCCGACTCGTGGCGCGTGGAGACGGCCACGCCGCGAAAGGCCAAGCGCATCACGAGCGTCGGCGTCACCCCCCGCCACGGCCCCTTCTTCTCCTGAATGGTGGCCCGGACGATGCCGTCGATCTCCGCCAACTCTTCGTCGGTCAGGCCGACGCGGGCGCTGGCGATTCTCACCAGACGCGCATTGTGCCAAACGCCGAAGGCGTACTCGGAATTGAGCCTCTTGCCGCGACCAGACCCAGCCACAGCGGCGATGAGCACCGCGTCGATCTCCAGGGGATCAACAGCCCACGCCCACCAGAGTTGATCGGTGACGGTGGTGGCGTAGGCACCGCAGCGCGGTTTGAGCACCAGCCCACCGACAGCCCGATCGCGGGCCGAGGCATGGAGCGCTTCGACGGCTGACCAATCGGGGGCGGGGAGCAGTGGCGAGAGCCACAGCCGACTGGCGGGCGTGACAGGGCAGGGGAGCAAGCCCGCAGCCGGCAGCGGGTCGAGAAGGGGATGCCCGTGGTCCTCACAGAGCGACTCAAGGGCGTCTCGACGGGCAGCAAGTGGCTCGGCACGGAGGTCGGTGCCGCCGACTTCGAGAAGATCGAAAGCCACGAAGGCCCAGGGGGATTCGCTCCGCAGCCGCGGTAGAAGAGTCTGTCTGGTTCTCCGCGGCGGGAGTGCCATGCCCCCCGTGATCTGGCTCCCTCGAAGAGCAAGCAACACGCCATCGAGGACAGTGCTGTCTGGGAGGCCGGCCGCCGCGGCCACGACTTCCGGAAACCGATCGCTGACGAGTTCCTCTTCCCTGGTCCAGAGCGCCACGCCGCCACGGCACACCACCTGTGCCCGGATCCCCTCCCACTTCCATTCCACCTGCCAGTCGGGCCGATCGGCTGCAGCCCCGATGGAGGAATCGAGTGCAACAGGGGCAGCAAAAGGGTGGGGGCCGCGCCGGACTGCCGCCGTCCCAGGAGCCATCAAGTCGCAATAGTCGGCGGCGGAATCGAGTGCTCGAGCCTCGAGGCGCTCGAGCATCTGTGGGCCGTCGATGCCCGCGACCTCTGCCAGGGCGCTGGCCAGAAGCGTTTGCGGGACCACGATACGGAAGGTTCCGCAGAGTAACTTGTGCCACACGACACGCTCCTGCGGCTGGAGGAGCCGCCACATGCTCTCGACGATCTTTTTCCGCGCCGCGCCGTCCGCCGTCTGGAGCCGGTCGGCTGTCCCGAGAAGCGCAGCGGTCAGGCCGGGAGCAGGGGGAATCTCCTGGTTGGAGCCCGGCGTTTCCGCGACTGGGAGAATCAACGCCAGCGTCTCGGCCAGATCGCCGACGTGCGCGTGGCACTCGTCCACCAACCAGGAGGGAATGCCTGCGGCCTCCGTGGCCCATTCCCGCAGGTCTGCCACCGAGATGCTCCGCGACTGCTTTCGCCCGCAGAGAATCTTGAGCGCGGTGGGGGCATCCTCCGCTGGCACGGAGCGAAAGTAGTCGACCAATGCGGCTCGCGTGTCGTGGGCTTCGGCGGCGGCGTCGAGCCGCCAGGAGAGTTCGGTAAAGGGTTTCATGGGGGAAAGTCGATCGCGGTGGTAGGAGGATCAGGCTCATCCCCGCCGGCGTGATCGGCATCTGAAAGAGTCTCGGCCGCGGCGGTGGCCCCGCGGGTGGGGAGGACATCGGCCTCCACGCCACGCTGGCAAAGCAGCCGTGCCAGGCTGGCACTGGAGCCGTGGGTCACCAGCACGCGACGGGCTTGCGTGGCCTCGATGACCGCCAAAAGCCCGGGGAAATCGGCATGATCGGAGACCACAAACGCCTGACTCGTCGCCCGTTTACGGCGGATGCCACGGACGGTCATCCAACCGGAGGCCTGGGCGATGCTCGCCTCGCCAAAGAGCCGCAGCCACGCGCTGGCCACCACCGACGGCGGTGCGATCACCAGCGCCCGGCCCTGGCCCACCCGCCGGGCCCGCGGGGGAACGCCGTCGATCGGCGGGAGACGGACGCCGCTGTCCCGGTAGGCGCGGACGATCTTCATCACCGAACCGTGGGCCACGATCGGCCCAATCGACGCATCGACCATCGTCGCCAGACGCTGTGCCTTCCCCAGTGAGTAGGCTAGCAAGACACTCGTCCGCCCTGCCGCTTGATTGGCCCGCCACCAAGCGTTGATCTCGGCAGCGACTGACTCGGATGTCGGCCAGCGGTAGATCGGCAATCCAAATGTCGACTCCGTGATGAAGACGTCGGCACGTACCGGTTCGATCGGATCACAGGTCGGATCGGCGGCAGTTTTGTAGTCGCCGCTGACCACCCAGACCGTGCCCCGGTGTTCGACGCGAACCTGCGCCGACCCGAGGATGTGACCGGCCGGCGCAAACGAGACATGTGCGCCATTGATCGCCAGCGACTCGCCGTAGCGGAGCGAGTCGATTGGAACCGTACCCCCCAGACGGCTGCGGAGCACCAACTTGCCAGGGGCGGCGCAGAGGTAACGGTCGCAGCCGGGGCGGGCGTGATCGGCGTGGGCGTGGGTGATGACGGCCCGTGGCACCCGCCGCCAGGGATCGATCCAGAATTGTCCCGCCGGGCAGTAGAGCCCCGCCTCGGTCACTTCGAGAACGTCCGCCATGGCGCAGGTGCCTCCCCACGGATCGGTCTGGGGTCGGTCTGGCAACCGCTCAGCCTTGAGTCAATCGTAGCAGGCTGTGGACCAACAGCCCGGAGGAGAAGCCCGCGGCGGTTGCGAGCGAGGAGCAGGCAGAAACACGAGCCTGCCAAAACCAACTCTCAACGGTAGGCCTGATTGCCGACGGCTGGGAATCGATAGCCGCCAAATCCGAGTGGTGCGTAGGTTGGCCAATCGCCGGAACGGACGCTGGGGGGGGTGCCATACATCTCCCAGGTCGGTGTCCGTGGCAGCGTCGGGGGAACAAAGTATTTGGGCCGCTGTCGCTGCCCGGTGACATACGGCGAGCGCCCGGGCTGGTAGGGGGCCTGGTGCTGGGGGGTGCCATGGCCCATCGGCTTGGCCCGGCCGATGCCCCGCGGCCTCCCATTCCCAGACTCGTCCGCGCGGGCCACCGCGATGCAGACCAGCATGAAGATCAGCGAACCAACCACCAACCTCACGACACTCTGGCCTTCGCGGGAGACTGCGACCGCATTTGCGGAGAGGCCAAAACGGCGAGCGGCTACGGGGGAACTGGGCGGAGGTGCGGGCATGGAATGTCTCCGGGAGAGGCTGCGACCGGGCAGGCTCGTCTGCAGAAAGATCGGCGTGGCCGACGGCACTGCTTGGAGAAAACGTCGGCGCGCCCGGAGATGACGTTTCTCCCGAATATGGCGGGCCCTGCCGAACGGTCAATTGTGCCACGGCTGGGCAGGCATGTGCTTGATGCGGAGCGCCGCGGCGAGTGTTGTGTCGGCGATGTGTCTGCTGACGCGCCGCCACAGCGCATCAGTGTCGCCGAACACGAAGTCGCTCGTGGCGGTGGTGGTCGTCCAATCGCCCCCCCCCACCTCGGCTTCGAGCTGCCCAGCGCCCCAGCCGGAATAGCCGGCGAAGACGCGCAGCGGCGAATGGCCGTCAGAAACGAGGGTCATGACAAGATCCTTGCGCAGGGCGAGGAAAACCCCCGGCGCGATATCCCGTTCGGTCATGGCAGGGTTGGCATGGAGCGCCAGCAACGGCCCCTCGAGTGGTCCGCCGTTCATCACCGAGAGGTCGGGGGGGCACGGTCCATGCGCCGACTCGTCCCAAAGCGCCTCGAGGCGCTCGGCGCCCGGGCGATTGAGCACCAAGCCCAACGCCCCTCCCCGATTATGCTCGACGAGCAGAACGACCGTTTGGGAGAAGTTCGGATCATCAAGGGCTGGGGAGGCAACCAGGAGTTTTCCGGAGAGCGAATCCATCCAAGCCTCATGGACCAAGTTCGTGGCGGGGCAGCGACCGTTTGACGGACATCGTACCGCGCACTCCAGATGCACCGGCGTCGCGACGACGGTGTCTTCGCGCCGAATCACCCCCCCCGGCGGCCCACCGACAGGGCACTGGCGAGAAGACAACGCCGTACAGCAAGGGGGGCGAGCCCTCTGCGGGCATTGGGGGTGGAACTTACCCGAGGCCGCTCCCAGCCGGGAGCGATGCCGGTCGTTACGCGATGCCGGTGCTTCCTTGTCCTGGTTCCCGTCCCTCGGCCACCTCGCGGAGTCGGGAATTCTCTTGGTGACACTGCTCGTCGTCGTCCTGCTCGCTGGGGCGACCGCCGCGGCCCGACTTTTCCTTTGGTTGACCGGTGGAACCGCGGCGCTGCGTCCCCTCCGAACCGGCCCAGCGGAGTTTTACCTTTGTCGAGAAGACCTTCTCGAAGAGATCGGTGCGCCGTTCGGCCCCCCAGATGTCGACCTGCGGTTCCTGGTCCGACACCACGTCGAGGTACACGCCGTGGTCATCGCTCAGCACGAGGACGTCCCGCACCTGCTGGGAACGGCTCCGATCGAGACCCCCAGCCAGACGGAGGACCGCCGCCATGCGGTGCACCCGCCGTTGGTCGGCCGCCGAAAGTCGGGAGAGGTTCTCGTGCTTCTTCTTGGGATGAGCGCCGCGGTGGTAGCGGGCGACGTTGGCGATCAATTCCAAGTCGTGCGGCCGGACCCCCGGCAGGCGGCTGTTGCGGATGAGGTGGTAGCTGTGTTTGTGGTGCTGGTCGTAGTTGATGACGTAGCCCACATCCTGGAGCCGGGCGGCGCACTCCAGCAGCGGCCGGTCGTCGGCCTCGACCCCCAGCGGCGTCGCAAGCTGCTCCCAAATCCTCCCCGCCAGCGACGCCACCTTGCGGCCGTGCTCCACCTCGCCGGAGCAGGCACCGGCCAGTCGTTCGATCGCCTCCTCGCGGAGGCTGGCGTTGTCGGCAGGTGCGGCACCGAGCCCGAGGACGTCGTCGATCATCTCCCGCATCAGGCCATCGCGGACGCCGCGGGTGTGGACCATCAGGGTATTGACGCGGAACCGCTTCAGCAGGCCGTCGATGATTGACAGTCCGGCGACGATGATGTCTGCCCGGTCTGGCGCCATGCCCGGCAGCGCCCGGCGTGCCCGCACCGGGAGCTTGCGGAGGCGGTCGAGAAGGTGGCGGACCTCGGCGTGCGACACCCGGTAGCCGGCGACGGGAATGTTGACCTCCCCCTTGGAAGCCATCACCAGTTCGGCGAGCGTCGTGAAGGTGCCGCCAGAGCCGACGAGAAAGTGTGGCGCAAATAGCGGCCGCGAGGTCCGTTTCTTGAGGCACAAGGCGACCTCGGCCTCGAGGCGGAGGAAGGCCTCGGGGTCGGGGGGATCGCCGGCACCGAACTGCTCGGTGAGCCGCACCGCCCCCAGCGGAGTCGGGTGGATGGCCTCGATGAGGTTTCCGGTGGCAAAGACAACCTCGGTGCTGCCGCCGCCGATGTCGGCGACGACGACGTTCTTGCCGGTGAGATCGAAGGCGTTCTGGACGCTGGAAAAAGCGAGCCTTGCCTCGCGCTCCGACGTGATCACCTCCACATCGAGCCCCACTTCCTCGCGGACCCGGCGACAGAAATCGGGGCCATTGCGGGCCTCGCGAACGGCGCAGGTGGCGATTGTCCGCAGGGTCGTCACCTGGTAACCGGCGGCGATCTGCCGAAAACTCCCCAGCGCCCGGAGGGTGTGAGCCATCGATTCGTCGTCAAGGGCGCCGGCGGCAACGCTGCGGCCGAGGCGGGTCGGTTCGCGTTCCTCGTCGAGGATTCTGTAGGTGCCCCCGCGGAGCGCCTCGGCCACCAGCAGCCTGACGCTGTTGGAGCCGATATCGATGGCCGCCAGGCGGCTGGTCATCTCGGCGGAAAGGTAGATCTGCTTGTCGTCCGGCATCGGTGGTGCAACGCTCCGGTGGGCGGGGGTGGGCAGGCTCTATCCGCGGAGGAAACCTCCATGATACCGTCGCTGCATCCCCTGCCGGGACCGGTCCGGCAGGGCATACGCTACACTTCGATGCTTTCGGGCCCGGCAGCGTCTTTGAGAGACTCCCGCTTCCCTTGTCGCACGTCGCTTCTCCCCGCCTGTTTCCCATCACCGACCGCTGGCAGCTCGGCGGTCCGCCGTGCGCCATGACCGTCGGCAATTTCGATGGCGTCCATCTCGGCCACGCGGGCATCGTCCGCGAGTTGCTCGCTGCGGGCAGGGCCCGCGGACTCCCCGCCGTGGTCTTCACCTTCGATCCCCACCCCGCGCGGATCCTTCGCCCCGACTGCGCGCCCCCCCTCCTTTCGACCCCCGATCGCCGGGCGGAACTGCTCGGAGAGTTGGGGGTCGATGCCGTGCTCGTGCAGCCGGTCGACGCGGCGCTGCTGGCCCTCGACGCCGAAACCTTTTACCACCAGATCCTCCGCGGCACGGGCCGGGCCGTGTTGCTTGCCGAAGGCCCCGACTTCCGCTTTGGCGCCGGCCGCCGCGGCGACATGGATCTTCTCCGCCGACTGGCGGCCCACGATGCGGTGGAGGCGATCACCGTGGCAGCGGTGGCTGCCGATGGCCAGCCCATTTCCAGTTCACGGATCCGGACGCTGATCGCCGCCGGCCGCGTCGAGGAGGCCGCCGGTCTGCTCACCGCCCCGTACCGAATTCGCGGCCAAGTGGTGCGTGGGAAGGCCCGCGGTCGGACACTCGGGTTTCCTACCGCCAATCTCGCCGGCGTGACCACGCTCCTGCCGGGACCGGGCGTGTACGGCGGCCGGGCGCGACAAGTATCCCCGGCAGGCGCAAACGGGCAGCCGCCGCAGCACTGGCCGGCCGCGATTCACATCGGCCCCAACGTCTCCTTCGATGAGCAGGCGGTTTCCGTGGAGGTCCACCTGATCGGTTTCGAGGGCGACCTCTATGACCAGCAGCTCGACGTTGACTTCCTGGCGCGCGTCCGTGACACTCGCCGCTTCGATTCCCCAGACGCCCTCCGCCACCAGCTCTCCGCCGATATCTCTCAGGCTGCTCTGATCGCACGGTCGTCTGATTCCCTCGGGCCGCGCTGACGAGCGCTGTGTCCTCCCCCCCTTTTTTCGCCGGAGCCATCATGCGACTCGATTGGGCCAGTCTCGTGGAGGTGCTTCGGGGATGCCAGAAGGTGGTGCTCACGAGCCACGTCCGCCCCGACTGCGACGCGCTGGGAAGCGAATTAGGAATGCTCGGGATCCTCGAGGCGATCGGCAAGGATGTGCGGATCGTCAACGCCCAGGCGACGCCCGTTACCCTTGCCTGGATCGACCCAAACCACCGCATCGAATCGCTCCAGACGGGAGTGAAAAAATCTGATCTTGCCGACCGTGATCTGGTGATCGTCGTCGACACCAGCGCCTGGGCGCAGTTGGGTGCGATGGCCGATGTCGTCAAGGAATTGCGGCCCCGTGTGCTGGTCATCGATCATCACGTCAGTGAGGACGACCTCTCCGATCGCTGGTTCAAGGACACCTCCGCCGAGGCCACCGCCCGGATTATTTCGGAGGTGGCCCTGCGTCTCAAAGTGCCGCTGACCGAGGCCATCGCCACGCCGCTGTACTCTGGCCTCTCGACCGACACCGGAGGGTTTCGCTTTCCCTCCACCAGTGCCGAGACCTTCCGTGTCGCTGCGCGTCTGGTGGACGCCGGTGCCAGCCCGCCGACGGTCTATCGGGAGTTGTTTGAGCAGGACTCGATCGCCCGCCTCCATCTGGTGGGGCGGACGCTGGCCGGTGCCCGGCCGGCGCACGACGGCAAAGTGATCTATTCGACGGTCCGGCAGTCGGACATCAAGGAGGTACACGCGCTCCCGAGTGACACCGAGGACCTCGTCAACCTCACGCTCGCGGTGAAGGGGACTGAAGTGGCGGTGATTCTCATCGAGCAGCCCGACTCGCGCGTGAAGGTGAGTTTCCGGAGCCGCGGCCGGGTCGATTGCAATCTCCTTGCCGGCTCGTTCAACGGCGGCGGCCACAAGGCGGCTGCCGGTGCGATTCTCCCCGGTCCCTTTGACGCGGCGTTTGAGAAGGTGACCCACGCGGTGGATGCGGCTTGGGCGGCCGGCATGGGCTTGGTGACCGGGGGCTGAAAGACGTGGCTCCCGGCCAGCGCCTGGGCGTTCCGGCAGCCATGATGGCGGCCTGCGTGCGCTTTTGGAGTCACGATTCCGCTTTCGGAGTCACGATGCCAGGGAGCGGGCAATTTGGGGGGGATCGATGGGAAGCGTTGGAGTGGTCGGCCTTGTCCGCGGACAGTCGGCTTTGGTACCTCCTCTTCCCCGTCGCCACTTTCTCACCCCACAACCCGAAGCCCGAAGACTTGCTGCATGGCCAAGCGTTCCCCACCACACCGCCGCGTCTCGGGCGTCGTACCGATCCTCGTCGCCATCTCCGTGGGGAGCATGACGTGGGCGGCGCTGTCAGTTTGGCATGATTCCTCCGCCGGGCCCCGCATTGTCCGCTCGGTTGCTGACACGCTTTCCATGGGGCCGTGGGCAGATCGATTCCTCGAGCTCATCGCGCTCCAGCCATCTGCGATCTTCGAAGAGGTGGATGAGGAAAACGACGAGGAAGAGGACGACGACAACTCTCTCGCGGGAGAAGCGGTCGTCGCGCTCTCCCCCGGCGCTGCGATGACGCCGGACCCAAACGCTCAGGCGGCATCACCCCGGGCCGCCGCCAATGCACCGGCCGAACTGGCCACCGTGACTCAAGCCCCCCTGCAAGCCTCCGGCGACACCGCTCCGGTGACGCCCGCCGCGGCGTTACCGCTGGAGATGCTCACCGCCGCCACGTCGCCGCTTGAGCCACTGGATACATCGAGCCCGCGGGCCACTCTGCGGGGCTTCTGCGACACAATCGACCACGTCTACCGGAACCTCATTGCCGGTCTCACCCGTGACACGCGGCTGGAGAATGCCCACCTCATCCGCCAGGGGCTCACCTGCCTCGACCTCTCCGAATTTGCCCCCGCGCTTGCTGAATCGAAGGGGCGCGAGGCCGCCACCTGCCTCAAGGAGGTCTTTGACCGGATCCCGTTCCCCGCCGACTCCGCCATCCCGGATGCAGCGGCGGTGAAGGCCGATTCGATCACCCGCTGGCGAGTCCCCGGCACCGAGATCGTGCTGATGCAGATTGAATCGGGAGTGCGGCAGGGGGATTTCGTCTTCACCTCCGAGTCGGTCACCCGGGCCGAGGGGTATTACTTCCGCGTCCGCAACCTCCCCTACAAGTCCGATGCCGGCAGCCCAGGCCTCTACAACGCCTACGTCACCGTCGGCGGCAATCTGATCCCCGAGTCTTTTATCCGCGGCCTGCCCCACTGGGCCCATTGCGTGGTCCTTGGTGAAACCGTCTGGCAGTGGGCTGCCGCGGTGCTGCTGGCGATGGCCTTTGGTCTGGTGGCGATGCTTGCCTCAGCGTTCCCGCGGATCTTCCGCCCCGGCTGGAGCCGTTCGATCACCAGTTTCCTTCTCCCGGTGGTGCTGGCCGGCGGCAGCGTCGTGGCCGATTGGCTGCTGACATTTCAGGTCCGTCTCACCGGCGACACTCTGGTTGCATCGAAGCTCACTTTGAGGCTCACGCTCTACGCCGGCGCCATCGCGGCAGTGATGGCGGTGATGGCGCGAATCACCGGGTTGCTGGTCCGCACGCAGTGCCGGCGTCAGGACGGAATCGATGTCCAACTCATCCGTCTGGCTTGCCGGGTGTGCACGTTCGTGATCGTCGCCTGGATCGGCATCCATGCCGCCGACTCTCTCGGCATTCCGGTGGCGCCGCTGCTGGCCGGACTCGGTGCCAGCGGCTTGGCAGTGGCCCTCGCTGCCCAGTACTCGATCGAGAACCTGATTGCCGGTGTCGTCCTCTTCACCGACAAACCGGTGCGGATCGGCGATGAGTGCCAGTTTGGCGAGGTCCGAGGACGCGTCGAACAGATCGGCCTGCGTTCCACCAGGATCCGCGGCAGCGATCGCTCGCTGATCTCTGTGCCCAACGCCGAGTTCGCCAAGGTGCAGTTGGTGAACTACACCCGCCGTGATCGGATTCCCATCCGGCTCCCGGTGGAGATCCGCCGCGATGTCAGCCCCGCTCAGGTTCGCGACCTGCTCACGCGGTTCCGCGACGTCGTCGGCGACCACGTCCGTCTCGATCCGGGCTCGCCGCGCGTCCGGCTGACGGGACAATCGTCGGAGGCCTACACGATCGAGATCTCGGCTGTGGCGCTGACCAGCGACGAAGGCGAGATGCAGACGATTCGCGAAGAGATCCTGCTGTCGATCATGGACGAGATCGAACGCCGCCACTGCGACATCCATGGCGAGGAGACTGGGCAGCCGCTGTTGCGTGCAGTCGCCTAGGCCGTGGGGTGGTCTGAACGTGGCCCCCGGGATGCCTGCCGGCCCTCGACCGGATGGGGAGACTCGACGTACGATAGGGGAGGTCGTCCGCGGCCCAGCTGGTTATGGATACACTGCCGGCCCTCGCCGCACGAGGCGGTCGCGAGTGCGAAGCACTCGAGAAAACCGGCGGTTTTTGAAGTGGAAAAAGGTCAGGGATGAATTTTTCCACCGGCTGCTAGTTCCCCCGGATCTTCCTCTCCCGGAATCGCCCCGCGATGAAACCCGACCAGTCGCTCCCCGCCACCGGCCTCGGTCGCCGCGAATTGCTCCGCATCGGCGCTTTGAGCATCTTTGGCGCGGCCGGCGTCGATGCCGGCCCGCGGGGCATTGCCCGGGGGGCAAATGCCTCCGCCAGCATTCCCGCCGACGGCTGGCAGCGGCAGTGCATCTTCATCCTCCTTCAAGGGGGCGCCAGCCACATCGATCTCTGGGATCCGAAGCCGCGCGCGGTGGCCGAGATCCGCGGTCCGTTCCAGCCGATCGCCACCAACGTTCCGGGGATCCAGTTCGGCGAACTTTTGCAGCGCTCAGCGGCAGTCGCCGACAAATTGTGTGTCATCCGCTCCATGACCCACCGCTTTTCTAACCACATCGCCGGCACCTACATCACCCTTACCGGATCGACCAAGCAGCCCGATCAGGACCGCGAGGCCCATTCCGACGACTTTCCCGGTCCCGGAGCGGTGCTCAACGCCTTGCAGGTCTCGCCCCCTGGCGTACCACGGAGCGTGTCGCTCCCGAATTGGCTGAGCATTCCCGGCCCCTCCAATCGGATGCCGGGGCAGTACGGCGGGTTCCTGGGGGCGGTCCATGATCCGTTCATCGTCGAAGGGGATCCCAATGCTGCTGGCTACAAGCCGCTGGCCCTGACGCTCGCCGAGGGGATGACCACCGACCGCCTCGGGAGCCGGCTGGAACTCAACCGCCGCTTAGACGGCGTCGCGCGCCTCCTTGAGAAGGAACAGCGGCAGCAGTACGACCGCCTTCAACAAAGCGCCTATGACCTTGTCGCCGACGGCCGCTTTCGACGGGCCCTTGATCTCAATGAGGAGTCTGCCGCCACGCGTGACGCCTACGGACGGACGAAGTTTGGCCAGTCGCTATTGCTGGCCAGACGCCTGATGGAAGCGGGAGTGCAGTTTGTGGCCTACAACGCCTTCAATCAGGAGTGGGATACGCACGGCGGCCTACTGGGCCGCTACAAGCAGATCGTGCCACCAATGGACCAGGCATTCGCGGCGCTGGTTGCTGATCTGGCCGACCGCGGATTGCTGGAGCGGACGATGGTCGTCAACACCGGGGAGTTTGGCCGCACGCCGACGATCAACAAGGACGCCGGTCGCGACCACTGGCCCAACGTCTATTCCACCGTGCTTGCCGGAGGGGGCGTCCGCGGCGGAGTGATTTTCGGGGCGAGCGATTCCAAGGGAGCGGAGCCCGCCGACCGCCCGGCGTCGCCGGCCGATCTCCTGGCGACGGTCTACGACAGGCTCGGTGTGCCGCCGGCCACGGAACTCCGCGACCGTTTGAACCGGCCGATCCAGCTCTCCGACGGCCACGTCCTGCCAGTCTGCTGATCCCCTTGCTATCCGTGGAAAAAGTTATCCCTGACCTTTTTCCACTGCGGATATTCCCGGTTTTCTCCAGTGCTGCGCACTCGGGACCGCCTCGTGCAGCAAGTGACAGCAGTTTATCCACAGCCTGTCAGGCTGCAGCCGATTGATGGGGGCCTGGAAGAGGCGACTTCCGGCCAGATGCAGGCACCGGGCCGGTCGGCTATAGTGCCGACAGAGTCCCGGGGGTCGTTCTCACTCGCCGCACGCTTGCCGCGGCTGCATCCGGAGTTTTCCACCATGCCGTTCTCCCGTCCTGCATCCACGATCCCTGGCCCGGCGCGGACATCCCGCCGCGGGTTGCTCAAGACCGGCCTGTCGCTGTCCGCGGCGGCCATCGCCCCGACAGTCATCCCCGGCTCGGCCCTCGGCCTCGACGGCACGATCCCGCCGAGTGAGCGTGTCGTTCTCGGCGGCATCGGCATCGGCAACCGCGGCACCTACGACCTCGGCTGCTTCCTCGAGCAGCAAGATGTGCAGTTCACCGCGATCTGCGACGTCAAGGAAAACCGCCGCGTTGGCATCAAGAAGATGGCCGACGAGAAATATGGAAATGATTCCTGTGCGATGTATCAGGATTTCCGCGAACTCCTCGACCGCAACGACATCGACGCCGTCCTCATCGCCACCGGCCCCAACTGGCACACCACCGCAAGCGTCTACGCGGCGAAGGCCGGCAAGGACATTTACTGCGAGAAGCCCTGCTCGAAAAACATCGCGCAGAGCCTTCTTCTCCGCGACACGATCCGCCGCACCGGCCGCGTCTTCCAGGCCGGCACCCAGCGCCGCAACCTTCCCCACTTCGCGTTTGCCTGCGAGTTGGCCCGCACTGGCCGCTTGGGGAAAATGAAGCGGGTCTACGCCCATCCCGCCGGAATGACGGCAAGCACCAGCGGCTGGCTGCCTGCGGAGAACGAACCGCCGAAGGAGGTTGTCGATTGGAATATGTACCTCGGCCCGGCGGCCTGGCGGCCCTTCAACGCCAAACTCCTCGACGGCTTCAACTTCGAGAAGGGGGGCGGGCTCGTCGGCGGCGGCGTCCTCGAATGGGGCTCGCACTGCGTCGATCTGTGCCAATGGGCCGTCAACGACTGCCCGCCGCCGGTGGAGTATGCCCCGCCAGTCGATGGCCAGATCGTCTGTAAGTATGTCGACGGTGTGGAACTGATCTTCCGCGAGAAGGATTGGATCCCACTCGGCTCCTGCCCGGTGCGTTTTGAGGGGGAAGATGGTTGGGTCGAGGCGGGGGACTCAGGGAAACTCGTCCTCTCGTCGCCCGAACTCCTCGCCGGACGGACTGTCGAGGAGATCGGTGGTTACCCGGCGACGTTCCATGTCCGCGACTTCCTCGACTGCGTCAAGACCCGCGGCAAGCCGAAGGGGAATGCCGACGCGGCCTGCAACGCGCACATCGCCTGCCATGCAGCCAACGTGGCCCTGTTCCTCGGCAGGCCGGTGAAGTTCGACAACGCCACCAATGCGTTCGTTGACGACGTCGAGGCCAACCGACTCCGCTCGGAGGCCCTGCGTGAGCCGTGGCGGATCTGATCCGCCACCGTTCACCCCAGCAGCCGCCTCCCCGATCCCAACCACCCCATTTCAGGACCCTTCTTTCATGATGCTCAACACCCTCTTTCGCCGTTTCATCCTGGCCACCGCGCTGGCAGCGAGCGCTTCGCTTGCCATCCCATCGGCCCGCGCCGCCGATGGCCGTAACGATCTGGAAAAGGCGGCGATCGCGGTCCTCCGCAGCGACGCAGCCGAAGCCGACAAGGCGCTTGCCTGCAAGCAGATCGCCATCTTTGGATCTGCCGATGCGGTGCCCGATCTCGCCGCGCTGCTCGACAACGAGAAGTTGCACTCCTGGGCCCGCACCGGGCTGGAGGCGATCCCCGGTCCTGAGGCCGACGGGGCCTTGCGGGCTGCCGCCGCGACGCTCTCCGGCAACCTGCTCGTCGGGACCATCAATTCACTCGGTGTGCGCAAGGACGCAGGAGCCTTGGCTGTGCTCACGCAGCGGCTGGCTGACCGCGACCCCGACGTCGCCTCGGCAGCAGCCGTTGCGCTTGGCCACCTGGGAACGCTGCCGGCAATCTCGGCGCTGAAAAGCGCGCTGCCGAGAGCCAATGGTGCGGTCCAGTCGGCGATCGCCGAGGGCTGCATCTACGCTGCCGAAGAGCTCCTCGCCGCCGGCAAGGCGAGCGACGCCGCCGCCCTCTACGACGAAGTCCGCAAGGCCCCCGTTCCGGCACAGCGGAAACTCGAGGCGACTCGAGGCGCGATTCTCGCCCGTGGAGACGACGCAGCGCCGCTTCTCATTGAGCAGTTGCAGTCGCCCGAACAATCGCTCTTCCGCCTCGGTCTCACCACCGCTCGGGAGGTGAAGCAGGGCAAGTGTGACGCGGCCCTCGTGGCCGAGTTGCCGAAGTTGCCTGCTGCCCGGGCCGCCTTGCTGCTCCGGGCGCTGGCCGATCGAAAGAGTCCGGCTGCGGTCGAGGCTCTCATTGCGGCTGCTGGGAAGGGGGGCAAAGAGACGCGGCTGGCAGCGCTTGAATCGCTGGGGGCAGCGGGCAACGCCAAGGCGCTCGCCGTACTTCTCGAAGGGGCCGTTGATGCCGACGCCGATCTCGCCCGGGCCGCCACGGCGTCGATCTCGAGCCTCTCCGGCACCGAGGTCAACTCCGAGATCAAGAAGCGGCTCTCGAACGCTCAGGGGAAACTGCTGCCGATGCTCTTGGAACTCGTCGGCCAGCGGCGGATCGACGCGATTCCGCCGGCGCTGGCTGCGGTCGATTCGCAGGATCCCGCCACACGGGCCGCGGCGCTTGCCGCCCTGGGAAACATCGTTGATGTTGAGCGGCTTCCGGTCCTGGTGTCGCAGGTGGTGAAGCCGCGTGACGAGACCGACGCTGCCAATGCGAAGAAGGCCTTGCTGACGGCGGCGATCCGCATGCCTGACCGTGAGGCTTGCTCCAGCGCGGTGGTTGCACCACTCTCATCGGCTCCCGCCGCCGCCAAGCAAGTGCTGTTGGAAACTCTCGGGGCCGTGGGGGGTACGAAGGCCCTCACCGCCGTGGCTGCCGCTGCCAAGAACGGCGACGACGCCCAGAAGGATGTTGCCAGCAGGTTGCTCGGTGAATGGATGACCCCCGACGCCGCTCCGGTTCTTCTCGATCTCTCCAAGACGCTCGCGGAGGACAAGTACCGGGGCCGCGCCATCCGTGGCTTCATCCGCATTGCCCGGCAGTTCAAGCTTGAGCAGTCCGAGCGGGCGAAGATGGCCTTGGAGGCGTTCTCGGCAGCGAAGACTGCGGCCGAGAAGAAACTCGTTCTTGAGGTGGCCCGACGCTACCCCGACATGGAAATGCTGAAGCTTGCTGCCAAAGCTGGTGCCGATGACGAACTCAAGCCTGAATCCCGGATCGCCGCCGCGGCGATCGTGAAGAAACTCCCCGAGGAGTCTGCTGAGGCCTATGCGCTTGCCAAGGGACTGGGCCTTGAGAAGGTGTCTCTCGAGATCGTGAAAGCGACCTACGGTTCTGGCGACCGGCAGAAAGATGTTACCGATGTGGTCCGCAAGAACGCCGGCAGCCTGCCGCTGATCTATATCGCAGGAAACGGCTTTAATGCTGTCTTCGGCGGCGATCCGGCTCCCAGCGCCGTCAAGCATCTTGTGATCCAGTACACGATCGATGGCCAGCCTGGGGAAGCGATGATCGAAGAGAACGGCACCATCGTCCTGGCCACCCCCTGAAACGGAAATGCTTGAGACGCCAATGCCTCAGCAGGCACGTGGTGGGAAATTCCTGCCGCGGTCGGGGGCCGTAGACCCAGAAACAGTTCCAGAGACATGGCGGGTACCATCCGCAGTGAAACCGACGATGGGGGGGTCCTCACGGCCTGGGTCGATCTTTCCGACCGGCCGGTGAATCTGCTCTCGGCCGCCGTGTGGGACGACTTGGAATTGTTGGTAGGCCGTGTGGCCCACGCGCCCCCCAGCGGTCTGGTGATCGCCTCGGCGAAGCCGGGCAGTTTTGTTGCCGGTGCCGATCTCCATACAGTCCTCGATCTCGACGACGACGCCCTCCGGGCCCACATTCTCCGCGGGCAGAGGATCCTCGATGAGTTGGAGTCTCTCCCCTTTACGACCGTGGCAGCGATTGCTGGCGACGCTCTGGGGGGCGGTCTGGAGTTGGCGCTGGCCTGCCGGCTGCGAGTGGTCGTCGATGATCCGAGAATTGGCCTCGGACTCCCAGAAACGACGCTTGGCCTCGTGCCCGCCTGGGGAGGCACCAGCCGGTTGCCGCGGCGGGTAGGTCTTGCCGCGGGATTAAAAATGCTCGTCACCGGGAAGACCCTGCACCCGGCAGACGCCCTGTCCATCGGGCTGGTCGATGCGGTCGTCGCGGATGAGGAGTTGCTCGCTGTCGCGCGCCGCTTGGCGGCGGCACCCGCGGCGCTTTCTGCCAAGCCCTGGCCAGCCGATACCGCAGCGATCCTGGATCGCTCCAGGGCTGACACCCTGGCCCGGTCGGGCGGCAATCTGCCGGCACCGCGAGCGATCATTGATCTGGTGGAGACGGGCTGGAGACAGTTGCCCGCGGTGGCAGCGGAGGCACAGCGGGAGACGCTCCTCCGTCTGCGGCGCAGCGATGCCTGTCGCCATCTGGTGCGACTGTTTTTCCTCCGATCTGCTGCCAAGCGCAGGGCTGCGATCGTGGCCGGTGGCACGCCGGCCCTGGTAAAGCACGCCGTGGTCGTCGGCGGTGGCACGATGGGGACTGGGATCGCCGTGGCCCTTCGCGGCGCCGGCATCGAGGTTCAACTGATCGAGGCTGACGATTCCTCGGCGGCGGCTGCCTCGGCCAGGCTCGCGGGCTGGGGGGAATCGATCGCTGTTACCACCGACTTCTCTGCCGTTGGCCAAGCCGACCTCGTGGTCGAGGCGGTGGTGGAGTCGTTGGCTGCGAAACGAGAGGTCTTTGCCCGTCTCGATGAACAGGCGCCGGCGAGTGCTATCCTGGCCAGCAATACCAGTTCCCTGGCGATCGCTGCACTGGCGGCCGGCAGTCGTCATCCCGGCCGCGTGATCGGGCTGCACTTCTTCAATCCGGTGGCGAAGATGCCGCTGGTGGAGGTGGTGCGTTGGTCCGGCAGCTCGCCCGACGCGGTGGCCACTGGTGTTGCGGTTGCGGTTCGGGCTGGCAAGACTCCCGTGGTGGTCAATGACAGCCCGGGGTTTATCGTCAATCGCGTCCTCTTTCCCTATCTCGGCGAGGCAATCAGTGCGGTGGAGGCTGGGATGTCGGTCGCGGGGATCGACAGTGCGCTGCGTGCCTACGGGATGCCGATGGGCCCGCTCGAACTGGCCGATGAGATTGGTCTCGATGTTGTCCGGGCCATCTTCGGCGCTCTTCAGCGGCCTCTCGGCCAGCGGTTCGAGCCGCCGCCGCTGCTCGAGCGGATGGTGGCACGCGGCTGGTTGGGGAAGAAGAACGGTCGCGGTTTCTTCCTTCACTCCCCGGGAGCGCGGCCGATCCCCAATCCCGATCTGGTGGCGGAGTGTCGCGCAGCGGCCGACAACGCCGCCTTGCCGATCGCCGATCGGCTGGTGACGCGGATGGCCGACGAGGCCCGGATGCTGCTTGACGGAGGGGTTGTGGAATCAGCCGACGCGATCGATCTGGCAACGGTGCTAGGGATGGGATTTGCACCCTTCCGCGGCGGGTTGGCGACGGCCGGGGGACTTTCGCTGCCGATGGAAAGAATGCATCCCTGACATGGCTCTTTGTGACAGCCTCTGGTTGTGTCAGAGTGCTGCGGACTCGCGACAGACTCGTGCCTGGAGTCTATCCACCGCCTGTTCGTTACATGTAAAAGCCCCCGTTGACGTGGATCGTCTGGCCGGTGACGTAGTCGCTCTGTGGAGCGCAGAGGAAGCAGACCGCGTTGACGACGTCCTCGATGCGTCCGATGCGCCCCAGCGGGATCTGCTCAAGGAAGCGTGCGGTGACCTCGGCAGGCATCTCCTTGATGATCTCCGTTTCCACGAACCCCGGGGCGACGCAATTGACGGTGATCCGCTGCCGGGCAAACTCGCGGGCCGCCACCTTGGTCAGCGCCACGAGCCCGGCCTTGGCCGAGGCGTAGTTGGCCTGACCAAAAAATCCCATGAAGCCGGCTACGGAGGCGATGTTCACGATCCGGCCGCCGGGGCGGAGAAGCGATGTGGCGTGCTGGAGAGTGTTGAAAGCACCGCCGAGATTGACCTGGACGACGGCGTGAAAATCATCGGGTGTCATCTTGCGGATCGTCCGATCGCGGAGGATGCCGGCATTGTTGACGAGGATGTCGATTCCCCCGAGCCGCGCGGTGATCTCCTCCATCGCTGCCCCCACCCGAGCGTGATTGGAGACATCCGCCTCGACAACCAAGCCCGCGCCGCTGTCGTGGGCCACGCTCTGGGCATCAGCGAGGTTTCGCCCCGCCGCGTCGGCGACGTAGTTGACGACGCAGATGGCGCCGTGGGCAGCGAGGCCGCGGATGATCCCAGCGCCAATGCCCCGCGAACTCCCGGTGACCAGCGCCACCTTGCCGGTGAGGTCCATATGAAAAATCCCTGCGGGGTGTGGTCGTGGGAGGTGCGGTCGATCGTGCGGTGATCGCCGGACCGACTGGAACGTGATGCGACGCTTGGAGAGCAGGGAACTCGAAGGAGAACTTTTCTCGCTGACTTGATCCCTGGTCAATTAGAATGCCAGGGGGGCGATTTGGCTGTGGAAAGCAGGAGGGAATCTTTTGAATCAGCAGGTCCATGTGATTGGCGCTGCGCGGAGCGATTTTAAGCGAAACCTCCGCAAGGAAGGGAAATCGATCCGTGATCTGATCGTCGAGGCGGGGGCAGACGCGATTCGTGATGCCGGGATCGAACCGGCCGCGGTGGAGGCGGGCGTCGTCGGTAACTTTGCCGCTGGCCTCTACACCCACCAGCTCCACCTCGGGGCGCTGCTGATCGACATCGACGATGCCCTCTGCGGCATCCCCACGCTCCACACCGAGGCGGCCTGCGCATCGGGGAGCGTGGCGGTGCTGACTGCTGCCCACTGGATCCGCTGCGGTCTGCACGACGTCGTGCTGGTGGTTGGTGCCGAACAGCAAAAGACGATGTCGCCCGCCGACGGATCCGAGGTGCTGGCTGCCGCCGGCGATTGGATCGGCGAAAAGCCGCGGTACGGCGCGCACATGATGCCGAAGCTGTTTGCGTCGATCGCGTCACGCTACCGCGATTGTCACGGCCTCAACGAAGATACGCTGGCGACGGTGGTGATGAAGAACTACAGCCACGCCTCTCTCAACGACCTGGCACAGATGCGCGACGCCGCCATGACGCTTGACCGTGCCAGGACCGTCTGCGATTCCAATCCCTGCTTCGCTCCGCCGTTGAAGACGAGCGACTGTTCGCAGATCACCGACGGTGCTGCGGCCGTCGTTCTGGCATCCGATCGGGTGGCAGGACAGCGGGGTATGCGCCTCCTCGGCTTCGGCCATACAACCGACCGCCTCGATCTTGATCGCAAGCAGGTACCGGAATTTCCCCAGGCAGCGCGGGCTGGGGCGCTGGCCTTTTCAATGGCGGGAATTGGACCGCGGGAGATCGATCTGGCTGAGGTCCACGACTGCTTCTCGATCACGGAATTGGTCACTTACGAGGCGCTGGGGTGGGCTGCAGCCGGGCGGGCCGCCGAACTTCTCGCTTCCGGTGCCACGACGCTGCCGGGCTTGCGGAACTTGGTCGGCGTGGGGACATCACCGGCGTTCTCGATCCCCGTCAACACCGGAGGTGGGCTGATCGGCGATGGCCATCCGGTTGGCGCAACCGGGGTCCGGCAGGTGGTGGAAATGTTTGGACAACTGACCGGGCGGGCCGGCCAGCGCCAAGTCGAGGGAGCGACGCGGGGCCTGACGTTCAACATGGGTGGATCGCTGACCACCAACGTCGCCATGGTATGGGGACGGAAGTGACTGCCACGCTGAAGGAATGGCCACGGCCACTTCAGCGGGCATCCCGGCGACGGGCTGTTTTGATCAGGCAGCCGACCGGGGCGGTCTCGGAGAGTTCCACCGGCCTACCGGCCAGCACCGCCTCGAGGGCGTCGGCGACGTGGCGGTGGCGGACGAGCGATTCCTGCGTGTCGTCGTCCATCGCCCCCATATAGACAATCCGTCGCGATCCATCGAGGACGAAGAATTCAGGTGTCCGCAAGGCTCCAAACGTCCGGGACAGTTCCTGCGAGGCATCGATGAGATAGGGAAAGCGGAAGTCCCGCGCTCGGGCTCGCTCCTGGATCGCCTCCAGCGACTCGGATTTTGCCTGGTTGGAGTTGATCGCCACGACGGCCACGCGTTCCCCCTGGCCGGCGTAGTGGATGGCGAGATCGTTGATCCGTTCCTCGTAATCGACGGCGTACGGGCAGTCATTACAGGTGAAGACCACGACCACTGCGTCAGTGTCGGCGAGATCTTCCCAGCTATGCTTTCGCCCGTCGGTGCCGGGCAGGCCGCTCCAGGCGGGGACGACGTCGCCGATGTTCCGCGTGGGATTGAACTCCCCGGCAAGCGCGCTGCAGGTGATCGTCACAGCGACGAGCAACGTGGCGATGATCCGGGGGAGGGGGAGCGGGGGTGATTTGAAGGGCAAGTCGGGCAGCATGGCGGTAGCCTCCTGGAAGCATCCAGAATAGGAACCGCGGTCCGCGCCGCCAACCACACCGGCCGCTCGACCAACGAGCCGCCTGTCGAAAAAATCATCCCCGAACCTTTTCCCCTACGGATATCCCCGGTTTTCTCCAGTGTTCCCCAACCACGACCGCCGTGTGCGGTCGGGCTGGCAGTGTCTCAGCAGCCTGCGAACCGTCAGATCCAACTGCCGACGGTGGTGAAGTCCTCGCTGGGCTCATAGGCCCACTGAGACTTATCCCGCACCACACTCACCACAGCCGTCGTGGCTGGTGTAGCTGGTGGGGACACTTCGTGGAAATCGCTCGGACGGTCGTCGGTCGGCTCACCGTAAACGTCATGCATGCCGGCAATGGCGGCCAGGTACTCGGGGAAGTGTGGGTCCATGACAAAGGTCCTCCGTGACGGTCATGATCGGGTGGTTCACCACCGCTCTTGGTGCACTATACGGACGCCGCCGGCGATGGGTCGCTCGACAGCTGCACGTGGCAGCGAATCCGCATTCCGCCGGCGACGGCTTTGGTCGGATGGGAGGAGTGCGCAGGCCATGGTGGCTGGATCGTTGCTGCCCGGAAATCCCGCGCGCCGGTATAACGCTCTTTCCTGGCCGGAAAGTGTCCTGCCGGCAATTTCGGGCTATTCAGAGGGCGTCATCATGCAACTCGGTTTTGTCAGCGCTATCCTTCCCGAACAGTCGCTCGAAGAGGTGTTCCGCACCGCCGCGGAGATTGGGTACGAGTGCGTGGAACTGATGTGCTGGCCCCCTTCGGCCGCCGAACGGCGTTATGCCGGCGTGACTCACCTCAACGTTGACGGCTTGACCGCTGCCGACGCCCGGCGGGTGCGAACGCTGGCGGCCGACTGCGGCGTGGCGATCAGTGGTCTGGGCTATTACCCCAATCCGCTCTCGCCGCACCCGGCCGAGGCGGCGGCGGCCGTCGAGCACATCGCCAAGGTCATTCGGGCAGCGGCAGTGCTGGGGATTCCGCGGGTGAACACGTTTGTGGGGCGCGACTGGCTGCGGTCGGTCGATGACAACTGGCCCCGCTTTCTGGAGACCTGGCGACCGCTCATGCAACTGGCCGATGAGCTCGAGGTGCGGATCGGCATCGAGAATTGCCCGATGTCATTCACGGCCGATGAATGGCCCGGCGGCAAGAATCTCGCCACGACGCCCGCCATCTGGCGACGGATGTTTCGCGATATTCCCAGCCCGAATTTTGGCCTGAATTTCGATCCCTCGCACCTCGTCTGGCAGCAGATGGATCCGGTGCGGCCGCTGGTGGAGTTTGCCGATCGTCTTTTCCATGTCCATGCCAAGGATGCCCGTGTGAATCGTCAACGGCTCGACGACGTCGGCATCCTGGCTCCGCCGTTGTCCTATCACGTCCCCAAACTCCCCGGACTGGGAGACGTTCCTTGGGGGCTGTTTTTCGCCACGCTCGGTGAAATCGGCTATCGGGGGCCGGTGTGCGTTGAGGTGGAGGACAGATCCTACGAGGACTCGTTGGCTGGCCGGAGGGCGGCGCTGGTGCAGTCACACACCTTCCTGCGGAATTACCTCCCCCGGCGCGGTGTCGTTGCGGAGGGGGCATGAGCGACACGCCCACCTCTCCCTGCCCCGACGATTACGCGTCGATCGCCGGCTCAATCGATCACGCCCTCCTCGATCCCACGCTCTGTGCCGCTGACCTCCGTGCCGGTTGCCGGCTGGCCCGGGCCTACGGTGTGGCGAGCGTGTGCATCGTCCCCTGGGGAGTGGGGCTGTGCGCTTCGATCCTCGCCGGATCATCCGTTCGGGCGAGCACGACGATCGGATTTCCGCACGGTGCCAACACCACCTCCACCAAAGTCGCCGAGGCGGTTCGGGCGATCGATGACGGCGCTCGGGAACTCGACATGGTGGTCAACCTCTCCTGGGTGCTCGACGGCAACTGGGACGCCGTCCGCGACGATATCGCTGCCGTCACCGATGTGGCGCATGCCGGCAGGGGGTGGGTGAAGGTGATCTTCGAGAACTGCTTCCTCGAGCAGTCGCAGAAGATCCGGCTGTGCGGGATTTGTGGCGACCTGGGGGTCGACTGGGTGAAGACGTCGACGGGGTTCGCTCCCGGCGGTGCCACCGAGGCCGATGTGGCCCTCATGCGCCGTCATGCCCCGGCTTCGGTTGGCGTCAAGGCAGCCGGCGGGATCCGCGACCTCGACACGCTCCTCCGCTATCGCAGCCTGGGAGCGAATCGCTGTGGCGCCTCGCGCACCGCCGAGATTCTCGACGAAGCGCGCCGCCGCTTGGCACTGCCCGCGGTGCGGGATCACATCTGCCGGTAATCCTGCTCGGTGCGGCTGATGATGTCGTCGTCCCCCACCACAGTGTCGAGAAAGGGGCGGCAGGGATAGCCGCTGCGGTGTTCATCCTGGAGGGCATCGGCGAAAGCGCCGCTCTCAATCTCTTTGAGGATCCCACGCATCTGATCCCCCATCTGCTCGCGGTCGATCGAGAGGCTGCGGGTCATGCCGCCGAAGGCAGCGGCATAGCCGTGGGTGAGTGTGGAGGGGAGGAAGCCATCGCGGGCCATCTGGGCGAACGTCTCTGACATCTCACCGGAGAGATAGAGCTCCATCAGCAAGCCCAGCGGCGGCAGCCCCGCTTCCATGCCGACGTGAAAGGCCGAGAGGATCGCGGCGCCCAGCCACGGGCCGAAGGCCTGTTCCACGTAGAGATCGAGGAGCACCTCTTGGCGGGCGGTCATCTCGAGCGCGCCGTGCTTGAGCGAACCGGCGGCGCTGGCCAGTGCCAGGAGCCTCGGCCAAGCTTCGGAACTGGAGTCGCGTTCCACGCCGAGATAGGCCATGTAGCCGCGGCCATCGACGCTCCGCTGGCGGATCGCCTCACCTCCCATTCGGGGCGCGAAGAGCACGACGTCGACGCCGTCGGGAGGGGTCACCAGACCGTAGGCGAGCGCGTAGCCCGAGGCGAAAAGGAGTGTCGATCCGGGGCGGAGGCGGGCGCCGATCGCCGGCATCCGCTCGGGCTGGACCTCGTCTGGGAGGAGCATCAAGGCGATGTCGGCCCTGGCGGCGGCATCAGCCAGCGGCAGGACCTCGAAGCCGTCGGCGCGTGCCTTCTCCGACGAGGCGTCGTCCTCGCTGCCGACGATGATGCTACAGCCGATCGCTGCCCCCCCGAGGCTGTCACGGAGATTCAGGGCCAGCGGTTGGCCGAGGAGTCCGTAACCGAGGATGGCGATCGACTTCCCACGGAGAGCGCCGATGTCGGCGTCGCGGTCACGAAACAGGCGCGGATGGCGCGGCGGAGCATTCAAGGTAGGCCTCCCGGTAACTCTCGAGCAGCGGATCGACAAGCATGATGAATTCCCGCAGCCGGAGCGGATTCATTCCACGGACATGGATCCGGCCAGCCAGGAAGGCGGCGCCGAGCGAGCGGCGCGCGAAGGCGGCGTCCTCGAGCGTCGAACGCTGCATGCGGACGACGAATGGTGGTTGGTCGAGCGGCGCGGCGACGCAAAGTGCATCGGGCCCGGCGGCGAGGCAGAGCTTGGTGTCGACGTCGGGAAATTCCCACTGGATGCTGGGCATCGCCCCGGCGAGTTTCTGCCGCTGGGTGGACGAGAGTTTGCCATTGAGGATACTGATCATCCTCCCGAGGATCGCGGTGAAGGCGTCAAGTTCGGACGTGGGCAAACCGCTGGCGGGGGTCGGCATGGCGACAGGGCTTCCTGGGACGCGGGTTCCATCCATGGTCCCGAGCCACCGGCCGCGGGGACGGGCGGAGCATAGCACAGCCGATGCGGAGGCAGGGACGGCAGATTCGCGCATTTTCCAGAGCGGAAAATGGGCTCCTGTCCGCTGGCACGCACGAGCCAGATTCCGCGTGCATCTGCGTCAGGGTAATTCGAGGAACCAACCGCCGATTCGCTTGGCATCGAGCGGTTCCGGCGGCATCTCCTCGCCGGTGATCCGCCAGATCGACCAATAGCAGGCGATGCCGGTCTCGAGAAACATCGTGTCCCGCGGAGCGAACTCCCGTAGCGTCTTCAACTGTGATTCGGCCTTGAATCGCCCCAAGCCCACAGCCGCCATCCAGCGGACACTGACTGCTTCCGGGGGGAGCGTGGCCACATCGGCCAGCCGCTCCGCGAATACCGGGGCCAGATCGCAATCGGGTTCGTCCTCATGGAAGAGCCCCAGCGCCCAGTAGGCGGCCGACCGCGCCCGGACATCAATCTGTGACTTGGGAACGTATTCCCGCAAGAGCGGCTCGGCTTCTCGGTAGCGGAGAATCCCGAACAACTGGTGAATCTGCTGGGCCTGCTGCCCGAACTTGGTGATGACCTCGATCGAGAGTTGTTTCTGGAGCTGGGAGCGGAGTGCCGTGGCGTAGGCCAGTAGGGGAGCGAGCGTGGCGGGGACCTCGAGTTTCCTCAATGCCCAGGCAGCGGAAACAGCGACCTCGTCGCGTGGATGGTCGAGCAGTTGCAGCAGTCTCTCGGCAGCAGGCTCGTGGTCGAGGGAACCAAGGAGGAGCGCCGCTTGCTCAAGCCCCCGCCACTGGTCGCCGGCGAGCATCGCGGTTCCCTCTTCAACCACCGCAGGCAGCAAGCCAGGTGTGGCACCGAAGTCGGCCAGCGTGCTTGCCACGAAGCGCCGCAGGGCCGGATTGCGGTCGGCTAGGAGCGGTCCAAGGCGGTGGATGCAGTCCGCGTCGCCGGGCCCGGAGACAATTCTTGCAGCGCGGGCCCTCAAGCCGGCGTCCGGCACTGCCAAGAGGCCGCGGGCGGTGTCGAGCGCCCGCACCGGAGCGATCTCATCGAGGCGGACAAGGGCGCCGGTGGCGACTGCCGGCTCTGGGTCGGCGCAGAGGGCCACGAGGCGGTCGACCACAGCATCTCCCGATTGCCTCGCCAGCAGCGCCACTGCCAGCAGTCGGCCCAGCGCCCCGCTTCCCACCCCGCCGCTCTTGCCGCCGGCGTCACTGTCGGCCAACTTTGCGGCGAAATCGACGAGGCCCTCGGCGCGGATTTTCCCCAACGCCCGAGCCGCCGCAAGTCTGGTATCTGGTGAGGTGTCGGAATCGGCAACGATTTGCTCGAGGCCTGCGGCCGCGCGGGCTTCCTGCACCGTCCCCACAGCGTCGATCGCCAACAGGCGGAGGCCTGGTTGCGTGTCGGGGTCTAAAAGGCGCTCCAGCCAGACGTCGTGCCACGGGGAGTGGTTCCACTTCGCCAAGCTCGGTTCGACAATCTGGGCCATGAGCAGTCCATCTTTTTCCGCCGCACTGGCCAGATCGGCAGCGGCTTCGGCAGCATCCAGGGCCACCAGCGCCCCCGCAGCGGCGCGGCGCAGCTGTGGATCCTCCTCGTCGCGGAGGGCCTGCACCAGCCGCGGCACGGTCGCCTCCAAGCCCTTCATCCCCCGCGTCGTGGCCAGCGTGATCGTGTCGATCGCCAGCCGTCGGGGCTCGACGTCGGGCCGGTCGAGCGCCTGCTGCCAGAGGGGGAGCAGTTTCTTCGAGAACGCGACCACCTCAGCCGGGATGACGACCAGCGGATCGAGTTGCTGCGCTTGGTCGACGGCCAGGTCGACCGCTCGGGCTGGAATGGCAAGCGCCACCACAACCGCGACGGGGCAGAGGAACGACACAGCGAGGTGGAATAGGGAATTCATGGCTACCGGGGGAGCAGGGATCATTCAGGCTTGAGCAGCCGCCAGACTTGGATGGCAAAGACGACAAGCGCCACTATGCAGGTGATCCCGGCCACCCACCAAGCAGCGGGGAGCAGTTGGTACTGAGCGAATCCCGGCATGCCGATCACGCTCAGGGCCGCACCGAGCGGTGTGATCAACAGCGCCCGTTCCACCAGCGGGCGGCCGAAGGGGTCGTCGCGGAACGCCCACACCACCAGCGGCCCGAGATACATGAGCATCAGCACGACATACACCGTGACGGTGGCCGAGGCGGTGCGGGAATGGAAAGCACCGACCGCCGCGCTGACCGCCAGCGTCATCGCCACCGCGAGCAAGACCGAAATCAGGGCGAGAACCACCTGGTTCCACATCGTCGGCTTGATCCACGTCATCACCAGGTAGCCGGGGAGGGTGGCGGCGAGGACCAGCAGCATCGTCCAAGCGACGCTGGTGAGTTTTCCGGAGGCGATCCGCCAACCGGAGAGCGTCGTCGAGCGGAGCAAGTTCCAGCCACCCCCCTCGCGTTCGGAGGAGATCAAACCTGCGGAGAGGCTGGGGGTGAGGAGAACCACCAAGGCGATTTGGAGGATGACGAGCAAGCCCCCAATCGTCTCCACGCCCCAGTCCATCGTGCCGTTGGTGGCTGCCAGGGTCATCAGCAGCGACACCACCGCACAGACCGCCGCCAGCCGCAGCAGCCAGTGGAACCGCCCGAAGCGGCGGGTGCGAAACTCTTTCACCATCACCGGATTGAGAAACACGGGAATGCCTGACTTGCGCCGTTGTGGATCGACAAGGTACACCAGCCGTCGAAACCAACGAACGAGCGTCGACTGGTCGTCAGTGATCTTCCCCTGGTCGCGGGAGCGGTCGAAGAGCAGGTGGTTGAGTTGCAGCATCGTGGCCACGGCGAGGACCGCCGAGAGTCCCAGTCCGGCCACGAGAAACTGCCAGACGCCAGAGTCCTTTTCCAAGATGCCTCCGCCGACCGACCCCCCCTGGCCAACCAGATGCATCACCACCGGCAGTGGCGAGAGGCGGCGGAGCCACTGCGAGATCAAGGCGTAGATCCCGTTTGTGCCTTTGGTGAGGGCGTGCGGAGCGAGGGTCAGAAAAGCGACCGCGAACACCAGCCCGTAGGTGATCCGCACCGCGGCATCGGGCGAAGCGGCCCGCGTGCTCACGAGCAGCCCGATGGTGGTGGCAAGGATGGCTACCACAGCCAGCACCGCATAGAGCAGCCCAATCTGCCGGAGGGGATCCACGCCCCCCATGGCATACACCGCCGCCGCCGCGGGAAGCGTCGTACAGAGCATCAGTCCGGCGAAGGCCAGCACTCCGAGGAACTTGCCGGAGTAGATGGCGCGGCCAGTGAGGGGGGAGTTGAGGAGGAGGAGCAGCGTGCCCTTATTGCGCTCGCGGACGATACTCGTCGCCGGAAACGCAGGCACCAGCAGCAACACGCCGCCCAGCAGTGCCGACGCGAAGACAAGGAACGCTCCCCGCGACCCGGATCCGGAGAGATCGACGAGGTCACCGGCAGGCCAGCGGGCCAGCACGAGAGAGGAAAATGCCAGCGCCGCTGCCAGCAGCGCCCAGATGCTCCGCGGCGCGCGGAGGATACCGAGGAACTCACGCGTGAAGACAGGTATCATGCCGCTGGCACCTCCCGGCGGGTGACGGAGAGGAAGGCATCCTCGAGGTCTTTGGGAATCTCGCGGAACTGCGCCACGTCGAGCCCGCGGCCAACCAGCGCCGCCAAGATGACTGACAATTCAGTGTCGCTGCGGGCGGTGTCGAAGCGGACGAGGCTTTCGTGGGGGTGGGCCTTGACGCTGTCACGCTCTCCCGGTTCGAGGGCCTCGCGAACGGCGCTGGCCACCGTCTCGACCCGCTCCGGAGCACAGAGTTGGATTTCGAACGTCCGCCGCTGCCGCAGGTCGCGCATGATCTGCTCGAGGGTGCCGAAGGCCCGCAGTTTCCCTTGGGTGATGATCGCCACCACATCGCAGATTCGCGACAACTCTGGGAGGATGTGGCTGGTGACAATCAGCGTTTTCCCCATCCCGGCAAGTTTGAGAAGGAGATCGCGCATCTCGATGCGGGCCTGGGGATCGAGTCCGTTGGCCGGCTCGTCGAGGATCAGCATCTCGGGATCATGGAGCAGCGTGCGGGCAACACCCACCCGCTGCCGCATGCCGTGGGAGAGGGCCTCGACGTAACGGTCTTGCATCCACCCCGATCCGGTCGTCTCGAGCACTTCGTCGATCCGCTTCGTCCGCGCCCGTCGCGGGATGCCGAAGGCGGCACCGAAGAAGTCGAGGTATTCGCGGACGCGCATGTTGTCGTAGGCGCCGAAGGTGTCCGGCATGAAGCCCACCAACCGCTTGATCCGCCGGGCATCGCGGACGCAATCGGCACCGGCAATGGTTGCCGAACCGGAGGTCGGTCGCATGGCGCCGACGAGGATCTTGATGGTGGTCGTCTTCCCGGCGCCGTTGGGGCCGATGAAGCCGAGGATCTGGCCACGGCGCAGCGAGAGGTTGAGATTGTCGAGGGCGGTGAAGTCACCGAACTTCTTGGAGAGGTTGCGGATGTCGAGGACGTTTTCGGCAGGGGCATTCATGGCGGGCCTTCAGCGGGTGTGGCCGTCGACGGTGAGTCGGACGTGTTCGATGTCCCAAGTACTGCTGAGCGATGAGTCGGACATGGCGGAGTCGAAGTCAGACCCCTCGCCTTTCGCGACTGCGGCACGCTCCTTGGCGGTGGCACTGACGGTGATCGTGATCGGCACGGCGCCGCCAGCATCAAGGGCCAGTTCGGCGGCGCCCACATCGATCTGGTAGGTGCCGTTGGGTTCGGCCACCTTGAGAAGTGACACCGGCTGACCTTCGCGGAAAGCTCCTACCTCCAACTCCCGTGAGGGGGCGTTGACGCGGAGAGTGAGTTGCCCCGAGTCGAGCCGACAGGGGAGGACCGAATCGGGGAGCAGGAATCGCAGTTGCGTGGTGGTGGGGGTCGTGAGTCCCTTGACCCATTCGCCGCGGCGGAGATCGAAGGCGTTTGACCGCCCCTGCGTCCCGTCACCGAGGCGGATCGGCAGGAAGTTTGGCGGGATGCGAAACGGCGAACCTGCGGGGGTGCGTTCGAAGTGCAGTGGCGCCAGCGCCAAAATTGAGGAGCGCTCCGCGAATCCCGTGGGGGCGTCCCATCCGGCGTCTGCGGAGAAGTCGCACCAACCGAGGAACCAAGGGCGCCGGCGGAGGGCCAAGACGCCTTCGATGCCGGCCGGTGATTGGCCCCGGGGGCGCCCCGATTCCCGGAGCAGTTGCGCCGGCGACAAGAGGAGGCGACGAACAGTCTCCTGCCGCCACCGGGCGTCATCGGAGAGGATTGCCGCCGGGTTGTACTGTTCGGGCGCCATCAGACTCGTGATGCCTGCCGTGAAGGTGCCGTCGGCCGCGAGTTGAACTGCCAGTGCCGGTCCAGGCATGCCGACGATCGACGGATCGCGGAGATTGCTCACCGGACCGCCTTCAAAACGCCCCTCGAGCCCGGCCGGACCGAAGCGACCGTTGACCACCAAGCCGGGGATGATGGTCCCGGCCCCACGGATCACCAATCGTTCGACGCTCCCGGCGTGGGTGGTGGTGTTCTGCGTCGTCTCCACGTCGTCGTCGAGCCAGACGATCCGCTCGCCGTTGGTTCCCTGTGCCGCATCGGGGAGGACCCAGGTGCGCTGGCGACCGGCCCAAGCGACCGGCCGCGTTTGCTGGTCAAAGACAGCGGCGTTGCTGTCGAAGAGCGCTTCACCGGTGGCCGGTTCCAGACGGAGGAGCGTGGCGGCGGCGATTGTGGGGGCCACACGCCGCGAATTGGCAGCACCGACCAGGCCAAGCAGCGCCGCGGCAGTGAGGCTCGCTGCCGGCACAAACCAGGCCAGATTGTCGAGGCAGCGGCGCGATCCCCATAGCAGTCCGGCTCCCAGGAGCGCTGCGCAGAACGCGCCGAGGACCGAGCCGGCGAGCAGTCGCGACGGCGTGGCGTAGCCGATTTGCTGCTCGAGCGATTTCTGAAACCGACCGGCATCGAGCCGTTCGGGGCGACCGGCCAGCAAGCGGGCGGCGAGGATTCGCAGCGAGTCGGTTGAGGAGGCCCCGTCAGCAGCCAGCCAGCCGCGCGGCCCGAGTGTTGTCAGCAACACATCCCCCTGACCACAGCGGACCCAGATTGCCGCCGGCCAGCCATTGACCGTGGCGGGGACGTCGGGGTGCGAGGTCAGGACCCGCACCATCTCGATCGGCTGTTCGTGGTCGCCGTCGTCGCTGGCTTCCATGCCGTTGTCGCGGTCGCGGGTGTGGATGGTGTAGCGGTCGAGTGCCACCCGGTCGACGTACTCAACGCCGCAGTCATGCCCCAGGATCGCCGCCAAGGTCTCCGGTTGCACGCTCTCAAGCGCGATCCAGAGTCGCCCGCCGTCGTGCACCCAGTGGCGGAGCGTTGCCAAGCCGGCGGTGTCGTTCTTCAGCCGGTCTGTCGCCAAGAGGATGGTGTCCCAGCCGCGGTGGGCAGCATGCCAGGGAGCGAGAAAATCGCTCACCATCTCCGGCGACGTGGTGTTGAGCCCCCGGGTGGAGCGGGCCGCGGCCAGGGCCGCCGGCCAGTCGTGACGCTGTTGGGTCTCTGCCGAAGTTGGGGAGAGCAGCGGTTTGGGGAGAAAGAACGTGGAACGAACCGGATCGTGGCTGATGCGGAGCACCGACGAACTGGTGAGCCCCTCACCTTCGGCACGGGTGAGGATCTCCCGGTCCGCCGCAGCGTCAAACACCAGCGTCGAATACTCAACCGATCCCGACTCCGTGGGAATCTCTGGAGGAACTGCGATCGGCAGCCACGTGGAGCGGTCGCTCCGAGCCGGGACCCACATCCGCCGGCCGAATTGCCGCTTGCCACCCTCAAACAGCACCGCCACCAGGGCCTCCTGGTCCTCATCGGTGGGGTTGGTGGCGCGAACGCTGAGCGTCGACCATTCGCCCGGCTTGTGCTGCTGGAGGGAACTGGTGTGGACTTCCAATCGCGGTGGCGGCGGAGGCCCTCGATCGACGCCAACTGGTGCCGGGTTGGAATCGGTGGCTGGTGCCGAAGCAGGGACTGCCGGTGGCGCTCCCCCGGCAGTGACTCCGCCTGGCGGTCCGCCCGGACGTCCACCTGGCGGGCCACTTGGCGGTCCACTTGGCGGTCCACTTGGCGGGCCACCTGGCGGGCCACCTGGACGTCCACCTGGCGGTCCGTTCGGTGGCTGGGCAAGCGATGCCCCTTGGAGAGCGAACAAGAGCACGCACAGCGCGAGCATCGTTGAGGTGAGTGACGCCATACGCATCAGCCAAGCCTTGGAATACCGTGGGGGAAATCGCATCTACGGCAACTCCCGGATACGAATGTCGCGGAACTCCGCCCACATTGGGCGGCCGGCGTGCAATTGCAGGGCGAGGATTCCGGAAGTCAGGGCCAGCGTCCTGTCGGCATCGGTGAAGTCGAGGATCAACCGGCCGTTGAGGAAGTGACGGATCCGCTGCCCCTCGGCGACGATCACCACGTCGTTAAAGTCGTCGATCCGGAAAAGGGTCTCAAACTCTGCCTGATCGATGAACGTGGCTTCGACCTTCTTTTCTCCAGCCGCCCAGGTGGCTTGCTCGCCCACGAGGCACAGCCGTCCCCGTTTTCCCCCTTCGTCGTAGATGAAGCCCGCCACATTGGGGAGGGTCTGCTCGTTGCGAACCTCGTGCTGGTAGCCGCGGACCACCCAAGCGTTGGGAACGGGCCCATCGGTGATGTGCCGAGAGCGGTACTGGATGCCGGAATTGTTGTCGGCTGAACAACGAAACGAGAGCCGCAGTTCGAAGTCGGCCAGCGTCGCATCGCGGCAGATCAAGAACGTGTTGCCGTTGGCGACATGCTGAAGGGTGGTTTCGCCGCGAATGACGCCGTCGCGGACGCTCCACAGCCGAGCGTCGCCGTCCCAGCCGTTGAGGTCGCGGCCGTTGAAGAGCCGACGCATGCCGGGTTGTTCATCGGGTTGGGATTGCGGTTCTCCGGCAGCCAGAGCCAGAGGGCACAGGGGCATGGAGAAGAGTGCAATCAGCAGACAAGCAATCGGGAGCGACACCCCGACAACGCTCGCGCCACGGAGTGTGGTGGAGAAGAACCGCCCGAACGTGCTCGTCACAGGCATGCTGGACTCAGGCATGGGTGGATGAACTGCGGCAGGAATACCCGATCCGGCCCTCCCCCGTCGACGCTCGCTTGCCAGAGCCGGTTGGCCCGCATGATAGACGATTCGCTCGCCGCTGCGAGTGCCCTGGCAAGGGATTCTCTTCGAGGTGGGACGCTGCGTGGAAATCCGGGACAGCGATAGACTTGGTGTCTCGAGGTCTGGCGACACAGGTTGCCTGGGGTTTTCTTTCGGGAAGGAACGAATCGATGCGTGTGGCGAGCCTTGTGGGGGGTGGAACGCTCTGGCGGGGGCTGCTTTGTCTGGCGGCGTCTTTACCGCTGGCGGATCGATCGAGCGGGAGTTGGGCCGCGGAGCCGCTGGCCGGGTTTTTGGCAGTCGATCGGGTGGAGCCGCAGCCGTTGGCCGCTGCCACAGCGCGGCTCATCGAAGGCCTCGAGGTGGTCGGGGCCCCACTTGGCGCTGCCGCGAAAGCGGCGCTTCAAGCCGCCCGGTCAGAGCCGGACGCTGCCCGAGCGACTGCCGCCATCCAGGCGGTGCTCGATCCGCTGTGCGTGGCCGGCGTGTTGATCAATGCCGAGAGCCGGGTGTCGGTGGTCGAGGGGCCTGCCGCCAAGCAACTTATCCAGCAGGGCTGGACGACGTTCCTCGTCAAGGTTCACAACCTCGCCGGGATCACGCCCCAGTTGCGGATCGAGGGGCCAAACCTGCTGCCGATGGTGAAGCGGAGCACGGGGAAGCCAGACCCGAATATCGAGATCACGCCGGCCGATGCCCGCGACCGCTGGCTCGATGCCACGTTCTTCACCAACCCGCCACTCACCGCAGCGCTTTGCGGATTGGAACTTGAATACCGCATCCTCCAGCTTCATAGCCGTGACGCCGGCAAGCGGGAGGCACAGCTGGGGTTCAACGTCGGCCAGGGAACGCAGGATCTGGCCTTTCGGGCGACCGTTGCGATTCTCTTTGACTGCCTCCCCGCGGTGGAGGTAACGCTCGGCGTCCGCGATCACGACGACACGCCGACGACCGCCTCCTTCGTGTTCCGCGATCGGTTTGGCCGCGTCCACCCCAACCCCGCCCGGCGATTGGCTCCCGATTTCTTCTTTCACGACCAGGTTTACCGGGCCGACGGCGAATCGATCGTCCTCCCTCCGGGTGACTATTCCGTCGAGCTTTCCCGCGGGCCGGAATACCGAGTGACGACGCGCTCGATCACGATCCCCACCGGCGTGGCAACTCACCGCGAGGAGTTCCGGCTCGAGCGTTGGATCCAGCCCTCGCGACGCCGCTGGTTTTCCGGCGACCATCATGTCCATGCCGCAGGTTGTGCCCACTATGAGAATCCCACGGCCGGCGTCGGCCCCGCCGACATGATGCGGCACATTGTCGGAGAGAATCTCGACGTCGGCTGCATCCTCTCCTGGGGGCCGTGCTGGTATGTCCAGAAGCAGCATTTCGAGGGGCGGACATCGGCTCTCTCCACCCCCGATACCTTGATGCGCTACGACGTGGAGGTGAGCGGATTCCCGTCGTCGCACGCCGGTCACCTCTGCTTGCTGCGGCTTACCGAAGACGACTATCCAGGGACAACGCTCATCGAGGAGTGGCCGAGTTGGACGCAGCCGGTGCTCGCCTGGGGCAAAGAGCAGGGGGGTGTCGTGGGCTATAGCCATTCCGGCTGGGGACTTGAGCTTCCCGACGTCATGCCGGGTGGGGGACGGGAGTTTCGTGGACAGAAGCCGTCCGGCCAGTGGCAGGGAAAGGCCGCGGCCTTGCTCCCCGACCTCGCCATGCCCCGTTTCGACGGCATTGGTGCCAATGAATACGTCGTCACCGCAGCGACCGGCGTGTGCGACTTCCTCTCCGCCGTCGACACCCCGGCGGTGTGGGAGCTCAATGTTTGGTACCACACCCTCAATTGCGGCCTCACCCCGCGGATCAGCGGCGAGACCGACTTCCCCTGTATCTACGGCGATAAGGTGGGGTTGGGACGGATTTACGTGAAGCTCGACGAGGGGCAACCGCTCGACTTCGATGCTTGGGTAAAGGGAGTCAAGGAGGGGCGGAGTTACTGCGGCGACGGGCTGTCGCATGTTCTCGAATTCAACGTTGATCACGTCGCCGTCGGCGAGCCGGGGGATGGGGGAAAGACGAGCACGCGCGTCCTCGACGCCCCCGGCACGGTGACGGTGGCCTTTGATGTCGCGGGCTTGCTGGCCGACGCGAAGCCGACTCAGGCGACGGAGGCAATCCGCTCCCGCCGCCTCGACGAGAAGCCCTACTGGCACCTCGAACGCGCCCGCGTCGGCGACACGCGGCAGGTGCCGGTCGAGGTGATCGTCAACGGCAAGCCGGTAATCACGCACATCATCGAGGCCGACGGCAATCTCGAGGAACTGGCCTTCCGCGTTGACATCGAACAATCGAGTTGGGTAGCGATCCGGATTTTTCCCAGCGTCCACACCAACCCCGTGTGGGTCGAGGTGGCGGGGAAGCCTGTCCGTGCCAGCCGGGGAAGCGCGGCGTGGTGCCGCGCCGCGGTCGATGTCTGCTGGAAGGCGAAGATGGGACAGATCCGCGAAGCGGAGCGAGCAGAGGCCCAGGCAGCCTATGACGAAGCGCGGCGGTTTTATGATGCGGCGGTCGCGGAGGCGACGGTGGAATGAACCAGATTGTCACGCTGGGACGAGGAGTGATGACAGGTTCGCTGGTCTGGCCGGCGCTGGTCGTGTGCCTGGTGGCGTGGCACTTTCGTATCGGAGCTTGGGCAGAAGACGCGATCGACCGGCTCACGCCTTCAAAGGTGGCGGCGGTTCATGCGGCCGTCGAGGAGTTCGCCGCGACGCGGTCGACGCGCCAGCGGCCGGGGCCGTTTCATGAATACCGCTGCAATCTCCATGTTCATTCGGCCTTTTCGCACGACAGCCGGGGGACGATCGAGGAGATCGTGGCGGCGGCGAAGCGAGCGGGTACCGACGCGATCCTCTTCACCGAGCATCCGGCCGATGACTACGACTTCGTCGCCGATGGCCATGCGGGATTCGTCGACGGCGTGCTCCTTGTGCCGGGGGCGGAGACGAAAGGGGTGCTCGTGTTTCCGCGCGACCCGGTGGCAGAGCATGGGGCACTCGAACCGCAGGATCTCGTGCGGCGCGTGCGGGCCCGCGACGGAATGAGTTTCCTCTCGCACCTCGAGGAGCGGATGGATTGGCAACTCGACAGTCTCACCGGCTGCGAGATCTACAACACCCACGCCGACGCCAAGGAGGAGACGCGGCTCTTCTCCCTGATGAAAAACCCGCTCTGGCTGCTGCAGGTGAAGGTGCTGCTCGATCGTTATCCGCAGGAGGCCCTCGCCGCGCTCTTTGATTATCCGGCCGAGTACCTGAAGCGGTTTGACGAGCTCTGTGCGCACGCTCCCCACACCGGCATCTCGGCCAACGATGCCCACCAGAATGTCGGCTTGCGGATCACGCTTCTCGAAGGGGGGAAGGTCCGCGTGGCAAGTGCCCTCGACGAGGAGCTGACAATCCTCGACCGGGCGCTGGTGGCGGCGTTTATTCCGATCCCGGACGACGCCGAGCCGGGCGACCTCGTCTTCAGCCTCCAGCTCGATCCCTACCAGCAGAGCCTGCGGCATGTGGCCACGCATCTCCTCGCCATGGAGCTCTCACGCGATGGTATTCAGGAGGCGCTCGTCGCCGGGCGGGCGTTCGTGGCCTTCGATTGGATCGCCGACGCCAGGGGGTTTGAGTTTGTCGCCGACGATGGCGATGGCCGGCACGAGATGGGGAGCCGGTTGCCGCTCGATCCGGCCCTGACGCTCCGCGGCTGGGCGCCCCTCGCTGGCCAGTGGAAGGTTTTCAATCGGGGGCAGCTCGTCCACGAGGCCAGCGGCGACGAGTTTTCCTACAGGCCCTGCGGCGTGGGCAACCATCGTGTGGAATTATGGCTCGATGTTGCGGGGCGGTCCCTGCCGTGGGTGCTCTCCAATCCGATGTATGTCGTCGACCGCTGAAGGCAGTCAATATCCCTCTCTTTTCGAGGTTCCTTTCTATGCTTGATATCCCTGCCGCGGGGCAGCCCGCGCACCCTGCCGCTCCTGGCATCCTGGTGATTCTCGGAGCCTCGGGTGACCTTACCAAGCGGTTGCTGATGCCGGCGCTTTTGAACCTCGCCTGTGACCGGCTTCTCCCCGAGGGGTTCGCCGTCGTCGGTATGGGACGCGACCTGATGACGACGGAGGACTTCCGCAGCCGGCAGCGGGCCGATATTCGCACGTTTGCCACCCGCGCGCGCGTTGACGAAGAGCGCTGGATGTGGCTCGAATCGAGGCTCCACTACCTCTCCGGCGAGTTTGACGACGCCGCTGCCTTTCTGCGGCTGCGTGCGTTGGTGGACGAGGTTGCCGCGGAGGTGGGGGCCACCGGCAATACGCTTCTCTACCTGGCGATCTCCCCCGACTTTTTCACGCTTGTCAACCGGCAGCTCGACGCCGCTGGGTTCACCCAGATGCCCGGAGCAAAGCGGATCATCGTCGAGAAACCGTTCGGCAAGGATCTCACCTCCGCCCGGGGCCTCAACCAGTCGTTGCTGGAACACTGGCCGGAGGAGGAGATCTACCGCATCGACCATTACCTGGGGAAGGAGACGGTGCAGAATCTGCTCGCGTTCCGGCTGGCCAATGGGATGTTCGCACCGCTTTGGAATGCACAGCACATCGACCACATCCAGATCTCGGCCATGGAGACGGTGGGGGTGGAAACGCGGGGCGGATACTACGATCGCACCGGCGTCGTTCGCGACATGCTTCAGAACCATCTCCTTCAGATGATGGCCTACGTCTGCATGGAACTCCCGGAGTCGCTCGACCCGGCGACCGTCCGCGACGCGAAGTCGACGTTGCTGCGGAGTGTCCGCCTCATGGAGAGCGGTGATGTCGCAGGGGCCTGCGTTCGCGGTCAGTATGGGGCGGGGAAGAAAGCCGACGGTTCGGCAGCGGTGGCCTACCGGGAAGAGCCCGCTGTCGACCCCCAGTCCAACACCGAGACCTTCGCTGCCATCCGACTCCATGTTGACAACGACCGCTGGCGGGGAATGCCGGTCTATCTCCGTTCGGGGAAATCGCTCTGGAAGCGGGGGACCGAGATTATCGTCCAGTTCCGGCCGACCGCAGGAGCCGATGCCAACCTGCTCGTGTTTCATATCCAGCCCTTCCAAGCTGTCGAGATCCGCATGTACGCCAAGCGTCCCGGACCGACGTTTGCCCTCCAGCGGGCGGGGATGCGTTTCGACTATGCCGACTCCTTTGAAGCGGCCCGTGGCACCGGGTACGAAGTGCTGCTTTACAGTGCCTTGAGCGGCGATCCGACGCTCTTCTCGCGGACCGATTTTGTGGAGCGGTCGTGGGAGATTGTGCAGCCGGTGCTCGACTTTTGGTCGGCCACTCCGGCGGCCGACTATCCAAACTACGCTGCCGGGACGTGGGGCCCGCTGGCTGCTGCCGGGCTCCTCACGCGCGACGGCCGATGTTGGCACGAGATCCTCAATGCCGCCGTTCTCTCGCAGTCGGCTTTCTTTGCCGCTGCCCCTGCGGTGCTCCTCAACAATCTCCTCTTGGCACTGCGGCCGCTGGCGCTTGAGGCTGGTGCCGATGTCGTGGTGCAGGGGGCGCTCGACGATTGCATGTACTTTGTCTGCCGCGGGGAACTGGTGGCGCTCGGGGCCGGTGGCACTTCCCTGGGAATGGTCCGCGAAGGGGAGTTTTTCGGCGAGATGGCGGTCCTCTTCGACCAACCGCGCAGCGCCACCGTCCGTGCCATCACCCCCTGCGATCTCCTGGTGCTCGACGGGCCTGAGTTTCGCCGCATCGTCCGCGACTTCCCCCATGCCGATGCCGAGTTCCGCCGGATCGCAGTCGGTCGCCGCAGTGCCGATGAAGCGGTCACAGCGCCCGACAAAGCGATCCCGACTCCCTAAAACGGATGGCCAACCAAGGGTGGATTAGCGTGCCTCTCTGACCGTCGGTTGTGCGGCCACGGTTCGCAGGCCGTTGAGCCGCCTGGCGGCCCAGGTCTCGAGATTGGTCCGGCTGATGTCGGCGCCGGCGGTTGAAAGCAACTGTTCGAGAAACTCCTCTGCCTGCTTTCGTGTTCCCTGTTGCAGATAAAAGTCAACTGCATGCCCTGCAGGAGCGATGTCGGCACCGCCTGCTGCGACGGCTGCGAGGAAATCCTGTTCGGCGTCGAGTCGCTTTCCCAAAGCGGCCGCACCGCGCGCGGCGAGCAGCGTCTTGGCCTGCTCCGGCACGCTCTCGATTCCCCGAGCGATCACCATCTCGGCCGCATCGCGGTCTCCTCCCGACAGGTGCCACCGGGCAAGCCACAGCCAGGTGTCGGGATTCTCCGCTTGAGCCTCGGTGGCCCGGACGAACAGTTTCCCTGCTTCCTCGTGGCGCCCCGCCCGCTCGCTTTGTCGCCCCAGCCAGAGGAGTGTTTCGGAATCGGCATGCTCGATTTTTATCGTCCGCATAGCACGCGATACTGCCGACCCGATATCCCCTCTCTGCAGGTCGGCCTCGATGCTCGTCCGCATCGCACCACCGAGTTCGACCGGGGCTACCGCTGGCCGGAGGAGATCGGCCTCAGCGAAACGGCCGGCCCGGGTGAGCGTCGCGACGAGGTCGCGCGTGAGCGGGGCGTTGTCGGGGCCGCAGGCCCGGGCCTGCTTCAAGTGATCGATGGCTGCGGTGAGATCGTTGCCGATGAGGGCGATGTCGGCGGCCAGGCCTGCGATGACCTGCCAACCAGCTCTGTCGTTTGCCGCCTCCACCAGCAGGAGGGAAGCATCCCGGAGCAGGCCAGCTTCCAGCGCCGGCATGCGGTAGGGAGCCGCAGGGGTGATTTCGCTGCCCCGTTCGCCTGCTTTTGCTTGGGCGACAAGGGCGGCAGCCCTGGCTACGCGGCTCCGCGGAGTATCAGCCCCATCAACCCGCACGACTTCCGCCGCAGCGGCGCGGCCCATGTCCGCGTCAGCCTGCCGGGCGGCGAGGAGTGCCAGTCCGAGAGGCGCCCGAAAGTCGTCTGGCAGTCGCTTCGCGGCCCGCTGCCAGAGGGCCCGCGATTGGTCGAGCCAGCCGGCGTCGGCGGCCATCCCGGCCAGCGACTGGAAAACCTGAAGGGAGTCGGTGGCATCGGGGAGTCCGTCGGCCAGCGTGGCCAACCGTTCCAGCCAGGCCCGGTCGTCGGCACCGGCAGCAGACCGCTCAGACATGGCAAGGGCCACGAGCACCACCGGGTCGTTCCGCGACGAATCGGGCAATTGGGAGAATGCCGTGCGGACACCGTCGATCTCCTCCTGGCGGGAGAGCAGCGAGAATCGCCTGGCATGGAGCCAGGGCCGGCTTTGAACGTCGTTGGGTGAGGCGTCGAGTGCGGCCAGGGCGGCAGTCACATCCCCCCCAGATGCGAGGATGTCGGCGCGAGCCAGTGCCAGTGGCCACGGTTTGATTCCAGGCCGTGCTTCGATTTCCTGAAGCACGTTCTCAACGGCACCCCAGTCGCGAGTGGCCGGGGGTTGCGTCTGCTCGACAGCGATCATTGTCCGGAGAACTGGCAGCAACGATTGCTCCCGCCGCCCGCTGGCCAGGCCGCGGTTCTTCCCCTCCGTTGCTCCCGCGGCATCGTGCCGTTTCGGACTGTGCAGATGCTGCTTGAGGGTCTGGATGGTGGCGACGGCGGCGTCGTTTTGGCCGAGGTTGAGTTGGGCTGATGCAAGCCCTGCCAAGATGACGTTGGAGATGTCTCCGGGCTTCGCGTACTGCTGAAAAAGAGCCAGCCGCAGGTCGGAGTCACCGAGCAAGTCGTGGCAGTGCGCCAGCATGAGATCAATCCGAAACTTCGCCGCTGGGGGTACGTGCGGCCGACTCTGGTTGAGGAGTTGCTCCGCACGATACCACTGGTGCTTTTCATACAGCAGTCTCGCCTCGAGGAGGATCAAGGCCGGATGGTCGGGTTTGAGTTGCTCCCTGGCAGCGGCAAGCGCTGCGGCGAGCGCCCCTAAAGAGTCGGGCTCGATCTTCATCCCCGCCACAAACCGCAGCAGCGGTGGTGCATCGGCATATTTCCTCAGCCCCTCAGCGAGCATGTCGAGGATCTCGGTCTGCGAGCCGGTGTGCTGCAGATAGTTTGCCGCCGAGAGGAAAATCTCCTTGTGGTCTGGGAACCGCTGGCGGGCCTCTGCAAACGCGGTGGCGGCGGCCGGGCTGTCGTCGTTGGTTTTCATCCGGGCGTCGGCAAGGATCGCGGCGGCGTCGGTCGGGTCGACTTCAGCCGCTCGGGACGCCGCCGCACGGGCTGCCTCATGATCGTTTGCTGCCGCCTTCATCTGCGAGTAGGCAAGCAGCACCTTGGAGCTGTCGGGGTGGAGTTCGTAGGCCCGTTCAAGCACGGCGTCGGCAGCGTCTGGAGCGCGGAGCCGCTCCCGCAGCAGTTTGGCGAGGAGAAGGAAGGCGGCGGGAGGCGATGATGGTTGGACAACGCTCTCCTCGGTCGTCTGGGGCAGAGGAAACGACTGCGTTTGGAGGTCGAAGCCGGTGAGGCGGGCGAGGATCGAGCCGGCACGCTCGATGTCACCGGATCCCAGCCACGACTTCGTCAGGAGAATGTCGACGGTGTCGGCGTCGATGGTTGCCTCCCCGCGGTCGATTGCCCCCCGGAGGACGAGGAAGTGCTCGCGGGCTTCGGCATATTGTTGCTTGGCGAGTTTGAGTTCACCGAGCTGCCGGCGGAGTGCGGGGCTCTCCGGCCGCTGCCGCACCGCTGCCTCGGCGGTATCGAAGGCGTTGGTGATATCGTCTTGTCGCGTCTGGGGGAGGGAGGCCCGGCGGAGGAGCAGAATTGCGTATTCCTCCAGGACGACCGGGTCTGGCCGCGGGCCGGCGGCGTCGAGATAGGCCCGGTAGCGGTCGATGGCCTCGGGCTCATTGCCGTCGGCTGATGCCTGCCGCGCCGCGTCGAGCGTGCTGCGGGCGATGGCGGCGAGTCGGCTTGAAAATCTGTCGATTGCGGCCGGCACCACCACGCTGAAAACGCCAAGGAGCGCGACAAAGAGGATGATGGGGAGGAGTCGCTTCATGGCGCTGTCGGTCCTTTGTCGAGGTGCCCCGTCGTCGATCGGTGACGTGGCCTCCGTGCGTGCTGAACGCTCAGCGACTCCGCGAGCAGGCCGGGGTTATTGCCGGCCCTTGCCGCACGAGGCAGTCGCGAGTGCGCAGCACTGGAGAAAACCGAGAGTATCCGAAGTGGAAAAAAGCAAAGGATGATTGTTTCCAGGGAAAAAGAGAACGACCAGACGGATGAGGAGCGGAAAGCCGAAGTCAAAAACAAGAGCCAGCAGTGGTCTCTCGGTGGGGGTTAATGATACCAGCCATCGCCAGAGGAGGTGTCCGTGGCTGCGTTGCGAGAACCGTGGCAGCACGTGTTTGCAGCCGTCACGTGCACTTGGCATCGGTTCGCGCGCCGGCGGGGCCGCTCCGGCCCCATATCCCGTGGCTCGCTGTACCGCGCGGACGGATTCTTTTTGTGGGCCGTTGCAGGCTGGGGACAGGCTGGGAATAGACTGCCTGCTGAGAATGGTCTGCGGCGAGAAAAAGGAAGTGTCTGCGGCGATACGTCGAGCAGTGGCAGTTGGGGGGAAGACACCGACCGCCGGCGAGCGGGAAGCCGACTCGCAGCGGTCGTCACGATTCACCGGGAGGGGATTGAATGCGTACTGAAGCAGGATGTGGAACCTGGATGCAGCGCTGCACAAGGGGCGCGCTTGTGTGCCTGCTGACCTCCCCAGTCCACGCTGGCGAGGCGACGCTCTACCGCGACACCTGGGGCGTGCCCCATGTCTACGCCGACACCGAGGCCGCCGGCTATTACGCGATGGGCTTCGCCCAGGCTGAGGATCGCCTCGCCGACATCTACCTCGCCATCCGCGAGGCGACCGGGCGGATGGCCGAGGTCAAGGGGAAGGGAGGTCTCGAGAATGACTACCTCATGCGCCTCTTCCACAACGACACGCTCCACGAAAAATATCTCGCCACCGCCCCCAAGCATGTCCAGGAAGCGATCGGTGGCTTTGCCGCTGGGATCCGCGCCTACGTTGCCGAGCATCCTTTCGAGGCGGCAGAGGTGAAGGTCGAGATCGAGGACTGGCACCCGCTCGCCGTCGGCCGCGCCATGATCCTCCGCTGGCCGATCGGCACGATGATGGGGGACCTGCGGAATAGTCCAGAGCCGGTCAAGCCGGCGATGGGCTCGAATCAGTGGGCTGTGTCTCCAAAACGCTCCGCCGACGGCCGCGCCATCCTCCTCTCTGATCCCCATCTGACGTGGGAGGGGATGGCGGTGCTCTATGAATCGAGGCTCCACGCCGGCGCCATGCACACCAACGGCTATTCGCTTATCGGCACGCCGATGATGGCGATCGGCCACAACGAACACACCGGCTGGGCCCTCACCACCGGCGGCCCCGATACGTCTGATGTCTACCGGATCGAGTTCCGCACCGAGCCGCGGCTCGAATACCGCTACGACGACCAGTGGAAGCCGGTGAAGGCGACCGAGTTTACTTTTGCCGTCAAGGATGCCGAGCCGGTGACCAAGCACGCCTATTACACCCACCTCGGGCCGGTGATCAGCGAGCCCGACATGGAGAAGAAGGTCGCCTATGTCGGCGCCAGCCCCTACACCGAGCAGGTCGGGCTCTACGAACAGTTCTACGCGATGGGGATGGCCAGGAATGTCGCCGAGCTCAACGCCGCCCTCGAACGCCATCAGTACAACGAGCAGAACGTGATGAGCGCCGATGGCGACGGCACGATCTCCTATGTCCGCAACGGCGCTACCCCCATCCGCCCGGAAGGTTTTGATTACAGGCGGCCTGTGGATGGCACGACGAGCAAGACTGCCTGGACAAAGCTCCACCCGCAGTCGGAGCTGGTGAAGATCGTCAATCCCGAGCAGGGCTACATGCAGAACTGCAACATCAGCCCGGCCAACATGATGGTCGATTCGCCGCTGCAGCCCGAGAAGTATCCGCCCCACGTCTACAACACCACCTGGGATCAGAACAACCCACGTGGCCGGCGGACGATCGAGCTCCTCCACAACGACGCCTCGGTCACGCTCGGAGAGGCGAAGGCCTATGCCCTCGACATCCACGACCGGCTCGCCCGCGCTTGGCAGGGGGAGCTGCGCCGAGCCTTCGAAGCCGACGCAGCCTGGGCAAGCGACGCCGAGGTGAAGCAGGCTGTGGAGGTGGCGCTTGCCTGGGATGGCGACTACCTTCCCGACGCCCGGGGAGCGGCGCTGCTCAAGTTCTGGCGGCTGAAGTGTGGCGAAAAGCTCAATCTCGCGCCGCTCCATACTGAAGGCCGGCTCGATGACGCATCCCGGGCCGAGATCATGAAACTCTTCCGGGAGTCGATCGACGAGATGACGCAGAAGTATGGCCGCTTCGACATCCCTTGGGGTGAGGCCCATGTCGTTGGCCGTGGCGGCCGCTATTTCCCGGCCCCCGGCGCCGATTTCGACAAGGGGAACAAGGACGCCAACTTCTCCGAGACGCTGATGGATGTCCGCTCGGTCGAGGATCCGACGCAGCCGGGGCGGTTCATCGCCAACTCCGGATCGATGGCGATGATCCTCATGTTTTTTGCTCCCGACGGGGTGGAGAGTTTTACATGCACTCCCTGGGGCCAGTCGGCCCACCCCGACTCTCCGCACTATGTCGACCAGGCCGAGAAGCTTTATTCGAAGCGGGAGATGAAAAACACCTGGTGGAAGAAGGCGGAATTGCTTGAGCACGTGGAGTCGGAGAAGACGTTTTACTGGCCGTGATCGGGTCCGGGTTGCGGTCCCAGGGTGTGCTCCGGGCGCCTGTTTGCCTCGCCCCTGCCGGCGTTGTCGCGTGGCGAGAATGGAGCCGGCGCTGCCTCATTCCACCGCTGGCAGTGCCCCGCACGACTGGAGTGCCAACAGAGGCAGCGCTGTGCCGCTGTAGGTGATGAAGTGCCAGGAGTCGGTGTTGAGGCTTTGGGTCCACCACCGCCCGCTGGCCCGCTGATTGGCACCGAGCCACTGAAGGCCGCGCTGGATTTCCGGGTCTTCGGCCGGGACGCCTGCTGCGCGGAGCGCGACGATCGCCAGGCCCGTCATGTGGCCATCGCTTGCCGGCGACTCGAAATCGGGCTCCGCGCGGAGCTTGCCTGCGCGGTTGCCGCTCCCCCATGACTCCGGAGTGGCAAACGTGCGGATCGACCAGCCGCCGTCTTCTCGCTGCTGCCGGCGGAGCATCGCGATCGAGTCGCGGATGCCGTTGTCATCGACGAGTCCCGGAAACCTCGTCGCTGCTTGAAGGAGGAGAACGCGGCCGTAGTCGTGCGGCACAGGTGTGTCGCGGAGGTAGTTCCGCAGCCGCGAGATCCGCTCTTTGAGTTCGTCGTCACTCCCTCCCTCCACTGCCGCCAGCCAGCCGGGAGCTGTCGCCGTGGCCAGTGCCGCCACCGTCGCTTCATGGAAGGCGTCGGATTCGTATGGCGGCCAGCAATCGAGCGTGCCCCAGGTGCCGGAGTCTTCCTGGATCGCAAACATCAGCCGCAGCGCTTTGTCGGTATCGGCAGAGAGCGTGTCGGTGACATGTTTGTCCCACTCGGCGAGCCCCGCTGCCAGGTAGATCACCTGCGCCGGCTTTGTCGACTTCCGCAACTTTTCCGGGGGTTCGGCCGAGAGGGTGGCAAGTTGCTCGCGGAAGAAGCCGAGGGTCGATTCCGGCGGAGTCCCCAGCGACTTGGAGAGAGCCGGTCGGGCGAGCATGTAGGTGCCGTTGGTGTGGCAACTGATGCACTGACGCTGGCCGCTCCAGGCCACCGATCCCTGTTCGAGGTGATCGACAGCCATGGCGGTCGACAACTTCTGGCGGCGCGGCTCGTCGGCCGTGGCTGCCGGAACCTGAATCGATTCAAACGCATACTGATGCGGCTCGGCGGCGGGAACGACGCCGAATTGAATCAGGAAGAGGACTGCCAGACCAGCGGTGTGTCGCGCCACTCCCAAGCAGAGTCTGTGCCATCCACCAATCATGCGATCCATGCCATTCATGCGCGTCGTGATCATCGATCAATGCCCCCCAGAGTGCCCCCGTGCATCCCCACGCCGATCGTCCGCAAGTGGACTGCAGCAGCGCCCATCCTACCTGTCGCCTGGTTGGCGCCCAGCGGGCGAGGCGGCGTCCAGGACGGTCGTGCCGGCTGTGGTCCGCAGCAACGCCACGAGGTCGAGGATCTCCTCAAGGGTCAAGGTGTCAAGGAGCCCCTGCGGCATCGGCGACACCGTCGAGGGATGCGACGACTCAATCTCTGCCCGAAGGATCTTCTCCGACGCTCCTGTGAGAGGATCGGTCTCCACGCCGACCTCCTTATCGTTGACCATGATCGCCCGGCCGGTCACGGCGCGGCCGTCGCTGAGGACCCAGGTTGTGGTGTGGTACTTTGCATCGACCACCTTGGAGGGCTCAAGGATCGATTCCACGATTGCCCGGGTGTCGAACCGTTTGCCGATCGCGGAGAGGTCGGGGCCGAGCGAGGCGCCGCCGCCGGCGAAGGCGTGACACTTGAGGCAGTTCGCCGCGGCGAGGGCTCTCCGCCCCGCCGCAGCATCGGGCGGTCCTTCAATCTGAGAGAGATGGGGAGCGATGTCGGCCTGCGTCCACTGCTTCACGAAGGGACGGGGGGGGCCGAGTGTTGCCGGTGCGCTCGGGCCGTCTGGCTCCCCTGCGATCCCCGACTTCTCCAGGAATGCCAGGGCTTCGGCGAGCGCGGGCTTGTCGCTCTCGGGGATCGTCTTTACGAGGTCGGCTTCCATGCGAGCGATGATCTGCCCGATCAGATGGCCGCCGCGAAACCACCGGGCGCTTGCGAACCAGGCAAGCAGCCGGCGATGCTCCTGGTGCGTCCATGGGGCTGTGGAGCGCACCAACGCATGGACGCAGTGAATTTGCTCTTCCTGGCTGGTGGCCGCATCGAGGCGGGTGATACAGGTGGCAATCGCGCCGGGCGCATCGGAGGCGATGAGCAGTTCGACAAGCTCCCGCTGGACCGCTGCCGAGGGGTGGGAATCGAGAAGCGCAAGCAGTGAGTGGACCGCGCTTCTGTCCGCCGCCGGCAACTCCACACCGCGCACAAGCGCGATCGCGATCGTCCGCAGGACAAGAAGGACCTCTGCCTCGCTGGCGCCGATGGGGCCGGCGAGCGCTGCCCGGACGACGTCTCCCCGCTCCTGGGCCGGTGCCATCCGCACCCACGCCAGCAACCCTTCGCCCCGGGCGAGTGGATTCCGTTCGGAGCGAACCGTGTCGCGCCACGCTGCTACCGGCTGCCGCTCGAGTGCGATGCGGGCTGCCGTCCGCAGCCAGCGATCGTCTGAGCCGAGCTCCGGCCAGAGGTTTTGGAGCGTGGCCTGATCGGCGGTTGCAAGCGGCCCACCATGAAAGGCCTCAAGTTCGTGGCGGCGGCTGCGGGCAGCCTTTGCCGCGGCGGCGACTGCGGGCTCCACCACCGGACCAGGTGGCACGGCTGCCGCGTCACCTCGGAACGACACTCTGTAAAGCCCCGACTGCGAGCCGCGGCCGCCGGTGATGAACCACAGATTGCCGTCAGGTCCGAATTGCATGTCGCAGACGTTCATCGGCCCCCCTTCAGCGAAGAGTTCGTCGGTGGCGGTGTAGCTGGCGCCGTCGGGAGTGAACCAGGCGGCAAGGATCCGGCCATGCTGCCAGTCGGCCATGTAGAGGGCGTCGCGCCACTTGCCGGGGAAGGTGCCGCGGCGGCCGAAGACGACGCCGGTCGGCGATCCGAGGCCGGTTTCGAGCGTCGCTGGCAAGCTGTCGGGGTACGACGACGGCCAGTTGAGCGTGCTCCACCGCCAGCCATACTCCGCCCCCGAGACGACATGATTGACCCGCGTCGGCCGGTACCACGGTTGGCCGACGTCCCACTCCATGTCGGAATCCCAGGTGAACCATTCCCCGTCGTCGTTCCAATCGGCGTCGACCTGATTGCGGAACCCGCCGGCAAAGACCGTCCACTCGTTCCCTTCGGTGTCGAAGCGGAGCAGGTAACCGACCCGGTCGTCTTGGCCCTCGTCGGCTGGATCGGGAAGAAGCCGATCGGTGTGTGGATCGCGGTAAGGGGATTCTGGTGAGGTCCCCTCTGGAAACGTGACGTCGTTGCCGACGATCGACCAGAGGGCGCCATCAGGACCGACGGTGAGTTGGTTTTGGCCGTGGCCGTAGCGGCTGCGGTAGTCGAAGGTGTTGAGCAATCGGCGCTGGCTGTACGAGCCGTTCCCAGCGGGGTCGGAAAACTGCCAGAGTTCTTTCGTATCGCAGGCATTGACGTAGAGCGAGCCCTCGTGGACGAGCACGCCGCGGCAGTGGCGGAGCGTGTCGTCGAGGCGCTCAAACGACCACTCGTCGCCCGCTGTGAGCGGAGGCGCCAGCCGGGCCACGCCGACGTCGTCGAGGCCGACGACGATCCTCCCCTTGTCGTCAAAGGCCATACTGATCCAGGAGCTTTCGCTTTCCTGTGCCGAGCGGACGAGCTCCACCTCGAAACCGGCCGGGACGGTGATCGAGGAGGGGGGGGTGGCAAAGCGCGGCGCGGCAGCCGCGGGCGCCACATGCCAGGCTGCTCCCCAGGCTGTTACCAAGGTCAGAAGGAGTGCGAATCGCCGTGGCATCGATCGGCTCCCAGAGTCTTTTTGAAACAGCGTCAACACAGGGGGCAGTCCGGCATCATCCGGGCAACGGTGGATAACGTGCCACCCGGATCGGAGTTGGGTTGGACATAAGGTGGACCTCCGCAGACACCGCCGCGGGGGCCCGGCAAGGGGCGCCCCGCGGCGGATGGATACCTCGATAGGTCATGAAGGCCTTGATTGAGGCCTTGAGTTAGGCCTTGAGTTAGGCCTTGAGCGAGTCGTCGTGCCGACCGGTGGCCGGAGGAAGATCGCAGCGGTGGACGGCCTGGAGCGCTGCGATGGCCCCCGCCTTCTTCTCTGCGTCGTTGTCTTCCCACTCGATGTTGATCGCTCCGGAATACCCGGCCCGGTTGAGTTCGACGATCATCTCCTCGACATTGACCGCGTCCCGCCGGCTGCCGGCGGTGACGAAGTTCCAGCCGTTGAGCTTGCTTCCCATCGGCCGGTGGCCGCCGAGGCGGCCGGCACGCGTGGGGCCGTCGATCACCTGCACCCCCTTGATGTGCGCCGTGTGGATCGCGTCGCCGTACTCGCGGATGAAGGCGATCGGGCAGACCCCCTGCCACACCATGTGGCTGGGGTCGATGTTGAAACCGACGACATCGGTGCCGTAGCCCGCCTTGCCGAGGGCCCGGAGATAATCGCCGGCCGACTCAATATCCCCCATGGCCCGCTCGCTGGGGTGGCATTCGAGATCGAACGTCACTCCATACTTCCGGCAGGCATCAAACACCGGGCCAAACCGCTCGACGATCAGCTCGAGACTGACATCCAAAACCTCGGGGATCGCCCAGCCACCGATCGACTTCGGCCGCGGCGGGAACTCGAAGAAATGACTCCAGCAATGGGCCGGTGAGCCGACGAAACCGGGCACGGCGACGGTCCTGTTTTGAAGCGTGCCGAGGAAGTGGGCCAGACGCACCGAACGGAGCAGGTCGGCCCGGGCCTTCTCATGCATCAGTTTCCCGACCTCGGCCGGGACGAAGTAAGGGTCGGTTCGCGGCGGTTCGTTGCCCGCCTTCCGCCACTTCACATACGCCTCGACCGGTTCGCCACCAATGAACTGCAGCGTCTTGGCCGACGGCTCGTCGCCGAGGACCTGGCCTTGGAGGTGGGTGGCGATCGAGAAGATCTCGAGGCCCCGCTTCTTCGCCTTCTCGACACGGCTCTTGGCGTAGGCCTCGGCACCAGCGTCGGTGTCGCACTTGGCCAGGTCGAGTTCCCACGAGGCCTCCTCCCAGCCGTCGAAGCCGTTGGCGGCGAGGAAGTCGAGCCACGAGTCTTCGGGAATATCACCAAACTGGCCGCGGACGAGGCCGATCTGGTGGTGGGAGTGCTTGCCAGAGCGGTGTGTTTTGGTCTGATGAAAGCCCATTGTATTTCCCCTGCGTAACGCGGTGCCCCCGCCACGCGGGAGTCGGCTGATTGGTATTCCCCGGAAGAGGTGCCCCCAGACGCACTGCAGCCGTCAGAAGAACATGGACGGGTGGAGGCGACCGGAAGCGGCCATCATCGTGCGGTCGGCCGGTGTTCCTGTAAATCCCCGCCGGTTTCCCGCGGTGGCAGGCTGGCGGTGGCGGGAAGCGAACTGGAAAAGTCCTGTGGGGATGGTTGTGAAGGGATGGGCAGAAATTGGCTGCATACAAACCACTGCCCGCTGCCGCTCCTTAGCAGGGAGTGGAAAAACGACCCAATTCTCTTTCGGAGGAATGGGGGCGGGAGTGCTTGGCACTCCAGACAACTGGAGGAATCTCAAGTAGAAAAAGGTCAGGGATGACTTTTTTCGTGGTCAGTTTCGCGGTCAGTGTGGGGAGAGGAAGCGGTCTTTGCGGTGCTCGGGAAGGAACTTTGACGGTGAAATCTGACCCACACCAACCGCCGGACGGGGCACTCCCCGCTGCGATCACGCTGGCGGTGCTCTACGACCGTCTCGCCGGCAGGTTGCTCGGAGCGGCACGGACGCTCGGCTGCCCGGCTGTCGAAGCGGAGGATATCGTGCACGATCTGTTTGTTTCCCTGGCCCGGTCGGGGACACCGCTGGAGGGCGTGGTCGACATTGAGGCCTACGCCTTTACCGGTTTGCGGCACGCGGTTGCCCGCCGCCGCCAAGCCCTGGGGCTCGAACGCGTGGCCATCGATCGGATTGCTCGGCAGCGCGAAGCCGAGGGGCGGTTGGTCACTCCCGCCGCCCAGCCGGTCGACTTCGCCGACCAGCGGATCGAGCGTGCACTGGCCAGGTTGCCCCCCGCCCAGCGGGAAGTGGTGGCACTGAAGATCGACGGTGGGCTGTCGTTCGCCCAGATCGCGGTCGTGACCGGCGTCAGCATCAACACCGCTGCCGGCCGCTACCGCTACGCGCTTGAGAAACTCCGGGTACTTCTCGTTGTCCAAAGTTCAGACCACAGCGAGGTGGCACGATGATCGCCGTCCGACGTTCCGACGACGAACTTCCCGAATGCCTCCAGGAAGTGGAGGAGTTGTTGCTGGCCCGGCCGGCAGTCAGACCTTCTGTCGGCTTCCGCGCACGGACGCTCCGCCACACTCTCGTCCGGCCTCTGGAATCCCCTGCAGCGTCGAGCCGGAGGGAAGCGGTACTCGCCGTGGCGGCCGTGGCCAGTGCGTTGCTCGTGGCGCTGGCTGTCTGCGGGAGCAGGCTTGTGGTTGTTGATGCAACAAGACCTTACCCACCCGGGACGCTGATCGCCCTCCGCCAGCAACTCCTCGAACGCATCGACGATCGTGGCAGCGCCAGCAGCGATGCCGGCAGCCAAGCGATCACCCTGGCAGCAGCGTGGAACTCCAGCGACACTGTTGCAGCCGAGGGGGGAGCACTCGGGCCGCCAGCCTTCATTGGCGATCCTGGGGATGGAGCGGATGTCCAGTGGGCGCTGCATCTGCTCGCCGAGCGGAGGGCGCTGCTCGCCGCCCATCGCCAATCTCGGGGAGCGGTACGGCAACCCCATCTCGCCGGCGGCGATCCGCCCCATGGCCGCCCGTCAACCGCGGCCCGATTCTGGGCGGTGTGGCCGCGGGGAACCGCTGCTGATGATCCGGCAGTCAACCACGACCTCCGCCCCTTAAACGCCCGCAAACTCCGAGAGATGAGGCTCTAGATGGGATTCCTCATTCTCCTCCTCGGGCTCTCCTCGGCGGCGCTCCTCTGGACGGCCACGCTGACTGCCGCCGCGGTCCGTTTGCCAGCGGTGCGGAGGGTGCTGGCGGCGCTCGGCATCATCGCGCCGTGGCTCTGGCTAGCGCCTTTGGTGGCCCTGGCGGTGGCGCTCCAGGGAGCTGGCAAACTGGGAGACAACTGGGCGATCCTCCTCGGGTTGCCCATGATTGCGGCGCTGGTGGCAGTCGGGGGAGGAGTCTCGATTCTGTGGATGGGGCTGACGGGCCGATCTGGGCCGCGGGGGGCCGGTTGGCCGCTGTGGTGGCTGGCGGGGGGGTTTATCGGGGCCCTGCTGATCACCGGCACCACGCTTGCCGTCCTCGATCTCGAGCGTCGGCAATGGGCCCCTGTCCTTCGCGCCGAGGTGGCGGGGATCATGCAGGCCGTGGTGCTCCCGCCAGTCGCCGATCAGGTGAATGCTGCAGTGTCGTACCGGCAGGCGTGCCAGCGTCTCGAGCCAGACTCGGCGGCGGCAGAATTGCTCGATGGGTTGCTCACCGCCATCGAGAGCGATCCTCATCGGAAGCCCCTGGGAAAGCCGCTCCCGGGAGATGACGGAGGCGTCTCTGAAAAGCCACCTGCACAACGCGACGATCTCGACGACTTCCTCCTCCGGCAGGGAGTGGCCCTTGCCTATCTGCGGCGGGCTGCCGACATGCAGGATTGCCGGTTCGATCGGGATTGGAGCCGGCCGAGCATCTCCATGCTCCTGCCGGAGATTCAATCGATGCGCCTCGCCGCGCGGGCACTTGCCATCGCGGCGCGGAGGGAGGGATCCCGCGGTCAGGTCCGCGCGGGCTTGGAGGATGTGGAGCGGCTCCAACGGATGGCCGGGCACGTCGCCGCCGAACCGCTCCTGATCTCGGTGCTCGTCGGCTGTGCCATCGATTCGTTGGCACTGCGGACCCTGGCGAGCCTCTTGCCGCGCCTCACGGACGTCGCAGACCTCGATCAGATAGACAGCCTGCAGGTTGCCGACGGCACCCGTTTTCGGCACGCGCTCTCCCGCGCCCTCCACGGGGAGCAGGGGTGGATCCTCTGCACTGCCGCCGACCTTGCCGATGGGAGGACCAATTTGGGATCGCTCGGCGCCCTGACTGCCGCGGACACCGCAGCGCAGCGGAGCGTTTCGCAGTTGCTGGGGTTGCTCTACCGGGTGTTTCTCCTCCCCTCCGATCTGGCCAGCGTCCGCAGGTTTCTGGCGGCGTATCAGGAGGTGGCAACGCCGACGGCGGAGCACCATCTGGCTGCAGTCCGCAGGCTTGTGGAGGTGGAGAATGCCCGTCTCACCCCCGCTCCGGGCAAGGCCGGCCCCGGAATCCTGGCGTCGCTGTTGATGCCCGCGATCCCAGGGATCCTCGAAGTAGGATTTCGGAATGAGGCCGAACATCGTCTGGCTGAGGTGCTCGTAGCGGCCACCCGGTACCGCCTGGTCCGCGGCCATCTGCCGGAACACCTCTCAGACCTCGTACCGGAGTTTATTCCAGCGATCCCCGCCGATCCGTTCACCGCCACGATGCATCCGGCGAGCAAGGGGCCGCCGTCCTTCGAGCCGGTGCGGCTGGTGATCACCCCCGAGGCGTGGACGGTCTATTCGGTCGGACCCAACGGCCGCGATGAGGGGGGGCGGACGGGAAGTGCGGGGGATGGCAGGGGCGCTGTGCCCACGGAGATCCGCGACGACATCACGCTGCCGATGCGGCGCTCGCGGGGAGTCGGCACAGAGCCTCAAGCACCACCCCAACCGCAGGCCGAGTGAGCGGCATCCGGTTCCCGAGCGATTGACACCAGTCGGGCAAGGTTCCGCGGAGAGTCTCTACGCTGGTGCTTTCGTGGCGCTCTGCTGGGCAGCGTCATGGCGGCTGGCAGTTCACACTTTTTCAAGCGCGAAAGCGAGCGACTTGAGGAATGTCTCCACGTCGGCGGTGGTGTTGTAGCCGTGGAGGGCGATGCGGAGCCGGCCGGCGTGATGCATGACGTGGATCCCACGGTCGTGGAGAAAGCCATGGAGTGCCTCGGCTTTCGGGTGGCGGAAGGCGAGGATGCCTGCCAGCGCCGTTGGATCGCGTGGCGAGAGGAGTTCGCCGCCGAGCGCCCCGCGGGCGTCGAGCGTCAGAAGCCCCTCCAGGCAGTTGGCAACCAAGGGGGCCGCGTGGCGGTCGATGCTCTCGACACCGATAGAAGTGATGTAGTCGAGCGCAGCGCGGATCGCATACAGAGCCGGGTAGTTGGGCATTCCCACATTGAAGCTGGCGGCCCCCGTCAGGCTCTCGGCACGCTCGAAACGCTCCTGCCCGAAGGCGTCGTGAATGTTGAACCAGCCGCCGGCCGGCACCGTCCATTCCGCGCGGCGGTGCGGCGGCACGCCGACGATCCCGCCGCCATGACTCCCCAGCAGCCACTTGTGCGTGCTGCTGACGATCAGATCAGCACCGGCCAGATCAAGCGAGATTCTTGCCAGACCCTGCGTGACGTCGACGGCAAGGAGCGCCGGAGAATGGTGGTGAACGACCTTGGCGGCCGCCGGCACATCGGCGCGGAAGCCGTTGTAGAAACTGACCAGCGCCAGCGACACGAGCCTCGTTCGGGGCGAAAGCAGCGGCACCAAGTCGGCAGTGTCGAGCCGCCCTGCGCGCGACCGCCACACCTTCACCTCCGCCGGGGATGACCGCTGCAGCCAAGGGGTGACGCTCGAGGGGAAATCGAGATCGGAGACCACCACCTCATCCCCGGCTTCGAGCCCTAGCGCCAGACTGGCCAGATTAAAGGCCTCCGAGGAACAGGAGCAGATCGCCACGTCGTCGGGGGCGAGGCCGAGCAGGCCCGCCGCCAGCCGCCGGGCCTCGGCATGCTCCGCCGCATGGCACAGCCGACCGTCCATGCCCATCTGCTTGTCGTGGAAATACCGAGCAAGCGCCGTCCCCACTGCCGGCGGCGGGATCCCCTCGGCGGCGGTGTTGAGGTAGGTCATGCCGGCAAGCGCCGGGAAGTCGGCCTGCCGCGAGGAGGGAGTGAGCATCAAGAAGGCCTTGGTTTGGAGAAATTGAGCAAGGATATGGGGCGTTTGGAGGGGCGGTAACTAGGATACTGCGGGCAGAGTGGCGGATACGTGAGTCTTCGGCAGGAGTCGATTCCCAATGCGTGCATGGCTGATCCTCAACGGCAAGAAAGCGGGGCGGACGGATGTCCGCGAGGCCGTCGTTGCTCTCCGCAGACAGGGGTATTCCCTTGAGGTCCGCGTCACCTGGGAGCAGGGGGACGGCGTGCGAATGGTGGCCGAGGCGGCCAGAGAGGGGGTGGAGCGAGTCATCGCCGGCGGCGGGGACGGCAGTCTCCATGAGATCGCCAACGGTCTGATGCAGTTGGGGCCCGAGCAGCAACCGGCTCTGGGAATCCTGCCGCTGGGCACCGCGAACGACTTCGCCACCTGCTGCCGAATACCGATGGAGCCGCTGGCTGCGCTGCGATTAGCACTGACAGGCCGGCCGCAGCCGGTGGATCTCGGCCGGGCTAATGAGGAGTGGTTCGTCAACGTCGCCTCCGGGGGATTCGGCGCCTCGGTCACCGCCGAGACCCCGGTAGAACTGAAGAACTTTCTCGGCGGCGGCGCTTACACGCTGATGGGGCTTTTCAAGGCGGTCAACTTCCGTCCGTATGCCTGCACCATCCGGACCCCCGCAGGGGAGATGGCAGGCAGTGTCGTGGTGGGAGCGATCTGCAACGGGAGGCAGGCGGGCGGAGGACAGCCGTTGGCCCCCGCGGCCCGGATCAACGACGGACTCCTCGATGTCGTTTTTCTCCGGCCGTTCGCGGTGGCCGATGCCGCGCAGGTGGCCGCGGAGATGGCCACCACCGGATCGACCGCCGACCATATCGTTCGCCTCCGCACCCCTTGGATCGAGACCGAGAGCCACGATCCGATTCCCGTCAATCTCGACGGCGAGCCGGTGTCGTCGACACACTTCCGCTTCGAGGTCGCACCGGCTGCGATCCGCATGGTGCTGCCTCCGGATTGCCCTTGCCTGTGAAGGGGCGAACCATCGATGAGCCTCGCAGTGGCTTTCGCGGGCCTTTGCGAGGGATCGCCGTCGGGCCGAGGTGTGTCGAGAGGATGTAGAATACGTCCGTGGTCGTGGTCGCCTGCCCGAGGAATGGCGTGCGGACGGCCCTTGGCAGGGGGATGAGCGCTTGAGCAAACGCACCAAGACACCGCGGCCAGACGATCCGACCGGCCCCACGGATGAGCCGGGAGGCCCACCTCGTCGGCTCGCCGACTCGACCGATCGCCACCAGCAGGCCACCTGCGGTCCGCTTTCTTCGAGTTCTGCCGCCGAGCTGTCGATCGAGTTGCTCGATGGTCTCGATGCGGAGGGCATGGCCCCAAGCAGCGGTACCCAGTCTTCCCTCCGGCTTCCTCTGGGGGGGGGAATCGGTGACGGTGGTTCGTCCGCCACGGGTGACACCGAAGCAGAGAGTGGCCTGACGTCGAGTCTGCCGGCCGGGAACGGCCGGTACCAGATCCTCCGCGAGCTCGGTCGCGGTGGGATGGGGGTCGTCTACGAGGCCCGCGACACCCAGCTCGATCGGCTCGTGGCGATCAAGTCGCTCTCGGTCCGGCCCGAGCGGCCAGCGCAGCTGCAGCGGTTTTTCCGGGAGGCGCGGATCGCCAGCCGGCTCAATCACCCCGGCATCATGGCCGTGCATGAGTTTGGGATCGACGCCGGCGGCCAGGCATCGATGGTGATGCGCCGGCTCCATGGAGAGACGCTGCGCGAGATCCTCGCTTCCCGCAGCGATCCCATCGCCGAGTTGCCGCAGATGCTCGCGGTCTTTCTCCAGGTTTGTCAGGCGGTCGCTTCGGCGCATGCCGATGGCGTCATCCACCGCGACCTCAAACCGGCCAATATCATGGTGGGCGCCCACGGCCAGGTGACGGTGATGGATTGGGGGCTGGCGAAAGTGCTCAGTGAGGCCGACGGCATCGACGACACTCTGGATGACACTCTGGCAGTGGCTCAGGAGCAACAGGGTGAGCCTGCCGTGGCGGGGCTCGTCGACTTGCACACCGTCTGCGGCACGGTATTCGGGACGCCGGCCTACCTCGCTCCAGAACAGGCCCGGGGGGACAACGGCTGTGTCGATCGCCGGGCCGATGTGTTCGGCCTGGGAAGCATCCTCTGCGAGATCCTCACCGGCTCCCCTCCCTACCGGGACCCGGTGCCGGCCTCCGTCTGGCAGCAGGCGACGGTGGGCGACACGTCCCATGCCCTGCAGCGGCTCGCAACCTGTGCTGGCCCGGCGCCGATCGTGGCGCTGGCCTGTCGCTGCTTGGCCGTCGATCCCAACGAGCGTCCCGCCGACGCCGCCGAACTGGCAGCCTCGATCGTGGCCTACATCGAATCGGGGCAGCGCCGAGCGGAACGGCAGTTGGTCAGGTTCTTCGATCTCTCCGTCGATCTGTTTTGCATCGCCAGCCTGAGCGGCTACTTCCTCCGTGTCAACGACAACTTTCCCCGGTTGCTCGGATACAGCGAGCGCGAACTGGTGACTCGGAAGTTCCTCGAGTTTGTCCATCCAGATGATCAGGAGATGACCGTCAACGAGGTGACGGGATTGTCGCAAGGGGAGACGACGATCCAATTCCGCAACCGCTACCGCCGTTCTGACGGCACCTACCGGTGGCTGGAGTGGAACGCCCGTGCTGTGGCGGAGGAGGAAGTGATCTACGCGGTGGCCCGCGACGTCACGGAGCGGACTGAATTAGAGGCGGCACTTGAAAAGAGCCGCCGCGAGTTGACCGACTTCACCGAGAACGTCAACGTGCCGCTCCACTGGGTCGATGGCAACGGCATCATCATCTGGGCCAACAAGGCCGAACTCGACCTCCTCGGTTACCGGCGTGACGAATACGTCGGCCGACCGATCGCCAGTTTCCACGCCGACCGCCCGGTGATCGAAGATATCCTCACCCGCCTCTCCAGCGGCCAATGCCTCAGCGGCTACGAGGCCCGGTTGATCACCCGCGACGGATCAATCCGCTACGTCTCGATCCATTCAAGCGTCTACAGCGAAGGGGGCCAGTTTCGGCACACCCGCTGCTTCAGCGTTGATGTGACAGGGCAGCATCGCGGACCGAGATTGGCGGCGCTCGATGCCGAAGTGGCGCGGCTGCGAGATGACCGCGACGCGCTCCGCGGCCGGGTTGTCCAGCTCGAACGAGTCCTCGCCGGCAAGCGCGGGGATGCGCTGCCCGGGGCACGCGGCGCGGCCGGTGATCAGCCATGATCGACAATCGTCTCCCTCTGCGGCCTCGGCGACTGGTGGCCGTGGGTGGAATCTGCACCACGAGCATCTATGCGGTCGATGCGGTGCCAGCTGTTCCGGGGAAGGTGATTGCCGACCGTGCTTGTCAGGTGGTCGACGGGATGGCGGTCTCGGCGGCGTGTGCGTTTGTCCGTCTGGGGGGGCGTGCGGATATCTGGGGGCGCGTCGGCGATGATCCCCGCGGAGGGGCGATGCGCGACGAGCTCGCGGCAGCCGGGCTCGATGTCAGCGCTTTGCGAGTGATTCCCGGGGGGGTGTCGTCGATCGCCGTGGCGATCATCGACTCCCGCGGTGACCGGCTTGTGGTTCCCTACCATGACGCAAGCCTCGATCCCTGCCCCAACTGGCTGCCGCTGGAGACGCTGGCCGCCACCGACTTCGTGCATGTCGACACCCGCTGGCCGGATGGTGCCGCCGCGGCCTTGGTCGCTGCCGGCAGACGCGGCATTCCCGGCATGCTCGATGCCGACGTGGCCCCCCGGGAGGTGCTCGCCAGGCTCGTGCCCCTGGCTTCCCATGCGGTGTTCTCCGACGCCGGGCTCTTTCTCCACACCGGCTGCGATGACCTCGAGGAGGCGCTCTATCGGGTGGCCGCCAGCCATTCTGGGCATGTCGGTGCCACCTGCGGGGCAGAGGGCTATGTGTGGCTGGAGGCAGGACGGCTGCGGCGGGTGCCGGCGCCCGCGATCGAGCCAATCGACACGCTCTCTGCCGGCGATGTGTTTCACGGCGCGCTGGCACTGGCCCTGGCCGAAGGGAGGAGCCTCGAGTCCGCGGCCCGGTTTGCGGTGGTGGCGGCGTCGCTGAAGTGCACGCGGTTCGGCGGCCGGCTCGGCTGCCCGACGCGCAGCGAGGTCGAGGCCGCCGGCGGCTGATGCACTCCGTCGATGCCCACTCGTCTTTGCTCGGTCGCGTCAGTCGCTTTCTATTCTGCGCTGACGCGCGACGCTTTGGCCCCGTGCCAATGTCGCTGCCACGGGAGCGGAGGTTGACAGTCCTGGGCCCAGCCCCGTAGATTCCGCCGTTTGGGGTGCTGTCGACAGTCGACGGCCTGCAGAGAGTCTGCCAGCGGGGAATCGGTATGAAGGTCGTGATCACCGACCGGTCGTTCGACGACATCACGCTTGAGCGAGCGATCCTCGAGTCCGCTGGCTGCACGGTGGAGGATCCGCGTTCGAAGGATCCGGCAGTGCTGGCGGCCGCGGTGGCCGATGCCGATGCGGTCATCACCCAGTTCGCCCCCATCAATGCCGATGTCATCGGCGCGATGCGGAAAGCGAAGGCGATCGTCCGTTACGGCATTGGCTACGACAACGTCGATGTCGAGGCCGCCCGGGCCCGCGGGATCCCGGTGTGCAACATCCCCGACTACTGCATCGACGAGGTTTCCGACCACACGCTGGCTTTTATCCTGGCGCTCACCCGCCAAGTGGTGCCGCATTCGCAAAAAATTCATGGCGGAGGCTGGGGGCTGGCGAGCGCCGTGGAGGGGTTTCGGACGCTGGCGTCCATGACGTGCGGCGTCGTCGGCTGCGGCCGTATCGGCAGGGGGGTGGTCCGCCGTCTGGTGGGCTTCGGTGGCCGCGTGCTGGTGAGCGATCCGCTGACTCCTGAATCAGAGATCCGCAGCCTCGGTGCCGAGCCGGTGTCGCTGGTGCGGATCCTTGGCGAATCGGATCTGATCACGCTCCATTGCCCGTCGCTGCCGCAGACGCGTGGTCTCATCGGCACCAAGAATCTCGCCACAATGAAGCGGGGGGTCTTGATCGTCAACCTCTCGCGCGGCGACCTCGTCGACCCCGCCGCGCTTGTCGCCGCGCTCGACTCCGGACAGGTGGGAGGTGCCGCGCTCGACGTTTTTTCACCGGAGCCGATTCCCGCCGGTCACCCGATCCTCGGCCGGGCAAACGTGATCCTCGCTCCCCACATCGCCAGTGTCAGTCCGGCGGCCGTGCTGCGGCTGCGGACAGGCGCTGCGGAGCTGGCCGTCATGGCCCTCCGCGGCGAGGCGCTCCCGAGCGTCGTCAATGGTGTGGGGAGAACGCCGGGGGCGTGAGAGTCTAAGACCAGGCGATAGGGAGAACTCTGACGATGACCAAGCCATTGTTCCGCGGGGTGTGTGCGTCGACGGTGACCCCGTTTACCTCCGATGGTCGCCCCGATCTGCCGCGCATCGGGCCGCACATCGATTGGATCATCGCCGACGGCGCCCAGGCTCTCTCCCCGCTGGGAAGTTCGGGTGAGTTTGCGGCGCTCGACTCAGGGGAACGCCGCGCCGTGCTCGAGGCGGCGATCGACGCCAACGCCGGCCGGCTCCCGGTGGTGGCAGGGACGCACCATTGCCGCACTTCCGAAGCGGTGGAGCTCTCGAAGCACGCCGAACGTGCTGGCGCCGACGCGCTTCTCATCGTGCCCCCGTACTACATGGCTCCGACGCCGTCGCAGGTGATGGATCATTACCGACGGATCGCCGATGCGGTGTCGATCCCCATCGTGCTCTACCACAACATCCCGCTGACCGCCGTTGATCTGCGCACCGACCATCTCGTGCGCCTCTTTGAGGAGGGGGCGATCGGCGGGGTGAAGATGTCCAACTCCGAACCCGACCGGATCTGCTCGCTCCTCCAGGCGACGGCGGGGAAGTTGTTTGTCTACGCCGGCATCGACACGGTTGCCTTCGAGGGGCTCTGCCACGGCGCCCACGGCTGGATATCCGGGATTCCCAGCATGGTGCCGGGGGTGGCCCGGCGCGTTCACGACGCGATCGCTGCCTCTGATCTGGTCACCGCTCGGGAGTGGTGGGCCAAACTCGCGCCGCTGATGCGGATGCAGTTCTCCGCCTACCACTCGCGCGGAGAAGGAGCGCACTGGTTCAGCGTCATGAAAGCCGCGCTCAATTTTCTCGGTCCACCGGTGGGGGATCCTTGTCCTCCGGTCCTTCCGCTGGAGCCCGAGCACTGCCGCCACTTGGCGGTGATTCTCCGCGATCTTGGCTACCGGTTGGAGGTTCCCTTATGAGCGGGCCGGTCGCGATCGCGGATCTCGCCGCGTGGGTCGAGAAGGCCTTCGTCCGGGCCGGTCTCTCGCCGGCCGACGCAACGCTCGCCGCCGAACCGCTGGTCCTCTCTGATTCGATGGGGGTCTTCACGCACGGCACGAAACTCCTTCCGGGCTACCTGAAGAAGTTGCGCGCCTGCGGCTCCAAGCCCGATGCTCGGCCGCGGATTGTGCGTCAAGGACCAGGGTGGGCGATCGTTGACGGGGATGCGTCCCTCGGCCAGATCGGCTGCCGGTTTGCCCTCGATGTGGCGATCGACAAGGCAAAGAGCGTCGGCGTGGCCTATGTGGGCCTACGGAACACCGGTCACATCGGTGCTGCCGGTGCCCAGGCCGTCCGCGCGGCGCGGCAGGGGCTGTTTGCGCTGGTCTGCGGCAACGACGCTCCGAGCGTGGCTGCCGCCGGATCGCGGGGGCCGGTGCTCGGCAGCAATCCTCTGGCTTGGGCAGCACCGCTGCCGGGAGGCGACCCGATCCTCTTGGACATCGCCACCGCCGCGGTGGCCGGAGGGAAGGTGTATGCCGCCATGCAACGTGGCGAACCGATTCCTGCCGGTTGGCTCGTGGATCAGCAGGGGCTGCCGACCTCCGATGGATCGCTCTACCCGCAGCGGGCCAGCTTGGCACCCATGGCTGGGCACAAGGGCTTCGGCATCGGCATCCTCACCGAGTGGTTGGCGGCGATCCTTCCCGGTGGCGCGGTGACGGCGCAGGTGGGGAGTTGGATGTTTGGGCCGCCGGGCGATCCGACGCTCCACAACGCTGGTTTTGTGGTCATCGATGTGGCGACAGTGGCTGATCCGGAAGAGTATCGCCAGAGCATCAATCGCTTTGCCGCCGAGGTCCGCGGTGCCGCACCGGCTACCGGCACTGACCGCGTCCGCCTTCCGGGGGACATCGAATGGGAGCACTACCGCCGGAGTGTCGCCGCCGGTATCCATCTGCCTGCCGACGTCCGCGGCAAACTTGCGGAGGCGGCAGGGATCGTCGATCTTGAGCCGGTGTTCTGACCGGCAGGGGGCGGTCTTTGAGTTTCAAATTGTGCAGGGGGATGTATGAGCGTTCGACTGGGATCGGCAGACCGTGCAGTGATCTGGGCTGCTCTGGCTGCCATCGGCACCGGAATGGTTTCTTGGGCAGGCAGTGCCCGGGGAGATGACGACGACACCGCGCCGCCGGCTGAGGTGCTCCGTCGGAGCGTGGCGATTTCTGCTGGCAGTGTCCAAGACCTGACGCTCACGATCGCTCCCGACTTGCCCTGCGTCTGGCCGTCGGGCATGACACCGATGGCGGTCGTGCCGACGGCGACCTTTGGCCGCAGCGGTCGCCACCGCGACATGCTGGTGATCGACGAGCACACAGGTACCCAGTGGGATGCGCCTGCGCATTTCGTGCCGCCGCCCGACTCCGGATTGCCCGGGGCGGGGCCGATGGGATTGGTAACGGGCGAGAAGGTGCCGGCATGGCAGTTTTGCGGCGAGGCCTGCGTGATCGATGTCACCGCCGGTCGCGACTCGGTTGAGAAGGGGAGCAGCCGACTGATTGGCCCGGAAGTGGTGCGGGAGTGGGAGATGGAGCACCGCCGGTTGGGGCCCGGGGATGTTGTCCTCTTCCGCAGCGACTACACCGACGACTTCTATCGTCCGTTCCCGGCCGGGGAACGGTTCGTGGCCGCCGCCCTGCGGAATGAAGCACCGGGATGGCCGGCACCGACGCCGGAGACGATGGTCTATCTGGCCGATCGGGGAGTGACCACGCTGGGCCTCGATGGCGCTAGCATGGGGCCGCTGCCGAACATGGCAGTCGCCACTCATCAGGCGGGTGGGGCCCGGGGGATGGTGTGGGTGGAGTGCGCGACCAATCTCGGTAGTCTTCCCTCGACCGGCGCCTTCTTCGCTCTGCTCCCGGCCAAGCATGCCGGCGGTTCGGGGGGGGAGTGCCGCTGCATCGCCATCACCGAACCAGGACTGGCCACCGAACTGATTGCCCGGGCGCGGGCCCACCGCGTCGCCGACCTCTCGGTGACGCTCGACGAGGATCTGCCGGTGGTCTGGCCGGGACGCGGTCCTGGCGAAGAGGGGGGGCGCTACATCAGCAAGGTTCTCAACAGGTTCGGCGCCGCGCGGGGGCCGTTCTTCGCGCTGACCCACCTCTTCGACAGCATGGCCGGCACCCATGTCGTCTTCCCCGGCTTTTCGCTGCCGGTCGATGCGGGGGAAGTTGAGCGGAGCGAACCAGCGATCCGCGACCTCGTCGACGGGTTTGAAAAGCGTTTCGGCGCGCTGCCCTTCTCCGGAGTTCGCACTGAAGGAGTCGACCTCGCGCAGACCATCGGCCAGGCACATCTGGTCGATGTCCGTGGTCTGCGTGGTAAGGGGGGCTTCGCGGCCAAGCGCCCTGCCGGGCCGGTGATCAACCGGGCCTTTCTTGAGGAGCACCACGCCGAGCATCCTTTTCAGCCCGGCGAGATCGTGATCTTCTGGTCTGGATACTCCGACGACACCTTCCGTCCGCTGCCCGCTGGCCCTGCCAAGGACAGTGCTTTTGTCCTGCCGCTGGCAGGTGAAGCGGAGGGATGGCCGGCTCCGACTCCGGAGGCGATTGTCTGGTTGGCAGAGCGTGGCATTCGCTGTCTGGGTACCGACGGCCCAACGCTTGGGGGTGTCGATCCAACCGAATCGCTCGCCATCGATTGGATGGCCGCTTCGCAGGGGATGGCGGTCGTCGAATACCTCACCGGACTGGAGGCCATCGCCGGCCATGATGCGTTGTTCATCTTCGCCCCGGTGAAGATCGCCGGCACGCGTGGGGGATACGGCCGGGCGCTGGCTCTTGTGGGAGAATGACTGCTTGTGACTGATTGCTCGTGTGCCCTGCCAACTGCGGCGGGCCTTGGCACCACCCGACCACCAACCGGAGAGACTCCATGAAGATCGTACGATTCGAGAGCGGCGGCAGCGTCCATCTGGGCAACGAGCATGGTGACGGCCGCATCACGCGCCTTGAGGGGGAACTGTTTGGCAGCCTCCGCGACACCGGCGAGACAGTCGTGATCGGCAAGCGGCTGGCCCCCCTGGAGCCCCGTGACATCCTCTGTGTGGGGCTCAATTACCGGAAGCACGCCGAGGAGGGGAAGCAGGCGATTCCCACCCACCCGGTGCTGTTCATGAAGAATTCCGGCACCGTGCAGAATCCGGGTGACCCGATCCTCCTTCCCCGTCGCCTGGAGAGCCTCGAGGTCGACTACGAGTGCGAACTGGCAATCGTCATTGGCAAGCCTTGCCAGAATGTTTCCCGTGACGAGGCGCTCGACTATGTCCTGGGCTATACCTGTGCCAATGATGTCAGTGCCCGTGACTGGCAACGGCAGGGTGGGGGGGGGCAGTGGTGCCGCGGGAAGTCGTTCGCGACCTTCTGCCCGCTCGGGCCGGTGCTTGTCACGCCGGAGGATCTCCCCAATCCCAACGCGCTCCAGATCCGCACGATTCTCAATGGCCGGGTGATGCAGGATTGGAACACCAACGACATGATCTTCGACGTGCCGGCGCTGATCGAATTCCTCTCCGCTTCGAGTCTGTTGCGGCCGGGAACGGTGATCCTCACCGGCACGCCGCATGGAGTCGGCTTCGCCCACACTCCGCCGGTATTCCTCCAGGCTGGTGACTCGGTGTCGATCGAGATCGAGGGGATCGGCACGCTCACCAACCCGGTGGCTGAGGAACAGGCCCGCAAGCTGACCGGAGTCTGACTGCCCCCTTCGCCAGGATCATCGTCATGAGTGGAATCCAAGATGGCGGCGGCCACGCCGACAAGAGTCTTCCCGGCCGCACGCTGGCGAAGGTCGCCTGGCGGCTGGTGCCATTTCTGGCGCTGCTCTACGTGTTCAACATCATCGACCGTTCCAACGTCGGCTTCGCCCGGCTGTCGATGACGAAGGATATCGGTCTTACCGACGTCGTTATCGACCTCGGCTATGGCCTGTTTTACGTCGGCTACCTGCTCTTCGAGGTGCCGAGCAATCTCCTCCTCCGTCGCCTCGGGGCGCGGGCCTGGATCGCCCGGATCATGATCAGCTGGGGCATGGTCTCGATGCTGACTGCGTTTGTCAGTGGGCCGACGAGTTATTACGGAGCTCGAATCCTCCTCGGAGTCGCCGAGGCGGGGTTTTTTCCAGGGATCATCTACTACCTCACCGCCTGGTTCCCCGCCGCGCAGCGGGCCCGTGTGGTGGCGGGATTCATGCTTGCCATTCCGATCTCCACCATCATCGGCAACCCCGTCTCGGGGGCAATCATGGACGGCTTCCAGGGCACCGGCGGGCTCGCCGGTTGGCAGTGGTTGTTTGTCCTCGAGGGGATCCCGGCGATCCTTCTGGGCATCTCGGTTCTCTGGTACCTCCCCGACGGGCCGCGCGATGCGACCTGGCTGGCAGCCGACGAGCGGAACTGGCTCGAGAACGAAATCGCAGCAGAGGAGGGGATGCGGCGGGGCGCGGGGGGGAGCGAGAAGCTCTGGGCACTTGCCGATCCCAGGATCTGGTTGCTGATAGCCCTCTACTTCAGCGTGGCTTACGGTACCAACGCCACCGGCGCCTACCTGCCGAAACTCATCAAGGATTCGTTCGGATCGCTGCTCGGCAGTGGCACCGATACCTACTGGAAAGTGGGGTTGCTGTCGACGCTCCCGAGCATCGTCTCGGTCGTGGCGATGGTGGTCGTCAGCCGAATCTCCGATCGAACCCGGTCGCGGGCAACGCTCGTCGCCGGGGCGTTGGCGGCAGCCGCGGTCGGCTGGCTGTTTGCCTGGCGGGGGGATGATCCTTGGACGCGGTTGGCGGGCCTGTGCGTGGCGCAGGCTGGAATGATGGCGGTGCTGCCGGTGTTCTGGGCGTTGCCCCCCCTTTTCCTCGGCGGGGCAGCCGCGGCCGCGGGAATCGCGCTCATCAACTCGGTGGCGAATATCGGCGGTATCATCGCTCCCTCGCTTGTCGGTAGGTACGGTATCGGGCCGCTGGTCGGCGTCATGCTGTGGGGCGTGGCGATGGCGCTGCTGGCGTGGCGGACACTGGAGCGGCCCGCCCTGGCTGCGCGGAAGAGACACGGGAGTCGATAACGATGGCTGATGGGCTGTTCGATCTGGAAGGAAAAGTGGCGGTGGTCTCAGGCGCCGCCAGCGGCATGGGGAGGGCCAGTGCCCTGGCCCTGGCCGCCCACGGTGCCACCGTCGTGATGCTCGACCGCGACGCCGGGGGAATGATGCGCACCGGCAGCGCGATCGCGGCCGGCGGGGGCACCGCCTACGCCCGAGAGCACGATGTTTCGAGCCCCGCTGCCGCGGAGGATCTTTTTGGTTGGATCGACCGCGAGCTCGGCCGGGTCGATTTCCTCGCCAACATCGCCGGTGAAGGAATCCTCGCTGATCCCCGCGAACTCTCCGTCAACGAGCTTCGTCAGGTGTTCGAAAACCTCGTCGTCGGCCGCTTCGCTCTCTGCCAGCAGGCTGGGAGGCGGATGCTTGAGGCAGGGAAGGGATCGATCGTCAACACCGGTTCACTCGCCAGCACGACGGCGCTTGGCCGCGGCCACATCGCCTACAGCATGGCGATGGGAGCGGTGGTGCAGATGACCCGCGAACTGTCGACCGAGTGGGCCGGCGGCGGTGTTCGCGTGAATGCCATTCTCCCGGCGCAGGTCCGCAATCCATCGCTCGAGAAGCGAATCGCTGCCGATCCGGCCATCGAACAAAAATGGCTCTCGGGGATTCCGGCTGGCCGGCTCGGCCGCCCCGAGGATATCCAAGGGCTGATCGTGTTCCTCGCCTCTGACTCAAGCGCCTGGATCAGCGGAGCACTGATCCCCATGGATGGCGGCAACATGGCGATGAATGCTGGCGGTAGCCGCGGCTCTATTTCCCCTCCCACCTGATCGCCGCCGTTCTCCTTCGTCCCGCTTCGCCCTGGGCCCCCAGATGACGACCTCCCCCACCAATCCAGCCGACATCGCCCTCCTCCTTGAGCGCTACCGGGCGATGCTCGTTATCCGCCTCACCGAGGAGGAGTTGGCCCGCAGCCACACCCGCGGTCTGGTCCACGGCGCCTGCCATACCTACGTCGGGCAGGAGGCGGTGGCGGTCGGCGTCTGCGGCCACCTCGGGCATCGCGACACCGTCTATAGCACCCACCGCGGCCACGGTCATGCGCTCGCCAAGGGCTTGCCTCCGGAGCAGCTGTGCGCTGAATTGTTTGGCCGTGCGGGAGGATGCTCGCGAGGTCGGGGGGGCTCGATGCATCTCTTCGCTCCCGAGATCGGCATGATGGGGACTAGCGGCATCGTCGGCCCCTGCATCCTTCAGGCCTGCGGCGCAGGGTATGCGGCCAAGTTGCGAAAGGATGCGACAGTTGCCGTCGCCTTCTTTGGGGATGGTGCTGTCAATAATGCCGCCTTCCACGAGGGGCTCAACATGGCAGCGATTTGGAAGCTGCCGGTGCTCTTTGTCTGCGAGAACAATGGCTATGCCACCGAGGTGCCGTTTTTGTATTCCAGCGGCAGCCCCGAGGTCGGCCTCCGGGCCGCCTCCTACGGACTGCCCGGCATGGAGCTCGACGGCAACGATCTGGTTGCCGTCCACGCTGCAGCCGGTGCGGCGGTGGAGCGGGCCCGGGCTGGCGGCGGCGCCACGCTCCTTGAATGCCGCACCTACCGCACCCGGGCCCATGCTGAGGGGATGGGCGACTTCACCTACCGGACCCGCGAGGAGGTCGAGTCCTGGAAGCAGAAATGCCCGATCCTGAGGCTGCGCGGTGTCCTCGGGGCTCTCGGTGTGCCGGCTGGCGATCTCGATGCGATCGAGGCCGACGTGCAGGCTCTGGTCGCCGAGGCCCGCACTGCTGCCGAAGCGAGTCCGCCGCCGGCCCCGGCCACCGCGCTCGACGACGTCTATGCCGTCAGCGAACCATCGGGCCCGGTGCCGCCGCAGGCAGTGGGAGTGAATCGGGTTGGGCCGCCGCGGAGCTGGGCGCAGGCCACACTGGAGAGTCTTGACGCGGCAATGGCCGATGATCCTTCCATCTTTGTGATGGGGGAGGGGATCGGCGTCCGGGGCGGCAACTTCGCCACCACGGCGGGGTTGTTTGCCAAGTATGGCCCGGAGCGGCTCTGCGACACGCCGATCTGCGAGCGGGGCTTCGTGGGGCTGGCGTGCGGTGCGGCGATGAACGGCGCCCGCCCGGTGATCGATTTCATGTTCGCCGACTTCGTTCTCGACTCGGCCGGTGAGATCATCAATCAGATTGCCAAGATGCGATACATGTCGAGCGGCCGGCTGCGGATGCCGGTGATTCTCCGCGGTTGCATCGGCATCGGTCACTCCGCCGCCACGCACCATTCGGGAAGCTACTACGGGATGTACGCCCAGGTGCCTGGTCTGCGCGTCGTCGTACCGAGCAATGCCGCTGATGCCAAGGGGCTGTTTACGCACGCGCTTTCGGGAAGTGATCCTGTCCTCTTTCTCGAACACCGCGAGCTGATGGGGGGCAAGAGCCCGGTGCCGGAAGGGCACTACGACATCCCCTTCGGCGTTGCCAACATCGTCCGGCGGGGGAGCCACGTGACGGTGGTTGCCCTGGCGCGGATGGTGCAGCTGGTGGCCGGGATCTGCGACCGGCTCTCCGCCGAGGGGATCGAGGTAGAGCTTATCGATCCGCGGACGGTGTCCCCGCTCGACATGGGAACGATTCTCGATTCGGTCGCCCGCACCGGGAGGCTCCTTGTCGTCGATGAGCCCCCCGCATCGTGCGGGTTTTCAGCCGAGGTCGCCGCCCGGGTGGCTGATGAGGGCTTTGATTCACTTGACGCTCCGGTCCGCCGGCTCACCGGGGCCTTTGTCCCCACCCCCTACGCGCCGTCGCTCGAGGCCGTTGTCGTGCCCAATGCCGACGATTGCCTGGCCGCGATCCGGGCACTGGTGGCGGAGTAGAAACCGAAAAAAGTATGGCCCACGACATCCGCATTCCGCGTCTTGGCTGGTCGATGGAGGAGGGGACGTTCGTGCGCTGGCTCAAGCGCCCCGGCGAACGAGTGATGCAGGGCGAGCCCCTGTTTGAGCTCGAGGGGGAGAAGTCGGTGGAGCCGGTGGAGTCGATCGACGCTGGCTGTCTTCATCTGCCGGCCGGCTCCCCCGCCGACGGCACGGTGGTGAAGGTGGGAGTTTTGATCGGTTGGCTGCTCGCCGACGGCGAGTCGCCGCCTCCGCTGGCACCCGAAACTCTTGTTCCGGCAGCCACTCCAGCCGCTCAGATCGCGCTTCCGTCGGCGCCGGTGCCGGCGGTTCCGGTATTCCTGGCTCCTCAGGCTCCTCAGGCTCCTCAGGCTCCCCTGGCGACCGGCCCGGTTGGCGGCCCGACCTCGCCGGCGATCCGGCGCCTTGCCCGTGAACTGGGCGTGGCGCTTGAGAGTCTCACCGGCTCCGGGCCTGCCGGGCGGATCATGGCTGAGAATGTCTACGCCGCGGCGGTGGCCCGGGGGGCTGCTCCCACCGTGGGATTGGCTGGCGGACGACAGCGATCGTCGCCGCGGGCCCGGGCGACGGCAACCCGACAGGGGATCGACTGGCGATCGCTTGCCGGTAGCGGCCGCGGGGGCAGGATTCGCGAAGTCGACGTTCTTGCGGCAGGACAGCGGGGCCAGGCAGGAGCACCCGCAGCGCTGCCGCCGCGTCTGGCTGGACTGCCGAAACGGCGCCGCTCGATCGCGCTGAGGATGCTTGAGAGTCTCCGTGAAAATGCCCCGGTCACGCTCCACACCCGCGCCGACGTCACAAACCTCGTCGCCCTTCGAAACCGGATCAAGGCCGCGGGCACCCTTCCTCTGCCGGCCTACACCGACCTGCTTGCCAAACTCGTTGCCGACGTGCTCGGCCGCCACAGGCTGCTGGCAGGCTGCTGGGACGAGGCCGGAACGCTTGTTTTTCCGGAGGCCGATGGTCTGCACATTGGCATTGCCGTCGACACGGCAGCGGGCTTGCTTGCGCCGGTGGTCCGCAACGTGGGGCAAAAGACGCTCGCCGAGGTGACAAACTCCTCGCGGGAATTGATCGAGAAAGCGCGGACAGAAAAACTTCCAGCGGCCGACATGCAGGGGGGCGTGTTCACGATCACGAACCTCGGCAGTTTCCGGATCGAAGAGTTCACTCCGATCATCAATGCTCCGCAGACGGCGATCCTGGGGGTCGGGGCGATCCTCCGCGAAGCGGTGGTTGTTGGCACCGCCGACAACGGGGAATCGATCGCCATCCGTGATCGGATGACCCTATCGCTTTCGTTCGACCACTGCCGGGTCGACGGCGGCCCGGCGGCCCGGTTTCTCGACGACCTCCGCCGTATCATCGAGGCGCCCGAGGCGGCGCTGGAGTGAGCAGACTCGTCAGGCGGCGGAGAATTATCAGCGGCGAGTGTGTGACGAGAGCCCAACTGCGCCATCGGCCGACGACGGCTGAAACGGGCTTCGCCAGCGGCGATATCCCGTCAAGGCGTGGGCAGTTTCAACCCATCCGCCGGCAGTCCGCCGTCGACGTCGTATTCGGGGGCGAGGACTGTTTCTCCCTGGAAGCCGAGAAAGTCCACCTGACTCGACAACCAGAGGCTCGGTTTCTGCTGGCGCGAATAGGCGATCAGCCGCCCTTCCAGATCGGCAACAATCTCCGGGTGTTCCGCGGCGAGATTGGTACTTTCGCCAGGGTCGGTAGCGAGGTCGTAGAGTTCTGTGGTTCCCGGCAGGATCGCCAGTTTGATCAGTTTCCACGTGCCGCGGCGGATGGCGCCGCGAAAGACTTCGACATTGAGGAGAATCTCGTCGTGCGGCGATGCGGCACCCGCAGCGATCGTGGCGGTCGCATCGCGGCCATCAAATGGTAACTCTGGGTTGCCGCTGCCGCCGGTCAGTGCCAGCAGCGTGGGCATGAGATCGACATGGTGGAGCGGTGCGTCGATCACCGCCGGAGCCAGCCTGCTGGGCCAGTTCACCACTGCTGGCACCCGCACTCCCCCCTCATGGAGGCTGGCCTTTCCCCCCTTCAACGGCGCGTTGGAGGCCGGAGGCTTGGCTCCCAGAGCAACGCCGCCGCTGGCGGCCCGCTCGGCCGGTGAGCGGGCGCCGGTGGCAAACAGGGCGCTGGTGGCACCGCCATTGTCAGAGGTGAAGAAGATCAGCGTGTTGTCGCGGATCCCCTTCTTCTCAAGCGCCTCCACGATTCGTCCGACCTGCGTGTCGAGGCCAGTGATCATTGCGGCGTACTGGCGGTGGGCTGGATCGGGAAAAATATCGGCATAGGCGGCGATATCCTCCGGCGGTGCCTGGTAGGGGGCATGGGGAGCGAGCGAGGCGAAGTAGAGGAACAACGGCTGCGAGGCGTCGTGGCTTTCAATCAACCCCACCGCTTCGTCGCCGATCTGCCGGGTGTGGTAGCCCTCCTCGTGGAGAAAAGTGCCGTTGCGCTGCCAATCGACGACACCACCGCGTTCCTTTGTGAAGTAGTCGACTTCACCGACCACGTTTCCGTAGAAATGATCGAATCCGCGGTGATGCGGCCAGTATTTCCGATCGGCGTGACCGAGGTGCCACTTGCCCACCATCACCGTCCGGTAGCCCACTTCCTTGAGCGCCTCCGGGAGCGTCTTCTCTTCGATGGGGAGGCCGTAGGTGTGGCTGGGAAAGATGACGAGCGTCTGCAGGCCGTACCGCATCGGATACCTCCCCGTCATCAAGGCCGCTCGGGCTGAGGTGCAGACGGGAAGCCCGTAGTACGACTCAAGGCGGACGCCACTGTGCGCCAGGCTATCAATGTGCGGCGTGCGGATCCGGCTCCCGCGATACCCGAGATCGGCGTTACCGAGGTCATCGGCAACGATGACCACAATATGCGGCCGCTCCGCGGCGCTCGCCGGGAGAGCGGTGCCACTGCCAATGCCGATAGCCAAGGCAACGACAATGCAAAGCGGGGTGATCATCGGATTGCCCTGATGGAAAAACTGCTGAGATCCGCAGTCGTCGGAGTGCTGTTTTCAAAAAAGAGAGTGCCACGCCATCGCCGCCAGCCGAGGCGTGACTGCGCGGGGGAGAGAGTCGCTATTCCGCTGCGGCCTCGAAGCCCCGTTTCCGCATCAACGCGGCGCTGCCAGCGTCTTTGCCGCGGAAGGCCCGGTAGCCATCGGCAGGATCAATGGTGTTGCCGACGGAGAACACATGCGCGTGCAGCCGCTTCGCCACCGCCGGATCCCAGGGGCCGCCCGCCTCGGTGAACGCCTCCCAGGCATCGGCCGTGAGAGTGTCTGCCCACAGGTAACTGTAGTAGGCCGCCGAGTAGCCGTCGCCCGAAAAGACATGGTTAAAGTGCGGCGTCCGATGGCGCATGACAATTTCCTCGGGCATGCCCAAGGCTTGAAGTGAATCCCTCTCGAAGGCGGCGGGGTCGGCAGTCGGCGTCGAGAGGTGGAGGCGCATGTCTACGAGAGCGCTCGCGAGAAACTCCACCGTCTTGAAGCCGCGGTTGAACGTGGCCGCTTTCTCGATCTTTGCCACGAGCTCCTGCGGAATCGGCTTGCCGGTTTCTACGTGGATCGCGTAGTCATGAAGAATCTCCGGTGTCGAGAGCCAATGTTCGAGAATCTGTGAAGGAAATTCGACATAGTCGCGTGCCACGCTTGTCCCTGAGAGGGAGGGATAGGTGACTGAAGAACAGAGCCCGTGGAGGGCGTGGCCAAATTCGTGGAAGAGGGTCGTGGCATCCTCCCAGGAGATCGTCGTCGGTTCGCCCGGCGGGCCCTTCACGAAGTTGGAATTGTTGGAGACGATCGTCGTTACCGCGCCGTCCAACCGTTCCTGATTGCGGTAGGCGTTCATCCACGCACCGGAGCGCTTTCCCCGACGGGCGTAGGGATCGAAGTACCACAGTCCAACATGCTTTCCCTGGCCGTCGGTCACCTCCCAGACCTTGACGTCGGGGTGGAAGACCGGCACGCTCCCCTCGGGAACGGGTTGAAAGTGGAGATCGAAGAGCCGGGCCGCCGTATAAAACATCCCTTCGCGGAGTTTGTCGAGTTGCAGGTAGGGAATGACTTCCGCTTCGTCGAGGTCGTAGCGCTTGAGCCGCACTTTCTCGGCGTAGTAGCGGTAGTCCCAGGGGGCGATTCGGGCGCCGGGAATGTCGGCTTCGAGGAGGGCCTGCATGTCGGCCACCTCGCTCTTTACCTCCTTGACCGCCGGGCCCCACACCTCCTCCATCAGGGCCATGGCGCGATCGGGGGATTTAGCCATCGAGTTTTCCAGCCGCCAGTGGGCGTGGGTGGCGTGCCCGAGAAGCCGCGCGCGGCGGGCCCGCAATTCGAGGATTTTCCGGATCGTGCTGTTGTTGTCGGTGCCGCCCCCTCCGTCGCCGCGGCTGACAAACATCTCAAAGACCTTCTGCCGCAGTTCCCGGTCAGCGGCGGACGAGAGAAATGGTTCGACGCTCGAACGGGTGTTTTGGATCACCCACTTCCCCTTCTGGCCCCGCGCGGCTGCGGCTGAGGCGGCGGCGGTCCTCTGTGACAAGGACAGCCCGGCGAGCCTCGCTTCGTCGTCGATGACCACCAAGCCCTCGTTCTCATCCTTGAGGACATTTTGCGAGAACGTCGTCGACAGGCCGGCGAGTTCCTGATTGATCGCCGCTATCTCCTGCTTGGCACCGTCGTCGAGCGCGGCTCCAGCCCGGACAAAGTCGGTGTACAGCAGCCAGGAGAGTCGCTGTTGTTCCGCCGAGAGACCGGCTGACTGGCGGGAGTCGTACACCGCCTTGATGCGGCTGAAGAGCTTTTTGTTTTGGGTGATCGTGTCGGCAAAGACAGCCAGCTTCGGGGCCATTTCGCGCTCCACGCTCTGCACCGCGTCGTCGCTGAGATTGCCCCCCCAGATGCCATAGATCGTCTGGGTACGCTCGAAGGCGCGAGTAGACCTCTCCAGCGGCTCGATGGTATTGGCGAATGTCGCCGGGGCGGGATCGGCGGCGATCGCAGCCACTTGCTTGAGCTGTTCTTGCATCGCGATCTCAAGCGCCGGTCCCAGGTCGGCAACGCGGACTTTGTCAAACGGCGGCACGCCGCCGTAGGGCCCACTCCAAGGGGAGACAAGCGGATTGGGATCAGCAGCGGCGGTCGGCATGAAGGGGGCCGGGCCCGCGAAAGCCGTGGCCAACAGGAACCATACAACTGGCCTGACGGAACGCTTCACGGGCCACTCTCCTTGGGGGTGGGGAACGGTCTGGTCGATCGGTGCCCATGATTCTAGCGACATCGCTCCTGGCTTCGAGTTATGCAGCCTATGGGGGGCGAAAAACTGATCTCGGCAAAAGAAGTCTGAGACTGCCCAGGTCTGGCGGGTTGACGAATCATCTCGCCTGGCCGAGAGGCGACGTCGCGTCCGGATCAAAGTCCGCCGGCCGCCGAGCCTTTCTCCGCGGGCATCCGGCAACGTCGCTCCCGCGTGGCACCGTCCGGAGAGCATTCTCGCACTTACACGGGGAAGGCGTAGGCGCTAGTGACCCTGATCGGCGGCTTCCTCAGCAACCGCAGGGAGCGGCCCCTCAACGGAGGCTTGCGGACGTTGGCCAACTCCGAAGGGATGCCGGTGGGCGTCATCCATCAGGCGCGTCGAGATGTCAGGAGTCGGGGCGTGACAAAGCAGCAACACCCAGCACAATCTGCTTCGAGGCAGGCCCACGCCTGGTGGGCTCGAAATGCCTACGGCGGGCAGGACCGCACGCGTGCGCTCCAGGCCCTGGAGGCAAGTGGCATACCCCGTCGGTCGATCCTTGCGTCCAAAGACGTGCTCTCTGCGATGGCCCGCGGCGAGGCGCTGGTCAAAGGAGCGGCAACTCTATCGGTGCCGCGGCGCGGTTCCAGCGGCAAAAGCACCCGCTACCTGCGGCTGATCCAGTGGCGGATGGTCATGGCCTACGCCGGATTCGAGGTGCTCGCGAAGGCATGCCTGGGGAAAAAGGAGCAAAAAGGTCTTGATCCGGAAGACATCGATCATCTGGCGTCATTCTGTCTTCGCGCTCCACCGAACCTCGAGGCACCGAGGCTGACCTCCGATACTGCCCGCTGGCTGCGTCGCTCAGGCAAGGGGGAGCCGATCGACATCGTTGCCGACTTCCTCCATCTGAAGAGCGGCCACAAACAGTTCATGCATGAGTGGTTCAAGGGCACTCCGATCGCAACTCATGCGGGAGCATGCCACCTGGCCAAGATTCTCCGTCACGCCACCGCCCACGGCGTCCTCTCGCCGTCGAAGTGCCACGGCCTCGGACTCGCCGAGGCGATTCGGACCACACCAAAAAATATCAACGACATTCGCAGTTCTCTGATTCAGACAATCTACGAGTCGCGGCCTGAAGGGTAACGCGATTCCCCAGGCCTCCCGTGAATGCAATGACTACCTTGAGGAGTTCCATAATTACCATGCCCGCGAATATGGATCATCGTAGCTCCGGTCGATGCGATTCACTCGGTCGAAGGGCCTTTTGGCTTTTTTCTCTAGCGGTCGGTGTTGGTGCGATCTGCCTCCCGGCTTGCAGTCAAAGCACACTGAAAATGCCAGGTACGCCAGCAAGTACAAGTCCTCCAATCAGCCCCCTGTTTCGTGAGCAGGTCATGACGCTGGTGCGGCAGGGAGCGACGCTCCAAGCCGCCACCGATCAAGGCATCACCGCTCAAGACTTCAAAAAGAGCCTGATTGACGTGAAGGCTGCCTACGATATCGCTCTCGGCACATGGCCTAGGAATAGCCAGCAAGACTCTTCGATGAAGGCTTTTGCGGATGCGATCGCTGCTTGGGAGTTGGCTCGTTTTTCCCTCGAAAATAGCGGACGCAAGCTCTATGAGGATGAACCGTTGTGGAGCGATATAGCGAAGGCCACCGATGGCGGCGAAGGGGTGACGGTACAAGCAGAAACGTACGACGAAAAGAACATGGGAAAGAAATACATTAGGCCCGGGAAGGATTTGGCCAGACGTTTGTTTGGGATTGCCAATGGTCACTTCCAGTTTGGAAAAGATCAGGTGCTCAAATGGCTGTCCGATGCCAAGTAGACGCCATTCGCTTGGTGTGTGAGTGCCGAGTGAGGGCGAGAATCTCTCTGTTCTCTCTTCGGCCGATCAGGGCCGCGAACGTGTAGTCCCTTGCCCAACAGCCTGCCGTTGACGAGGAGGCAGAGGCCGATTCGCGAGATCGCTTCCAGGAGTTGTTTTATGACGACAAATCGCATTTCTTTTCCGATCTCAACGTGGGCCACACCGTCGTTCGTGATCATCGCTTTTCTGCTGGGGGGGGGAGTTGTTTCTGCCAGCGACGATGAGGCCCTCGTTCAGCAAGCTTTTGCCGAAAAATGGGGGGTAGATATTCATCGTCGAGACGCCCTCTGGAACTCAAAGTCGCGGATGATGTGGGTCGTGCGTTCCGAGGTTCCTCAAGTCAACGCGGAAGGTGACTCGCTCAACGCCCTCGACATCATCACTCGAGTGAATGGGTTGCCAGCCTCCACGGCTGCATTGCTGAAAGCGGTTGCTACGGATGCCAAGAAGCCGGTGCGGATCACCGTGATCTCATCAAGCCAAAGTCCGGAGTATCCAGACGGAAGTCTTTTTGCGGACGACACTGGAAAGGCAACCTACAGAACGATTGCGCTCGACGGTGCAGCGCGGGGCAGGAAGCAGGGGCGTCAGGCAGGAAATGAACCCAACGCCGAAAGTCCCGCGATGGCGTCAATTGACCTGACGCCGTACAAGTTGCTGCCGCTCACGGAGTTTGTGGACGCTCCGGAAAAGTACGTTGGCCAGGGGGATCTGGCCTACGTGAGAATGCCTCTTTGGCTCGCATCGCAAGGGATTGTGCGGATGCGAGATTCCGACAGCGCGGGGCAGGAAATAATCGATGGCTATGGGTGCTATGCCGCTGACGGCGAGCGCCCCGGAGACAAGGGGGAGTATGTCGGCAATGTTCTCAAAACCATCAATCGCGGAAAAAACAACATTAATATAATCTTCGCCAGCCGCGACATGGGGAGGTGTCTCAAAGACTCTCTTCCCGTAGGGCATGTAATAAGGTTCGAATCGTTGGTGACGCCTTGGTCAATTGACGACAACGGGAAGGGGATCTACGGGATTTCAATCCATTATCTGGAGGCAAAAGGCGTCAGTGTTTTTGACAAAGCATCAATGTCATTGAAGCCCGGACAGCCGATTGTGCTCAGGGCGGATGTTTTCGAAAAACGTGCTGGCCTCCGCAGGCAGATCGACGCGATGACGGAGCAGCCGCAGTCGGGTGTTTCGGCAACGCCAAGGTGATTCTCTGTCGGGAGAGGTGGTGTGCTTCCGCTCTGTAAGTGGCTATGTAGAAATCCCGGCTTTGTCGTGTGAAGGCGTGAAGTAATCGGTGGATTCTTCTTGAGCACCGTTGGCGGTGGGTGTGCCATCTGTCCGCTTTGGGTGGGCTGTCGCATGCCGGTGCCCTGTTTTCGACGTGTCGACCGTTTCTGTCTTAAAGGTGCATCGCTTTGAAACGTTTTGCGTCGAGTCTGGGAATCATCGCGGTCGTTATCGGCTTACAACTAGGCCGATCGGCCGCGTCGCTCGGATTCCCCGGGGCGGATGAAAAGCGATACCTTGAACTCGAAGAGGCGACCTCACGCTCTGCCAGAGCGATCAATGCCTACACCGGTGGAAGTGCTACTACTCGTAATCGTCATGCCGAGGACAAGATCAGGACTTTACGAGAAGAACGGCTTCAGCAGCAGTGGTTCATGACGATCGGCAGTGGTGGCTGTCTCGCGGCGGGCGTCGCCATGTCGGTCTATGCATTTCTGGCGGGAAGGTCCACCAGCGGCCGGAGTTGATGGTGTCAGGGGGAACTCGCTTCTTAAGGCTGCCAGCCCCGAACTCGCTTCAGGAACCGTTGCCGGCCGTCGCCGTTTGAGGGGCCATTTCCGGTTCGCACTCGACGTTGATCTGGAAGACGTTCGCGGTGTTGTCGATGTTGGCTTGGCCGAATTGGGCGACGCTGTAGCTCCCGTTTGCCCAAGCGCCGGTCGTCAACAGCCGTACGCGGATCCAGAGGGAGGTGCTGCCGGTGCATTCGTCCGGCAGAAAGCTGTCGACCTCTTGGAGTGTGCCCCATGAGCGAGGCTCAAGGCCGTTGACGATCTCGATCCAGGTCTCGCCATCAGTCGAGGCTTCGATCGCTCCCGTCCCCTTGCCAAGCACCCCCTTATGCACGCTGTCATCCCATAATGCGATGCGGGCGAGGAGATGGACACGGCGGCTCGCGCGGGGGAAATCGAAGCGGTAGACGATCCGCCCCTCGGCGTCGTGCTCGCGAGGTGCCCAGTACGAACTGTTCGAGCCGAACGGTTCGTGCCACTTGGAGAGGCCTGTCGTGTTGACGAGGTATTGCTCGGCCCCTGCGGCGTCGATCGTCGGGAAGCCGAACTGGAAATCGGGGCTTGTGATCGGTGAGGCGACGACGGTCGTCGCAGCAGGGGTGGCCTGTTTTCCGCCAGACTCACCGCGGTCGGTAAAGGGGATCGGCGCCAGGCTCGGCAGCAGGATGGCAAGCGCACCGAGCAGAGCCGTCGCGGTGCCAAGCGACAAGGCCTGGAATCTCCTCCGCCCTGCTCCTGCGGAACGTTCCTCGATCATCGATCTCGACCAAGCGGCAGGGGCTGCGTGGGCTGTGCTGGTGAGCGTCGCAAGTCTCCTTGCCACGTCAGCCGCGTCGGCCGGCCGATGGGCAGGTTTGTTTTCCAGACAGGCATCGACGATTGTCGCGATGGCCCGTGACGTCCGGCCGCGTGCCGTGCGTCGGAGGGGAGGCACGGGAAGCCCGAGCGTCCTGATCGCGGCAAGGATCGGCAACCCCGTGACATCGATGGGGAGCCTGCCGGTGACGAGCTCGTGGAGGATCATGCCGAGCGACCAGACGTCGCTGCGCGCATCTGCCTCGGCGCCGCCGAGGAGCTCCGGGGCGGAGTATTGCAGCGTGCCGATGAGTTGGCCTGACTGGGTGAGGGACGAGGAGGCGCCGTCGTCCGCGCAGGCATGAGCCACGCCGAAATCGATCACCTTCGGGAAACCACCGGCATCGACCAGCACGTTCCCCGGTTTCAAATCACGGTGGTAGATGCCACTGGAATGTCCGGCGGCCACCGCCTCGCAGACATCGCGGAACAGCCTGACCCGCTGGTCGAGGGAAAGATTGTTGCTTCTCGCATGGTGCGTGATCGGCAGAGCGCCCGGGATGTGTTCCATCACGAAATAAGGCAACTGCGCGCCCCCGAGATCAGCGATCCCCGCCGAATAGATTCGGCAGACCCACGGGTGACTGATCCGGCCGAGAATCGCCACCTCGCGGATGAATCGCTGGGTGTGTGACCGGTCAAGCCTGCCGGGCCGCTGCACCTTCACGGCCACCGTACGCCGCGGAGAATCCTGCTGGCCCTCGTAGATCCTCCCCATGCCTCCTTCCCCGATGAGGCGCACGAGGGTGGCACCGCCGAGGTTTTTACCGAGGAGCGGGTCGGACGGTTCGGGTCCGCCACGCTCGACGGCGGACCAGATGGTCTCGAGATCGAAGGAGAGCGCCGGATCGGTGTTGGCTGGGACGACAGGGGATTCGGCCTCTGGCACGCTCCGTTGGTCGTCGGACAATTCATCGGCCATGGTCGAGCCCCAAGCCATCAGTCGATCGTCGGTGGAGCTTGGCCGCAGGCGTCCCTGATGCGCTGTTTCACCGCATCCCAGCGCCGTTTGACAGTCCGCACCGAGCAACCGAGGAGCGCCGCCACTTCGGCCTGATCGGCCCCCACATACCAGGCGAGGTCGAAGACTTCGCGCTCGTCGACAGAGAGGCCGTCGATGCAGTCGTGGAAGGTCGTCCAGCGGTCGATCCCCTGATCGTCGACGTGCAGGTCTTCGGCCAAGGTCACGCGCATCACCGCCTCGCCATCCACGCTCACGGTGTTGCTGTCGTGATTCATGGCGTATGACTCTGGGCCACGGTGCTTTCTGGCCAGGTCGATCAGTTCGCGGCGGATTTGCAGGGCCGCGAGGTTGAGCAGGTGCCTGGGGCTCTCCGGGACGGTCTCGTCGAGGGCGCGGAGGAAGCGGAGCGACGCGTTCTGGACGACGTCGTCGGTGTCGTCCCAACGGCGGACGGCCTTAAACGACCGGAGCATCCGATGAGCCATCTGCCGCATCCGCATTGTCATCAGGCCCACGATCTGCTCCCGCGTGGCGGGGTCGCCGCAACGGAGGGCGTCAAAGCTCGATTCGAGGGCACGACACAATGCCGAGTCGGCCGTGGGGATGGGACGGGGCATCGGGGTCTTTCGGACGGTCGTTCAAGTGCAGCAGTTCGGGGGGAGTCCCCCTGCCCGCGGCAGAGTAAGGATAGGAGGGGCAACGGCACTTCCACAAGCGCCAGACCGGGGATGGGCAGTCGATGGCGTTCAGCCCCGGCCCCTTCGCGGCACCGAAGGCGGCGCGGCCATCGCTTCACTGCCCTCGAAACGGCCCCGTCACGAGCCCTTCTGCGTACTGTGAATCGATGCCCTTCGACGACGCCAAACCGCTCCACCACCGCCATCGTCTCGTCTCCCGGTCGGCATGCCACCCCTTCCGCGCGGTATGCTCGTCGCCGTCTCCGATTTGCAGGTCCCGCGCGAGGAGTCCAGTCCGTGGAAACTGTCCCGTCGTCCGTCCGTCGCTTTCTTCCAGGTGTGGCGTGGGTGGTGCTGGCTGCCGCCGGCGCGGCGGAGCAACCCGGAGCGAACGATTGGCCGAACTGGCGCGGTCCGACGCATGACGGACAGGCTCACGCGCAACAGACGGTGCCACTGGTGTGGGGCGACGCCGAGAATGTCCTCTGGTCGGTCGACGTGCCCGGCCGGGGAAACGGATCCCCCACGGTGATCGGCGATCGGGTTTTTCTGGCCACCTGCGACGAGTCGGAGGGGAGCCAGTCGGTGCTGGCCTTCGATCGCTCGAGCGGAAAGCCTGTTTGGCAGCGCCAGGTGCATGCCTCGGGCGCGATGCGGAAGAACGAAAAATCGACCGGGGCCTCGGCGACGGTGACTTCCGACGGCGAACGGCTGTTTATTACCTTTCCCAATTCCGATGCGGTGTTTGCCACCGCGCTGGAACTCGACGGCACGATTCTCTGGCAGACGCGGGTCTGTGATTACGCGATTCATCAGGGGTATGGGGCTTCGCCGCTGGTTTATGGTGGGCGCGTGTTTGTCATTGCCGATCATCGTGACAAGGGGAGGATCGCGGCCCTCGATCCACTCTCCGGGAAAATGCTCTGGGAGAAGGAGCGCCCGCCGGCGCCCAACTACTCCTCTCCGGTGGTCTGGAAGTTGTTTGGCAAGGAACAATTAATTCTCACCGGCTGCGATAAGGTGGTGGCTCTCGATCCGGCGAGCGGAGACACGCTTTGGGAAAAAGAAGGGGCGACGACCGAGTGCGTCACCACCACCGTCACCGACGGCGAGCGTGTCTACTCATCGGGCGGCTATCCGAAGAACCATATCGCGGCTTACCGGGCCGACGGCTCGGGAACGATCGACTGGGAGAACGGTGAGCGCGTGTATGTGCCATCGCTCCTGTACTCGCGGGGCGGTCTGTATGCGATCCTCGACGCCGGGATTGCCGTCTGCTGGGATGCGGCAACTGGCAAGGAGAAGTGGAAGCAGCGGCTGGGAGGAAACTTCAGTGCCTCGCCAGTGATGCTCGGGGAGACGATCTTCGCCACCAGTGAAACTGGCCAGACGCATGTCTTTCAGGCGACGCCGGAAGGGTTCCGGTCTGTCGGGGTCAACCGGCTCGGCGACGAGGCTTTCGCTTCGCCGGCGATCTGTGGGAATCGCATCTATTTCCGCGTGGCCGTCACCAGTGGCGAGCGCCGGCAGGAAAAACTCGTCTGCGTCGGCACACGCTGACTCCGAGTGCTTTTCCAGAGCGGCATCAGCCAGCAAAGAGAGGGCTGTTTGCAGTGCGACTATCGATCGCTTGTTGACTGGCGTGGGAAGTTCACACTGGCCTGCGGGTTTGCCGATGCGGGCTCTGAGAGCAGAAAACGGGCGCTGATGACAGGAAAGTAGCTCAGAGGTGGCAAGCGATCCAATCAAAGTCCGTGCGAGCCGACCAGGCGACATTATCCGCCGCCGACTCCATCTGGAGGGGGTCGTACAGGGGGTGGGCTTACGTCCCTTTGCCTGGCGGTTGGCGACGCGGCTGGGGCTGGCGGGATCGGTCGAGAACCATTCTGGCGGTGTGACGATCGAGATTGAGGGGAGCCCCGAGTGCGTGACAGCATTCATCGACTCCCTGGGATCGCCCCCGCCGCTAGCGATCATTGAACGCCTTGGTGTCGAGTCACTCCCGGTGGCGACTGGCTCACAGAAGGGGTTTGCGATCATCGGCAGCCATCGGCAGGCAGGGGCGGTGACGTCGCTGCCGGCCGATATCGCCACCTGCGACTCCTGCCTGGCTGAGGTCGGCGATCGTGAGAACCGTCGGCACCTCCACCCCTTCGCCAACTGCACCGACTGCGGGCCGCGCTTCACCATCATCCGCGGCCTTCCCTACGACCGCGCCACGACCACGCTCGATGCGTTCCCGCTGTGCCCCTTGTGCGCCGCTGAATACGTCGATCCCGCCGATCGCCGCTTCCATGCTGAGCCGATTGCCTGCCCGCAGTGTGGCCCGCAGGTCTGGTTTTCATCCCCAGCGCGGCCGGCTGCGGTTCGGCCGGAGGCCGTGCCCGCTGCCGCAGCGGCGATTGCTGCCGCCCGGATCCGGCTCCGGGCGGGCGATATTCTGGCCGTCAAGGGGATCGGTGGCTTCCATCTGTGCTGCGATGCCACCAATCAAGCCGCTGTCGCCCGGCTCCGTCAGCGGAAAGACCGACCGCAAAAGCCGCTGGCAGTGATGGTGAATAGCGTTGCATCCTGCCGGGAATTCGCCGAGCCGTCGGCCGCAGAGTGCCGTTTGCTCGCCAGCCGCGAGCGGCCGATCGTCCTGCTGCGCAAACGGGGGGATGGCGGACCGCTGGCGGCAGGAATCGCACCGGGCATCGGTGTGGTCGGCGTCATGCTCCCCGCCTTTGCACTCCACTGGCTGCTGGTCGCCGGAGACGTCGGCGGTGCTGACGAGGTGGCGGCGATGCTGACGCTGGTGATGACTTCCGGCAATCGTGCCTGTGCACCGATCGAATTTGAGAATCACGCCGCGGTCCACCGTCTGGCTCCGCTTGTCGACGGCTTTCTGATCCACGACCGCGGCATCCATGTCCCGTGCGACGATTCAGTGGTCCGTGTTGCTGCCGGCCACGTGATCCCCATCCGTCGCTCCCGTGGCCACGCGCCGCTTTCGATCCGCCTGGCTGTCGACGGGCCCGACATCCTCGCAGTGGGGGGCGAACTGAAGTCGACAATCTGCGTGGCCCGCGGCAAGCGCGCGTGGATGAGTCAGCACATCGGCGACATCACCACGCCCGAATCGCTCGACTCCCTCGACCGCACCGTCCGCCACTTTGTGGCACTTGTAAGCGCCCATCCCGCAGCCGTGGTCGCCGACCTCCATCCCGGCTACCTCTCCACGGCCTACGCCGGAAAACTCGCCAGCGCACTCGGCGTGCCACTGATCCGTGTCCAGCACCACCACGCCCACGCCGCCTCCCTGCGCGCCGACCGTTTTGCGACCACCGGGCAGCTTCCGAATTGTCAGACGCTGATCGCAAGTTTCGATGGCACTGGCTTCCACCCCGATCACTCGATCGCCGGCTGCGAGTTTTTCACGAGTGCCTCGGGCGCAACGCTTTTGGAGCCGGAGCCGGTGCTCAATCCCTGCGCCCGCCTCGAGCCGTTTCTCCTCCCTGGTGGCGATGCCGCCATCCGTCATCCCTTTCGGACGGCGCTGTCGCTGCTCCACGGGGCTGGCATTCCCTGGGATGAATCACTCGCGCCGGTCCAGTCGGCGGGTCGCACGGCGCCGATCCTCCGCCGGCAACTCCAGCGGCAGCTCGCCTGCACGCCGACGACGAGCATGGGGCGGCTGTTCGACGGCGTGGCGGCGCTTCTCGGACTGCGGATGTCGGTGGACTACGAGGGGCAGGCAGCGATGGCGGTCGAGACCGCGGCCGGCGAGCGGGGAGCGTGCCCGCGTGCCTACGCCTTCACGCTCTCTGTGACCGAAGATCGCTGCCTGCGGATCGGCTGGCAGAGTGTGGTTGAGCGTCTTGTGGCCGACGTACTGGCAGGCGTTGCCGTGTGCGACATCGCGGCAGGATTCCAGGCGGCCGTTGCGCGGATGATCGTTGAGGTGGCAAATAAAGTGGCCGCCGGCTTCCCGGGGCAGCCAGCCGCATTCCACGTCGGCCTGACTGGCGGAGTGTTTCAAAATGCCCTGCTCGTCGAGGAGACTTGTGCGCGACTCTCGGCCGCGGGGCACGAGTCGTTCTGCCACCGACTTGTGCCCCCCAACGACGGTGGACTGGCCCTCGGGCAGATCGTGCTCGGTCGGGAGCAGTTGGCTCGTCAGGCAGGGGGGAAATGTGGAGGGGAGTGGTTGCCGGCCTCGCCCAACGGGCCGAAAACTCCCCTGGAATGGAAGACACTCTCGGCGTGGGCCGAGCCAATGAAAGAGGAATGAATCGTGATGGAAGCGACGAGGAATTCTGGCGGGGCGAATGAGCCCGCGAAGCGGACAGTCACTGTCCATGTGGGGCAATTCGATGGCAAGGGGTGGGTGTATGCCTTGTCAGCGGATCTGGCCAGGAAGGGGGTCGAGGAATCGGGCCTGTTTTGCCAGCCGAGCGAGGATGGCCAGGGGCTGGGGAATGCCTGGTCCGACGATGACAAGAGTCCCGGTTGGCGGATCGTCGAGGAGGAGGCGGAGGTGTTTGTCGTGCCCGTGGAGGTGGGGGGAGATTCCTCTGCCGGCGGGGCAGTTCTCGATTGGACATGCCCGGCATGCGGCACATCCTGGAGCGACGAATGGTCCGCGGAGGATCAGTTGCCGGTCCTGCTGCTTTGCGATTGCGCGGGGCAGCACAACACCTGGTGCCTGGGAGTTGGGCTGGATTCGATCGGGAGCGGATCCGATCACTGACCGTGGCCCGTTCGCTACCCGTGGAAAAAGTCATCCATGACCTTTTTCCACTTGGAAAACCTCCGGTTTTCTTGAGTGTTACGCACTCGCGACCGCCTCGTGCGGTCGGACCGGTACTTTATCCACAGTCCGTGAGCGTTTGGCGGTGAGCGCTGCTGCGCCTTTCGAGCAGGTCGTCGATCCAGGCATCGATGCCGGCACCAGTCTTCACTGACACCTCCAGGATCGGCATCCCAGGACGGACCGACTCAATGTTTGCCCGCGCACAGTCGCCGTCGAATTCGCACGGTCCCGCCAGATCGATCTTCGTGATCACCGCCAGATCGGCGGTGTTGAAGAGCCCCGGATACTTGAGCGGCTTGTCTTCCCCCTCGGTGACCGAGAGGAGGGCGACGCGGACACTCTCGCCGAGATCCCAACTCGTAGGACAGACGAGGTTGCCGACGTTCTCGATGAACAGGATCTGCAGTTCAGCGAGATCCCAGCCTTTCAGGTGCTCGTCGACCATTGCCGCTTCCAGGTGGCACAGGCCGTGGGTGAGGATCTGCCGCACCGGCGCTCCGCTGGTGGCCAAGCGGCGGGCATCGTTGTCGGTCTCCAGATCACCGACGACCGCCGCGACCTTAACGCCGCGGTGGCTGAGGCGGATGAGCGTCTCTCGGAGCAGCGCCGTCTTGCCGGTGCCGGGGCTCGAGACCATGTTGACGACCAGCAGCCCCAGCGACTCAAAACGCTGCCGCATGGCCCGAGCGGTCTCGTCATTGGCTTTGAGGATCTTCGTTCGCACCTGGAGGATCCGGGGCTGGTTCATGGGGATTCCTGTCACGGTGGCGGGGGGAGATTGGAGGCGATATCGAGAGCCGGCATACTGGAATCGGGATCGATCGATGCGGGGGCAACGGCTTCCATTTCGATCGATTCCAGGTCGAGTTCGCGGCCGGCCCGAATGTCGCCGCAGGGCCTGCTGCAGTGCGGACAAGCGAAGCGCTGCAGCGAAGGCAGTTCGCTCTCGAGCGAGCAGGTGGAGCACCAGATCCGCACCGGGACATCGATGATCTCGAGCCTGGCGCCGTCGAGTGGTGTCCCCTGGGAGGCGGCCTCAAAGCAAAATCGCAGTGGATCAGCACAGACCCCCGACAGCCGGCCGATGCGGAGGGTGACGGCCGTCACTCGGCTTCCGCCGGAGGTGGCGGCGTGCCGGCATACCTCATCGACGATGGTCGTTGCGATCGACAGTTCATGCATCTGTCAGTGTGCCTCAGCGAGGCACTCTACCATCAGATTGATGCCGAGGGCATCGCTGCCGCTACGCAGTGGACGGTAGAATGAGCCTCGACCAGCGGGCGTCGGCGATTGACCGAGGCCCTTAAATGGGGCGTGGAAGTGTGAGCGAAACAATGCCTCCACGGGTGATTGTCATCGGTTGTGGCAACGCTCTGCGTGGCGACGACGCGGTCGGGCCGGAGGTGATTCGTCGTCTGCAGGGGGGGGCAATTCCTGCGGGTATAACGTGTATCGATGCTGGAACCGCCGGGATCGATGTGGTGCTTGCCGCCGCAGGTGTCGACTGGCTGATCGTCGTCGATGCCTGCGTGAGCGGCGCTCCCCCAGGAAGCGTTCATGTGCTTGCTGGGGAGGAGGTGGAGCAGATGCCCGCCGCGGGGATCAACCTTCACTCGCTCCGCTGGGATCATGCCTTGGCTTTGGCGCGATTCCGGCTCGGCGACCAGTTTCCGGAGCGGGTGACGGTGGTTCTCGTCGAGGGGGGCACCTTTGGCCCCGGTGAAGCGCTGACGCCGGCGGTCGACCGCGGCATCGATCAAGCCTGCGGCACGATTGTGGCGCTGGTGGCCAGTTCGCGGTAGGCTTTTGAGCGTTCAGCTGGCTGTGGATTGCTCCCCAGAAAGGGATGTCGCGATGTGCCTTGCATTGCCAGGACGGGTGGACTCGATCCGCCATGAGCGAGGCGTGCGGATGGGGAAGGTGAATTTCGCTGGCGTCATCCGGGACGTCTGTTTGGAGTACGTGCCGGAGGCCCTTGTCGGCGACCATTGCCTCGTGCACGTCGGATTCGCACTGGCGGTGATTGACGAGGCGGCGGCGGCGGAAACGCTGCGGGTTTTTGCTGCGGCGGGACTGCTCGAGGATGAAGCGAAGCAGAGTGGACCGGACGGGGGCGAGAGCGATCCGCAGGCCGATCGCGAAGGGGTGGCCTGCTGGGCTCCTCCGGGGCGGCCGGCGCCGTGAAGCATCTTTCTGAATACCGCGACGCGGAGGCGATGCGGCGGATTGCCGATCACATCGGCCGGCTTGTAACGCGTCGGTGGGCGATCATGGAGGTCTGTGGCGGGCAGACCCACTCCATCATCAGAAGCGGCCTCGACCAGATTCTCCCGCCGGAAGTGGAGTTGATCCACGGTCCCGGTTGCCCGGTGTGCGTGACGGCGCTTGAGACAATTGATCAGGCGCTCGGGATTGCCGCCCTGCCGGGGATGATCTTCTGCTCCTACGGCGACATGCTCCGTGTGCCTGGGTCGCGCGGCGATCTGCTCGGCGTGCGTGCGGCTGGCGCCGATGTCCGTATCGTCGCTTCGCCGCTGGACGCGGTGGCGCTTGCCCGGCAGTATCCCGAACGCGAGGTGGTGTTTTTCGCCGTGGGCTTCGAAACCACGGCTCCTGCCAGTGCGATGGCGGTTCGCCTCGCCGCACAGAGCGGTTTGGGCAACTTCTCGATGCTTGTCTCACACGTCCTGGTTCCTCCGGCAATCCGGGTGGTGATGGAGTCGTCGGGCAACCGCGTGCAAGCCTTCTTGGCCGCGGGACACGTCGCCAGCGTGATGGGAACTGGCGACTATCCGCCGCTGTGCCGGGAGTTTCGGGTGCCGATCGTGGTCACGGGCCTTTTGCCCCTCGACATCCTCGAAGGGATCCGACGGACGGTCGTTCAATTGGAGGAGGGGAGACATGAGGTCGAGAACGCCTATCCGCGGGTGGTGTCGGAGGGGGGCAATGCCAGAGCACTGGCGGTGATCGGTGAGGTGTTCGAGGTCTGCGACCGGACGTGGCGCGGGATCGGGCCTATTCCGGCAAGTGGCTGGCGTCTGGCGCCGGCCTACGCTTCATTCGACGCTTTGTCCCGTTTTTCGATCGACGCTGTCTGCAGCGGGGAATCGCTCCGCTGCCGTTCGGGCGACGTACTCACCGGTGCCATCAAACCCCATCAGTGCCCGGCCTTCGGCAGGGAATGCACGCCGCGGACTCCGCTGGGGGCGACGATGGTTTCTGACGAAGGGGCCTGCGCTGCCTACTACCATGCCGGTCGCTCGGCTGACGGCCTCACTGCAGGAAGACAACAGGGATGAGTGGATCAAACAGTATTCTCCCAGGCTTCGGTTGCCCGGTCGGATTCTCTGATCAGCAGCGGATCGGCATCGGCCATGGCGGCGGCGGCGTGCTGACCCGCGAACTCTTTGTGAAGGTCTTTCTGCCAGCGTTCGGCAATCCGGTGCTTGAGCGCCTGGGGGATGCGGCTCTTCTGCCGCCGGTGGAGGCGGGGGGAAGACTGGCGTTTTCAACCGATGCCTACGTCGTCCAACCACTGTTCTTTCCCGGTGGCTCGATCGGTGATCTGGCGGTCAATGGCACCGTCAACGATCTGGCCATGGAAGGTGCCCGGGCGATCGCCCTCTCTGCCGCCTTTATTTTGGAGGAAGGACTGTCGATCGACCTCCTCACGGAGATCGCCCAGGCGATGGGACGGGCCGCCAGGGATGCTGGGGTTGAGATCGTGACTGGTGACACGAAGGTCGTGGAACGCGGCCGGGGGGATGGTTGCTCGATCACAACCGCTGGCATCGGCGTGGTGCCGGAAAGATCGCGGCTTGGAGCGACGCCAATCGGTCCCGGAGATCTGATCCTCGTCAGCGGCAGCGTCGGCAATCATGGGATGGCAGTCATGAGTGTCCGGGAGGGACTGGCGTTTGAATCGCCGATTGTGAGTGACACCCAACCGCTCCACCGACTCGTCAGCGACCTCCTTACCGCCTGCCCCGAGACCCGCCTGCTCCGCGATCCCACCCGGGGCGGTCTGGCTGCCACGCTCGGCGAAATTGCCGTCGGAGCGGGGTTTGGAATCGAGTTGGAGGAGGCCGCGGTGCCGATCGAGCCGGCGGTGGCTGCCGCCTGCGCGATTCTCGGGCTCGATCCGCTCGAGGTGGCGAGCGAAGGGAGGTTTGTGGCCGTGGTGGCCGCGGGTGATGCACAGCGCGGCCTTGCGGCCCTCCGTGGCCATCAGGTCGCCGGAGGCTATCCTGCGGCGCTGGCGGCACAGATCGGCCGGGTTGTGGCGGAGCATCCGGGGATGGTCGTGGCTCGGACCGCGATCGGGGCCCGTCGGATCGTGCCGATGCCGCTGGGGGAACTCCTGCCGCGGATCTGCTGACGCCCGCAACTCGATCCAGTATCCTGTCGGCCCGGGGGAAGGCCTCACTGCGGGGCACGACCATGCCACTTTTTCTGCCATCCACGTTTCCCATCCGAGGGTCTGAAGTGTCCAGCGACATCCAACAGCGGTTTCTCTCCCTCGGGCTGACGTTGCCCCCCGCCCCTGCGCCGGCCGGCGTTTACAAGCCCGCTGTGACCGTCGGCCGATTGCTCTACGTCTCCGGTCACGGCCCGCTGCTCCCCGACGGCACGCTGATCGAGGGACGCGTGGGGCGCGACCTCGATGCCGATGCTGGCAAACTGGCCGCCCGGCAGGTGGGGCTGACGATCCTCTCCACACTGCTTGCAAATCTCGACGGCCTCCACCGCATCCACCGCGTGGTCAAGGTGCTAGGGATGGTCAACTGCACCGAGGACTTCACCCGACACCCGTTTGTGATCAACGGGTGCAGCGAACTGTTCGCCGCCATCTGGGGCGACGACTTGGGAATCGGCGTCCGCAGTGCCGTCGGCATGGGATCGCTGCCGGGAAACATCCCGGTGGAGATCGAGGCGATTTTTGAACTCGCCTGAGCGAGTCATGGGTGCACGAGGAGGAATGACAGGCATGGCTCGGCTCTCCAGGGATGAGTGCATTATCCGGCTCGGCGCCCAAAAGGTGCTCCCCTTGTTCACCTGCACCGACACGGCTGTCGGCATGCGGGTCCTTGAGGCACTCCACGGTGCCGGAGTGCGGTTGGTGGAATTCACCAACCGTTCCCCGGCGGCGCCGGCGGTGTTTGCGGAACTGGTGCGGTGGGCAGCGGACACTCTGCCCGACCTCCTGCTCGGAGCCGGGACGATCATCGACGTCCCCCAGGCTGAGGCGTTTGCGGCGGCTGGTGCCGAGTTTCTCGTCGCGCCGCATCTCGATGAGGATCTCGGCAGGTGGTGTGGCGAGCGTGGACTTGCCTGGTGCCCTGGCACGGCAACGGTGACGGAGATGGTTCGGGCCCATCGGCTCGGAGCCGCGGTGATCAAGGTCTTCCCCGCCGACACCCTCGGTGGACCGGCCTTTATCAAGGCGGTGCGGGGCCCGGCCCCCTGGCTGCGGCTCATGCCCTCCGGCGGCGTCACGACCGATCCTGCCAACCTCAGCGCGTGGTTTGCTGCCGGAGCCCATTGCGTCGGTATCGGATCGCAGTTGATCGACCCGGCGCGGCTCGCCTCTGGGGATTTCGATGAACTCCGGACGCGGGCCCGCAGCCTGATGGCCCTTCTTCCGGAGGCATGACGGCCATGCCGCTGGCAATCGTCGCTGTCGCGATCCTCGGTCTCGTGGCCTTGGTAGCCTGGGGGAAGGTCCACCCCTTTCTGGCATTTATCATTGTCTCGGCAGGGGCGGCACTGGCCTTGGGAATGCCGCCGGGGCAAGTCGCAGGGGCAATCCGCAAGGGGATCGGTGCCAGCCTGGGGGCGTTGGCGATCGTGATCGTGGCGGGGGCGATGCTCGGGAAACTGGTGGTGGAAAGTGGTGCCGCCCAGCGGATCGCCGGAGTGCTCGTCGAAGCCTTCGGTGCCAAGCAGATGGCCTGGGCAATGGCAGCCACAGGCTTCATCGTGGGCATCCCACTTTTTTACGGCGTGGGGTTTGTGCTCCTGGTGCCGATCATCTTCGCCTGCATCGGCCGCTATGGCCTCCCGCCGCTGGTGGTGGGCCTGCCGGCGCTGGCAGCGATGAGCGTTGCTCACGGGTTGCTCCCTCCGCATCCGGCGCCGACGGCGCTGGTGGCAGCGTTCCATGCCGACTTGGGGACCACGCTCCTCTACGGCCTGATTGTCGCCATCCCGGCGCTGGTCATCGCCGGTCCGCTATTTGCCAGGAATCTGGCAGGAATTCCCGCCCGTCCGCTGGAAGGATTCCAGGGAAAGGTGCTCGCGGAAGAGCAACTTCCGGGGACGGCGGTGAGTATTCTCACGGCGCTTTTGCCGGCAGTGCTCCTGGTTGCGGCGACGTTGCTTGAATGGGCTGTGCCGAAGGGGGGGCAGGTGGCGTCGGTCATCAAGTTTGTCGCCGATCCTGATCTGGTCATGATCCTCACGCTGGCTGTGGCGGCGGTGACGCTGGGAATCTCGCGGGGGCGTTCGCTGCCGCAGGTGATGGGGACATACACCGCGGCAATCAACGACGTGGCCTCGATCCTCCTCATGATTGGTGGTTCGGGAGCCTTCAAAGAGGTTCTCGTGCAGACCGGCGTCGACACGATGATCGCCACGTCGCTCGGCTCGCTGGCCATCGATCCCCTGGTGCTGGGTTGGCTGGTGACCGCTGCGATTCGTGTCTGTGTCGGTTCGGCGACCGTCGCCGGGCTCACCGCCGCAGGATTGCTTGAGCCCCTGGTGGCCGCCGGTGGCGTCGACCCCAACTTGATGGTCCTCGCAGTTGGCGCCGGCAGCCTCGCTCTCTCGCACGTCAACGACGGCGCCTTTTGGATGTTTAAGGAGTATTTCCAGGTGAGCCTCGTCGACACCTTGAAGACCTGGACCGTGATGGAGACGATCGTGTCGGTGGTGGGGCTCGCCGGCGTGCTCGTGCTGGCACGGTTGCTCTGATGCGGGCGATGTGGTTTCCCTCACTGGCGTTCCAAGGTCTCCCGGAGAAAACACCCCGATGTTTGCGATTGACGCCCATCTCGATCTGTCGATGAACGCGCTGGAGTGGAACCGCGATCTCCGCGCCTCCGTGGCGGAGATCAACGCTCGGGAGACGGCCCGCGGCTGGAAGGACAAGCCCGACCGGGGAAATGCCACAGTGGCCTTTCCTGAACTGCGCCGCGGCCGATTCGGCCTCGTTGTCGCCACGCAGATCGGCCGCTTCGTGGCCGCCGACAATCCGCTCCCCGGCTGGCATTCGCCGGAGCAGGCCTGGGCGCAGACGCAGGGTCAGTTGGCCTGGTACCGGGCGATGGAAGAGGCAGGGGAACTGGTGCAGATCGTCGATCGTCAGGGCCTCGAGTCCCATGTGGCCCGCTGGATGGGAGCCCTCCGCTCTGGTGCCGACACCACGCGGTTGCCGATCGGCTATATCCTCTCGCTGGAAGGGGCCGATTCGCTGATCACTCTGGGGCATCTGGAGCGAGCCTACGGCTCCGGGCTGCGGGCCCTCGGGCCTGGGCACTATGGCCCCGGGCGTTACGCCCACGGCACCGACTCAAGTGCTCCGCTCAATGCGGCAGGCAAGGAGCTCCTCCGCGAGATGGATCGCTTGGGGATGATCCTCGACGCCACTCACCTTTGTGATGAGGCCTTCTGGACGGCGCTCGAGGTGTTCCAGGGGCCGGTGTGGGCCAGCCACAATAACTGCCGGGCGCTCGTCGATCACAACCGGCAGTTCTCCGATGCGATGATCCGGGCCTTGGTGGCTCGGGGGGCCGTCATCGGCGGAGCGCTCGATGCCTGGATGATGGTGCCGGGATGGGTGCGGGGGAAGTCGTTGCCCGAGCCGATGGGATGCAACCTGGAAGTGATGCTCGATCATCTCGATCACATCTGCCAGATCGCCGGCAATGCCGATCATATCGGGATCGGCTCCGATCTCGACGGGGCCTACGGCCGCGAGCAGTCGCCCTCCGACCTGGAGACAATTGCCGACTTGGAGCGGCTGCCCGCGATGCTCAGCGCCCGGGGCTACTCGCCCCCCGACATCGAGAAAGTGATGCATGGCAATTGGCTCAGGTGTCTCTTAAACGCCTGGCCGGCGTAAGGCATTTCGGAACCACACAGCGAGAACCGTGATGCGTTTCCTCGACATCGCCTTGTATCTGGTCAGCGGGCTCGTCGTGGGGACCGCGATGCTGCGTGCCGAGGTGCCAGCCGACAAGACGGCGTTTGCGCCGACTGCCGAGCAGCGGGAATGGTGGGCCTTCCAGCCAGTCGTCGACCCGGGCTTGCCGAGCGTCGTCCGCGGCGACTGGCTGCGCGATGATCTCGATCGCTTCGTCCTTGCCGAACTCGAAGCCCGTGCGCTTGATCCCTCGGCACCGGCCGAGCGGCGCCAGTGGCTGCGGCGCGTGACGATTGATCTGACAGGGCTGCCTCCGGCGCCTGACGACGTCGCCCTCTTTCTCGCCGATCTGGGAGGTGATGCCGAGGAAAAGGTCGTTGATCGCTTACTTGCCTCGCGGGCCTATGCCGAGCGTCAGGCGCGCCACTGGCTCGACGTCGTCCGCTATGCCGACTTCCACGACGGGCAGCCGGCAGCCAGGAATCCGATCTGCGAGCCGATGGAGGCGTGGCGCTACCGCGATTGGGTGGTGAAGGCTTTTGACGCCGATCTCCCGTTCGACCGCTTCATCTCCCACCACATTGCGGGTGACCTGCTCCCAGCCCCCGACGGCCGCGACGAGTATCCCGACGGCCTCATCGCCACGACGTTTCTTGTCAACGGCGCCTGGGATCGTGGTGACGCCGACAAGGAGAAAATGGTCAGCGACATGGTCGACGACCAGATCGACACAATTGGCAAGGCGTTTTTGAGCCTCGGTCTGGGCTGCGCCCGCTGCCACGACCATAAGTACGACCCAGTTTCGACTGCCGACTATTACGCGCTGGCTGGCATCTTCTATAGCACGCGAATGCTCGAGGAACTTGGCACCAAAGGGGGGGAGATCACGCTCCGGCGCCGGCCCCTGGTGCCGGCGGAAGAGGTGGAGCGGCACCGCCGCCTCTCGGCCGATGTGGCAGCGATCGACGCAGCCCTGGCGCTCCTTGACAAGCGTCAGCCACAGCCACCGCCTGACGACACCGAGCGGGTTGGGCTCGTGGAACGGCGCAACACGCTCCTCTCAGAGCTGCCATCGAGCCCGCCCATGACGCTAGCGGTCAGCGAAGGGGGGGTTCCGGGGGGGCTTTTTCCCGGGATCCAAGATGTGCCGATCCATCTCCGGGGCAGTTACACCCATCTCGGTGAGGTGGTGCCGCGGCGGATGCCGGAATTCCTGCGTGGACCGCTCACGCCGCCGATCGCAAACGGGAGTGGCCGCCGTGAACTCGCTGCCTGGATCGGTTCAGGCGAAAATCCCCTCGCCACGCGCTCGATCGTCAATCGGATCTGGCAGTGGCATTTCGGCACCGGCCTCGTCGCCACTCCGAATAATTTCGGGCTTCTCTCCGCCCCTCCATCCCACCCGCTGCTCCTCGACTGGCTGGCCAGCCGGTTTGTGGAGGGGGGATGGTCTCTGAAAAAACTCCACCGCCGAATCGTTCTCTCCGCCACCTACCGGCAGTCGTCGTTGGCCACGCCAGCGGCGATCGAGTTCGATCCCGCTAACCGCTGGCTGGGGAGGTTCTCAGCCCATCGCATCGACGCGGAGAGCCTCCGCGACGCGCTGCTCGTGATGGGTGGGAGCCTCACGGGGGGCCGGCCCGACACTGCGGTCACGGGGAGCGCAGGGCCCGGAAAACCGGCGACTGCGGATGTCGCAGCAGCCTGCCGATCGCTCTACCTCCAGACCTGCCGCTGGGACCGCAGTGGCTACTCAGTTCTTTTCGACGCCGCCAATTGCGACGCCTCGGTAGACACTCGCTCTGTGAGCACCGTCGCCCCGCAGGCGCTGTTTCTCATCAACGACCCATTCGTGAAGGCCATGGCGGCGGCCTTCGCCGAGCGCCTGTTTGTTGACGTTCCCTCCGACGTCGCCGGAGCGACCGAGTTGCGGATCGATCGTGCCTGGCTCCTGGCCTACGGACGGGAGCCGGCGGAGGACGAGCAGCGGATCGCCCGTGAGATTGTCACGCAGGGGGACGCGCAGCGACCGCCGGTGGGTTGGATCGATCTTGCCCATGTGCTGCTGGCGAGTAATGAGTTTGCGTATCTTGACTGAGTAGGATTCCTGTCGGATCACCACTCCATGTACTCCCCCCATCACCTCTCCCGCCGCACGCTGTTGACCCAGGCCGGATGTGGCTTTGGCGGCCTGGCGCTGGCCGACGTCATGGCACGCCAGGAAGCGCGGGCCGCTTCCCCTCTGGCGCCGCGGGCTCCACACTTCCCGGCGCGGGCGAAACGGGTGATCTTTCTCTACATGCCGGGCGGGCCTTCGCACGTCGATCTCCTCGATCCCAAGCCGCGGCTGGCCGTCGATAACGGCAAGCCATTGCCGTTTGCCAAACCGAGGCTGGAACGCACCAAGACCGGCAGCCTCCTGGCCTCCCCGTGGACGTTTTCCCGCCATGGTCAATCAGGGATCGAGGTCAGCGAACTCCTCCCGGGGCTGGCGTCGCAGATTGACGACGTCTGCGTCGTCCGCTCGATGCGGGCCGATAACATCAATCACACTGGCGCCGCCTTGCAAATGTGCACGGGCGAACAGGCTTTTTCCAGGCCGGCGCTGGGTTCGTGGTTAACGTACGGACTGGGGAGCGAAAACGAGGATCTGCCCGGTTTCGTGGTCGTCTGTCCGGTGAATGTTTTTCAGGGAGCGCAGCTCTGGGCGTCGAGTTTTCTTCCCAGTACCTACCAGGGAACGCTGCTGCGCGATGCGGCGAAACCGCTAGCGAATCTCGCTTCCGGAGATACCCATCAACGGGAGATGCTCGATTCCCTCCGTCGACTCAACCAGCGCCACGCCGTCGGACGCGTAAACACTGGCGAACTTGAGGCTCGGATCGAGTCGTTCGAACTTGCCTTCCGGATGCAGCGTGAGGCTCCCGAGGCGTTTGATCTGTCGCGGGAATCGGCGGCCACGCATCGGCTGTATGGCACGACCGAAGCGGAGACAGCGCTGTTTGGAAAACAGTGCCTCCTTGCCCGTCGCTTGGTTGAGCGCGGTGTCCGGTTCGTGCAGCTCTTCGACGCGCCGGCCAACAACGCCTGGGACCACCACGGTGGTCTCCGCGATGGATTGCCGAAGCGCTGCCGGGCTGTTGATGGCCCGATCACGGGCTTGCTCATCGACCTGAAGTCACGTGGCCTCCTCGACGACACCCTGGTGGTCTGGGGGGGAGAGTTTGGCCGAACGCCCACTGCCGAGGGGACTGACGGCCGCGAGCACCATCCGTTTGGGTTCACGATGTGGCTGGCCGGTGGCGGCATCCGCGGGGGGATGGTCCACGGTGCAACCGACGATTTCGGTTGGCATGCCGAGCAGGACATCGTCCACATCCATGACCTGCACGCCACGATCCTCCACCTTATGGGGCTCGACCACGAACGTCTCACCTACCGCTGGGGCGGGCGCGACTACCGGCTGACCGACGTTCACGGCCGCGTCGTTCGGGAGATTCTC
>QWOP01000064.1 GCA_003669605.1 Planctomycetota bacterium
CAATGGGGCCGTGGCTTCTCAGCCACGGAAGGATCGAAGGAAATCTGATCCGGAACTCGACGCGGCGGCTTCAATGGGGCCGTGGCTTCTCAGCCACGGAAGGGGGATCTACCGAAGTCGTTTCATACCAAGGGGCCAGAACACCAGTTGCGAGCACCCCGGCGTTCCCACGACTGCCAGCGACCCGTGTCATCATACCGTTCACCGTAAATCGTTTCACCCCAGGCAATTAGCGACACGCGAGCGACCCCCGTGTTTTTCACACCACGTCGCCGCTCGCAAAGGACAGTCGACAGTTCCGGATTGCCAAGGATCGGACACCAGACCAGGAAATCACCTCGTCGTGAACACAGGGTAGGTGGAAAGTTCCCCCGTCACCACCCGTGCCAACAAGCGGGTTTGAATCTCCAGCATCCGCCGGTAACTGACACGATAGCCGAAAATCGGATGGGTGACGAGCGCGTCCATCCGCTGTTCATACGCCCGAAAAAACCCTTTCCTGCCAGCCGGCGTCAGTGCCACTGATTGCCCCGCCTGCACGAAATCAGATGGCTGCACCATCCGCGTGTTGATCGCGGTCAGGACTGCCGAATCGGCGATCAACGGCCGAAACGGCTCCATCAGATCCAGCGCCATCGGCGCCCGCCCAAAGCGCGGCTGATGATAAAAACCAAGAAATGGATCAAACCCCACCGCCTGGCAAACAATTGTCAGGTCTTTCGCCAACACGCTGTAGGCCAGCGAAAGAAGCGCATTAACCGGATCCCGTGGCGGCCGGCGATTTCTTGTCGTGAAGTCAAACGTCAGCAGCGGCTTGCCACTGTTTTCGCTCCAAGGCTCGTCGTCGGGCTTGATCATCCCACTGAGATGCCCAAAGTAGATCCGCGCCGCGTTCCCTTCGATGCCCAGCAATTCCGGCAACGATTCCGCCCGCTCCGCCTCCTCAATCGCCCACTTCATCTGCCCGAGCATCGTCGCCGAAGGCTCGATGTGATTCCGCTGAAGGAGTGTCCGCTGATTACGGATTTTTCCCGCCACGATGGCACGGGCCACCGAAAGGCAAAATGCCGGCGAATCGGCGCGGCGGAATTGCTCTCGGCGCAGCACCGCATTCCTCGGCCCCAGCCCCTGGGTGATTCCGTAAAACCATCCCCCCATCGAGAAATAGGCGATCGGCACCTCATTCTCGCAGAGCGTCTGGATCGCCTGCGTGGTGATCTGGATGTTGCCGAAAAGATTCAACTGACAGATGTCGTTGATTCGCACCTCTTCCACGGTCCGGTCCTTCTCCTGCACTTTGAGGACGTTGCCGCTTTTCCCCACCCGGAGTCCTTGGGTGTTGAGATAGAGCGGTCGCAGGTCGTCGCGCGCCGGCACGAGCTTCCGAATCTCCTGCTCCCGCTCATCGGTTGCCGGCTCTATCAGAATCGGCCGCGGTTGCTCAAAGAGCATGCCTTGGAGCTCGTGCCGCTCTGCATCGATCGCGAGAATCGAACGGGTTTCATCCGGCAGACAAATGCCCACGAGCGAGCATCTGGGGCACTTGGGGCTATCGACCAACGGCGCTGGCACGCTGTCGCCGGCAGCGAGCAGTCGTGCAGCCTGCAATTGCGTCATCGCCCACTCGATCGCCACATCGTCGATGGCAATCCGCACCCGCTGCTTGGTGGTGCAGTAGTAGAGCACCGCCTCGGTGCAGGTGTAGCCGTTGTCGCGGAGGACGATGCCTTGCGCGATCATCTGCACGCGATCAGCGTCCCACACATCAAGCGTGCCATCGCTCTTCACAAACGGCTTCCCGCGCTTGTAATCGACCGGGGTCACCGAACCGTCTGCGACCTCGATCAAGTCCATCTTGGCAATCAGACCGGCGGGCTCGCTGGAAAGCGTCACGCTGCGAGCATGGAGGACGTCTTCGGGAGCCAGCTCGGCGGCGGGGGCGATTTCTCCATTCCCCCCATCGACCCGGGCATGCCGGATCGCCCCTTCAACGGTTTCTCGATTGTGGACAAACACCGCCTCCACATGCTCATACCAAAAGAGCCGCGGGCAGTAGACAAACTCATTGAGCATCCGGGCGGGGAGATAGTCTGGCAGGCTGTCTGGAGTGGCGGCGATCGACATCGATGGGTGTCCTTCTGTCAGACGACGATACAGGGGGAATCGAAGGCGACGTAGGGCTGGCCGAGGGCAGAGATGACGCGCTCGCCGCGTCCTGCGGTGGGGCCGAGATCAACGAAGAGGACTTGGTCTTCGTTGTGCTTGATGATCTCGCTCAAGGCATGACGGCAGCGAGCCAGATCGATGGGGTTAAACTGGCACTCGAAGATCGAGTACTGGAGATGGTCGCCAAAATCGCGCATCGTGCGGAAAACACGGCGCAGCCGCTTGTCGTCGCGGATGTCGTAACAGACGAGGAACGTGGTTCGCATCGGCACCTCCGGAATAGGTTGCGCTCCCCTGCGGGATGGTTCGATCCTAATTCAGGGGGGTTTCGATGCAATTCGGACCGGCTTGGCTGCCGGGCGATTCCCGGCGATAATCCGGCTCGGGTCCCACCGGGCTAGGGGCCGCCACCTTGGGGCTCATGTCGCCCTTTTCCACCGAACGAGTCGACCATGGCCACGATCTCCAGCGGAATCGCAGCGGGCGCGGGGGGATCGTTCCCGCTGCCGCATTCCTGGACGCTGGGCGACCTCCAGCGGCATCTGGGGGGCATTCCGGCCGATCGAGTGCGGCTCTATCCGCTGCCTGGGACGGGACTGCCCGACGACGCCGACCAAACGCAAGCGAGCGGACCCGGGCTCTGTGAGCTCGTCGATGGGGTCTTAGTGGAGAAGGTGATGGGTACTCTTGAGTCTTTGGTGGCGATGGAGGTCGCTTTCGCCTTGCGCACCTGGCTCGACTTGCATCCGCTGGGCGTGGTGCTGGGGGCGGATGGGCTCTTGCAGCTTGGCCCGCAGTTGGTGCGTGGGCCGGACGTGTCGTTCCTTCGCTGGGAGCGGTTTCCGGGGCGAAGGCTGCCGGTTGAACGCGTCTGGGCGGTGGCGCCCGATCTGGCTGTGGAGGTGCTCTCGCCGGGGAACACGCCGGCGGAGATGGAGCGGAAGGTGGCCGATTATCTTGGGGCCGGAGCGCGGCTGGTGTGGATCATCGATCCACCGACGCGGACTGCGGTAGCGCATACGGCGGGCGCGCCGGGGAACCCGTCGCCCACCGTGATTGACGCCACCGGCGAACTCCACGGGGGAGATGTGCTCCCCGGATTCACGCTGAAGCTCGCGACGATCTTCCGCGGCCAAGGCCGCTGATGCGGGGCTGGAGCGCGGTCCTGTCCGACGGCATCTTCTGAACAAACCTCGTCGCGCCCCCCCCTTGACAGGGGCCTTAGGGATCGTATGTTCACTAACTGATGTGCGCGATAAGTGGGATCTGTTGACGTGGGGGATAATCGCCGCATGTTCATTCACTCTGCGGGTGGGCCCGGCCCCCGTACCTTTATAGGCCCGCGTGATGGCGCATCCCAAGACTTTTGATGAGTGGTTCGTCCGGCTCACGGGGCAGCCCCCGTTTCCTTGGCAGATGTCACTGTATAGGGAATTCGCCGCTTGTAAGTTTCCTTCTTGCTGCGACCTGCCGACAGGCCTTGGCAAAACGTCGGTAATTGCCATCTGGCTGATCGCCCGGATTCTCCATCCCGAGCACATCCCGCGGCGGTTGGTCTATGTCGTGAATCGACGCACGGTCGTGGATCAGACGACGTTCGAGGTGGAACGGCTTCGGGAGAGCCTCGACACGTGCACATTCATCCCAGTGGAATCCCGTGCAGTGGCTCTTAGCACGCTGCGCGGCCAGTACGCCGACAATCGCGACTGGTCGATTGACCCATCGCGTCCGGCAGTCATTATCGGCACGGTGGACATGATCGGCAGCCGCATGCTCTTCAGCGGCTACGGAGTGGGTTTCAAGGCGAAGCCGTTGCAGGCAGGTTTCCTCGGTCAGGATGCTCTGCTTGTCCATGATGAATCGCATCTTGAGCCGGCGTTTCAAAATACCATCGAAGGCGTCGTCGCCGAGCAACAGCGGAGCGGGGAATGGCGGCCGTTACGTGTCATGGCCCTTTCCGCGACCGCGAGGAACGGGGTCCCTGCATCGTCTGTGCTCCGCTTGACCGCCGAAGACCTAAGGCACCCAGTCGTAGGAAAACGGCTTCGCGCTCACAAGGCGATCCAACTCGATCCAGTTGATGACGAGAAGAAATTGCTGGCCGACGCGATGGTTCGTAAGGCCGCGGCCCATGGCCGCAGTGGCGGTGCAGTTCTCGTCTTTGCGACCAGGGTTGACGATGTCGCGACCATTGCTGCTCGCCTACGAAAAGACGGGCTCGCCTGTCAGCAACTCACGGGAACGCTGCGAGGCCTCGAGCGCGACGCCTTGGCGAAGTTCGACCCGGTGTTTCAACGCTTTCTTCCCCCGAAGAATCGAAACCCTTCGATAACAGCCGCTGAAGGCACTGTCTGCCTTGTCTGTACCAGTGCCGGCGAGGTCGGAGTCGATATGTCGGCCGACCACATGGTCAGCGACCTGTCCACGTTCGAGAGAATGGCTCAGCGACTTGGACGGGTGAACCGTTACGGCGAGCGTGACGACACCCGAATAGATGTGATCTATCCCGAGAAGTTCGATGAGGATCACCAACTCACGCCGGCGCGAAAAGCCACACTGGACCTCCTCCGCCGCCTCGACGGCGACGCAAGTCCATTGAATCTCAGCACACTCGACGCCAGCGCGCGGCAGGCCGCTTTCGCACCGCCGCCCAGGGTTCCTCCTGTTACGGACATCCTTTTCGATGCGTGGTCGCTCACAAGCATCCGGGAGACTTTGCCGGGCCGCCCGCCGGTCTCGCCGTATCTGCGCGGCTTGGCCGAATGGGAGCCGCCAGAAACTCAAGTCGCTTGGCGAGAGGAAGTCGGTGTCGTCACTGGTGAACTGCTGGACCAGTACCAGCCCGCCGATCTTCTCGATGACTACCCACTCAAACCGCACGAGCTCTTACGCGACCGTAGTGACCGTGTTTTCAAACACCTTGATACCCTTGCAAAACGGCATCCCGATCATCCGGTATGGATCGTGGATGTCCAGGGCGTTATCGACACAACGACGTTGCGCGTATTAACGGACAAATCCCAGAAGGAACGGATCAACAACTGCACCGTCCTCTTGACTCCCTCGGTTGGCGGTTTGACCGAAGGCATGCTCGACGGTAGTTCCGAGTGGGCAAACGACGTATCGCACGTGGCGGATGGATCAGGACGGCGGATCCGTCTATACGCCAATGACCCCGAATGGGAGGCCAAGACCGCCGGCATGCGCTGCGTGCGCCGCGTCTTATTCAACACCGGCGAAGACGACGGCGAAGCGTCCGAACGGTGGGATTGGTTCGAAAGCGCTGCGTTCGAGGGAGGGCGATCTGCGGCAAGGCCCGTGTTGTTGACGACGCACGTAAAGGACGTGGTGAACGAGGCCACGCGGATCGTCACCGCGCTGCCGCTACCGCCGCAGATCAGGGCGGCCATCATCGTCGCCGCTCAGTTGCACGACCATGGCAAGCGCCGCGAACGATTTCAGGTTACCCTCGGGAATCGTCAGTATCCGGGTGTGCTCCTGGCGAAGGCTGGCAGGAATGGGGCTCGGTTACCCGAACCGTTTCGCCACGAGTTTGCGTCGCTGCTCGATGCTCAGAAAGAGACAGCGTTCGAGGTGCTCGATGACGACATGAAGGACCTCGTGCTGCACCTGATCGCCGCTCATCATGGCCGCGGCCGACCCCATTTCAATTCCGACGAGGCGTTCGATCCAGACGCTCACTCAACCGTTACGGATGCGTTGGCGATCGAGGTGCCGCGTCGTTTTGCCCGGCTTCAACGCACTTATGGCCGGTGGGGACTGGCCTATCTGGAATCCCTGCTCCGGGCCGCCGACTGGGCCGTCAGTGCCGCCCCGTCAGCCTTCGCGACTGAGTCGGAGGGCACTCTATGAGCCTTCGCGAGCCGAGCATCACCGTTAACGTCGATATCACAAACCCTGGTCAGTTCTTTGCCTGCTGTGGCCTTCTGGAGCTCGCGGATCGAATGTGGCCTGGAGCCGAAGGGTGGTTTGAGAATGGCAGATTCCACATTACATGTGATGGCACGCTCCGGCAGATGGTGGATGCACTCGCATGTTCCGACATAACAAGTTCAGTGGGCGAAGAGGGTCTCAAACGACTCGGCACCCTTCTGAGTGCGACCAAAGCTACACTCACTGCCGATGACGAACGAGACAAAGAGCGGCTCCGGGCATTGTGGCAGGGTGAATCACTTTTACTCGGCAATCCCTTCAATCTTGCGCTCAACTGGTGGCGAAATGAAACAAACGAACGCACTGGGTTGAAGACATGGGCGGCTAAGCAACTGATTCTTGATATAGTCCGGCCACTTCGATCAGCAGTCATTGCGAACGCCCCGCTCGCACCTACCGAAGACATCCTTCAATGTGCCGTGGCATTTGATGGATCCTCGCTCTACTTCGATTCCCATGCGCAGTCCCAAAGCCGGGCGATCGACACCGGCTTTAGTGCGTATGATCTCCGAGCCGTAATCAAGGAAGGACCCTCGACGCGGCCAGGACTTGAGTTTTTTGCGTTTATCGGCATGCAGCGATTCCGAATCCCGCCACGTCATTCCGACGGAACGTTCGTCTACTGTGCATGGCGAACGCCGCTGCCCGCGCTAGTTGCGGCACTCGCTGCTACTGGATTCATACGGTCACCAAATGACACTTGCTATCAGTTTCGATTACTGGATCGCACGAAGTACATGAAAGCATTTCTACCAGCAACCACGATGGAGAATCACAGATGAGTGTCTCGCTAGATCGGTTCGATGGCTGGCTAACAGGCCGCACTGGGCCCGCGGCGGTCGTCCTTCGCGAGCACCTGATGCCAGTGGAGGGCGAAGACGGAGTCTTGTTCCCGCCGACGTTTGCGGCGGGCGAGGGATTCTCGGGCGGTTACAACATCGACCCGCCGCCGACCAAGGATCAGCCGTGGCAAGACGAAAACGTCTGTCTCATCGACAGCGTCGGCTCGCAGGCCAATCGGATCGAACCCCTCTTCAAAGAGGAGCCTTATGCTGCCCTAGTGCCTCAGATCGTGATCGAAGCCGGCGAACAGACGGTGAATCTCTTGGATGCGGGGCACCGCGCTGGCGATGCGATCATGCGATGCACGCCGCTTGCCGAAACCGTCAATGAAGCGTTCCGGGCGGTGGAGCGTGGCGACTGCTCACAACTTGCTGCGTTTGCGCCGACCTCGCTTGTCTTTGGTGCATGGAATTCCCGGGGCGAAAAGGGTGCCCAGTCGAAGGTGCCAAGACTCGTATCATCTACGATCCGGGCGTTCAATGTTCGACTGCTGACGCGCGGTGCAGTTTATGTCCCGTCGATGGACTATTCGTTAGCTGAAGTATTTTCAGAGCAAGACAAGGAGAAAGCCGAGGGAAAAAAAACGAGCTCTCTCGCCGAAAGAGGGTTCGTCCACAATCCTGCGTCGGCAGCACACGGCGGGGTGATCGCCAAAGGCGGCATCCGCCGTGACGCGACGCTGAGCCTCGCAGCGCTGAATAAAATAAGGGCTGGGGATGACGCCGAGCAGACGCTGAAGTTGCGACGCTACATCCTCGGACTCGCGCTCGTGGGCCTGACTGCCGAGCCAGACTCATACCTCCGCCAGGGGTGCAATCTCGTGCTCAACCCGACGCAGCCTGCGGAACTGATTGAGGTCTATCGGAACGGAGATCGTAAGCCGTTTGCTCTTTCCCACGATGATGCCCTGGCCTTCGCGACACTTGCCTCTGTTGCGTTTGGGGTAGGCGCGGGACAGACTGTCGCGTTTGACAAAAAGAAGGCCAAAGACGACGTGAATAAGGACGTGAAGAAGGACGTGAAGAAGGACGTGAAGAAGAAAGACAAGGACTGACGAGGCCCCTCATGCCTGATTCGCTTTGTATTAGCATCACGTTCCTTGACCCACGGTTTCACGGCCGCGGCGATGGTGGCATTAATGAATGGCCGCCGTCGCCGATGCGCCTGTTCCAGGCATTGGTCGCGGGCAACGGCCCGCTATTAGATTGTGACGGCGATATCGATTGGGCGCTGCGCTGGCTCGAGGCCCAACCTCCACCAACCATACTCGCCCCGCCGAGTCGGATTGGCACGGCGTGCCCGTTGTACGTCCCTAACAACGCGATGGACCTCGTGGCGGCTGGCTGGGCCCGCGGCAATGCAGACGAAAATATCGCCGAGCATCGCACTCTGAAAACCGTGCGGCCTACGCATCTTCGTGATGGCGATACGGTCCACTTTCTTTGGCCAATTGTGGAAGGTAACAGCGAGCCCCGGCTTGTCGCAGCACTGGAACGGGCCGTGGAGCGCATCGTGGCCTTGGGGTGGGGTATCGATTTAGTGGTCGCGCAGTGTCGGGCACTACCGGCGGGCGTTCCGCTTGGCGAAACCCTGCAGCAATGGGCTCCAGCAGAGAGCCACGCCACCAATTCATTACGCTGTCCGCTGGCCGGATCCCTCGACGCTCTCAAGGCGCGTCATGCCGCGACGCTCGACCGCTTAGCGGACAATACGTTTCACCCTGTCCCACCGTTGACTGCGTATCGCCGAGTCGGATACCGCCGACCAACTGACGCCGCTGGCCGGCCGAATGCGGTCTTCGAACTGGTCAAGGCTGACGGGACGATGAGCTCATGCCCCCAACGGGATCTCATTCACGTCGCAGGGATGATGCGACACCTCGCCATTGAAGCGATGACACGGTTTCCTCCTGGCGACGTCGGTTCCGACTGGGTTGAAGCCTACGTGGCTGGCCACGGCGGCCCGGGCGACGATTCCCACAGGCGGTTTTCTTACGTGCCCCTGCCTTCGATCGGTCATCGGCATGTTGATCCGGCAGTTCGTCGCGTCATGGTCGTGGCACCCTTGGGTGATAATCGGGTCCTTGAGCACCTGGCCCGACGGCTGAACGGCGTCACGCTGCAGCCCGAGCCCGGTACGAGAAATGTCGGGGAAGCGCCGACCCTGATGCGGGCGAACTACGACAGGATGGCGAGGTATTTTCTGGACGCTTCCAACTCGTGGGCCAGCGTGACGCCCGTGATTCTTCCTGGACACGATGACCACAAGCCCGACAAGACGCGGGGGCTGATCGAGAAAGTACTTCGACAAGCCGGAATTGCCGTCGCATGCGATTTTGAATGGAGCAGCTTGTCGCAGTTTCCCAAATCGCTAACGGCACACGGGTACGATAAGAACAAGCGGCCTACTGGCTACCGCCGCCCAAAACACCTCGAAGGTCTGACCGCGGTACACCTCGTGGTGCGTTTTGCGAATTCCGTCGCAGTTCCAGGGCCCCTGACGATTGGTGCCGGTCGGCACTGCGGGCTCGGGCTGATGGCGAATCTGAATGCTTCGGAGGACCGAAGCACATCGTGACGCGGTGGCCGCGCAGGCGAAGCCCATACGAGGACGCGTTACCGCACGCGGGTGGCCTGCCTTCGAAATCCTAATCCAGTCGGCATGAAGATCGGTACACCTGTCCCCTGCCCCTTGAAGGTCTTCGCGAGGGGTCGCCCGTGTCCTGGGAGCCGGGCTTGACGGCAAGCGCAGCCATGGATGGCGGAGCGCAGGCGGCACGCAGAGAGCGGAGGCCTGGAAGGCCGGAGCAAACGTCCGGCGACAGGACACGGGTGACCCTGATGCCCTCGCGCCAGACGCGTCCCCCCGCACTCACTTCCCCGCCGGGACTGGCTTCTTCGCTCCTGCCGGAAGCGGCTCACCCGCAGGCACCGCCTCCGCAGGCTTCGCGGCTTCGGGAAGCACTTCAAGCGTCAGCGGATCGCGGAGCGGAAGATGCGTCACCGACCCACCAAAAAAGTCGGCCATGCTCGCCCGCTTCCCTTCATCGCCCACCGCAATCTCCTCCCAATCTCCCACCACCAAAATCGCCATCTGGGCCGGATCAAGATGCTCCTTCGCCACCCGGAGCAGATCCTCCCGCGTCACCGCACTCACCTTGTCCCGGAACGACTGCCAAAAGTCCGCCGGACGCTTCGTCCACTCGTCATTGACAAACACCCGCAACATCGCCGGCTTGCTTTCAAACTGCCGCGGAAACGTCTCAATCGCAGCCAACTTCGCCGTCTCAAGCTCCTCATACGTCACCGGCTCATCCCGCACCCCCTGCACCAAATCAAGGATGATCTTCGTCGCCAACGCGACCGTCGCATTCTTACTCTCAAAGCGCGCCTGGAACTGCCCCGGATACCAAACCTTCGGCGCCACCGCCGACGCCGCCGAATAGGCCAGCCCCTCGTTGCTCCGCACCTGCTGCATGATCCGACTGGTGAAGCCACTGCCACCGAGAATGTCGTTGAGAATCATCAGCGGAATCGCGTCCGGATCGTCCCGCTTGATCGAACGCATCCCCATCACCACCTTCCCCTGGGGAATGTCTTTGGGAACGTGATACAGCCCCGGAGAAAGTTGGGCAGTCGGCGCCACAGGATCTGGCACCGCCGGACCCTTCTTCCATCCGGCAAACGCCTTGGCAAGCTTCCCCAGCATCTCCGGCTCGTCGAAATCACCCGTCACCGAAACGATCATGTTGCCCGGATGGAAAAGACGCGCGTGGACCTCGCGCAGACGCTTGGTCGTCATCGCTGCCACACTGGTGGCGGTCGGCTCGCGGGACTCGAAATGGTCGGTGCCCCACAAAAGCCGCTTCCACTCGCGGGACAGGATCGACGAGGCATCGTCGTTCCGCTGCTTGAGCGCTTCAAGCAGGCGGGCTTTCGATGTCTCCAGCCGACCCTCGTCAAAACCGGGCTTCCGCAGCATGCCGACAAACAGAGCCAAACTCTCGTCGAGATTGCTCGACAGACAGTTCATCGTGGCCGTCGTGAAGGCGTCGTTGCTCCCCACTCCAATCTCGGTAGCGAGGAAGTCGAGCGCCTCATCAAACGCAGCCGGCTTCGCGTCCTCTGTGCCCCCCTCCCGCACCATCCGCGCCGCGGAGGCCACCAACCCCGGCACGTCGGCAGGATCGAGTGAGGCCCCTCCCTTGAACACGATCGACACCGTCACAAGCGGAAACTCGTGCGACGGCGCCACAAAGACCACCGTGCCGTCAGGAAGCGTGCGGCGAAACTGCTTGGCATCGGGCACTTTGAAGTCGAGCGGCGCAAACTCAATCTCCTCCGGCCGGGCCGGAAGCAACGCCTCCTCGGGCTCAAACGCCCACGCCACAGGACACCGCAGCAATGCCGCAACGATTCCCAGCACACAAAGAGTCCGGCGGAACATGATCACAGCAGCACCCAGAGGGAAAGTCACGAAAGCACCTCGAGGAAAGGGATGGATCGGAGGGAAGGCAGGGGAATGACAACCAGGGGCGACGCCCCTCACGGGCCTTTCTGGCGACGGAAAATCGCCGCGCTGCGGTTGGTGGCGGCGAAGTATTCCTTGGCCACCCGCTGGATGTCGGCCGCCGAAACCGCCTCGTATTTCCGCGGCCCATCATTGATCTCCTGCCAGTCGAGCGTGGCCTCGGCTACCGCCAACTGGACCAGCAACGACATGTTGTTTTCCAGACGCCGGTAGTTGCCCGCCGCCACGCGATTCTTCACCTTCCGGAGCTCCCGCTCGGGAATCTCCCCCTCCTGGAGCTTCGTCAGCTCCTCATACCAGGCCGCCTCGAGTTGCTCGGGGCTGGCCTCGCCACGGGTCTCCGCCTCGAAGGCAAACAGACCGGCGTATTTCCGGGTGTCGGAACTGGCCCGGGCGCTGGAGGCAAGTTCCCGCCCCTCTACCAGCCCCGCGTAGAGCCGGCCGGTACGCTCATTGAGAATCTCCGCGAGCATGTCGAGCGGGTAACTGTCGATGTGGCCAGCCGGGACGGTGTGGTAACGGATCTCCACCGCCGGCGGGAAATCCCCTTCGGCATTCATCCGCTGCTCGGCCATCTGCTCCACCTCCAGCGTCACCACCGGCGGCGGCGCTTTCTTCCCCGCCGAGAGCCGGGAAAAATAACGGGTGATGAAGGCCTTCGCCTCGGTGGCGTCGAAGTCGCCTACTACCACCCCCACCAGATTGCCAGGGCGGTAATAGATGTTCCAGTATTCCTGGGCCTGCTCCTCGGTGTAACTGTTGAGATCACTCGGCCAGCCGATCACCGGCCAGGAATAGCCGCACGAGGCCCAGAACATACTGTCGAACTGCTCCTCGAAGCGCCCGGTGGGAGTGCTGTCGGTCCGCATCCGACGCTCCTCGTGGACCACGTCGCGCTCGGAGTAAAACTCGCGGAAGACGCTGTCGTGGAGCCGGTCGCTCTCCATCCAAGCCCAGAGCTCAAACTTGTTGGAAGGGACGGTGATGAAGTAACAGGTGAGGTCGTAACTGGTGAAGGCATTCATGCTGCTCCCACCGGCCTTGGTGTAGACCTGGTCAAACTCGTCCTTGACGATCGTGGCCGTTTCGGCACCGCCATCGCCGCGCCCCTGCTGCGCCCGGATCAGCCCGTCGAGGCGCTCCCGCAGCACCCGCAGAGCCTGGGTGTCGTTGGTGGGCTTCCAGGGGTCGTCGATCTCGCCACGGAGGTATTTGTCGTACTGCTCCGTCCACACCAGATGGTTGATCTCGCCACGGACTTTCTGCTGCTCCTGGCGGAAGGTCGCATCCCTCTTGGCATCGCGGGTGCCGATCGTGTCGGTGCCCTTGAACATCATGTGTTCGAAGAAGTGGCTGATGCCGGTGATCCCCGGCCGCTCGTTGACACTCCCCACCTTGGCCACCCAGCCAGCGCTGACGACATTCGGCTGGTCGTTGCGGGGCACGAGAAGGAACTGCATGCCGTTGGGGAGCGTGAACTCCTCCACGGCCACCTGCTGCCCACAGGCCGCGGACGGCGCCACGATTACCGCGCAGAGGATGGCGGCCAAAAACGACCACGGCCACGCCACCTGAGGCAACGCGAGGCCAGAGAACGCACGGGGGAGGAACGGCATGCGGATGTTCCAGCAGGAGGATGGGTCCGGGAAGAACCCGGATTTATAGCACCCCTCCCCGCTCCCCTGGAACTCGGGTTCAGCCGGCGGAGAGCCGCCATTGCACCAGCGCCAGCAGGATCTCAAACACGATCAGCCCCACGATCGCGTATTCCACCCGCAAGGCCCGCCGGTTCTGGAGGAGATCGAGAGCAGCCTCGGCTGTGCGGGAGATCAGGTTCAGCTTCCCGTGCAGGGCCGCGAACCGCTCGCGGATCTCAAACTCATCCCGCAACCGGGCCCAGAAACGCTCCAGTTCGGGGTGATCCCAGAGCAACTCCGGGGCATCGTCAACCCGGGCCCCCGCCACCACCCGGTGTTCGGCCAGCAACGCCCCGCCGAGGTGCTGGAGGAGTTCGCGGGCCGCCCGGCCGCCACGCCCCCAGTGGTCGAGATTCACGGCAAAGGGCTCAATCCGCTCAAACTGCCGCTCGATATTCTTCTCGTGATACGCCAGCGACACGCTCTTGGCCATGATGTCGGCCACCAACAACCGCTTCTCCGCCGTGGCCTCGGCCAGCAACAGCACGTTGCCCTCGATCGCCTCCCGCCCCAAAGGCTCGACGCGGATCTCAAGCACCTCCGTCTCGCGATCAGCGAGCGCAAGCGACTGGCGGACATGAGGCGCGATTCGCAGCAGCAGGCCATCGATCGCCGAGGGGGTGGCGGCAAAGAACACGCAGGCGCCGTAGCGAAAAAGGACCGCCGTCCCGGAAACACCGGGGGAAACCCCGCCGATGTCGACCACCAGCGGCGCTCCGCCAATCCGCTCAATAGCACCCAGACGGGCCAGATCGATGCCGCTGCCGATGAGCATTGCCTGCGCACGGATTCCGACGCCCTCGCCACCAGAGCGCACAACTGTCCCAGGCAGCGAACCAGCCGATTCCAATCCAGACATGGCCGCTCTCCCCCGAGACTCCCGCTCAACGGCGACTCAAGGCCCCGTCCTCCACGTTTCCCATCATATCCGGGTGATAAAATAGAGCGCTGCCAGAACCAGCTCCCCCACTCCCCTTTTCTGTGAGACGACCCCCATGACATCGATCGACCGGGCCGATCCGGGTATTCTCAGCCACCTGCTGGCAGAGCACCGTGAACTGTGGAACCAACTCTCTGCCGTTCGCTGCGCTCTGGCAGCGCCTGCGCCGGCAGATTGCACCGAGGTGAAAGGCATCGTGGCCTCCATCCAAATTCTCCGCGAGCATCTCGCCAGCCACTTTAGCCAGGAGGAGTGCGGCGGATTCATGGAGGAATCGGTAGCGCGGATGCCCAGGCTGAACCACGCCGTCAGCGATGTGCTCCGCGAGCACCCGTTGCTGTTGGCAGATCTGGATGCGATCGTGTCCCGCTTCGGTAGCGCTGCCGGGCAGACGCCGTGCGCCGACGCCTGGCGGGAAATCGGAGCCTCCTTCGAAGCCTTTGCCGCCCGGATACAGGCCCACGAACGGGCCGAGAACGACGTCGTCCAGCAGGGCTACAACGAGGACCTCGGACTCCTGGGCTGATCGACGCAGAAACGTCATCAACGGGCCAGCCACCGCCCCCTCATCCGAAGACCACCGTGCGGCGGCCATGGAGAAAGACCCGCTCCTCCGCCACCAGACGGACGGCCCGGGCGAGAACCAATTTTTCGACGTCGCGCCCCGCCTGGGCCATCCGCAGCGGAGTGTCGGCATGGTTCACCGGGACCACGTCTTGGGCGATGATCGGCCCGTCGTCGAGTTCTGCGGTCACGTAGTGCGCCGTGGCGCCGATCAATTTCACCCCGCGTTTGTGCGCCTGACGGTAGGGACTGGCACCGGCAAAGGCGGGGAGGAATGAGTGGTGGATGTTGATAATCCGGTGGGGAAAATGGGCGATTACCCCCTCGGAGAGGACGCGCATGTAGCGGGCAAGCACCACGTACTCCGGATCGTGGCTGCGGATCGCCGCCAGCAGCGCCGCCTCGTGCTCACCCCGCGACACCCCTTCGTGGGGCACGTGGTGGAAGGGAACATCAAACCGCTCCACCAACCCGCGTAGCGAGTCGTGGTTGCTGACCACCGCCTCAATCCGCACCGGCAAGTCGCCGCAGGAGTCGAGGAGCAGCAGTTCGCCCAGACAGTGCGGTTCGCGGGTAGCGCAGACGACGATCCGGCGACGGCGGGCGTGGGTGACACGCACTTGGGCGCCTGCCGGCAGGGCCGCGATCAGATCCCGCTGCAGATCTGCCGCGGTCACTGGCCCCGCGGCAGGAGTGACTTCGGCCCGGAAGAAAAACCAGCCCGCGTCGCCGTCGACATACTCCTGATTGCTCTCGATGTTGAGCAGACGCGATCCGAGCACGCCCGTGATCCGGTGAATCAGCCCGACCGCATCGGGGCAGTCGACGACGACGATCGCCCGCTGCCCATCGGCCGGCGCCGGGGCCCCGGGAGAAAGTTCGCCCCCGGTGCGGAGGGGGGAAGCAGACTGCGATTCGGGGAGAAACTCACTCACAGGCCTGTTTCCCCCGCCGGCCGCGGGGCCGATCGCGGCGTGAACGCCGCCGTCGCGGGCACCCAGGCCAGCACCACATCCTCCACCGAGACGTCGGTCTTCTTAGCCGGGATCTCAATCGGCTCGAGGACGAGCCGTTCGGGATTGGCCTCCAGCCGCACCCTCTCGAGGTCGTCACTGATCTCAGACTCGATCGCGGCGAGCTTCTCTTCCAGATCCGACAGCGCCTCCTCGGCATGGACCACATCCGCCTGCTGCCGCGTGGCCCGACTGGCAGAACGCATCGACGTCGCCGCCCGACCAACGGTCGTGGAACTGGCCATCTTTCGCCCCATCAAGGCCGAGAGCACGGCGGTGCCGATGGCCACGTAGGTCTGCATCGACTTGTTCTTGGCCTCGGCCTTTTCCTTCTCCACCTTCTGCCGCGCCCGACCGATCCGGTCGTTGATCGCGGCCAGCTTGGCGGCACTCTTGTCGCGGATCCGGTCGATCTCCCGGTCGCGCCACTCCTTCACCTGCTGCGCAATGCGAATGCGGAACTCCCCCTCCGTCTCGTCGGGACGCGAGACGGCGTCGATCGATGGCGCGCTGTACACCGTCAGCTTCGCTGTCCGCGCAAGATAGCCCTTCAGCGACGTGGCCAGCGCGCCGTACGACTTCGCCCCGGAGAGCGTCGCCGGCAAGCTGGCGAAACTGCCCGCCTGCGGCCCCGACTCCACCTCCGGCACCTCGGCAAACTGCCGCCCCGTCTCCCAGGCCGATTCCCCAAGTTGATCGGCCGCCGGTGCCAGACAGACGATCTCCCGGTCGACATCGATCCGGGCCTTGGTGTGCGTGAAGCGGACCCGCGCTCGGCCCAGGATCGCCGGCTTGTAGAGCAGGCCCGCACTTGGAAGTGGGCCCTCCGGCGAGAGGAACACCTCGCGAACCCCCGGCGGAAGCAGTGGCCGGGGGCCGCCGCCGCTCGACGACACAGCGGAGGAGAAGGGGTTGGCCCGCGGAGCCGGCTGATCGGCGACGGGGGAGGCCCCCTGCAGTCGCCGGATCTCCTCGCGCAGCAAAGGCCCGCGCAGATAGGCCATCGTCCATCGGGTCTGGAAGACAATCTCTTCGTCGTCGTGAACGGAGTGGAGGAGGAACATCCGCTGCTCGAGTCCTGCCAGGAGTCGCTCCACCTCCGCGCGGTCAAAGCCCGACCCGCTGGAACTCGCCGCCCCCTCAAGGCCGTCGAGAACGCGGGCTTTGTCGCGGGCCGTCTGCAGCCGACCGAGAAACCAGGTGCCGGCGTTGGAGAGGGCTTTGTAATCGAGATCGACGGGATTCTGCGTGGCCAGCACGATGCCGAGGCCGAAGGCCCGGGCCTGCTTGAGAAGCGTCAGCAGCGGCACCTTGCTCGGGGGATTGGCTGTCGGCGGGAGGTAGCCAAACACCTCGTCCATGAGAAAGAGCGCCTTCAAACTCGACGTGCCGGCCTGCGAGCGCATCCACGACACCGCCTGCCCGGCCAGAAGGGTCACAAACGCCATTCGCTGGGCGTCGTTGAGGTGCGCTATCGAGATCACGCTCACACGCGGTTTGCCGGCCGGGGTCCAAAGCAGCCTGCTGATATCGAGCGGCTCGCCCTGCAGCCAGGCGTCGAAGCCGGGAGCGGCGGCGACGGTATTGAGTTTGCCCGCCAGCGCGAAGCGGTCGGCGGCGGGGAAGAAGTTTTCCAATTCAAGAAAGCCCACGCGCTCGATCGGCGGCGCGGGGATGGCGCGGACGAGCGTGCCGAAGTCGACCTCTTCACCACTCATCCACAGCTTTTCGACGATCGCCGACACGAGAAGATGCTCGCGGCTCCGCCCCGGTTCGGCGTCGATCCCGGCGAATGCCAGGATGCCGGAGACGAGCGATTCGATCCGTTCGCGGCGGGCCTCGGGGTCGTCGAGGATCACCTTTTGGGGAGCCTCCAGACTGCCGAGCATCGCCAGGGGCCGGCCGGCAGAACTGCCCGGCGTGTAGACCGTCATCTCGACGCTCTCCCGCAGCCGCGCAATCCGCTCCCCCGACTGCCCACTGGCGGCCAGCCCATCGGCCCACTTGATCGCCGTCTTCTCCGCCAGTTGGTCGAGCGTCAGGCCGTCCCGCTTGGCGGCATCCTCCTCGAGCCACGGCCGGAAATCGGCGGGACGGAGTTCTGGGAATGTCAGCAGGATGTTGGCGAGGTCTCCCTTGGGATCGATGACGATCGCCGGAATGCCGTCGATCGCTGCCTCCTCGATGAGGCTCACGAGCAATCCCGTCTTCCCGCTGCCGGTCATGCCGACGCAGACGGCGTGGGTGGTGAGCCGACGGGCATCGAGCAGAAGCGGCTCGCGGCCAGCCTTGCCACTGTCGGGGTCGACCTGGCGCCCGAGGTAGAAGACCCCCAAGCCTTCGATGTCGGCCACGAGATCGCTCGCCCCATGCCCAAGAGCCCCGTCTGCACCGCCATCCTGGTTTGACCGACTGCGTGCCATGACTGCTCCCGGCTGCGAGGGATCGTGTGCCCGACCGAAGCCCCTATTTCACCCCGCCGGCCGCCGCCGGCACAACCCCGATCGGAAAGCCCGGTTGGGACGCGGGCACCCATTGATCCTTGGCGGCGAGTCCCCTGTCAGAGAGCATCGACCGCGGCGGGCGCCGCGTCGCTGCCGCCGTGCCCGGCCC
>QWOP01000062.1 GCA_003669605.1 Planctomycetota bacterium
GGGGGCTGAGAATCGATGGTGAACCGGAACACGGCGGCCGGACTCGTGTTCCCGCTGGTATCTGTTTGACGGACACGAACAGTGTTGAGCCCTTCATGCGGTGTGGGGTACAGCGCTGCCCAAGTTCCCAGCGGCAGGGCATACTCGACAAGCGCCCGACTCAGTGTTGGTGATCTCGATCTGCCCATCGCTGGTCAACCGATCAACCGAACTCCTGCCGGTGTCGTGTGTCAATCGAACCGATGGGATCGCGGGGGGCGTGGCGTCGATCGTGAATCGCAATTCCGCATCGGCCGAGTTGCCGGCCGTATCGTATGTTGTCGCACCGACGCGGTAGTCGCCATTTTTCCATCCACCGGCCTTGGTGTGGAGGAGAGCCTGGACACGGGCCCGCGACACGTTTCCGAGGATCGTGTCGTTGACGTATCGGAAGGAGATCGACTCGCCCGGCAGCGGGTTCCCAACGGCGATCGTCCCATTGTTGGTCAGAGCATCGGCAGCCGAAAGGCCGCTGTCGGTGCGCAGAGCCAAGGCAGGTGCGCTGGGAAAAATGGTGTCAAGGCTGAAGAGAACGCGTCGCGAGGGGGAGATGTGGCCAGCGGTGTCGGTCTGGCGGACGAGGATCGTGTTCAATCCTTCCTTGGGAGTTGGCTGAGCCGCGACCCACTCTCCGGGCTGCACGGAAAACTCGACGACGGCGCCTTTGGCGGCAGTCACGATCAGGCGGCCATCGCTCGTGATGGAGTCGGTGTGGCTAGACCCGGTGTCATTGGCGAGCGTCGCCAGCGGTGCGAGCAGAGTCAGCGGATGCCGAACTTCCAGCGCCTCGAAACTCAGACGGGTCTTTTGGCCAGAGGGGAATCGCTTGGGCGAAGAGGTCGGGCGATAAGGCGGTGATCGTGTTGCCATTTGTGACTTGTCCCAACGAAGTGGATTCCTGGTGAAGGCAAGGTGTCGAGCAATCGCTGGGGCCAGTTGGACGGCGGTCCGTGGCGGGGATCTCAAGTCGTTTCGTTGTGTCTCTGCAGAACTGTGTCTCCACGCTATGTCGCTTTCACGAACCCCTATCTGCCAACCGGACCCGATACGGAACGCTGCCGACGCCTCGACAATGATTGCCGCAGTCTGATCGCAGAGCCGTCGCGACGAGTGGGCGTGAGCAGGTGCAAGGGGTGGAGAGTGTTCAAGGGAAATGCCCCCTGCGGAGGTGATTCACAGGATCCCTCAAGGAATTCTCAAAGAATTATTGATTGTGCCGCTGGCACGATCCAGTGGGGCGCCAGGGAGTACTTTGTGCCGACGAAGAATATGCTGCAGTGGCAGCCATCCCACCTTTGTCCCCCCCTCCTTTCCGGTCGAGCCATGCCCCGCCCCCCTCATGACGACACTTTCGATACCGACGACAACTTCGACGACGGAGGGGACGGAGCGGGGGATTCGGCGGCGGATTCAGGCGACGAACCGACGGTTCCCTGTCCGTGGTGCCGGGAGGAGATCTTTGAGGACGCTGTCCAATGCCCCGCCTGCGGGAAATATCTCAGTGACGAGGATGCCCCGCCCCCCCGGAAGCCGTGGTGGGTGGTCGCAGTTGCGGTGCTGTTGCTCTATGTCTTCGTGCGGACTCTCTTCCCGTAAATCGCTCTGGTTGTGGCGCTTGTCTCCGCTGCCCGCAATCGAGATACAAGCGATTTAAAAGGGGGTGGGGAGCAGCAGGGCGTGGTGGTCGAAGAGGGCGCGGCGACCGAGGGCGTCGATGGCCGGGGTGAAGAAGAGGAGAAACACATACAGCACGAGCAACGGGATCAAAATCGCTGTCACCGGCCAGCGGAGGAGCAGCCAGCGGCGCGTGGGACGGGTGGCGGCACGGTGAGTCGCCCAGGCGATGGCCAGTCGTGCGGGGTAGATCGTGAGGATGAAGATCGGGGTCAGGAAGAGGACGGCGTCGCGCGGCGCTGCGACGATCTTAAAGAGGTAGAGAGGGAGGGAGAGGCCGTAAAGGATCGCCAGAGCGAGCAACATGACGATCGGGGCCCGCCGCCAGAGCTCGCGCACTGCAGCGAGGTCACGGAAGACAGCCAGCCGATTTTCGGCAGCAAAACGGGCTTGGAGGAACGGCACCCAGGAGAGGACCACCGCCAGCAGGGCGCCGCCAATGAGGGTCAGGAGCACGCCAGCCGGTTTTGTCGTGTCGCGGAGTGCCGAGAAGAGGATCGTGGGGACCAGCAGCCAGAGGAAGGCGCCGACAAACCCCCGCGCCCCCAGTGAGAACAACTGCCACGGTTGCACCGCCTCAACGACCTGGCGGAGCGCGGCGCTGGCGTCGCTCCAGGCAGTTCCCCGGCGGAGGGCGGCCAGCAGTCGCCGGCCGTTGCGAATCGGGCGGAAGAACGAGAGGAAACTGCCGCCGGAAAAGAGGGCTGCGAGCAGGTGGAGGCCGACGATGATTCCTGTGGCGGCGCGCCCGGCAGCCCAGGCCCGGGCCGTTGGTCCACCGGGATCGACCAGTGCCGCATCGGCGGCGGCCTGGGCGACGAGGCGAATCACTAGCAGCCAGATCCATGTTCCCACGACGACCGCACCGAGTCGCGGCAGAGCCCCGGCGAAGGGGATGCCGTCACGGAGTCGTCCGGAGCGGACGACGCGCCCTTCCGCTTCGAGCATCGTGCCCAGCGCGATGAGGTTGAGCACCGGGATCGCCGCCAGGATTGCCAGGAGCAGCAGCAGGCTGGCGAGCCCCGCCGCGACCGTCACCAGCCAGGCCAGGGCACGCAGCGGATGAACCAGCGGCGGCGGGCACGATGGGAGCGTGCCAAAAGGCGCGCTTGGTGCGCAGCCAGGATTTGGCAGACACGCCTCCTTTGCCAGCAGCGGAGTGGGGATCATTTCTCCTGCTTGCGCCACGAATAGCTTCTCTCCGGAAAGGGCAGCGGTGAGCGGTCGGATTTCCCTTCCCACGCCAAGCATACCGCGTCGGTCCCCTGCCCCATGCGCTTGCTTGGATTCGAGGGGTGCGGGAGCCGGGCCTGTGGCGCACTCGAATTCCGCTATCCTGCGGGGCCCACCCGGCTGTAGACTCCCCTGCTGAGGAATCGCATGGCTGCATTCGGAATCCGCCAGATCGCTCTCCCAGCGGGAACGCTTCCGGCGGTGGCGCTGGGAAGCCTTGTGCTGCTGGTGATCGCTGCCGCCAGCGATCCGCTCGCCAAACGGCGGGTGCCTTCTCAGCCGCCGGTTGCAACTGTGGCACCTGATGCCACCGTCGTCGCCATCGATCGACTCCTCGCCGACCGCCGGGCAGTCGCCGGAATCGAGCCTGCAGGGCCAACCGACGAGTTGGCAATCCTGCGGCGGCTGTGGTTGGCGGTTGCCGGCACGATCCCATCCCTTGAGGAGCTGCGCCAGTTCGAAGCCGATGCCCGCCCCAATCGGCTGGATGCGGCCTTGAAGGGCCTGCTCGCCGATCGACGGAGTGCGGAGTCGCTCGCCCAGCAACTGGCGCTGCCACTGGTCGGCGATGAAAAAGGGCAATTCATTGTTTTTCGTCGCGACCGGTTCACGGCCTGGCTTGCCGACCAGATCGCCACCAATCGTCCTTGGGACGACATCGTTCGCGAGATGGTGGCGGCCCGGGGCTTGTGGACGGGAACGCCGGCGGTGAATTTCGTCACCCAGGCGGCGGCAGACGGTGTCATCGATGCCGACAGGCTCGCGGGGCGTGTATCGCGGGTCTTCCTCGGGGCGAGGATGGACTGCGCCCAATGCCACAATCATCCCTTTGCCGCCTGGAAGCAGAGCCAGTTCGAGGGGCTGGCTGCTTCGTTTGCCCAGGCCCGTCTTTCGCCGGTGGGAGTCGAGGACGATCCGCGTCGCGTTCACCGCATCGACAAAATGTCGGTGGCGGCCGCGGCGATGCCGATGATGGTGGGAGGGGGAAGGAACGTTCCTCCCCGTGTCCCTTTCGGTGAAGAATGGCTGGGAAGCGGCGGAACCCATCGCGAGAACCTGGCCGCCTGGATCGTTCACCCAGACAACCGCCGTTTTGACCGGGCGATTGCCAACCGGGCCTGGGGAATACTCTTCGGAAAGGCTTGGCACGAGCCGGTGGACGATATTCCCGATCCTGGGGCAGAGTCCTCCAGTGAGGACCTGCTCGACATCCTCGGCGACGATTTTCGAGCCCATGGCCGCGATCTGCGGCGCTTGGTGACGGTGATCGCCTCCACGGAGACGTTCCGGATGTCCTCCACCCATCCGCTCTTGGAAGCACCGGAAGATTGTGATTCCGTGACCCAGACTTGGGCCGCCTTTCCCATCACCCGCCTCCGCCCCGAGCAGGTGATCGGGGCAATGGTGGCGGCGACATCACTGCAGACGATCCACCAGGATTCCCACCTCCTGACGCGGACGATCCGGTTCTTTCGGGAAAACGACTTTATCCGCGAGTACGGCAAGGTGCAGGACGGTCAGGGGCAGTCGCTGCCGGCGACGATTCCGCAGGCGCTTGTGCAGATGAACGGCAAGTTTGCTCGGGAGATGGTGGAGGCCAATCCGATAACCGCCACCGGCCGGATCGCCGGCATGGCCAGCGACGACACCGCCCGGCTCGACACGGCGTTTCTGGTGGCCCTCACGCGGCGGCCGTCGACGGACGAGCGCGAAGCGCTCCAGGCGCTGCTCTCTGAGGCGCCGTCGAAGGGGCGGGGTGTCGAGGATCTGATGTGGACGCTCTTCAACTGTCCCGAGTTCTGCTGGAATCACTGACCGGAGCCCGAAGACAGATGTCCCTCCTTCCCTCGCTGCTGGGCAGTGCCGTTGCCCGGCGATCGCTGCTGCTTTCGAGTGCGAGCCTCGGGCTTTCTTTCGCGCTGCCGGCGCTGTCGGCCAGGGCCGCCTGGAGCCGCGGGAGCGAGCGACCGCGGTCGCTGCTGGTGGTCTGGCTCGCTGGAGGCCCCAGCCAACTCGAAACCTTCGATCCCCATCCCGGCAGTCCGAGCGGCGGGCCGACGAAGGCCATCGACACCGTGGTTCCCGACGTGCAGATCGCTGCTGATTATCCCGGCATCGCCGCGGTCCTCGACCGCTTTGCCCTCGTCCGCTCGCTGGTCTCGAAGGAGGGGGACCACGAGCGCGGCCAGTACACGGTCAAGACGGGCTACCGTCCCGAGCCGACGATCATCCATCCGGCGATCGGGGCCATCGCCGCCCACGAGCTCCCTTCACCCGGCCTCCAGATCCCCCGGTTCATCGCGTTGGGGGCAGCAGAATTCCCCTCACGCGGCGGCTACCTGGGGGCGGAATTCGATCCCTACCGCGTCTTCGATTCCGGACACAAAGGACAGAATCTCGTCCCCCACGTCGACGCCGAGCGGCAGACGCGGCGTCTGGCGGCCCTGGCCACGCTCACGCGCTCGTTCGAATCGGGACGGGCCGGGGCGGTTCGCCGCACGTTCCACGAGCACACGCTCCGGGAGGCCCTAACGCTGATGTCGTCGGACCAACTGGCGGCCTTCGATCTCGACGATGAGTCGGAGTCGGTGAAGGCGTTCTATGGCGAGAGTGATTTCGGCCGCGGTTGTTTGGTGGCCAGACGGTTGATTGAGGCTGGTGTGCGGAGCGTGGAGATCACCCTCCAGGGCTTCGATACCCATGCCCGCAACTTCGCCGGTCACACCGCTCAGGCGCAGATTCTCGACCCAGCGCTGTCGGCTCTGATCGGCGATCTGGAAGACCGCGATCTGCTCGCATCGACGGTGGTGTTGGTGATGGGGGAATTCGGTCGCACGCCAGCGATTAATCCCCTCGACGGTCGCGATCACTGGCCCCATGGGTTTTCATGTCTCCTCGGCGGAGCGGGGATCGCCGCCGGCCAGGTGATCGGGTCGACCGACCCGGATGGCCTCTCGAAGATGCCGAGCGATCCGGTGGAGATCGCCGATCTCACCGCCACCGTGTTCCGCGCCTTGGGAATCGACTTTGCCCGCGAGGTGGCGACCCCCATCGGTCGGCCGATGAAACTCTCCGGGGGAAAACCACTGGCCCGGCTGCTTGCCGACGCCGTCTGAGGCTGCTTGCCGCCCCTGGCCTGCCCTTCGGAGCCGGGCAGCGGGGGGCGATTCCTCTGGAAGACCAGCGGAGCGGCGGATAGGATCGTCGCGGGGAGAACCAGCGAACATGCTCACAATCTATGGACCGCAGGAACCGCGCACCGCTGCGCGACCGCACCAGTTCTGCGATCGGCAGTCGCGGCGGAGTCTGCTCTCCATCGGATCGCTGGCGGCGCTTGGTGTCGTGAGGGGTGTCGTGGGGGGCGTGGCTGGTGGCGGCAGTGGGTGGTCGCTGCCGGAATTGCTCGCGGCCGACGCCGCCGCGGGGCGCCGCTCGAACCCCAAATCGGTGATCATGATCTATCTGGTGGGGGGGCCGCCCCACCAAGACATGTTCGACCTCAAGCCGAACGCACCGAAGGAGTTCGCCGGGCCCTGGCGACCGATTGCCACCAATGTCGCTGGAATCGAGATCTGTGAGGCTTTTCCACACCTGGCGAAGATCGCCGACAAGTACACGCTCATCCGCTCGCTCGTCGGCAACCAAGCCGATCACGATGCCGCGCAAGTCTTTCATGGCCGCGACACGCGGAAAGCCAAGCCGGCCGGTGGCTGGCCGCAGTTCGGCTCGATGGTCTCGAGCGTCATCGGGCCGGTGAGCCCGCAGGCCCCGCCGTTTGTCAGCCTTTGCTATCCCTGCACCCACGGCCCCTACAACGAACCTGGGCCGGGGTTCGTGGGCACCGCCCATGCGGCATTCAAGCCGCTGGGGCCGACACGGAGGGAGATGGTTCTCGATGGCATCACGCTCGACCGCCTGGCCGACCGGGGGAGCCTCCTGCGGAGCGTCGACACGCTGCGACGCGACATTGATACGACGACCGCGATGGTGGGGATGGATGCGTTCACTGAGCAGGCGTTCGGGTTGCTGACCTCATCGCGTCTGGCCGACGCGCTCGATCTCTCCAAGGAAGATCCTCGGGTCGTCGCCCGTTATGGTACCGGCGACCCGACGGTGTTCATGGACGACAACGGCGCTCCACGCGTGCCGCAGAGCATGCTTGTGGCGCGGCGTCTGATTGAAGCGGGGGTCCGCGTCGTCACGCTCAACTACAGCAAGTGGGACTGGCACGGCGGGCCCGGCAACTCAATTTTTAAGCGCGAGGCGGAAGATTTTCCGGTCTTCGATCAGGCGCTCTCCGCACTCGTCGAGGATCTCCATGCACGCGGCCTCGCTGACGACTGCGCTGTTGTGGTGTGGGGCGAGTTTGGCCGGACTCCGAAGATCAGCGACATCGTCGGCCGCGACCACTGGCCGCAGGTCAATTGTGCATTCCTCGCTGGCGGCGGGATGCGGCATGGCCAGGTGATTGGTGCCACAGACCGGATCGGTGCCGAGGCGATCGCCCGCCCCGTGACCTTTGGCGACGTCTACGCCACGCTCTTCCACCACCTCGGCATCGATGTCGCCAGCACGACCCTCACCGATCCCAGCGGCCGGCCGCAGTACCTTGCCGACGATGGCGGCACGCCGATTCGGGAATTGGTCTGAGCACGTCCTTTGGAATCAAAGCCCATGAAGATCGCCTTCCTTGGCACCGGTCGGCTCGGCAACGGATTTGTCCGCAGGCTGCTCGACCTCGGGCACACGCTCCACGTCTGGAACCGCTCACCGGCCGCGGCAAAGGCCCTCGAAGCGCACGGTGCACAGGCCTTTGCATCGGCAGCTGAGGCAATTGCCGGGGTGGCGAGGGTCCATCTGGCGCTTGCCGACGACGACAGTGTGGATGCCGTCCTCGAGCCGCTTGCCGGAGTGCTGCCCGCTCCAACCTGGATCATCGATCACACCACCACAGCGCCGACGCCGACCGGCGAGCGGGCCCGTGCCTGGGCCTCGCGTGGCAAGACGTATCTCCACGCTCCGGTCTTCATGGGGCCTGCCAACGCTGCTGAAGGCACCGGCATCATGCTCCTCTGCGGCGACCCGCAGGCGTGCCGCGTCGTCCTTGCTGATCTGGAGACGATGACAGGGAAGGTGATGGAGATGGGATCCGATCCGGCCCGGGCCGCGACCTTCAAACTCCTCGGCAATCTGTCCCTTCTCGGGATGACGGCCCTGGCTGGCGACATCGTCCGCCTCGCCACCGCCGCCGGGTTTGAGCCAGCCGAGGCGGTGGCGATGTTTCAGATCTTTAATCCGGGGGCGATGTTTCCCGCCCGGGCGGCAAGGGTCGCCAGTGGTCCCTTCGAACCGGCATCATTTACCACCAGCATGGCTAGGAAAGATGTCCGGCTGATGATCGAAGAGGCGGCCCGAGGGGGCGTCGAACTCACTGTCATGCCGGCAGTGGCGAAGCGTTACGACGAGGCGCTGGCAACTGGCGAAGCGAACCTCGACTGTGCCGCCCCCTTCCGCTGGCCGCTGGGTGGAGCGGGCGCTGCCACCGACTGATGAAGTTCGGCGAGCGTGACGCCACGCTCAAACGGCCCCCGAGCCAACCGCGGGGCACAAGCCCCCTGCCCCGCGTCAGACCGCAAAGCAATCCCGCTCGGGGCGGCTTTTCAGGCCGTTTGCCTCGTGGTCGGGCTTCCCGTCGGCCGTGAGGAAGATCTCTGTCTGTGGGTCGAAGCGCAGTTTCCGCTTCAGGATCCAGGCGATCGCTGCGGCGTGGCAGGCAACGTGCGAGCGGCGCATCACCTCAGGATTGGCCGCCGTCGGCTTTCGCGACTTGACGCAGTCGAAAAAGTCTCTGGCATGGGTCGCCGCGTCGGTCCCGGCGAGCGTTTTTGTCGCCTCAGCGATCTCCCCCTCCAGGCCGGGCGAAACGTCGGTGCCGCCGGCATCTCCGGTCTCGACCCACCCGGAGTCGCCGACAAACTTCACCGGGCAGGTGCCGAGCTTCGTGTTCCAGTTGGGTGAGCGGTCGCCGAACGGCGTGGGGAGGAAGTCGATGACGAGTTTGACGCCGTTGGGATAGACGCAGTGCAGCGCCGTCGGCTGGGGATCGTATTCGACAGGCCCCGTGTCGTCGGCACGATTGGCCCATTGGCAGAGGTCGACGGTATGGGCGCCCCAGTCGAGGAGCCGGGCGCCGGAGTCGAAGTCGTAGTAGCCGCGCCAGCCGCCGCCGACATACTCCCGGTTGTACGGCCGCCAAGCCGCCGGCCCAAGCCACCGATTCCAGTCGCAGGCCTCCACGGCGGGCGTCGGCTCCGCCGGCAGCCAGTCGTTTTTCAGGACCGGCTCATAGGCCGAGGCGTAGAGCGTCTGCAGTTTTCCGAGTTTGCCCGTGTGTGCGAGGTTCACCGCATTGATGAAGTTCGGCACGCTTCGCCGCTGCGTCCCCGCCTGAAACACGCGCCCAGTACGGCGGAAGGTGGCGGCGAGTCGCTGGCAGATGTCGATTGTGATTCCACATGGCTTTTCACTGTAGACGTCTTTGCCCGCTTCGGCGGCCATCATCGAGGCTGCCCCGTGCCAGCGATCGCCGGTGGCGATCAAGACCGCATCGATGTCTTGTCGGCTAAGAATCTCGCGCATCTCGCGCGTCGTCGTGCAGTCGGCATTCCCGTAATGGGCGTCGACAAGCGCCTTCCCCTCGTCGCGGCGTGAAGCCTGAACATCAGCGATCGACACACACTGCACGTCGGGGAGGCCGAGCATCGCCCCGAGCACGTAGCGGCAGCGGGGCCCGATGCCGATCACCCCGAGCGTGATCCGTTCACTGGCTGCCGCGGTGCCCGGCTCGAGGCCAAGGGCCCGCGCCGGGATGAACGTGGGAACGGCAAACGCCGCTGCCCCGGCGGCCCCAGCCAGGAGATCGCGCCGGGAGAGGCCGCTGCCGGTGGTTTGCCTCGGTGAAACTGGCGACGCGGCGGGCGACTGGGGCTTGGGCATGCGGGGATCTCCTCTGGCGGCGTCGGATATGGAGTGGATGGCAGGGGACTCAAACCAGGAAAGGGCTGCGACCGCGTCGGCTCAAAGGCGCCCCCTCATCCCCCGCAGTACAGTATCCTGCCGGGTGGAAGGCGGGCAACCGTCGCGGGGCCGGGGTGGCGGTACGAGGGAGAGTATCCGATGAAGATGGTGGGAACGTTCTTGGTGATGTTGGTCGGTCTGATCGGGGGAGGCGTCATGCTCGGGAGTATGCAGATTGGCACCGCGGAGCCAGTCGCCGGAGGAGTGATTGAGCTTTCCCTGAGGAGCCAAACGCCGGGCGCTGAGGACCGGTCGTATTGGCGTGGCGTCGAGATGCCTGCCCACTGGAAGGCATCCCACACGGCGGTCATCGTGTGTGACGTCTGGGATTACCACCACTGCCGGATGGCAGTAGAGCGTCTGGAAGAATTCGCTCCACGGATCGCGAAGCTCTGCGACACCGTCCGGGCCGCTGGCGGCACGGTGATCCATTCCCCGAGCGACTGCATGCCGCAGTATGAAAGCCATGCGGCGCGGAGACGAGTGCTCGACCTTGTCGAACGAAAACTTCCGGCAGGATTTGATCCTCCCCCGGCAGCACGTGCGTCGTGGTGCTCTGGAATATCTCCCGAGGCGCTCGATGAATACCCACTCGACCAGTCGCTCGGGGGCGAGGACGACGAACCGGCCCAGCATGCCGCCTGGGCTGCGGAACTGGAACGGCTGGGGCGGAATCCAAAAATGCCTTGGAAGATGCAGTCGGGCTTGGTGCCGATTGATGCCCAGAGCGATTTTGTCAGCGACAACGGCGCCGAGGTGGCAAGAGTGCTTGCCGCCCGCGGTATCCGCCATGTGATGCTCGTCGGCGTCCATCTCAATATGTGCGTTTTGGGCCGACCGTTCGGCCTCCGCCGGATCGGCGAGGCGGGGCGTGACGTCGTTCTCGTCCGCGACCTGACTGACACGATGTACGATCCGGCCCAGTGGCCGTGGGTGAGCCACTTCACCGGCACCGATCGGATGATCGATCATGTCGAGCGGCATGTCTGCCCGACGATCTCGAGCGATCAGGTGCTCGGCGACGGCGCGCCGTTCCGCTCGCCACGCGACACCCGGCCCACGGTGGCGCTGGTGATCGCCGAAGAGGAATATGGATCCCACCGCACGCTCCCCGCTTTCGCCCAGCGCTATCTCGGCAAGGCGTTTCATGTCGTGCAACACCACGTTGCCGCCGCTGATCCCAATTCCATTCCCGGTCTCCTCGACCTCGCCGACGCCGATGTTCTCGTGCTCTCGGCCCGCCGCCGTGGATTGCGGCCGGCAGAGATGGCAGCCCTGAAGGCGTTCATCGCTGCTGGAAAACCGGTGATCGGGATCCGCACGGCGAGCCATGCCTGGGAGCCGAAGGAAGCGGTCGATGGATATCAGTCGTGGGCGGAGTTTGATCGCGATGTGTTTGGCATCGAGTACAGCGGGCACTTTGGCAACGAGCTCCGTTCGTCGGTGAAAGTCGCCCCGGGAGCAGCAGGGAATCCGCTCCTGACTGGCATCCCCTCCGCCGGTTCGATGCAGCAGACCGGATCGCTCTACCGCATCGCCTCGGTCTCAGCCCAGACGCGCGTCCTGGCCGTCGGTGAGGTGCCGGGCGAGCCTGCGCAGCCGGTACTCACCGAATACGACCGCCCCGATGGCGGGAAGTCGATCTACACATCCGTCGGGCATGCCGACGATCTTGACAGGCCGGAGGTGGCACGGGTCCTCGTGAATGCGATTCATGTCGCCGCAGGAAACAAGCCGCCGGCAGATCTTGACGATCGCAACCCACTAGACCCCACGCTCCGGTGGGTCTCGGTGCGGCGTGGGGGAGAAGGGTTTCCGACTGCGGACTCCTTGCTCAAACGCTTTGGTGGGAACGAGAAACCGCTTTGGTGCCGGGCGGTGATCGTGCCTGGTGAGCCTGCTTCGCACGATGGCTTTTTCATTTTCCTCCGCGGCGATGACCTGAAGTCGGGGGCAGTCCGCGGTTGGTTCGACGGCCGCGCGCTCACCATCCGGGAAATCGGCGGAGGCGTCGTCGTCGAGGTGCCACCGCTGGTCGCCACCCCCTATCGGGCTGGGACGCTGGCCCTTGAGATCACCGGGGATGCTGCGATACGAGCGTGGGGAAGCGCGGGGGCGAGTGTTGCCTGGAATGGGGCGCTCGAGGAAGTGCTGCTGGAGCGCTGGCAGATCCGCTATGGTGCAGGTGACACGGCGAACTTTCGCGACATGCCCCTCCCGGCCATGTTCGGCGGGCCGGCAGACGCGGTGACGATTCTTGAGTGACTGAGGCTTTGAGCCCTCCTCAGGATATGGCAGCCAATGGCACTTCGGCAGGCGTCGGCCGAGTGGGCCGTCTCAATGGTATTGCCTCGTGCACAATACGGAGCAGCCGGCCATCACTCTCCTCCGGGAGGCGGCACGTTGAGTTTTGCGAAATAGATCGCCGACTTGCCTTCGTGGGTCGCGTAGTAGGTCATCCACACTTGCCCATCATGCTCGACCATGCCAGGGTAACTCGTGTCGCCGCCACTGGGCAGGGCGACGCCCGCGGGCCAGGAGCCGGAGGCGGGATCGAGGAAGTCGACCGCCGTCACCGGACCGCTCACTCGATAATCGCGCCCGGACGCCAGGATTCGACCGTCAGCGAGGACGACGAACTCTGGCCCACCGATCGGGCGGCCGATACGTTGCCAAGTCCAGTCGCGGTACGGTGGCGGGGCGCTGCCAAACCAGCCCTGGCGATCGCCACTCTCGCGGCGCACAAGCGCCAAGGCGGTGCCGTCGTCGCGGAAGCGGAGCGTCGTTTCATTGGGCCGACCGGGAATGTCCCACACCGTCACCGGCTGCCAGGAAAGACCGTCCGGGCTCTGATAGAGCGTCGTTGTCCATTCGCCACTGTCTTCGGGGGTCCCCTCGGGGGCACCGGTGCGGTAGGCGACCCCCCAGGCGATTCCATCGTGCCAGGTGACTCGCCACAGCCAGTCGTTCTCGGCGAGGACGCGCGTGGGGCGTGACCAATTCCGGCCGTCGGGAGAAAAAGCCACGCGCGGTTGGCGGCCGAGAAGCCGCGTCCCTCCGCGGTAGACGCTCCCCCCGGCGACGAGCATCAGCCGGTCGTCGGGCGTCACCGAAACCTTTGGATCGCGGAGATCAATCCCTTCCTCGGCGACTCTTCCTGCCGATTCCCACTCGGCGCCGTCGGGCGAGGTGAGGACGCGGATTGTGCCGTCCCCTCCCACATGCCCCTGCCCTTCGCGGAACACACACCACCAGGCGTCGCGCCAGCGGACAAGATCACTGAAGGCAGCGTGTGGCGCGGCGTCGTGGATTCGGCGCGCGTCGGTCACCGTCACGGCCTCGCTGCCGTGCGGCGCCAGCGCCCGGACGAGGAGATTATGGGTCATCCGCTGTACGCGGGCGTCGGGGCCGTGGGGGCGAGTCCAGTGTGACCAAGGCAGCGTGTGGCCCGGAGGATGAGAAAGCCCTTGTGCCCAGAAGATCGTTGCCGCGTTGAAGACATAATTGCCGCGTGGGCCGGGGTAAATCGTGGCCGCCCACTGCTGCGGTTGCTCCCCTCCGACCAGCGCTGTTCCCTGCCCCACGATCTCCAGGCCGGGAATGTCGGCCGGTGGATCGCCGTGATATTCCCAGCCGACGAGACCGGGAATCTTTTCGCCGGCCTTCATTCCAGTGCCCGAAAAGAGCCAGTGATCGGGCTTCGTACAGATCCAGTCGCCGCCACCATTGACCGGTTCGACGTTCCGCGCGCCGATCAGATATCCCTCGTCGGGGCCCTTTTCGGGGAACGGGCCGTTGACCTGAGCGCGTTCCAGGGCCGTCGGGGTATCGCCGCCATAGGGACCACCGCGAAACATGATCCGGTTGTCGCGGCCGTCATGGCCGGGGCGGAGCGGCGTCACCCAGCAGACGGAGTTGCCAGAGAGGAAGAGGAGGCTCACCCCCTCGTCGCGCATCTTCACGACGCTGTCGTACTGCCGGCGGTCCCAGTATTCATCGTGACCGACGCTGACAAAGGCCTTGCACTTCAGTCCCCGCTCGGGGGTGAGCAGGTCGCTGTTGGAGGCATAACTGACGTCGTAACCGTGCTGTTCGAGAAAGTAGGCCAGCGGAAATTCAAAGGAGAGAAACTCCCCCGAGCCGATCGAGAGGGGATCGTTGACGACGCTTGTGAACTGCGCGTAGCGGCCGAAAGGGCGGTCAAAACTGACATCGGCCCACGGTCCACTTGTTCCTTTGGGGTGCGTGTAGACAGAGAAGTGGCTCGGCCAGGCGTTGTAGGCGTTCCAGGTGTTGTCGGAACACTGGAGGAGAATGTCGGCGGGGCGGTCGTCGCGGACGATGAACACGACATAACTTTGCCAGGCGGCATGGGCGTCGTCTGTGGGGAGAACGGTGAGCCTGCCGAGATAGACGCCGCTGGTCCAGTTGTCCGGGATGACGAGGCTCGTCGATGCCTGCCAGCGGCACTCGTGGAGATCCTTTTCGCCCGGCTCAGGGTCGGGCTGCGTGACGCCTTGAAAGGGGCCAAGCGTGGTCATGAGTCGCGCGCCGCGGCCGCCGTAATAGCCGAGGCGGAAGATCTCAAGGTGAAACGGCGCGGGCGGATCGGTAGAGATGAAAAAATCGATCGTCTCCCCGGCCGTCACGCTCTGCCGCGAGCAATACCCTTCAATGCCGCGGGCCCGGACGCCATTGGCGTCGCGGAGGCCGACTTTCGTGAGCTGCCAGTCGAGCGCACCGGCGTGGGCATTCTCGCGCCGGATCGTGTCTCGATTCTCGGCCGCGGCGGCAGGACAATTCAAAGCCAAGGCGAGCATGGCAACGCCAGCGAGACACTTCATCGTCTACTCCCTGTTCTCTATTTCCCCATCCCGGCGAAACAAGAGACATCGTCAGGCCGGCGAGTGGAAGTCATCGGCGGACTCAGTCGGCTTTGGCATTCCCATCTGCCGTAGCCAGCGGTAGTGCGCGGCAACGCCGCTCCCGAAGGTGCGGTGTTCGGAAAACGTGACGCCGAAATCGCGGCAGGTCGCTTCGACCAGCGGCGACAGCGCCGGGTAGTGAATGTGGCAGATCCGCGGAAAGAGGTGGTGTTCGATCTGGAAATTCAAGCCCCCTAAGAGCCATGTGACGAGTGGGCTTGTGCGTGCGAAATCGACAGTCGTCTCGACTTGATGAATCGCCCACTCGTTTTCAACGCAACCAGTATCCGCACGCGGAACTGGGAATTCTGCCTCGCCGACGGTATGCGCCAGTTGAAACACCACGCTCAACACAATCCCTGCCACTGTGGCCGTGATGCAATAGAACAGCAACACCGTGCTGATGGAGTGAAAACAGAGCGGAATCGCAATCGCCAGTGTCAGAAACGCCATCTTGCCCACCACGAACTGCAGCAAGTCCCAGCCGGCGGGGCGGGGAACTCGGTGCTCGCCCATCGTGCCGAGCACAAAGTCCCGATAGTCGTCGTAGAAATGCCACTTCATCGCCATCAGCCCATACAGTCCCCACAGATAGAAGTGCTGCCAGCGATGAAAAGCCAGTCGTGGACTATTGGGAGACAGGCGGCCGAGAATGCCCAAGTCGATGTCCGTATCGTGCCCGGAAATGTTGACATAGGTGTGATGCAAGACGGCATGCTTCCAGTGCCAGTAGTATGAGCTGCCGCCGATCAATTCCAGCGACATAGCCATCAATCTGTTGATCCACGGCCGGTCAGAAATTGCCTGATGGCCGCCGTCGTGTTGCACGTTCATGCCAATTGCAGCCGTGATGCCACCGAGCAGCAACGCCAGCGGTAGGCCTTGCCACCATGTCTGCGCGGCGAACACCAGCAGGCAGTAGGTGGCCGCGAAGCCGGACAGCAGAATCGCCACTTTGAGGTACATCTGCGGGCAATCCCGCCGCCGCTTGCCGGTGGTGAGGAAATAGTCGTCCACCCGCCATTTCAGTTCTTTGTGAAACGAATCGGCTTTGGTGAACTTTATTTTGCGGCTGGATTCCGTGGGGTGGGGCGCAATCGATTGCGGGCTTTTCAGAGTCGGAAGAGACAGGGCCAGACGGCACCTCACGATCCAAAACAAGTGCGGTTCTGCGGTGGAATCTGCGGGCCGGAAAGTCCCAGAGGATTGCTCCGCAGAATCGCTCCAGAGCGACAGATCCTGCTGAACATATCGAATTGTCCTCCAGACTCTCAACTCCTGGTCTGTTTCTGGGTCATTGGAAGGGCTGTGAGGGGTTTTTCGAGGATCCCCTGCACGACGTTGCCGTGGACGTCAGTCAGCCGGAAGTCGCGCCCCTGATGGCGGGCCGTGAGGCGGAGATGGTCGAGACCGAGAAGATGGAGCAGCGTGGCGTTGAGATCGTGAACGTGCACGGCGTCGGCAACGACGTTGAAACCGAAATCATCGGTCGCGCCGTGGACGTGCCCCGCCTTGAAGCCGCCGCCGGCCACCCACATCGAAAAAGCTCGGTTATGGTGATCACGGCCGTCGCTCCCCCCCTGGTTCATCGGCGTCCGCCCGAACTCGCCCCCCCAGGTGACCAGGGTGTCGTCGAGGAGACCACGTTCCTTGAGATCCATAACGAGTGCGGCACTGGCTTGATCGGTGTCGGCGGCGTTCTTTTTCATCCGATTGACGAGGTCGCCGTGGGTGTCCCAGGCCTCGTGGAAAAGTTGGACAAATCGGACGCCGCGCTCAAGGAGCCGCCGTGCGAGGAGGCAATTGCGGGCGTAACCGGGCTGGGCCGGATCGCTGATCCCGTAGCGATCGAGTACCGCCTTTGGCTCCCCCGAGAGATTCATCAACTCTGGAGCGCTCGCTTGGAGCCGGTATGACATTTCGTAACTCTGAATGCGCGAGGCGATCTCAGGATCACCAACGGCGTCGAGTGCCAGCCGATTGAGGTCTGCAAGGGTGTCGAGTGAGGCCCGCTGCGCCTCCCGGTCGACCCCCTTGGGATTCGTCAGATAGAGGACCGGATCGCCGGTGCCCCGCAGGGGAATTCCGCCGTAGAGTGAAGGGAGGAAGCCGGCACCGTAGTTGCTCGCCCCGCCGCTGGTGCCGGTGGCACTGGTGAGCACGACGTAGCCCGGAAGTTCCTCCGCTTCGCTCCCCAGGCCGTAGAGTGTCCAGGCGCCGAGGCTCGGTCGGCCGAACTGCTGCGAGCCAGTGTTCATAAGAATCTGCGCCGGTGCGTGGTTGACCGCATCGGTCTGCATCGAGCGGATGACGCAGATGTCATCGGCGATCTTGGCGGTGTGGGGAAGCAGTTCACTTGTTTCAAGGCCGCTACGGCCGGACTTCTGAAAGGCGAACTTCGGACCGAGGAGCGTCGAGTTGGGGTTGATGAACGCCGCCCGGTAGCCGGCTAGGAGTTCCGCCGGCGGCAGGCTGCCGTTCCGCTTGGCAAGTTCGGGTTTGAAATCAAAAA
>QWOP01000005.1 GCA_003669605.1 Planctomycetota bacterium
CACCTGCCTGGTGCGGATCAATCAGCAGGGGGACATCGAGGTTCGGCGGCACGATCGTTGGGATGTGATCGGCGGCCTCACCGGCAGTTTCGGCCCCCGTTCAGAGGGAGCCAGCGGACGGACCTGGTCGTCCTGAAATCGGCAGGCCAGGCTTGGGGGACGGCAAACTCCCCCTTGCCCCCAGGGTTTGGCGTCCGCCCCGTGGAGGGCTGGTAAAGCCCTGCTGATCACGGGGCCGGCGGTGTTCGGTCCGAACGCGCGCGTCCTGGCCGGAACTTCCGGTTGTCTGGTACACCCGGGTAGACTCTGTTTTCGGGCTGGGAAACCTGCCGATTTCCCCGGAGGACTCGGGGGTGTCCCCGGCTCGGAACGCACGCTCATAGGGAACGGGCGTTCCTCCAACGCATGTTCGCGGGAACATGTGGCCAACACACGCACGCCACTCCTTGGGGGTCAACCGGACTCCCACGCAGCGGCCTCGACGGGAGTGGGCGGAGGTCCCACGGCACGTGAATCCCAATCCCAATACCGAAGCCTCGTTCGCCGAAACGATCGTCGATCTGCTGCGGCAGCGGGCGGCCTACCGCCCCCACGATCGGGCGTTCACGTTTCTCGTCGACGGCGAGAACGAAGAGCTCAACATCACCTACGCCGAACTCGACCGGAAGGCCCGGGCGCTCGGTGCCTGGTTGCAGGCGTCGGGGATGAGCGGCAAGCGGGTGCTGCTCCTCTTCCCTTCCGGGCTGGATTTCATTGCCGCCTTCATGGGCTGCCTGTACGGCGGGGCGATCGCCGTCCCGGCCTACCCGCCGCGGAAGAACCGTTCGGTGGAGCGGATCGAGGCCATCGCCGCCGACGCCGAGGCCGCAGTGGCGTTGACCACACGCGATGTCCTCGACCGCTTCGACGGGTTGCGGGCCACAGCCCCCAGTCTGGAACGTTTGCTCTGGAAGGTTGACAGCGAACTGGAGCCCGACTGGGCCGAACGCTGGGAACGCCCCGACATTGACGGGGAGACGTTGGCCTTCCTCCAATACACCAGCGGTTCCACCGGGACGCCAAAGGGGGTCATGCTTTCGCACGCTAACCTCCTACACAACTCCCTGCGGATCATGCAGGCCTTCGAGATCACCCGCTCGCAGTCGGGCGTCTTCTGGCTGCCGAGTTTCCATGACATGGGGCTCATCGGTGGCATCCTCGTGCCGCTCTATGGCGGCAAGTTCAACGTCCTGATGTCTCCGGTTGCGTTCCTGCAGAAACCGCTGCGTTGGCTGCAAGCCATCTCCAAATACCGGGCCACGATTAGCGGCGGACCGAATTTCGCCTACGAACTGTGCGTCCGAAAGATCACTCCCGAGCAGCGCCGGGGACTCGATCTCTCCAGTTGGACGCTGGCCTTCAATGGCGCCGAGCCGGTGCGGCCCGAGACCATCGATGCCTTCTCGGAGGCTTTTGCCAGCTGCGGGTTTCGCCGCGAGGCGTTCTTCCCGTGCTACGGCTTGGCGGAGAGCACGCTGATGGTGACCGGCGGGATGAAGTTCGAGCCGCCTGTGGTCCGGGCCTTCGACGCTGCGTCGATCGAGACTGGCTCGGCACTGACCCGCACCGGTTTCTCCCCTGGGACGCGGCGACTTGTGGGCAGCGGCCGTGAACTCGACGGTCAGGACGTGCGGATCGTCGATCCGCACTCCAGCGAAGCCCTTCCCCCAGGAATGATCGGTGAAATCTGGGTCAGTGGACCGAGCGTCGCCCAGGGCTACTGGAACCGCACCGACGAGACCCAGACCACATTCGGTGCCATGCTTGCCCGTCCTGATCGTGGCTCGGAGAAGCAGTCGCTCAAGGCCTGGCAGCCCAACCCGGGCCCCTATCTTCGCACCGGGGATCTCGGCTTCTTCGACAACGGCGAGTTGTTCGTCACCGGCCGGCTCAAGGACTTGATCATCATCCGTGGCCGCAACCACTACCCGCAGGATATCGAACTCTCGGTGGAGACCGCCTGCTCGCTGATCCGCGCCGGCTCCGTGGCCGCGTTCTCCGTCGAAGTGGAGGGACGCGAACGGGTCGTCGTCGTGGCGGAAGTGGAGCGCGGCAAGCGGGACAGCGATGAATTGGCGGAATCGTTCGACCGCATCCGTCGCCAACTGGCGATCGAGCATGAGATCGCACTGGAAGCGATTGTCTTGGTCCGTCCCAACAGCATTCCCAAGACCTCCAGCGGCAAGATCCAGCGGCATGCCTGCAAGCGGCAGTTTCTCGACAGCACCCTTGAGGTGGTGGAGCAGCAGATCGGATGGTTGCAGCCGGGGATCGCTGGCTCGACGGTCACCGAGACGCCGCGGCAGTCTCCGGTGCGCACCGGCGGCGAGACGCCGCGGCTGGCCAGGCAGCGTCCCATCGGGGAGGCCACCCGCAGCGGCCGGCCGGAGCGGGAACTGCCCCGCGAGGTGGTCGACGCTGTCTTTGATCACGTGCGGCGGATTGCCAAGGAGCGGGCCGGCAACCTGGCGCTCGACAGCAACATTGTCGAACTGGGACTCGATTCGCTGGAGCGAATGGAGATTGTCGCTAGCCTCGAGGAGACGTACGGCGGCAGATTCCCCGAGCAGGTGCTGCCGCAGATCGAGACCTGCCGCGAGGTGGTCGAGGCGATTCTCGATCACATGCCGACGCACAATCTCCCTGCCGCGGGGCTCCCCGCGGCTGGCCGCACCCAGCATCTGGCCGTAGCGGCCAGCGTCACCAGCGAGATTCCCCGCGAGGCCTGGGATATCAGTGAGTTTCCCGAGGTGCGGGCGCTCGAGCAGAATTTCGCACTGGTGCGCGATGCCGGTCTCGAGGACCCCTACTTCGGTGTCCATGAGGGGCTGACCAACGACCGGACGCAGATCGGTGGCCGGGAGATGATCAGCTGGGCCAGTTACAACTACCTGGGGATGTCGGGGGAGCCGGAGGTGAATGCCGCTGCCAAGGCAGCCATCGACCGCTACGGCACGAGTGTCTCCGCCAGCCGATTGGTGTCGGGCGAGAAGGTGATCCACAGGGAACTCGAGCAGGCAATCTCCCGGCTGATCGGTACCGAGGATGCGGTGACGTTCGTCGGCGGGCATGCCACCAACGAGACTGTCATTGGTCATATGGTTGGCCCGGGCGACCTCGTGCTCCACGACGCTTTGGCCCACAACAGTCTCCTCCAAGGGGCGATCCTCTCCGGGGCCCGACGGCGGCCCTTCCCGCACAACGACTTCGAGGCGGCCGAGCAGTTGCTGCGGCAGGTCCGAGGGCAGTACCGCCGGGTGTTGGTGGTGATCGAGGGGGTGTACAGCATGGACGGTGATTTCGCCGACCTGCCCCGGTTTGTCGCCCTGGCCAAGAAACACAAGTCGCTGCTGATGGTCGATGAAGCGCACTCGGTCGGCGTCATGGGACCGCGCGGCCGGGGCATGGGAGAGCACTTTGGCGTCGATCCGGCCGATGTCGATCTGTGGATGGGGACGCTCTCCAAGGCCCTCGGCAGTTGCGGCGGCTACATCGCCGGCACCAAGACCCTCGTCCGCTGGCTCAAATACACCGTGCCGGGCTTCGTCTACAGCGTCGGTCTACCCCCGGCAGCGGCGGGAGCGGCGCTGGGGGCAATGCGGATGCTTGAGCGCCAGCCAGACCGGGTGGCCAAGCTCCATGCCAATGCCCGGTTGTTTCTCCAGTTGGCCCGCGAAGCTGGTCTCGATACTGGCTCCGCCGGTGGAACGGCGATCATCCCGGTGATCCTCGGCAACTCGATCAACAGTCTGAAACTGTCGAGAGGGCTGTTCGCCCGGGGGATCAGCGTTCAGCCGATCCTCTATCCGGCCGTCGAGGAGCGGGCGGCCCGGCTGCGGTTCTTCATCACATCCCGCCACACCGCCGATCAGATCCGGCGGACGATCACGGTGATGCGCGAGGAACTGCTGAAGATCGATCCCTCGTTCTCCCGGCAGAATCCGCCCCGTGGTGTGGCGGTGTCGGGGTGGTGATCAGGTGTGGCGGCGGCGGGGCACCTGCCCACGCTGGTGGCTGCTATAACAAGCGGCCATGCAAGGTTCTCTTGAGACTGTCAGTCACCGGCTGGTCTTGCCCGCCGATGCCAATCACCACGGCACGCTCTACGCCGGCAGTTTGCTGCGCTATGCGCTCGAGACCGCCTATGCTTCCGGCTCCCGGGGCGTGGGGACGGCGGCCAACCTCATGCTCCGCCGCGTGGTGACGCTTGAGTGCCGGCGGAGCGTTCCTGTGGGAGCGCTGGTTGAGCTCCGTGGTGCGATCCTCCAGGTCCGGCAGTGCTACCTCGTGGTGGGTGTCGTGGGGATGCCGCTGGAAGGCCACGACCTGCCCTGGATGGATGGCCTGATGGGATTCGTCCAAGTCGATGCCGCTGGGGCGCCGGCCGAGTTGCCGGGGGGAATTCCGACCGCCGAACGGGAGCGGCTCTGGCAGCCACTGGCCGCCCGGCTGGAAAAGCTCTCGCAGTCGCGGGGCGCCACGGCGGGATGGATCGGCGTTGGGCTCGATCGATCCTGAGCGACCGCGAGTCTCTGCCGCCGCCGCCGGCCTCACCGGCCCTGCAGCCCGTCCCGGCCGCACCGACGGCCACGCAAAAAATGAAAGCGGGGTCGGAAGCACGTTTGCTCCGACCCCGCTCACAGCATCTGAATTGTGGGTCGTCGACGGAGGTCGCGATCAGTACTTGACCTCGATACCGAAGTCGACGCCGTTGGTGAACACATACTCCTGGCCGCCGACCACCGGTCCGACCCGGTTGTAGGTTGGGCTCTGCTGGGTGCCGTTGGCACCGGTCGGAGTGGTCGTCTTCACCATCCAGGGGTTGGTAAGGCTGGCGGGCGCCGTCGGATCACGCGGTTCGGCGTACTGCGTTGGCTTCTGCGTGCTGGTGTACCCGGTGTTGGTCGAGGCCCGAGCGATGCTCCCCAGCCACATGCCGGTGTAGCCAGCCCGGAGGTTGATTGCCTGGCTGACCTTGAACTGCCCGCCGAACCGCCATTCGCCGATCGGCGAGAAGACAAACTGGTGGCTGGCGGCGTTGGTCGCGTTGCTCTGGCCGACACCATAGATCTGCAGGAACAGCGGCGGTCCGGAGAGGTTTTGGACACCTCCGTCGGCACCACCCGTTGTGCCGCTGGAGGTGTAGGTCGTGGAAGGCGTGAACGTGGCCCGGAGGTAGTCGGCCCCCATCGACGAGGGGAAGTTTGAGCCCTGGTAGAGGTTGTTCTGCCAGTTGAAGGCCGCCGTGAACTTGAACTGGCTGGTGAAGCTCCACCGGCCCCAGTCCTTCTCAAACAGCATGCCGAACTCGGGGCCCACCATGTTGTTGTAGGTGTTGGTCTGCCACTGGCCGGTCTGGAGAGCGGTGCCGTAGCCCTGGCCGGTCAGCGTATCGACACCGGTGATTCCCAAGACGTTCCCGGCTGGGCCAGAGTCATAGATGATGCTGGTGTTGTTGTTCCCGGTGTTGCCAAAGGCTCCATTCTGGCCGCCGCCCTGGTTGCCGCCCTGGCCGCCGCCCTGGTTGCCGCCGGTGTTGCCGCCGCCCTGGCTGCCGCCGGTGTTGCCACCGCCGCCTTGGGTGCCACCGCCACCTTGGGTGCCGCCGCCTTGGGTGCCACCGCCTTGGGTGCCGCCGCTGGTGTTGCCACCGCTGCCACCCGTGGAGGATTGGTTGAAGGCGTACTGATTGCTCTCATAGCCGAGGTGGTAGCGGTCGGCGACCTGCACGTAGCGCGGCCCGAAGGTGAATGAGGCGGTGGTCCCGCTTCCCCGGCGGCCCAACTCGCGGCGGATCATCATTGCCGCACCGCCGCTTTGGATCTCGGTGTTGTTGGTCTGAATCAGCTTCTGAGAGATGAGATGATCGGGCGGGGGGCTGGTGGAGGTGATCGTGGTGGTGATCAGCGCGTTGCCGATGCCGCCGGTCGTTCCGGTTCCCGAGGCCGACTGCTGCGTGAATGTCTGCGTGGGGGAGGATGCGGCAAATTCGCTGTTGGTCTGATAACTCTGCGACTGGCTTCCCAGGTCGGCGTAGGTCAGCAGGACGCCGCGGTTGTCATAGATCCAGCCGCCTTCGTAGCGGTTGCCCCACGAGATTTTGGTTCGCATCCAGCTGGTGTTGAGGTCGAGCTGCATCGGATCGGACCCGAAGGTGTAGATACCTCCGATCACGCTCCCGTTGGAGGCCCCGGTCGCCGCCCCGGCCTGGATGTTGCCGTTGTTGAGCTGCACGAGGGTCTCAGGCGAGATCGGCTGCACCGGAATGATGTAGTGGCCGGTCTGCGTCGTGCCCACCCCAGTCACCCGCGGCACGGTGATGCCGTAGGCCAGCCGGTCGTAGGAGAAGAAGATCCCCTCGCTCGGCTCGGGGTAGATCTCGTATTCCTGGAGATCGGGAGGAGCGAAGAGTTGGAAGTCGTAGAAATCCTGATCCGGCAGGAGGGGCATCCAGTCACCGGCATGGGCCGGGGCGATCGGTGCCGCCAGAGCGAGGATCGTCGCCAGTCTGGAGACGAGTCCCGAAACACGCTTGACACGGGGGGGGGTAGCCATCGCTATGTGTCCTGGGGAGCAGGAGCCGTTTGTTCCGCTGTTGCGGATTGCTCATTTGGTATCGGTCCTGCCGGTGGTCCGAATTAACGAATCTTGGAAAACCCTGACGGCTCGGGGGCCCGCACCGGTATTGCCGTTTCGGATGGTGGCAGGCTCGGCAACCTCGGGTATCCTGCAAGAGCCCACCGGAGCGAGGCTCTTGGCCCGTCGGGGAACGGGCTCATTTTTCAGGGAATCACGGGAAAAACACCGATGCCAACTGCCCGCTCACACCTCCGGACCGTGGCCCCACGATCCTGCCGGTCGGCTTCCGTCGCCCCTTCCGCTGCCTGCGGTGCCCCCCATCTTGGCACCACCACAACCGGCATTGGTGGCTGCGAGTGTGATGGCTTCGGTGCTGGAAGCGGGGACTTGGAAATCCAGGGGGGATGGGATGTCCGCCGGTGGCCCCTGCGGGCGGGAGTGCTCCTTGTTGGGGCAACACTGGCAACACTGTTCCTGGCATCGAGCCCGCTGGCGGCCGATGAGTCGCGGCCTCGAGCGGCCCGGCAGGGAACGCTTCCTGCGGAGGCCGAAGAGGCCGCTCCCCCTGTGGTGGATGCGGTGGCGTTTCTCCGCGTCTCGCGCGATGCCCGTCGCCGGCCGCAGTCGCTTGATACCTCGATCGTTCACTACCGGGAAACTGCCGAATCAGCCCGGGCGGCCGGTCGTTCCAGGCCCCTCGAGGTCGATCTGGTGGGGGCGGTGCATCTCGGTAGCAGGGCCTATTACGACACCCTCGACCGGCTGTTTGAGGATTACGACGCGGTCCTCTATGAACTGGTGGCCCCCGACAACGCCCGCGTCCCCAAGCCGGGCCGCAAGTCGGGGGGCGCTATCGGTACTGCGCAGAGCGGTATGACCAAGATGCTGGGGCTCGAATTCCAACTCGACCAGATCGACTACTCGGCGGAGAATTTCGTCCACGCCGACATGTCGCCAAAGGAATTCGACGCGGCGATGGCCAGACGGGGGGAATCGTGGTGGACGATGTTCACCCGGCTGATGAGCGAGTCGGTGGAACGCTCCCAACGGGGCAAGCAGACGGGGCCCGAAGTGGGCTTCGGTGACTTGTGGGGGCTGTTCTTCGGCAAGGATCGCGAGGTGAAACTTCGCCGGATCATGGCCGAGCAGTTTACCGACATGGAGGTGCTGACCGCGGCCTTCGGAGGGGAGGACGGATCGACCCTGATCACCGACCGCAATGGAGCGGCCATCGAGGTCCTTTCCGAGCAGATCGCCGCCGGCCAAGAGCGAATGGCAATCTTCTACGGAGCGGCCCACATGGACGACTTCGACCACCGTCTGCGGAACGATTTCAGCATGGAGCCGGTGGAAGTGGAATGGCTGGAAGCATGGGATCTCCGCATCCCCGGTGAACGCTGAGCGGATGCGGCGGCCCCAGACTCAGCCGACGCCGCGGATCGCAGCCGGGAGGTCGTGCATCCCCACGATCGCCCGGTGTCCGTCCGCAGTCCGATCCCCCTGTCGCGTCGCCGGCAGACGCACTGCCCGCGCCCATCGGTCGGCGGTGAGGCGGGCCTGCCGGAGCACTTGGTCGTAGCCCATTGCCTCGACGGTCTCCCCGACCAATTTGAATTCAATGTCCCCTCTGTAGCCAAACTCGATCAGTTCGGCGACCAGGTTTTCCAGCGGCAATTGTCCCAGTCCGGGGGGAAGCCGTTCCCTGTCGGTGGTAGGAGCTCCATGGGAGTCGGCCACCTGCACCAGCGCCAACAGGGGAACCAGTTGGGGGAAGAGCGATTGCAGCAGGCCGGGGTCGTGACCGAACTGCCAAAGATCGAGCACCAGCCGCACTGCCGGATGCTCAAAACGCTCCACCCATTCAATCGCGGTGGGAAGTCGGGTGAGGAAGCCACATCCCACCGCCGCACCGTGATGGAAGGGCTTGACGGCCAGTGTCACTCCGCGCTCATACGCCGCGGGCGCGAGCACGTTGAACGCCCCCTGCAGCAGTCTGTTGGCATGCCGCAGCGTGTGGCCCCCGCGGCAGCCGGTGTGAACGAGGAGCACTCTGGTCCCGACGGCGGCGGCGGTCTCGATTGCCTCCAAGGCATCGTCGATGCTCTCAATGTGGGAGCGTCCGTCGCTGCCGGTGAAGCCGCCGGCCCATTGCAGGCTGGAGACGCGGATGCCAGCGTTTTGAAGGAGCCGCCGGCCCACGTCGGCTCCCACGTCGGAGAGCTTTGTCCTCCAGAGGGACACCGCGTTGAACGAGTGTCTCGAGAGATGCTCGATCTCCGTGGCGAGATCCCAGCGGAGCGTTGTCAGTTCGCTGATGGATGCGTGCAAAATGGTGATCCAGTCGGTCTCCTAACAACGGAGCCCGCGGAGTGCCGCGGCGGAGCGATTTCCTTCAGGCTGGGGCGAAGTATGCGGCGGCACCGCCAGCGGTGGCAAGAGAACATGCTGGCGGCCGAGAGTAGCGCTCTCCGCGCCGAAAAACGGGATCCGCGGAGCGTGACAGCATGCGGAGCCCAAGCAGATTTCACTCCCCGGCGTGGCCTGCTCGAGAGGAGACTTTTTCCACGGGCGGCGAGGGCTATGGAGTGAGTTCCAGGCAGGCGACCCTGCCGGCGCCACGGACATAGAGCAGACCACGGGCCACCACCGGTGCTGCCCAGCAGGGAGGTGCGAGCAACTCCTTGCCGCTGGTGGCATCGAGAGGACGGGCGCGAGAGATTTCGCTGTACTGCTGCGGAGTCGCCTGGACCAGTACCAAGTCGCCGTATTCGCCCAGCACCAGCAGGTGGCCGTCGACGAGGGTGATACTCGACCGCCCCAGCCCAGGCGCACTCCAACCGACGGCCCCGCTGTTGAAGTTGACGCACACCAACAACGCGTCCCCTGCATTGCGGCCGCTTGATCCGTAGACATACCCGTCGCATTGGACTGGAGTCGCCCAGTGGGCCTTGAGCGCTTGCCGGGGGCGGGATCCGGCCCGATCACGGCGGACTTCCTGGAGCCGCAGGGCTCCCTCTTCCCCCCCACTCTCGGCCGCCAACAGGACGCTCCCAGGGCCGTATGTCTCGGAGAGGAGTACCTTTTCGCCAGCCACCACGGGGCTTGCCGCGTTGACGCTGAAAAGTTCATCGGCCCGCCAGCGGAAGCTGTCCAGGAGCGTGCCGCTGGTCGGTTCCACGACCACCAGCGTGTTCCGCATCCAGGCCAGAATCCTCTCCTTTCCGCCGAGCTTGGCAAGCACCGGCGTGCTGTAACTGGCGAGTTGGTCCGATGCTCGCCAGACCTCCTTGCCATCGGCCAGATCAAAGGCCACCAGTCCACTGTCCAGCCCCTTGACCGCATCGAGCCGCTCTGGGGCGGGCGGGAGGATTCCTGCGGGGCTCCCCCCGACCTGCACGATCACCAGACTCTTCCCTCCGGCCTCGACCACCAGCGGTGCGGCGCCAACTCCGAAGAAGTTCTGCACGACGTGGAAGGTGGCCGCGGTGTCCACCTCCCAGAGCAGCCGCCCGTCGGCCAAGGCGCGGCATTCGAGGAGCCCATCGGGACCAAACAGCAGCACGCGCCCGCCGGCCACCACCGGCTGACAGCGGGGGCCGCCGTCATACCCGAAGGAATCGCGGTATGTCACCGGCCGGCTCTGTTCCCACAGCGGCCGGCCCGTCTCCGCCTCCAGCGCACGGAGTCGGATTGAGTCACCAACGCGGTCGAAGAGCAGCGCCCGCCCCAGTGCCACGGCCGGGCCGCAGTAGCCCTCCCCGATCGCGGCATGCCACACGACTCGCGGTCCCTCTTTTGGCCACGGCACCGCCATCCCCGTGAGGCTGCTCCTTCCCGTCCCCTCAGGACCGAGGAATGTCCCCCAGTCCTCGCCGCTGCGGCTGGCCAGATCGGCGGCTGGCGGCGGGTCGTCAGCGGCCCGCGCCCCGGCGGCGGCGAGCGGAAGCCAGAGGCAGAGGATCGCGGCGGCTCGAGAAAGGGAGTGGACCATGGCATTTCCTGGCTCGGGGACGCCGAAAGCCTCGATGGAGATTCCCGTCCGGCGGGGAATCGCGTACACCATTGCGAACATTCCCAGGGTACTCCACATGGCACGCGAGAAGGAAATCAGGCTTGGTGATGGGGCGATCGTCATCCCTGCCGATGCCCTCGACTGGCAGTTCGCCCGCAGCAGTGGTCCTGGGGGCCAGCATGTCAACCGCACCAGTACCAAGGCGATGCTGCGGTTTGACGCCCGGCACACCACCCACCTGCCGGAGGCCGTCCGCCGTCGGTTTCTGGCACTGGTGGCGCCCCAACTCACCAACGAGGGGCATCTGATCATCACCAGCCAGCGGTTCCGCGATCAACCACAGAACATCGCCGACTGCTTGGCGAAACTGTCCGCATTGCTGGAGCGTGCTGTGCGGCCGCCGCGTGTCCGCCGGCGGACGAAGGTGCCACGGCGGGCGATCGCGAGAAGACTCGACGGAAAGAAGCGTCGCGGCGCCACCAAGGCGCTGCGAGGTCGCCCGGCGGATTGACCCACGCGGCGGTTGCCCGGTGCGGCGTTGCTATAATCACCCGTGCTGGGACGAGTCAGTTCCCGGCTGACGAATCCCGAGGTGACCGTTCATGGCAGTTTCCCGTGACATCGATGCCCTGCTCCGTGGCTGGGAGTTCCAGCCTGGTGAGGTGAGCGCCCGCCTGGTGAAGGCCCGCAACGGTCGCGACGTGCTCCAGATGCGCGTCGACATGGGGGTTCTCCAGATGGAGACCGACCTGCGGCCCGACGGACTCCACCCCCACGGTGCGGAGACTTACTTTGATTATCTCGTCGGGGAGGCGGTGCGGGTCGGCGGGTCGTTCCGGCTGACGAAGGAGCAGTGTATCGAGGCCGATCGGGAGTTCGTTCAGTACTACCATCGGCGGATCTGTTGGCTGTCACTCCGCGAATACCGTCGTGCCGCCAGGGATGCCGACCACAGTCTGTCATTCATGGATTTCGTCCGCGAGCATTCCCCGGACGACGAGTGGACGTTGTCCCACGAGCAGTACAGGCCCTTCGTGCTGTTTCATCGCGTTCAGGCTACCGCCTTGGCAACGCTCGAAGAGAAGGATGCCGCCTCGGCGATCCGGGAGATCAACGTCGGTCTCGACCAATTCCGCGACCTGTTCGCCAAATACGACGCCGCCGAGCAGTTCTCTGATGACGAACTCGTCCGCAGGCTTGAACAGATGCGGGAGAGCGTTCGCGAGCGGTATGAGGTGGGGAGGACACTCGAGGAGCAGCTCACCGACGCGGTGAAGGCCGAGGACTACGAACTGGCCGCCAGGCTCCGGGATCGGATGCGGACGCGCTCCGCCGATGGACTGGTGGCCGGCGCGCAGGGCATTGGCCCAGAGATCGAGGACTTGATCGATGATCCAACGGGAGCCCAGCAGCGGCGCGACCTCTCCCGGGATGAGGGGGCTGGTCCCGATGGGAATGGTGCGGGCTCGGGCGATTGAGCCGTCAGGCTTTGCGCTCCCGGTACCATCACCCCCTCGTTTGCCCGCTCTGCAGGATTGCGTGCCGTCGTGACGATGGAAGAAATTGCAGGCCGCTTATTCCCCTCAAGCGGCCCATGTTCCGGGCCTGTTGCAGGATCTGCACGGGACGCTGGTAGGTGGCACCGGATGACGGCCCGTGGTGGACGACTTGGTAGAATGGGGAAGATGTTCAGCAGCCAAGGCGGGGTTTCGATTTTTCGATTCGGTTCGGCGCAGCGATTGCACTCCAGGATGCCATGCCGGGAACGCCTACAAAAAAAGGGGCGGGCCCTTTCCCACGGGAGACCATGCCATGCCAGCCACCCCGATCACTGCCAACACCCGTCCCGCCTCCCACGCCGCCACGTTCGTGGTGAATGTCGGGGGGGACCAGTGCACCGTCCGGGCGACGGGGGTCCGGTCCATCGCCGACGTGCTGGCCGCTCCCGGTGCCGATGTGCTGGGGTTTGAGGAGATGGAGGCGCTCGGCGCCATTGACGAGGTGCTGCCGGGGGAGTGCGAGGTCGATCCGGTGCTCGCCTCCGACGTGTTTTCCGCCGGGATGATTTCCGCCCCGAGAATTCGGCGCCGGCAGCGGGCCGTCAGTTCGCGGGCGCTGTTCTTCGGTGCTCCTCGCGGCTGATGGCGGCTGATGGCGGCTGATGGCGGCTGATGGCGGCTGAGCCGACCGGCTTTCCGCCAGTCGGCCGCGATGCCCGAGGCCGTGCTCGTCCGCCGTCGGGCCGGCAGTCGACCTTGGAACGGGGCGTCGGCGGTGGCTGAGGTCGCCCCCGGGAGGACTTTCCCTCCGGCCTGCTAGACTCACCGGCTGAACGCTGCCGGGGTGGCCGTCGCGGCCCCGGTTTTCCCGGGGTGGATCCGGGGATATTCCCGGTGCCGCTTGACGAGCCTTTCATGACGCAACCGCTGCAGTTTTCCCCCGGCACCCCCTGCCGGCTCGCCGACTACGATGCCGGCTTCCACGAGGGCCTCGAGAAGGAGGCGGCAGAAGCGGAGACTCGCGGCCACTGTGAGAAACTCGACGAACTGGCCTACCGGTTGTTTGCCGAGTCGCAGCGGGCGGTGGTGGTGGTCCTCCAGGGGATCGATACCTCAGGCAAGGATGGCACGATCCGCATGCTCGCCAGCGGGATCAGCCCGCAGTGCCTAGACGTCGCCAGTTTCAAGGCCCCGAGTTCCCTGGAACTGTCCCACGACTTCCTCTGGCGAGTTCATGCCAAGGTGCCTGCCCATGGACGGATCGGCATCTTCAATCGCTCCCACTACGAAGACGTCGTGGTGGTTCGCGTCCGCAAGTTGGTGGCCAAGCACATTTGGAAAGAACGCTATTCCCAGATCAATGCCTTTGAAAAACTCTTGCTCGAAGGACGGATCACGTTCGTGAAGTGCTTTCTCCATATCAGTCACGACGAGCAGCGCAAGCGCCTGGAGGATCGGCTGAAGGATCCGAAGAAGCAGTGGAAGTTGGGGCCGGCGGACTTAGAGGATCGAAAGTTGTGGGATGACTTCACGGCCGCCTATGAGGATGCACTCAGCCAGTGCAACACTCCTGAGGCGCCTTGGCACATCGTCCCCGCCAACCGCAAGTGGTACCGGAATCTCGTCGTCGCCAGGCTCGTGCGGCAGACCCTTGAGCGGCTCGACCCGAAATTCCCCCCCTTCGATCCGACGCTGCTGGCAAAACTCACCTAATCCCCACAGTGCCCCCTGCGGAGTCTTGGAATGAACGGCATCCCCTTGCTCGACCTCGATCTGTGCCGTGCCAGGCAGCAGCGACTGCTCTCCAGGCTCGCGGCGGCCCCCGGTGGGGCCCCGGATCTGGTGGTGCTCACCTCACCCGAGCATGTCCAATACCTCACCGGACATCGCTGGGACTACCGTTGGGCACGGGCCCCGCTGGTGGCTATCGACTCCCAAGCCCGCGTCCTCTTGGTTTGCCCCGACCGGGAGGTGGAGTTGGCCGCGGCCGATGACCTCCGCGTCTACCAGAGCAAGTGGCGTTCGACGCTGCGGCTCGACCAGCGTCAGGCCTCGGCCGCCCTTCTCGGTGACTGGTTGTTGTCACGAGGACCACGATCCAAAGTCGCCGTGGAGTTTTCCGCCTGCTGTCCCCACGTCACGAGGCTGTTCCCCGATGCCAGTCTGGTGGACGTTGATCCCGTGCTCTGGGACCTGCGTCGTCGCAAGGACGCCGATGAACTGGCGCTGTTACGCCGGGCCATCGACGCCACTGGGGCGATGTACCGCACCGCCCGGGCGATGATCGAACCGGGGGTGTCCGAACTGGCCGTCTTCTCCAGCCTGCAGGCAGCGGCTGTCGAGTCGTGCGGGGAGATGATCACCGACACCGGCAACGACTACGCATCTGGTGTCCGCGGCGGGGCGCCCCGTCCGCGCGGGGCACGGGCCGGCGAACTCTACATCCTCGACCTAGGGCCCGCCTACCGGGGCTACTTCGCCGACAACGCCCGAACGCTGTCGGTCGACAGGCGCCCCACGGATGCCCAGTACCAGGCCTGGAAGCGCGTCTGCGGGGCGTTTGCCATCGTGGAGCGGATGGGGAGGCCCGGCGTTCGCTGCCAGGACATCTACGCTGCGGTGCACGATTGGCTCAACGCCACGCCAAAGCTCGGTGCATGGGACAGCCATCTGGGGCACGGCATCGGGCTCTTTGTCCACGAGACACCGCATCTCAACCCCAGTTGGGACGATGTGCTGGCCGAGGGGGATGTGATCGCCGTTGAGCCGGCACTCTACGGCCCCGACCTCGAGGTCGGGATCCGCATCGAGAACGACTACCTCGTCACCGCCAGCGGCCTGGAACTCCTCAGCCCGTTCCCGCTCTCGCTCGTCGAGGACTGAACTCCGACCGCGATGGCGTGTGGATGAGGTTCACTGGCTGCCTCCGGATCACGCTGCCTCCGGATCAATTTCGATCAGCGACGCGTGGTCCCGGTGGGATGGTCGGCGATGGCTTCCGAGACTACGCTCACCACCCCTCCGGCGGTGCGTTGGTCGGTGTTCCCTCCGCAGTGTGCGGACGCCAAGAAGTCTACTTTCCCCTCACGGGTGCAGATCGCGACGACATCGATCTCCAGGGATTCCCCCGGAGCGAGTTGTGGAAGTGTCTCGAAGACCATCGAACTGTCCTTCGTGATCACAAAAGGCCGACCTGTCGCCGCGAGTGGTTCAACCCCATGCGCGAAATGCATCGCCAGAGCGACCGCCTCGATGACCGTGTCGCCGCCGTTGTGGACCGTGAAGTGGATTTCCACCCGGCCTCCGCGGCTGACGGCCTCCCCGGGACCGCGGATCTCGACGACCAGCCCGACGGGCTGTGGGGAGGAACCGGGGGGGGAGAGCGACGGCGGTGCGCCCGCAGTGCCACTGTCAGAAGCGGTGCTGTCATCGTCAGCCGCCAGCCGGGCTTCGACGTCATCGTTGCCCGAGGCGAGCGTTGTGGTCTCCGATGATCCTTGGGCCTCGTCGTCACCGTGCGGTGCCAGAGCCAGGGCGACGGGGCCGGAGGAGGCGGCGGCGCTGTCCAGCGGCCGCGAGGCCCGCTGGTTGGCGGCGAGGGGCCGCGGCGATCCGTGGGCCGCCTTCGGTTTGCCAGCCAATTGCCCCGTCACAAGCGGTGTCTCTCCTTGACGCGTCCGAGGAGCGGCTCCGCTACGCATCGAGGGACGGGGCGCTGGCAGCAGGCCGAAGGGGCGGGGAAGGCTTTCGAGACGGGCTTGCAGCCGGTCGAGCGGAGTCTGCCGCTGAACCACCGATGCCGGAGCCCGGTACCTCGGTTGCTGCGGAGAGAGCGTCTTGCGGACTGCCTGTGGGGGGAGCGTTTTCTGAGTCTGATCCGGCCGGTTGGGGGCCAGTTCACGGGGGGCCGTCGCCTCAGGGGTGTCGGTCATGGCGGCAGGTGTGGTCGCCGCCCACGTCGAATCGCTCTGGGAAGGACTTGAGCTTGTGGTGTCATCGGGGAGCTCATCGAGGCTGCTCTGCTCATCGGACGCGACTGGAGTACTGCTCAGGAAGAGCCCCTCCGCGGACTCAGTGGTCAGCGGGTCTGTCACGGTCGCAAGCTCCGACAAGGTCTCGGTGGTGGTCTGCTCGGTGGAGAGTTCTGCACCATCCGGGCTGATGGCGGCGGGGCAGGCATCCTCGCTGCAGGCGGCGTTGTCGTCAGTATCCAAGAAGCCTACCGACTCATCGGAGCCCTGAACTCCAACCAGATCACAGTCTGGTTCCTGCTGGTTCGTGGTCGGGGTGTTGTCAGAGGTCTGGGTCAGCGATGAGACGCTGCCATCCCCACCCCCACTCTCTTCTGCGGCCTGGCAGGTATCGGGGCTCTCGGTATCAGCAGGCCTTAATCCATCCAGAGTCGTATCATCCGGCTTGAGCACCACGGCTTTCGTGGGCACCCGAGCCTGTCGGGCAGCCACCGCATGCTGGCCGGTCGATCGCCGGCCGGCGGCAAGTGGCCTTGGCGACGGGGCGGTCGGCACCAGTCCCAGGGGACGAGGCATGGCGGCCAGTGCCGTTTTCAAGCGGTCGAGCAGTGCTGCCCGCCGCTGCGGTGTTACCCGAGCAGATTGCCGGGGAGCGGATTGGCCATTGCCGCGACGCTGTCCGCCGGCAGCCGACTGGCTGGACTGGCCGGGGAAGGGCGCCGGTGGAGTTGACGCGGCCTGCGTTGCTCCTTCTGCGCCGCTCGCAGAGGACGGGGCCGTCGTCTCTTCGGGAGA